>LT629764.1:1107500-1810000 GCA_900105225.1 Paenibacillaceae bacterium GAS479 | reverse complement strand
GGCGCCAGAAGCCGAAGAAGGACGTGGCGAACCACGATAGGCCTCGGGGAGCTGTAAGCAAGCGTTGATCCGGGGATTTCCGAATGGGGAAACCCAGCTGGAGTAATGTCCAGTTACTATAGCGTGAATACATAGCGCTATGTGAGGCATACCAGGGGAACTGAAACATCTAAGTACCCTGAGGAAGAGAAAACAATAGTGATTCCGTCAGTAGCGGCGAGCGAACGCGGATTAGCCCAAACCAAGGGGCTTGCTCCTTGGGGTTGTGGGACGTCTCACATGGAGTTACAAAGGAATGGGTTAGGCGAAGAGGTCTGGAAAGGCCCGCTACAAAAGGTAAAAGCCCTGTACCCAAAAGTCCATTCCCTCCGAGACGGATCCCGAGTACCGCGAGACACGTGAAACCTCGTGGGAATCCGGCAGGACCATCTGCCAAGGCTAAATACTCTCTGGCGACCGATAGTGAAGCAGTACCGTGAGGGAAAGGTGAAAAGCACCGCGGGAGCGGAGTGAAATAGAACCTGAAACCGTGCGCTTACAAAAAGTCAGAGCCCTCTATATGGGTGATGGCGTGCCTTTTGTAGAATGAACCGGCGAGTTACGTTCACGTGCAAGGTTAAGTCGGGAAGACGGAGCCGCAGCGAAAGCGAGTCTGAATAGGGCGCCATAGTACGTGGATGTAGACCCGAAACCGGGTGATCTACCCCTGTCCAGGGTGAAGGTGCGGTAACACGCACTGGAGGCCCGAACCCACGAATGTTGAAAAATTCGGGGATGAGGTGGGGGTAGCGGAGAAATTCCAATCGAACCCGGAAATAGCTGGTTCTCCCCGAAATAGCTTTAGGGCTAGCCTCGGTGTTGAGCATGCTGGAGGTAGAGCACTGATTGGGTGCGGGGCCCGCCAAGGGTTACCAAGTCCAGTCAAACTCCGAATGCCAGTCATGTATAACCGGGAGTCAGACGGTGAGTGCTAAGATCCATCGTCAAGAGGGAAACAGCCCAGATCATCAGCTAAGGTCCCCAAGTGTGTGTTAAGTGGGAAAGGATGTGGAGTTGCCCAGACAACCAGGATGTTGGCTTAGAAGCAGCCACCATTTAAAGAGTGCGTAATAGCTCACTGGTCGAGTGACTCTGCGCCGAAAATGTAACGGGGCTAAACACACCACCGAAGCTATGACATGTATCATTAGATACTTGGGTAGGGGAGCGTTGTGTATAGGTTGAAGTCAGACCGTAAGGACTGGTGGACAGTACACAAGTGAGAATGCCGGTATGAGTAACGAAAAGATCAGTGAGAATCTGATCCGCCGAAAGCCTAAGGGTTCCTGAGGAAGGTTCGTCCGCTCAGGGTAAGTCGGGACCTAAGGCGAGGCCGAAAGGCGTAGTCGAAGGACAACAGGTTGATATTCCTGTACCACCGTAAACCGTTATGAGCAATGGGGTGACGCAGAAGGGTAGTGACGCGGACCGATGGATGTGTCCGTCCAAGCAGTGAGGCTGGTTTGTTGGCAAATCCGCAAACCGTATAAAGCTGGGCTGTGATGGGGAGGGAAAATTACAGTACCGAAGGTCATGATCTCCAGCTGCCAAGAAAAGCCTCTAGCCAGGTGAAGGTGCCCGTACCGCAAACCGACACAGGTAGGCGAGCAGAGCATGCTAAGGCGCGCGGAATAACTCTCGTTAAGGAACTCGGCAACATGACCCCGTAACTTCGGGAGAAGGGGTGCCTCGGTAGGGTGAATAGCCCGAGGGGGCCGCAGTGAAAAGGCCCAAGCGACTGTTTAGCAAAAACACAGGTCTGTGCGAAGCCGTAAGGCGAAGTATACGGGCTGACGCCTGCCCGGTGCTGGAAGGTTAAGGGGAGCGGTTAGGGGTAACCCGAAGCTGTGAACCGAAGCCCCAGTAAACGGCGGCCGTAACTATAACGGTCCTAAGGTAGCGAAATTCCTTGTCAGGTAAATTCTGACCCGCACGAATGGCGTAACGACTTGGGCGCTGTCTCAACGAGAGATCCGGTGAAATTTTACTACCTGTGAAGATGCAGGTTACCCGCGACAAGACGGAAAGACCCCATGGAGCTTTACTGTAACTTGATATTGGACTTTGGTACGATCTGTACAGGATAGGTGGGAGCCTAGGAAGCCGGAGCGCCAGCTTCGGTGGAGGCACCGTTGGGATACCACCCTGATCGTATCGGAGTTCTAACCTGCTGCCGTGAAACCGGCAGAGGGACCGTGTCAGGTGGACAGTTTGACTGGGGCGGTCGCCTCCTAAAATGTAACGGAGGCGCCCAAAGGTTCCCTCAGAATGGTTGGAAATCATTCGAAGCGTGCAAAGGCATAAGGGAGCTTGACTGCGAGACCTACAAGTCGAGCAGGGACGAAAGTCGGGCTTAGTGATCCGGTGGTACCGAATGGAAGGGCCATCGCTCAACGGATAAAAGCTACCCTGGGGATAACAGGCTTATCTCCCCCAAGAGTCCACATCGACGGGGAGGTTTGGCACCTCGATGTCGGCTCATCGCATCCTGGGGCTGAAGTAGGTCCCAAGGGTTGGGCTGTTCGCCCATTAAAGCGGTACGCGAGCTGGGTTCAGAACGTCGTGAGACAGTTCGGTCCCTATCTGTCGTGGGCGCAGGAAATTTGAGAGGAGCTGTCCTTAGTACGAGAGGACCGGGATGGACGTACCGCTGGTGTACCAGTTGTTCCGCCAGGAGCACAGCTGGGTAGCCAAGTACGGACGGGATAAGCGCTGAAAGCATCTAAGCGCGAAGCCCCCCTCAAGATGAGATTTCCCAGTATGTAAGACCCCTAGAAGACGACTAGGTTGATAGGTTCGAGGTGGAAGCGCAGCAATGCGTGCAGCTGACGAATACTAATCGGTCGAGGGCTTATCCAAATCCGTCACACAACAGCCGGTCAGCACGGCATATCATTCGATCCAGTTTTCAGGGCGCAAGCTTTGAAGAGGCATTTAGCTTTATATTCCCTGATAGCTCAGTTGGTAGAGCACTCGACTGTTAATCGAGTTGTCACAGGTTCGAGTCCTGTTCGGGGAGCCATTTGCTCTCATAGCTCAGTAGGTAGAGTGCATCCATGGTAAGGATGAGGTCACCGGTTCGATCCCGGTTGAGAGCTCCATAGGCGCGGCCCGTTGGTCAAGGGGTTAAGACACCTCCCTTTCACGGAGGTAACAGGGGTTCGAATCCCCTACGGGTCACCATTTTTTTATTTCTACATAAGAGTTGGCTATAACGGCCATTCTATTTAGGAAGCTTAGCTCAGCTGGGAGAGCATCTGCCTTACAAGCAGAGGGTCGGGGGTTCGATCCCCTCAGCTTCCACCACTCATGTATTGGGGATTAGCCAAGCGGTAAGGCAACGGACTTTGACTCCGTCATTCTCAGGTTCGATCCCTGAATCCCCAGCCATTCATGAGCCATTAGCTCAGTTGGTAGAGCACCTGACTTTTAATCAGGGTGTCGAAGGTTCGAGTCCTTCATGGCTCACTTTTCACTTGCGCGTATGGCGGAATTGGCAGACGCACCAGACTTAGGATCTGGCGCCTTCGGCGTGGGGGTTCAAGTCCCTCTACGCGCATAATTGATTAAAAACCTTGAGAAATCAAGGTTTTTTTTCGTTTTTATCTATTCTTTTCAACATTCATAAAATGAAGCAAAATCAACTATTAACCTTCAGGCCGTAGACAGGGTTCAGAAGGTTTCTTTTGACAAGACAAGTGAGAAACGTTATCATAAATACTATAATGATAATCGTTATCAAGGACTCGGAGCATGGCTCCGGCAGGAGAGAGGAGCATGCAGCATGGTTCGTTTAGTAACCAGCCAGCTTGATATAGCCTATGAGAAGAGGCAAATCGTTCGAGATCTCAATTTGAGCATTCCTCAAGGGAAGATTACTGCGCTCGTAGGCTCCAATGGATCCGGTAAGTCGACCATTCTGAAAACGATGGCGCGGCTGATGTCGCCTCAGAACGGCCAAGTGCTGTTGGACGGCAAGTCTATCCACAAGCAATCTACAAAGGATGTAGCCAAAGAGCTGGCTATCCTGCCTCAGAATCCAACGGCTCCTGACGGATTGACGGTGCAAGAACTCGTCTCCTACGGACGTTTTCCTTATCAAAAGGGGTTCAGCTCCATGCGTAAGGAAGACCGTGAGATTATTGCCTGGGCTCTGGACGCTACGGGTATGACTATGTTCGCTGACCGTCCTGTAGATCAATTGTCCGGTGGACAGCGGCAGCGTGGTTGGATCGCAATGGCGTTAGCACAGGAGACAGATATCCTCTTCCTTGATGAACCGACAACTTTCCTGGACATGGCACATCAGCTGGATGTACTTCAACTGTTGCAGCAACTGAATGCCAAAGAGAATAGAACGATTGTTATGGTCGTTCATGACCTTAATCATGCTTCTAGATTTGCCCATCACATGGTTGCGATCAAATCGGGAACTGTGCTTGCAGAAGGTTCGCCCGTGGAAGTTATGACACCGAAAGTAATGCGTGACGTGTTCGGTATTGAAGCTGATATCGTTAGCGATCCTCGCACTGGCGTCCCTCTCTGTCTTCCGTACGCACTTGCGACAGGGGAACGTACAGTTGAGCGACCGGTACTGGATGCTGAAGGTGAACCGCAGCGAGTACTGCAACCGGCGGGTGTTTAAACCGCCGGTATTTCTTTTTTGAGAGGGGCTTCAGGAATGGTGAGTCAGACGCAGGATATGTTGCATGGCAAAATTGGACTGCTTAAGGAGATGCCGGAGGGCATCCGTATGCAGGCCTCAGCTCGTGAGCTTGCGGAGAATCCTGAGACAGCACTACTATTTCTGAGCCGTTATGCAGAATTGATTCCTTCACCTTCTATAGAACCTGCCGCTACATACTTTCCATCCTGGATTCGGAGTATAACGGGAAGCGTTCATTATTTGACGGCTAGCGGTGCCGGCAGCGTCTCACTCGACCCTGAGGACTGGCAGATGGTGCTTTATAAGCCGGAGGATGTCTCTTACGCGTCTATAGGCTTCATTTGCTCGTCAATTCGTCTGGAGCCGACTCCGATCAGACTGGCTGCCCCAGAGAGGCAGCTGATGCTGGAGCAATTGTACGGCGGTTTGCTGTCCCCTATGTTCAAGGGCTTGGCTAGTGGGGCAGGAGTTCGAGTTACTGACTTATGGCGGCTTTTTGCGAGCAGCCTCAACAATACGAGAACCGGACTACTGGATGTGGTCTCGGCGGACAGTGAGCTTAAGGAAGCGATGGAACAGGACTTCAACTATGTAACGGGAGACATGCCAGGAGAGACGTTCGGTGAACGCCGCAATCCGTTGGCTATTCGTTTCACATTCATCGACAGCCCTTATAAACCCGGCACACAAATGGCGATGCGTGGGGCTTGCTGCCTTGCGTTCAAGACCGACTATGCCAAGTATTGCTATCATTGTCCGCGTCTGAAGCCGCAGGAACGCAGTCGAATGTACGATGAAATATGCGGCAGTAAATCTAGTTAAACTTTTTATAAAAAAAGACTTGCATTCCTCGTCCGAGCCTGATATATTATTACTTGTCGCGCTGAACAAAACGTTCTTCGACAAGCGGAAGTGGCTCAGCGGTAGAGCATCGCCTTGCCAAGGCGAGGGTCGCGGGTTCGATTCCCGTCTTCCGCTCCATACGTGCCCGTAGCTCAGCTGGATAGAGCATTTGACTACGAATCAAAAGGTCGGGAGTTCGAATCTCTCCGGGCACGCCATTTTCATAACGGGATGTAGCTCAGCTTGGTAGAGCACCTGGTTTGGGACCAGGGGGTCGCATGTTCAAATCGTGTCATCCCGACCATTATTTTAACTAGCATGACTATGTGATCCGCGGGTGTAGTTCAATGGTAGAACTTCAGCCTTCCAAGCTGATAGCGTGGGTTCGATTCCCATCACCCGCTCCATAATCATAACTTTAAACCTTGCCTAGGCAAGGTTTTTTTGCATTTATTTTGACGCTTTAACACGCTGATTCGCCAAAAAATTACTCCCTCACAGTCTTCTATCCCCATCGGTTTTGTAGTATGATGAAAAAAGCGATTTGAAGTCACCTGTTAACGGGAAACACGCGCCTGGAGCTGCGTACGAGACGTTTGAGGGGGAACGGATTAAGGGTAATGGGATGTTTAAACTACCATTAGTCTTAACAATGACACCCGGGGATTCAGCGCCATGCTACCTATGCTTACGAATTGTTCCTCCCGCCTTCGGGGAGTGAACTGGAGGAGGAACATAATGTCGGAACAGGCTGCAACTGCTCAAGCGACGGCTCGCCCGCAATCGAACAACCTGCTGCGTCGCGACGTCAGATTTATGGGCAATATTTTGGGCGATGTGCTTGTCCATCAGGGCGGCGAAGGGTTGTTGGAAGTGGTTGAGCGGATTCGCGAGATGAGCAAGGCGCTCCGCGCAGAGTTCGTAACCGAGCTATACGATGAGTTCAAGAAGACCATTACCACGCTGAGTCCTGACATCCGCCACCAGGTCATCCGGGCTTTTGCAATCTATTTCCAACTGGTGAATATTGCCGAGCAGAACCACCGTATTCGTCGCAAACGCGACTATGAACGTTCCGCCGGAGAAGGCGTACAGCCTGGCTCGATTGAGGCGGCTGTTCAAGTTTTGCATGAGCGGGGCATTCCCGTTGACGGCGTCAAGACGATGCTGGATGGCATTTCTCTTGAGCTCGTTATGACAGCGCATCCGACCGAGGCGACACGTCGCGTCGTTCAGGATATCCACAAGCGTATCGCACTTGGGCTTATGGAGCTGGATAATCCAACGCTCACCTATCGGGAACGGGAGAAATTGCGTGAAGGACTGCTCAACGAAGTACAGATTTTGTGGCAGACCGACGAGCTGCGCGATCGCAAGCCGACTGTCATTGATGAGGTTCGCAATGGACTTTATTACTTTGATGAGACTCTGTTCGAGGTGCTTCCCAATGTCTATGGCGAGTTAGAGCGTTGCCTGGATAAGTATTATCCGCAGGAGCAATGGCATGTGCCGGCATATTTGAAGTTCGGCTCCTGGATAGGCGGCGATCGGGATGGCAATCCGTCCGTTAAGGCCAAGGTGACCTGGGAGACATTAACCCTCCACAAACAGCTGGCTCTGAGCAAGTACGAAGCCATTCTGAAGGAATGGATGGATATTTTGAGCTTCAGCACCAACATTGTCGAAGTGCCTGCCGAGCTGATGATTTCCATCCAGGAAGATCAGCATCGAGTTGAGCTACGTGGTATCGACAAGTGGCGCAACACCAAAGAGCCTTACAAGGTCAAGCTTTGTTATATGCTGGAGAAGCTGTTCAACACGGCCGACGATTCCCTGCGAGGCAGCGTCAAGCGTTATAACAGTCCAGAGGAATTCAAGCAGGATCTGCTCTTGATCGATCGTTCCCTGCGTGCCCATTTTGCGGATTATACAGCCGATACTCATGTTCGTAAGCTTATCCGTCAGGTGGAGCTGTTCGGCTTCCATATGGCAGCGCTGGATGTGCGTCAGCATTCCAGAGAGCATGAATTGGCGATGTCCGAGATCCTGGCCAAAATGCATATCGTAGAAGACTACGCCTCTCTTTCCGAGGAAGAGAAAATCTCCTTGCTGGATCGGTTGCTTAACGATCCGCGGCCGCTAACGTCCTCTCACCTGGAGTACACGGAATCTACGCGGGAGTGCCTGGATCTGTATCAGACGATCTATCGCGCCCAGCAGGAATTCGGCGAGAGCTGTATTTCAAGCTATCTGATCAGCATGACCCAAGGTGCCAGCGACATGCTCGAGGTAATGGTATTCGCCAAAGAGGTCGGCCTGTTCCGCCAAGAGGCGAGCGGTGCAGTACGCTGCACGCTGCAGTCGGTGCCGCTGTTCGAGACAATCGACGATTTGCATGCCGCACCAGGCATCATGCAAAAGCTATTCGATCTGCCGCTCTACCGCAAAGCAGTCGAGGCACGCGGCAATCTGCATGAGATCATGCTGGGCTACTCCGACAGCAACAAGGACGGCGGGGTCGTTACAGCTAACTGGGAACTGCGCTGCGCGCTTAACGATATTACCGAAACAGGTTCCCGCAACGGCGTGAAGCTCAAGTTCTTCCATGGTCGCGGCGGTTCGCTTGGTCGTGGCGGTATGCCTCTAGGCCGCAGTATTTTGGCTCAGCCTCCTCATACAGTTGGCGGTGGAATCAAAATTACGGAACAGGGAGAAGTACTAAGCTCCCGCTACTCCATGCAAGGGATCGCTTACCGCAGTCTGGAGCAGGCCACATGGGCGCTGCTGACAGCAGCGCGTCTGGCGATGCATCCGGAGCAGATGTCGGAGACTAAGCCAGAGTGGGATGAGATCGCCAAGGAGATTTCCGAGACGGCTCAGGAGAAGTACCAGGATCTTATTTTCCGCGATTCCGACTTCATGGAGTTCTTCAAGGAGTCTACTCCTCTGTCCGAGGTGGGCGAGCTGAACATCGGTTCCCGTCCGGCTAAGCGCAAAAACAGCGACCGCTTTGAAGATCTACGCGCCATCCCTTGGGTGTTCGCTTGGACGCAAAGTCGCTATCTGCTGCCGGCATGGTATGCGTCAGGTACGGCATTCCAGGCTTATGTACAAGATGATGAGACTCGTCTTGGGACGCTTCGCGACATGTACAAGAGCTTCCCGTTCTTCCGCTCGCTCGTGGATAATCTGCAGATGGCGCTGGCCAAGGCTGATCTGCTGATCGCCCGTCAATATGCAGGCATGATCAAGAACGAACAGGTGCGCGACCGGATCTTCAAGCTGGTAGAGCAGGAGTACCACTTGACGCTCAAGCTGATTATGGACATTACCGGGCAAAATGAAATTCTCGATAATGTACCGGTCATTCAAGAGTCGATCCGACTTCGTAATCCTTATGTCGATCCGCTGAGCTACCTGCAGGTTGAGCTGCTGACTGAGCTTCGTCAGAAGCGTGAAGACGAAGAAGATGATACTCAGCTACTTCGCGAGGTGCTGCTCACCATCAACGGTATTGCATCCGGCCTTCGTAATACCGGTTAGTTGAATAGATTTAATTTTCTCAAGGAAAGCCGCGACGCTCTTGCAGCGCGCGGTTTTTCTTTTGAATTCTGCAGGCTGGTGATTGGGGTCTAGAGAACATACGTAAGATGACAGCCATCGTTTCATGCTCGGATGTTAAGGATGCAGAAGAGAGCGCGATGTTTGGAAGGATCTTGCTTTTTAAGTTCACGTGGATTACCATTGCGCTAGACAGTTTTTGGTATCGGTGCTTCTCCCGGATGTTTTCCATAAGGTCAGTCCGGTTAGTCTGGAGGAATGAAAGCTGTGAAATCCATTGAAGCCAACTTGATCCGGCTCGCTCTCAAGGGAGATCAAAGAGCGTTCTCGGAGCTTGTAGGTATGTATCAAGACAAGCTGTACCATCTGGCATACCGGATGTTATACAATCGGCAGGAGGCCGAGGATGCCGTGCAGGAAACCTTCTTGCGCGTATTCCGCAACATGGAGCGGTATGACGATTCCATGAAGTTCTCCACCTGGATCTATCGCATTACGACCAACTTGTCCATCGACCGTCTGCGCCGTCGTAAGCCCGGTTTCTCGCTCGATGCAGAGCTGCCGGAGCACGACGGATTGGACGGCTATTCGATGTTCGCGAGTGAGGATACTTCTCCCGAAGAGGAAGTGCTGCTGTCGGAGACCCAGCAGATTATTCGCAATGCGATTGACACCCTTCCACCGAAGTACAAGACGGTTATGGTGCTCCGCTATTTGGAGGATCTATCCTTGCAGGAAATCGGTGATGTGCTTGATATGCCGGTCACAACGATTAAGACACGTGTCCATCGCGGCAGAGAATTCTTGAGAAAAAAGCTGGAGCATAAATTATAATCCGTGCTTCGGATAAAAAGTGAAACACCTTTCGCAGTTATACGTAAGTTATAGGTAGACCCCTGGCATGAGCGATTTATTGGCCTAATCTGCCCATGCCGATAGAAGACGGGCAGGGCCTGCCTCTGTACCCTGAAGAAAGGACTGGCTGCCATGAATTGTAATGTCGCAATCGTCTGGATGCACGACTATATAGACGGCGAGCTTCCTCGCGAAGATGCCGTCACCCTCAAACAGCATCTAATTTCCTGCCCTGCTTGCAGAGCTCGATTCGATCAGTTGGAGAAAACGGAAGCACTTCTCTCCTCGGTTATGGCTGAGCCAAAGGGACAGGCGATTTCGCCGGCCGCTTCTGCTGCGCTAACTGCAAAGATTTTAAAACAAATTCCGCCTCCCGCTCGTCATAGAGATTGGACGGGATGGATTCGCAGACATCCTGCTGTAACGGCAGCAGCCGTGTTTGTTCTGGTTATGATGGCCAGTCTTGCACCTACAGTCAATAACGGATCGGAGCTGATCGTCAGAGGCGATGACCTGAAGCAGGTTATTATCGATGGTCATACGGTTATCGTTCCGGAGGGCTCGCAGATTAATGGGAGTCTGACCGTAGAGAATGGTACGGCCGATGTACGTGGACAGGTGCAAGGCAGTGTGACCGTCATAGACGGATCGCTGCTGACGGCTTCCACGGCCCAGATTGCCGGCCAGACGCGTACGATTGATCAGCTGCTGGATCGTTTTTGGTACAAAGTGACTCAGACTTTTGGCAGTAAGCCTTAAGTTGAGTTTAGCTCCCTGCGCGCAGGGAGCATTTTTTTTGCCTAAAAAGGATTTATGTTATGATACCTAGAAAAGAATAGGGTTATCTTAAAAGAATTGTGTGAAAAGTCTTCGGTCATACATAGAGAAGGGACCGCAAGCAGCGGCGGGGGTATCGGATATGAGTTTTTTCACCGAAATGACATGGCAAAACTGGATCCGGAACATTATCGACATCGGGATCGTCAGTTATATCATCTATAAATTAATTTTGCTTGTCCGTGGAACACGAGCGGTCCAGCTGATCAAAGGCATTCTGCTACTCGTACTCACTTGGGCGATCAGCACCTGGTTCGATCTCTACACGCTCAAGTGGTTAATGAACCAAATGTTCACCTTCGGCGTTGTCACTATCCTCGTTATCTTCCAACCTGAGCTGCGGCGCGCGTTGGAGCAGCTTGGACGCGGCAAGCTGTTTGCACGTACCTCCTCGGTCGACCGTGACCAGCTCAATGAGCGCATCTCGGAGCTGATCAAGGCGGTTCAGTTCATGTCGAAGCGGAAGATAGGGGCTTTGATCGTATTTGAGCGCAGCACGGGATTGAGCGAGTTAATCGAATCCGGCATTAAGATGGAGTCGACCATCAGCTCGGAGCTGCTTATTAATATTTTCACGCCTAATACGCCGCTTCATGATGGAGCGATCATTATTCGCGGACCGCAGATTATGGCGGCTGCTTGTTACCTTCCTCTATCGGAGAATCCTTTCATTAGCAAGGAGCTAGGCACGCGGCATCGCGCAGCAATCGGTGTCAGCGAGGTGACCGACGCCGTATCGGTAGTCGTATCCGAGGAGACAGGACAAGTTACGCTCGCAGTAGGCGGCATGATTGTCCGGGACATCAAGGAAGAGTCGCTTATTTCCAAGCTGTTCGAGGAACTTACTCAACAGAACGGGCAGGCTGTGAAGCCTAAGACCAAGTTCCTTTTCCGTAAAAAGAAAGAAGGGGATGCCAATGGATAAATGGCTGAGCCATCCTACGGCAGTCAAAATTCTATCGGTCGTCATTGGCATATTACTTTGGGCCGTCGTTCATTTTGACCCGGAGTCAACGCCCAATACGGTCACCTCTACAACGGAGACTAAAAGCGTCGACATGGTCAGCATCAAAACCGAAGGGCTCGATGAGAGCTCCTATGCGCTCAAGCTTCTTGAGCCAAGTGTAGCCAGAATGATGGTGCGGGGCAGTCGATCAGCGCTGGCTTTTACGGAGGATGACGATTACTCGGTAAGCGTCAATCTCAGCGGCAAAGGGCCAGGTACGTACACAGTTCCGCTTACGGTGGGCAAGTTGCCTCGCGGGATTGAGCTTCTCACCGTATCTCCAGCCCAGGTTGAAGTCGTTATTGATCGTTTAGAGAGCGGCACTTTTGAGGCCGGCGTCGTTACGCAAGGCAAACCTGCAGAGTCATATGAAGTTGGCGCGCCGATCATCAAGCCGGGCAATTCCGTGCAAGTCACATTGCCAGCTCAGGACCTCGCTAGAGTCGGTTCGGTGAAGGTTTTTGTGAATGTGGATGGCGAACAGGAGACGGTTCGAGACAAAAAGGCGCGGATGATCGTCTTTGATAAGTCGGGCAATGAAATCCAGGGAGCGATATTGGAACCCCAGACGCTGGATGTAGAGGTACCGATTACGCTGCCTGGCAAGGCGGTCCCGCTGCAGATTGGAAATAAGGGCAAGTTACCTGATGGCCTCTCGCTTCAAGCAATTGAGACTCGCGTCAAGGAAGTAACGGTATATGGTAATCGTGATAAGCTGGAATCCGTCAATCTACTCGCGGTCGATGTAGATCTGACACAGATCAAGGCATCCGGCGAGGTGGAGCTAGAGCTTTTGCCGCCAGAAGGAATGAAGGCGGTGGAGCCGAGCAAAGTGAAGGTAATGGTTACACTCGCCTCCTCCGATGTCAGGACGTTAGAGGTTCCAATCCTGTTAGAGAATACTGGTAGTGGCCTGGACGCTTCGCTGGAGACTCCAGAGGACGGCACGGCCAGCATCCAGGTGCGAGGTACTCCGGAAGAGTTGGCTAGTGTTAAGGTCGGCGATATTCGGGCCATTGCCGATTTGCAGGATCTTAAAGAGGGCACGCATGAAGTGCGTCTGCAGGTGACTTTACCGAATTTTGTAGAGGCTGCTGGTGAAGCTCCGCTGGTGACTGTGCGGCTGACCGCGAGCGAGCCTGCTTCTACGCTGCCAGGTGAGGATGGCGGCTCGCCTTCCCCAACTCCGACGCCAAGTAGTCCTCCTAATGGAGGAACTCCAGATCCTGGATCTAATGAGGACGAGCCCGGTGCAGCAGGTAACATGGGGCACAGCAATGGGGGCGACGGTAACGAGAATCCTGGCTAAGTTTACGATAGGTCAGGGCGGCTACGGGGATCTAGGTTAAGTGAAAGATAGGTCAGCTGTGACAACGCAGATCCTGGTTTTGTGTAAGATAGCCACTCAGCCTGGGTTTTTGCTCGGAACCTGTATGGGCATCTGCTGCGTAATATACTTTATTAAGCTTATGGCCACATGTCATGAATTAACCATGAATAGCATTAACAGCATCAAACCTTTATAATAAACATCATTCATTAACTAACACTTTTATCCAGTAAAAGATTTTAATCACTAAATACCACACACAGAAAAGGGGCAGCATGAATTCATGGGCAAATATTTCGGAACCGACGGAGTACGGGGAGTAGCAAACCTCGAGCTGACGCCGGAGCTTGCATATAAAATTGGTCGCTGCGGCGGCTACGTTCTGACAGCGGGAGCACATAAACCAACTGTTGTAATCGGTCTTGATACTCGGATCTCGGGTCCAATGCTGGAATCCGCGCTTATCGCGGGTCTGCTTTCCATCGGAGCGAGCGTTGTTCGTCTCGGCGTTGTCTCCACGCCTGCAGTAGCTTACTTGACCCGTTTGCTGAAAGCAGATGCTGGCGTTATGATCTCCGCTTCGCATAATCCGGTTGCGGATAACGGCATTAAGTTTTTCGGCGGGGATGGCTTCAAGCTGACCGACGAGACGGAGCTTGAGATCGAGCGCTTGATGGATGCTGAGACAGACGAGCTGCCGCGTCCAATTGGCGGCGACATCGGTACGGTAGAGGATCACAAGAGTGGTAAGCGCGAATACCTCGACTTCTTGAAGACCACAGTGTCCTCGAAGTTTGATGGTCTTAAGATCGTGCTCGATTGCGCCAATGGCTCTGCTTACGAGCTGGCGCCGCAAGTATTCCGCGAGCTTGGAGCGGAGATCATTACTGTCGGTGCAGAGCCGAACGGCCGCAATATCAATGATGGCGTTGGTTCTACGCATCCAGAGTATTTGCGCGATGAAGTGTTGCGCCATGGCGCAGACTTCGGTCTGAGCTTCGACGGCGACGCTGATCGACTGATCGCGATTGATGAGAATGGCGAAGAAGTTGATGGCGACTTCATCCTCTGCATCTGTGGCGATGCCATGAAGCGTGCTGGTACGTTGAAAAATGATACCGTTGTTACTACGGTAATGAGCAACATCGGCTTTTTCAAAGCGGCGGAGGGCCTCGGCCTCGGTACGGCACGTACCGCTGTCGGCGATCGCTACGTTATGGAAGAGATGCGTCGCGGTGGTTACAATCTGGGCGGCGAACAGTCTGGTCATGTTATTTTCCTCGATTATAATACAACGGGAGACGGCATTCTGACCGCGCTTCAGCTGACAGATACGCTCGTAAAATCTGGCCGCAAGCTAGGAGAGCTCAAGAAGCTCATGCGTAAATACCCGCAAGTGCTCATCAATGTGCGCGTAGCCGACAAGTCGCTCTACAATGATAATGCAGCGATCCTCGCAGCAGTTCAAAAGGTCGAGCAGGAGCTTGGCGACAATGGCCGAGTGCTGGTTCGTCCATCCGGTACGGAATCGCTTATCCGCGTCATGGCGGAAGGACCGGACAAAGAGCAAGTGGCGGCATATGTCGATGAAATCGTGCATGTCGTAAAGGCTGAGCTTGGCTAGAACTACAGCTGTTTGAGTGGCATGTTGGCCTGAGCAGATTGGATGATTCGGTATATGGTGGGCAATCTGTAGACTGCTGATCTGAACCAGGCGGAGATATTCATAGTGCGACGTTTAGCCCGGGTTGATCCTGGGTTAAATGTCTTTTAATGCGCTGGCTTTGGCAGTAGCTGCTGTCGGGGATAACAGTCAGACGGATTAAGAACGTATTTCCCACAAGTGGGGGTTGCGCTCTGCTTATGTATTGAATAAGATAGAGGGTATTGTGATTCCAGCAGGAAAGTGAGGATCGAGGCAACACGAGTTATACAAAGCGCCAGAGCTTGCAACATTGCAGCGCGGATTCACCCAACGGACCTTCCGCTCCGAAGCGGGAGAGGTCAGATGAGCGGCTTTATGAGCCGCGCTCCGACAGATAGCCATAGGCGGCCAGAGGGCCATAGCCGAAGCTTGACGGAGCGATCGTTTCGCAAGGAACGATTGAGCCTGACTACCGAAGCGCTGACGCAAGCTGACGAGGTGAAGGTGTTCGAAATTTCGGCGGGGACCTTCCGGTGAGCATGTCATCGACAGCCATTACTGCAAAAGGACGCGGGCAACCGGTCCCACAAACAGATGGCAAGCATGCTGATATGGATTTCTTGCGTATTGGGCGGGATAAGTGCAGTCCTATGCGATGATACTAGACCTAATTTAACTGCTTTTATATGCGTGTGAAGTCGCCCAATGCGGACGGCTTAACGGAATGCGCCTTAAAACTAATTATGAGAGCGGGCAAGCCGCTTAAACGGATCGGATGCCTTGGCCCAGGGCCAAAGGCTTAATTGAATATTGCTCATTAGCCATGATTCAAGGCATCGGGACCGGAGCGGCTTGTGGCCGCATACGGAGGATTATTTCATTATGTGTGGAATCGTTGGCTATATCGGTAATCGGGATTCAAAGGAAGTTCTGATCGAAGGGCTCAAGAAGCTGGAGTACCGCGGGTACGACTCCGCTGGCATTGCCGTGTTTACGAACAATGGTTTGGAAATCCGCAAGTCCAAAGGCCGCATCGCTATGCTTGAGGATAAGCTGAAAAGCGAGCCAATCGAAGGCTCTGTCGGCATCGGACATACCCGCTGGGCGACGCATGGCAAGCCATCGGACGTGAACTCCCATCCGCATACCGACAACAGCTCCAAATTCTCGGTCGTGCATAACGGCATTGTCGAAAACTATTTGGACCTCAAGGATGAGCTCGGCGCAAAAGGTCATGTATTCGTGTCGGAAACCGACACTGAAGTCATCTCACATCTTATCGCGGATGAGTATGACGGTGATATTGTTTCTGCTGTACAGCGTGCTGTAAAAAGAATGAGAGGCGCTTATGCGCTTGGCGTTCTTACGGAATATGAGCCGACAAAGCTTGTAGCCGTGCGTTTTGCGAGCCCGCTTGTTATCGGCATTGGTGAGAATGAGAACTTTATCGGATCCGATATCCCGGCTATTCTGGAATATACCCGCAATGTTTATATTTTGAACGATGGCGAAATGGCTGTTCTGACGCGCTCTGGTGTCGAACTGATGACGACTTCGGGCGACATTATTTCCAAGGAAATATTCCATGTCGATTGGGATCTTGTTACGGCAGAAAAAGCCGGATTCGATCACTTCATGCTGAAGGAAATCCATGAGCAGCCAAAGGCTTACCGCGACACAATGCTGGGTCGCATCAGCGACGATGGCAAGTCGGTCGAGCTGAAGGAAATCGGTATGACGACCGAGCAAATTCGTGGTATTTCCCGTATTCACATCGTTGCTTGCGGCACGGCGTTCCATGCTGGACTCGTTGGCAAAACCGTTATCGAGAGCTTGGCGCGTATTCCGGTAGAGACGGATGTTGCATCTGAGTATCGCTACCGCTCGCCGATCATCACGCCGGATACGCTGGTAATCGTCGTGAGCCAATCCGGTGAAACGGCCGATACGCTCGCAGCTCTCCGCGAAGCGAAGCGTAATGGCGCTCGTGTACTGGCGATTACGAATGTTGTCGGCAGCTCGGTAGCTCGCGATGCGGACGATGTAATCACGACCTGGGCAGGCCCAGAGATCGCGGTTGCTTCGACAAAAGGCTACTCTTCGCAGCTGATTGCATTCTACCTGCTGGGTCTTTATTTGGCACAGGAACGCGGTACTGTGGAAGAGGCGAAGGTTGCGGAGATTGTTGCCGCTATGAACAAGCTGCCGGATCAAGTCGAAAGCATTCTGGAGCAAGCAAATGTGTTCAAAGGCGTGGCGGAGTCCATGTCGAAGCATGACAACCTGTTCTTCATTGGCCGCGGCCTCGACTTTGCCGTCGCTCAAGAGGGATCGCTGAAGCTGAAAGAAATCAGCTACATCCACTCCGAAGCGTATGCAGCTGGCGAGCTGAAGCACGGTACGCTGGCGCTGATTGAGGACGGTATTCCGGTCATCGCTTTGGTGACACAGGAGGATCTCTACGAGAAAACGCTGAGCAACATCAAGGAAGTTAAAGCTCGCGGAGCTCATGTACTTGGTGTAGCCAACGCCGGCTACGAAGACGAAGTGATGAAGTCCGTCGACGAGGTGTTCTCGATTCCACGGACGCTTCCGCTGCTGACCCCGGCCCTGTCGGTCGTGCCTCTCCAACTGCTGAGCTACCACGCCTCCCTGGCCCGTGGTAATGATGTTGATAAGCCAAGGAACTTGGCGAAGAGCGTGACGGTGGAGTAGAAGGAATAGGGCAGATTTGAATTGTTGTTGTAGACAGCAATTTTAGTTTCCAACTATCCCACAAAGTCCACCATTCACCACTTAAAGTTTACTAACAAGCCGACGAATTTCAGGTATCCGCCCCTGACTTTCGCTCGGTTTTTCTTTTGTAAGGAGAAAATAAAGTGTTCTGACAAAATAAAGTATTAGACCGATAATTATCAAGACTTAAATTTAAAAAACTATTATTAAATAAGGGGTTTCACATATTAGACATGACTAGTATGTGAAACCCCTTATTGTTAAACTATCGTTTCCCGTTACTTCAACTTCAACCAAAAATTCTTATAACCCGGCAACCGATACAGCCAACTATGCTTCAAGAAGAGATTTCAAAACTTCCGGTGCCAGTCCCTCCCCCGCATAAGAAACCAATGGGGAAATTTCTATATCCCGACCTTCCAGCTCGGAGGGGGCTGCGCCTGCTTCCAGGAGCCACCTGTTATACAATTCCTGAACAAGTAGGCGAGCTGACGCCGGGCTGTCCTTGCCCTCCTTGTTTTTTACAGGTGCAAACTCTTCCTCTCTCCGTATTTTCAATACCGTCATTCGTTCGGCAAGCGAAAAAAAATCAAAGATGAATTTTTCGAATTTAAAAGCGTTAGCCGATGCCGGCTGAACCGGATGGCCATGATCGTCTATGTATTTGACCGCTTTATGGGCGGCGTGATAAGGGATATTCGTATTTACATATCGTTCGATGAAATCGGTGCGAAACAGATGGATCGAAAGGTTGGCCAGTCCGTAGGTCAATCGTCCCGAGCTCTCGGTTGCGAACATTAACTCCTTGGGCATGTCCATGTATTCTAGGACGGCGGGTCGGCCGTCCTTCAGACAAAGAGAGCCGACTTTTTCCTCGGGGTAGGCTTTTTCAGCGACTTTGGTGGCAATCGGATGGTTATGATACGCGGCAGCCCCTACAAACAGCGGATCAACGACTCGTACTAAGGCATTGTCGACATTGTAATAGAAAAGCCACTCCACATTCCGACGCTTGAGGTCGTCTAATACGCCGGATCGCTTAATGGAATCAAAGACGTCGCCATTCCCACTAGGGGTAAGGCCAATTTCATCCTTGTCGGAGAGCAGGACGCGTCCTACAGAATCCAGTGCAGGCAGGACATTTTGACAGAAGAAGAAAATGTCTTCCGGGATATAGCCGAAATACTCTGATACCTGGAAATGTTGTATTGTATCCTGATGATTGTCCGGGCTGGTCATAATGTACCAGGGGATGGACCGGCCGGCTCTCCGGGACAAGTTGAGCAAGCGCTCGGCCTGCAGCTGGAACAGCGACTTTCCTGAAGGCAGCCCGATGTTATAGGTTCCCTTCGGTCCTTCATGTCCCAGGCGGCTACCCTGCCCTCCGGCGACGACAAGAGCCGCGACCTTGCCTTGACGAAGCCGGTTCCAGCCAGTTTCGATCAATTGTTGCCGCTCCTCCTCGTTGTAATCCTCCGATTCGTACCCTTCAATAGGCGAAATACCGTCGATGCTTACCGATGGTTGATTCGTATGATGGAAAAGCTCGCGGAGAGCGTCAAAATCCAGCTTTTCTATCTGATCCAGCAGCTTTCTTTTCGAAGCTTCGGGAAGTGACGGGTAAAACTTGAGTAGATGCTCCTGGCCGTAAGCCTGCGCATTTTTGTAGAGCTCGTCATATCGGTTATCCACAAAAAACCTCCTTCATAAGGATTTTGAATCTCTTCGTTATCTACCTTAATTTTATCACAGAAATAATTAGCATAATTTAGTTAACTGCCATCTTGTTAATTTGCTCTTCAAGTATCTTAACATATAGCAATGATTCCATCATTTAAACGGTCAGTTGATGTTCTTCTTCGATCAGTTCTCCAAATATATGAAGCAGCAGCGTATATGCTTTAGTAATTTTTACTTTATTTCATTAAATCCTTCAATTGGCCATTAAGCTGGATATGAAAATCTAAATTTATAGTTTTTTTCGTATCATCCTTGACTAAACTAACGGGAAACGATAATTGAACAACAACAGCGGCAGTCTAAGACTTTATTTATCGGACCCAGTCTAAAAATTATTTTTAAGAAGCTGATGATTTTTTAATTCAAAAACGTTGTTAACTCAACGACTCTAGTCTAAGACTTTATTTTCACAGAACATCTTCCACTCTTTTCTTCAGCATCTTTCTTCTCAAGCTCTTCCCCATGCCTTTCTGCAGTATCCAAAACTTTAAGAATGCCGTACCACACCTCCAATCTCAGGCTTTTTCCAAGTTGTTCCTCGACGTGTTTATCCGCTCTTATCCCCAAACGATCTCTGCCTAAGCCCTGTACGATCTCAATGCTTTTCTCTAATTTCAAGTCAAACTTATTTTGCTCTTAGGAAGTGGGGAAAGGGAGGAGAAATCGCTGGGAAGCCAGGGGGACGTGGCGTGAAGGGGATTTGGAGAGGGGGGAGGAGCAAACTTATTTGAAGGGCAACAGCTGGCCAAACACCGCTGCTTCATCTTCCCCGAATCGTAAATAACACCATACTCAAATGCTTTTTTTTATGAAAAACGATATTAATTTATTGTTAAACGATAAATTAAGTGGTAAAGTAAAAACTGACATTAAATAAGTGAGGTGCAGTTTATGAAACGAGGAAAAACACTCTTTTTGAAGATAGCTGTTATTCTTATTGGGATCCCAATTCTCGCTTTGTGCATATTCTTAGTGCCTAAGATTGGGGATTTTGCTGGAGAATTGTATCCAAAAATGGCTTATATGAAATCTCTCGTTTTAATCGATATGTACGCAGCAGCGATTCCATTTTACTTTGCTCTGTATCAAGCTTTTAAACTTTTAAGCTATATTGATAAGAACCAAGCGTTCTCGGAATTATCGGTAAAAGCTTTAAAGAATATAAAATACTGTGCCATAACAATCAGTATCTTGTACCTGTTAGGTATGCCACTCTACTATCTCATGGGGAAGAGAGTTGACCCTCCAAGTTTCATTCCAATGGGGTTGATCATTATTTTCGCCTCTATGGTGATCGCCGTTTTTGCTGCTGTTCTCCAAAGACTTTTACAAGAAGCTATTAATATAAAATCAGAAAATGATTTAACGGTCTGAGGTGGAGCATATGGCAATTATTATTAATATTGATGTGATGTTAGCAAAACGAAAAATGAGCGTAACGGAGCTTTCGGAGAGGGTTGGAATTACTATGGCGAATCTTTCCATTCTTAAAAATGGGAAAGCAAAAGCGGTTCGTTTTTCAACTTTAGAAGCGATATGTAAGACTTTGGATTGTCAGCCAGGTGATATTTTGGAGTACAAAAGCGACGAAGAAACTCAATAAAAACAGACACAAATTTATTTAACGGGTACTATAGCTTAACAATCATCAGAACAAGGCTGCCGGCTTAAATCGGCAGCCTTGTTGAGTTAACGGGTAAATCAGCGGATAACATTCGGAAAATAAATGAATTATGGGATTAAGAAAATATTTTCAGAAAATGCAGTTCATAAGTCAGTCTAATGCTTTATTTTCTCAAGTCACTAGCATTTGTGGTGTTTTCTCGGATTATCTCCTCTCGCTTTTCACGGATCGATCTTGTCCTAAATGCAGAACTTCCTCTTTGTGCTCCCAAAATTACAGGATTAGTTACAATGCAGTTAAGAAGTATAAATAACCCATCTTGATGGAAAATTTATTTCATTCAAAGTAGTTGTAAGGAGATTTGTGGGATTAATAGAAAATGAAGAAAATATTGGTTTATTGAACGCGCCCAAAGTTTAATACTTATTAAATTAGAAGGGAGGTATGAGTTAATTAACGTTTAGAATCGAAGTTTAATGCATCCAATTCGAAAGGATCTTTGGATTCTTTTAATCTTGGGTCATCCAACCAATAAGGGGGAATTCAGCTTAATGTATATTTGAATTACGATAAATCAAACGATTCGAAATTTATGAAAATATTGTAATCAATTTAACATCTTTCAAAAAAGAAAGCTGGTACAGTGTGGTAGTACAAAAATCGACTTAAGGAGATAATCAAAATGGAAACTCAAGTTAATAAGATCTCAATCAAAAAACGGTTTCCTGTACTTGTGTTGTCGGTAACATTGGCTACAGTCGGCTTTGCAGTGACGTTACCACTGTCCGTGGGATCTGTTCTTGCCGCAAGCGCTGCTAATTCGACAACGGCTAAGGCTAAGGTTAATGTTCAAGTCGAAGGAAAAGCAATCGGTACTCAAGCCTTTCTGAGCCCGGTTGGAAATACGCTCATTCCGCTAAAGGATGCGGCACAGGCAATAGGTGCAACCGCTAAATACGACTCCCAAACACGTAGCATCCAACTTACACTGGGCGAAAATACGGCAACTTACTCGTTGGATAACGATAGTGCATTCGTAACCTTGAACGGAAGCGGCCTTGGACAAAGATACGAAGCTCAAATAATCGGGGGTACTTCTTACGTTGCAGTAAAGGCCTTAGCGGAGCCCTTTGGCTACCTGGACCAATGGAATGGGAAAACTCGTGCCGTCAATATCACAAAAGCAGGCATGAATGATCTGAGCGTAACTGCCAGCAAACTGCAGTCCCCCTCTTCTCAAAACAATGTCCAAATTAAAATTGTGTACCCTGTCGTATCAGAGCTTGCTAATCAAGATGCTGAAGCTGCGATTAACAACACTCTGAAAGCTCATGCACAGAAGTTTCTGGAAGCATCGGAAAAACAATTGGCTAAATCGGGGGCACCTACTGAAGGCGCTAAATACGATTTCAAACTGGGTTACAAAATGACGTACAACCGCAATGGAGTAATCAGTTTTCTGCTTACTAATTACCAGTACCTCGGTGGCGCTCATGGAATGGGCTCACAGGCAGGTCTTACGTTTTCACTGAAGGATGGCACTGTAATCAAACTCAGCGACTTGTTGAAATCCAACAGCAATTACAACCGGGACATTAAGAAATCACTCCAGGAGCAAGTCAAGAACGGTACCGAATCTTCCGGTTACTCGATCGAGCAATTTAAAAATCTAACAAAAGGCTCCAACGCCTACTTGGACAACTATTACTTGACTAACGCAGGGTTCACGGTATTTTTCGAAACCAACGCTATTGCACCGGCTGTAGTGGGCAATCCAGAATTTAAATTCAGTTGGACTCAATTCCTTTCCAAAAATACGGATCCATTTGCAGTTTATTAAAATTACGATTTTCATTAAATAACATCAGAATACTACTTCAGGCTAGGATACACCGTACAAACACTCACATCATCAGACATTGAGGCTTCCTATGACTCATCATTTGGAGGATATTATGGATCAATTATTGACACGGAAAATGAATCACGTTGGCGCAGTTATTAGTATTGTTTTGCTCGTTATCGCCTTTTGGGGACTTGTCTCTGGATGGCCGCTGGGTTATGCCTATCTGATGATTGCCGGTATTGTAGGTACTATTTTAACGTTCGGTTTGGAAGGGTTAAAAGAGCTGTATGCCGTCCCCAAAAATCGCCCGATTTTGACTGTTATACTCGCTTTTTTTGCTACAATCGTTATCGGCTACACGATCGCAATCATTGCCGCCTTCGTTTTCGGCCATAGCTTCACCAGCAATCCGGGAGCTCAACATATCTCTGAGACTTTTCTTATTCTGGTGCCAAGTCTAATAGGCGAAGAACTTATGGTGATGGTCCCCCTCCTAATAGGCGCTAATTGGTTGGGAGGTAGCAAAAAGGCTGTTGTCATTATGATCATCATTACGACTGTTATTTTTGGAGCTGCCCACCTGCAGACTTATAACTTCGATTATCTTCAAGTCGCCATAATTGGCTTAATCCGTGTGCCATTTACGATTGCAAGCTTGCGGAATAAATCGATTATTACTGGTACAGCCACGCATATTATTTATGATTTTATGTCGTTTTCGCTTATTTTATTATAAAAGGAGTCAAGGCTACCGAAAAGCAAGCGTCCTAAAGTTAGGAATACCTCAAATTCAAGCAACCTGCTCCTCGCCGGACGGCTCTGGAGAAGAGGATAACTTCTCCCGCTTCAGCAGCCAGCTTGTGGCGAAGGCGAGCACGGCGATGATGCCGGCCAGTGTGAAGATGAAGGAGAAAGCGTTGGAGTAAACGGACTCGATGGCATGGATGAGATGCTGGGATAAACCGGTGGGCATGGCGCCGGATGCGACGGCTGTTTCCGAGCCAGCTGGCAGTTGGTCTGCGATGCCTGCTACGCCGGACTCGATCCTTCCGGACAGCAGGCTGCCGAAAAGGCTGAAGCCGATTGTCACGCCGAATGACTGGAATAGCTGAACCGTTGCGATGGCGCTGCCGCCGTCCCGTTTGTCCACGGACTCCTGGACGATCAGGTTGTCTGAGCCGAATAACACGCCGAATCCCGCTCCCAGCAACAGGAATGCAACCAGAATAAAGATGATGGAGGTGCCCGCATGGATCGTCGAGAGCATCGCGAACGCCGCAATCGGCAGCGCCAGGGAGACTACGATTAGATCCTTGTAGGGAATTCGGGTGATAACCCAGCCGACTGCGATACTTGCTCCTATTCCACCGGCCATGACAGGGAGTGTCATGTAGCCAGAGGCTGTAGGCGACAAGCCGATGACATGCTGGGCGTAGAACGGAAAGGAAGCCAGAGAGCCTTGAATGCCGAGCATCGACAGGAAAATTAAAGCCCCGAGCGCTACGACCGTACGGTTGCGGAACAGATGCAGCGGAATGACCGGCTCCTTGGCGCGCGACTCCACCCAAACAAAGGCGGCGAGCAGCACGGCTCCTATAATAAGCAGGCCGATGATCAGCGGCGAATGCCAGGTGTAAGAGCCCATATTGACCAGCTCGGGAGTGAGCAGGAGCGATACGATGGCGCCCAGGATAAGCGCAGCTCCCGCCCAGTCGATGGACGGCTTGCCCTCGCCGCGGGATTCCTGAAGTCCTTTACCGATTAGAATCGCTGCAACGACACCTACGGGGATATTGATAAAGAATATCCAGTGCCAACTGATGGCATCCACAATGACGCCTCCGAGAAGTGGACCTGCCAGCTGCGGGATGAACATGATCGGCCCGACGAGGGCCATTAATTTGGCTCGTTTCTCCACGGGGTACATATCCGTCATGATCAGCATAGCGATCGGCATGAGGCCTCCGGCGCCGATGCCCTGGATGCCCCTACCGATAAGCAGCATGGACATGGAGCCGGATGCTCCGCTGATGATGGAGCCAATGATGAACAGCACCATGCAGGCGAGATAAATCTTTTTGCGGCCGAAAAGGTCGGCCATCTTGCCGAGAATCGGCATGAAAGCGGTAAGCGCCAGCGCGTAGATGCCTGCGACCCAGCCGTAAAGGGACATGCCGTGCAGGTCCCGGATGATGGTGGGCATGGCGGTCGTGACAATCGTTTCGTCGAGCTCGGAGAAGATCAGCCCGACTAGTATTCCCGCGAGTACGATACGACTGTTTGTCGCCGTGCCGGGAGCGGAATGGGCGGCGGAGGCCGCGGATGGCTGCAGGGACATAGGAAATCAACCTCAATTCAATATTGGAATGAGGTTATGTTAACAAATGAATATGGACTGAATATGAACGGAGTGAAGGAGGAATGGCAGACTTTAATTGAATGGGGCATCTGTCACTATTAAATCAAAGGGTACTTGGATTTTCCCTTAAAGGGCTAACTAAGTTCATCCTCCAAGTGAGATGGCTTTGCCTTGCCCGCAATTTGCTGAAGAGGGCCGCGATAGCACATAAACGAAACGGGAGGAAGCTGAGCATAGCTCAGTCTCCTCCCGTTTTGCTGGTACAGCTTAATACGTACCGATTTTAGGGGCTTATGGAACAGTCCCGTTTTGTTAATTAGGCTTTAATTTAAAACCGCCAGCTAGTTTTAAGGGGTTATTGAGAAGCTCCGTTTTTGCAATACAGCTCTCAATTCAAAGAGATGCTATTAATGCGAATGAGCCACCTTGGCCTTTTCGCCTTCTTCGCTCTTGTTGAGTTCAGCGAGAAGTTTATCGCCTTCGACGTCCAGGTTGGGCAGAATACGATCCAGCCACTTAGGAAGACCCCATGCTTTGTCGCCAAAGACCGCCATCACTGCCGGCACCAACGTCATACGGATGAGGAAAGAATCGATCAGAATGCCTATAGCAAGCGCGAAACCTATTTGTTTGATCATAATATCATCGGTGAAAATGAAGCCGGCAAAGACGGATACCATGATGATCGCAGCTGCTACAACGACAAGACTGGATTGCTTATACCCATGTACGACACTGTCGATTCCCCGATGCCCATGAACGTAAGACTCGCGCATAGAGCTTACAAGGAACACCTGATAATCCATAGCCAGCCCGTAAAGGATTCCCGTAACCAAGATCGGCATGAAGCTGAGCAACGGACCGCCGTTGTCTATCCCGAACAGGGAGTGGAGCCATCCCCATTGGAATACCGCTGTCGTGAGCCCGAACGTGGCAAGCACGCTGAGCAGGAAACCGACCGTGGCTTTAATAGGGACGATGATCGAACGAAACACTAACAAAAGAATGATAAGCGAGAGAATGACGATAATGACTACGTACAGCGGGAAAACCTCTGTCAGCCTATCCGACATATCGATGTTGATGGCTGTAAAACCGGTAACTCCAAGCGTCACATTGTACTTCTGTGCAAAGCTTGGATCACGTAGTTCCTTAACCAAGTTTTTAGTCGCTTCGTCGGTCGGTCCTGACTTTGGAATCAGATTTAGGATTGCCATGTCGCCAGTTTTGTTCATTCCCATAGGTGTCACAAGCGAGACGTCCTCTAGCTTCTGGATATCCCCAACCAGTTTGCCCAATGATTCCGGTGATACCTTGCCGGAAGAATCACTGGCCTCGGCAACGAGAAGCAGAGGGCCGTTGAATCCTTCTCCAAAACCATTTGATATAGCGTCATAACTTTGTCTTGTCGTTGAATCTAGATTCGCCGTAGCGGCGGAAGGAATGCCCAAGTTCATTTTTGTTACTGGGATTGCCGCTACACCTAGAACTGCGATTATCCCGACTATAACGAGCCAGCGATATTTTACAACTCCGTTGACCCATCCGCTTGCGATGCGGTGGTTTGCTGCTTTTGTAAGGCTCTTGTTGCGTAATTTGGTTGAGCAAATACGTTCGCCTAACAAACCCAGCAGCGCTGGCAACAGGGTTAGGGCAACAAGTACACTAATGAAAACGGTCGCTGCTGCAACCAATGCCATCGCGGATAAGAATTGAATCCCGATTACAAGCATGCCGCACAAGGCAATAATAACGGTTAAGCCAGCGAAAAATACGGCGCTGCCTGCTGTGCCAATCGCTCTGCTCGCAGCTTCTCGTGCACTCAACCCTTGATCGAGGATCATCCGGCGCTGACGATTCACGATGAATAACGAGTAGTCGATTCCGACAGCCAATCCAATCATGAGTGCTAGGACTGGTGTGATTTCGCCCATATTAAAGAATTTGGAGATCGAAAATGCTCCCACTAATCCAACAGCAACACCGAACAGTGCAACTAGAAGCGGAAGACCTGCAGTGACCAAGGAGCCGAGCGTGATGAATAGAACAACCGCGGCAATGGCAATGCCGATAACTTCAGCGATGCTGGCCCCAGGCACGCCGGTCGTAAGTGATTCGCTTGGTAACGCCGTAATACCGGTGCCATTCTCGGTCGCCATAACGGCCTCGATTACCTTTTCCTGAACCTCTTTAGGCACAGACGTTTGCTGAACGGTAAACTGGAACTGGAACAGGGCAACGTTGCCATCAGTGGAGATCAACATGCCAGGTAACGGAGCACCATTGATCATCAGAGGTCCGTAGGGAGGCATATTAGCCGGTGGTGCAGTAGCAGCCTGCTTCGGCATTGTGCCTTGAGCATTTCCGGAAGCCGCTGCAGCCGCTTGTTTGGCATAATCGGCGGGATTGATTACATGGTCGATAGTATAAACTTCATTAACAGCCTTGCTGATTGCAGCAAGCCGTTCGGGTGTATCTAGGCGCTCGCCTTTTTTCGATGTGAACACGACGCTTCCTTGTCCACCGGACGCTTCCGGAAGCTCTTTTGCCAATTTGTCCAGTACATTTTGCGCTTCTGTTCCCTCAATTTTCATCTCGGAACTTAGATGTATACCGTTGGAGAAGAGCATCGCCACGAGGATACCTAGAATCGCAACCCAGCTAACGATGAAGTGCCATGGCTTATCGAATGCTCGTTTTCCTATCGAATACAAAAATTTGGACACTGTAGTGTTCTCCCCTTTTTCCCTATAAATAATCCCGTCAGACGCTACAATCCGTTACGCAAATAGCCAAATACAGTGTCTAAATATTGATCAAACGATTCGGCACCAGGGACCTCATCCATTGGTTGACCAGGAAGCACCACTTTGAGCGTTCCGTCAAATAAGGGGAAAATGGCGCCGGTAACCGCACCGGTGAGAACATGGCTGTAAATCGCAGGATAATGCTCTTTGAATAAGTCGTTCAATACCTGCTGAGCCTCTGTTGCCAAACGGTGAAATACAGTAAGCATGTACGGCTCAAGCGTCGGATGCTCTTTGGAAAGCGTCACGAGTCGGAGCATTTTTTGAATAATTTCTTCGGTTAGTTGCAACTTCATAAATTGGTACATGACGTCAAGTGGCGTTGA
This sequence comes from Paenibacillaceae bacterium GAS479, assembly GCA_900105225.1. Classification (NCBI taxonomy): domain Bacteria; kingdom Bacillati; phylum Bacillota; class Bacilli; order Caryophanales; family Paenibacillaceae; species Paenibacillaceae bacterium GAS479. Next base: position 1,781,780 of record LT629764.1, on the reverse strand, counting down.
GCTCTCAGGTATGTTATCAAATATAGCCACCGCTTCTTCTATCCCATGGAAGGGTACAGCCGCCATCGCGACCGCTTCTTCCTTGCAGGAATAGTGGTTAGCGAAAGTTCTTCGGGAGTAGCCAGCAAGCTGTGCTACATCCTCGACGACAAAGCCGTCTAATCCATGTTCGAGTGTAAGTTCGAACGCCGCTTGAGCCAAAGCGTGTGCGGTCGCCTCCCTCTTGATTCTACGTAAGCTTAGTTTATTCATCATCAAAATCACCCCAATTCGCCTTATTATACTCTAACATTTAGTTGCCCATTGTGCAATGTTGCTCTTTGAGCAACTATTCTATTAGATAGGACAATAGGAACTTTTAAGTGCCTACAGTACAAAAAAGTACGTACTTTTATTAAAAAATGAAATGGATCATACTATTGTTTACTGCATGATCAAATTACCCACTAACAATATTAGATATTAAATAGGTTAAAGATCATAAATGAGGAGGATATTTAAATGACGAACAATTTACAAGATAAAACAACCCTTCACAATGGTGTGGAAATGCCCTGGTTTGGCTTGGGAGTATTTAAGGTAGAGGAAGGACAAGAGCTTGAGAACGCGGTAAAAACAGCGATCAAGCATGGATATCGCAGCATTGATACAGCCGCCATCTATGAAAATGAAGAGGGTGTCGGAAGAGGGATTAGCGAAGGCTTGAAAGAAGCGGGGATTGCGCGGGAAGAACTATTTGTAACATCAAAAGTATGGAATGCCGACTTAGGGTACGAGTCAACACTAGCAGCCTATGAAACGAGTTTAAAAAAGCTGGATCTGGATTATTTGGATTTATATTTGATTCACTGGCCTGTAGAAGGCAAGTTTAAAGAAGCATGGAAAGCATTGGAAACCATTTATAAAGAAGGACGAGTAAAAGCGATCGGGGTAAGTAATTTCCATATTCACCACCTTGAAGAGTTAATGAAGGATTCAGAGATTAAACCAATGGTGAATCAAGTGGAGTATCATCCGCGTTTGACGCAAAAGGGACTGCAAGATTTTTGTAAGGATCAAGGCATTCAATTTGAAGCATGGTCTCCTTTAATGCAGGGCCAGTTATTAGATAATCCAGTTTTAAAAGAGATTGCAGATAAATATCAGAAGTCTATTGCCCAAGTTATACTGCGCTGGGACCTGCAAAATGGTGTAGTCACTATTCCAAAATCGACTAAAGAACATCGTATCGTTGAAAATGCATCTGTGTTTGATTTTGAGATCACAAAAGAGGATATGGAGCGAATTCATGGATTGAATCAGAGTCTTCGCGTCGGTCCGGACCCGGATAATTTTGATTTTTAATAGTAACATGATAAGGAGGATATATGAATATGATAAATACGCTGCAAGGAAAACTAGGTTTTGGCACGGCCCCGCTCGGCAATATGTTTCGTAACATTCCGGAAGAAGAAGCAATCGCAACGGTAGATGCTGCTTGGGAGCATGGCATTCGCTACTTCGACACGGCCCCATTGTATGGCGCCGGCCTGGCGGAGATCCGTCTTGGTGAAGCACTTTCGAAACGCCGTCGCGACGATTATGTGCTAAGTACAAAAGTAGGCCGCTTGGTTCTGGACGAACTTGAAGATGCATCCTCACGTGACTTGGGCGAAAAGGGGGGACTGTTCGAATTCGGTCGCAACAATAAAATCGTCAACGATTACAGCGCAGACGCCACCCTGCGATCTATCGAGCAGAGCCTGAACCATTTGAAAACCGATCGCTTGGATATCGTCTACGTTCATGATGTAGCACAGGATTTCTATGGTGACGAGTGGCTTTCACAATTTGAAATTGCTCGAACCGGGGCGTTTCGTGTGTTATCGCGCCTGCGTGAAGAAGGAGTAATTAAGTCTTGGGGGCTCGGAGTGAACCGTGTGGAGCCGATTGAGATTACTCTTGAACTGGATGAAGCGAAGCCGGATGTATGCTTGCTTGCTGGGCGCTACACGCTGCTCGATCATGAGCGCGCGCTACAAAGATTGATGCCCGAAGCTGCAAAGCAAAATGTCGGCATTATTATCGGCGGCCCTTATAGCTCAGGTATTCTGGCTGGAGGTACACACTTCGAGTATCAGAAAGCATCTCCGGAAATCGTTGCAAAAGTCGAGCGTATCAAAAGCATTGCGCTGCGCCACGGAATCAGCATCAAATCGGCCGCCCTCCAATTCGTACTGGCTAATCCAGCCGTTGCTGGCGTCATCCCTGGTGCTAGCCGCCCCGAGCGAATCGCAGAGGATCAGGCTGCATTAAACGAAGTTATTCCGGTTGCATTTTGGCGGGAAATGCGTGAACAGCAACTAGTGGCGCCCCATGCGCCGCTTCCAATCGATTCCAGAAAGGGGTAATCCATATGGCACACACTGCTGCAACAATTGAAATTCCAGCTTCTCCTGATGAGGTATGGCAATTGATTGGAGGTTTTAACTCGCTACCAGACTGGTTGCCTTATATATCTAGTAGCGAGCTAACCCAAGGTGGACGTGTGCGTCGGTTGGTTAACCCTAAAGGTGATGTAATCATGGAGCGTCTGGAAGAATTCAACAATAAGGAACGCTTTTATACCTATTCGATTACGGAAGCACCATTTCCGGCGACTGAATATCAAGCCACGATCCGCATTCGAGAGATTGCGGGCAGCGAAACATCGCTGGTAGAGTGGTCGGGTAGCTTTACCCCTGTTGGGGTTAGCGACGAAGAGGTCATAGCTCTGTTTCATGGGATTTACAAGAATGGGCTTGAGGCTTTGCGACAGGCGTTTCTGGGTTGATTAGTTGGATTTGCTGACGGGCAGGTTAGTTTAATTTAAGGGGCCGTTCCGAGGTCATCGCTGATGACACCGGAACGGCCTTTGCTGATTGGAGCGATAATTCGAGCAGCCTCGCATCGTTTTTATATAGAATTTATGGAGATACCCCTTCGATCTAAACCATAAAACAGAAACATTTCCTTGTTATTCCACGTTAATTTTAGTTGAACATAATAAGCAGGAAGGAATGACGACATGAAGAATAAATTGTTTTTAGTTTCAATCGCTACGATCTTTGCTGTAGCCATTTTTGTTACTCGAGCCGATGCTGCCAAGTCAATATTATTTCAAGACAAAATCCTGACTGTTACAAAGGTAAAGACTGAAATCTATATTTCTAAAGGCGAAAGAATTTCTCCTAAATTAATCGTCCCTGGTCAGGATATAAGTGTTCGTGCTTTTTTTGGGAAGTTTACAGACGAAGTATCTTGGAACAGCACGGAAAAAGTCGCCATTGTTAAGAAGAATGGTAAGGAACTAGTTATACCTATGGTGAGCAATTTAGCGATAAGTAAAAATCAGGTCGCCATGCCAGAAGGTTGGACCTATTTCAAAAATGGAACAGCATATCTTAAATTCCCTTATTTAGCTTACGTTTTTGATCGATATGCAGAATATGAATCTGACTCCGAAGAGTTTCAATGGAAGGAAAAGCTAAGTTTTTTAGATATACAATATATTGATACAAACAACTCCGCACCAAAAGATAAAATGATTCATTCATCTGTTGTTATAAAAGAACTGGCTTCGAGTAATAAACGATAATCAAGGAGGGAATGGAGGAAAATATATGAAAAATTGAGGAAGCGGGGGGAACCTGCCTTTTATAAGTGCTGGCTGAATCGGGAAGCTGCCTGGCTGATTGGCTACGCAATCGCAGCAGGATTATTTTAGAAATACCATATTGAATTGACAAATTTATGGTGCTATACTCAATGACAAATGACGGCAATGTTACTGAAAAGTACAACCTCGACGAAGTCGAGGTTGTACTTTTTTTTTGTTCTCCCGGCAGGTACGTGTTCCGTCATCCGATGCTGGAAGGAGGGGCATGCTTTAGCGGCATGTATTCGATTTTGAGCTAGTTGATGAACTCATTCGCAGCCAGCGAATGAACGGATAGCGGATAAGCGGGAAAACAAATTTGGTAGAAATGAGGCACAGACATGAGTAAAAGCGACAATAAAACATTTTATAAAGCGCTTCTTCAGCTAGCTGTTCCGATTACGCTTCAAAGCTTAGTTATGTCGCTCCTCTTTATGACGGATCAGGTGATGGTCGGACAGCTTGGCGATATTGCCATCGCCACAGTAGGCATTGCGAGCAAAATCAACAGTGTGGTATCGGTTGTATTAGCAGGTTTGGCAGCGGCGCTTTCTATATATGTCGCGCAATATTGGGGCAAGAAGGATCGAAAAAGCATTTCGCAGCTGCTTGGCCTGGCGTTAACTATTGGACTCGCATTATCCCTGCTATTCGCTGCCGTAGTGTTTATAAAGCCAGATTGGCTATTGTCCTTGTTCACGACGGATAAAAACATCCTTGGTGATGGGCGAATCTACTTGCAAATTGTAGCTATCAGCTTCATTCCCGCCATGCTGACGATGCTGTATTCCGCGATGCTGCGGAGCACGGGGCATGTGAAGCTCCCAATGTATATCAGTTTACTTACGGTCATCGTGAACGTTGTGCTCAACTATTTGCTCATATTCGGTCATTTTGGCTTCCCGGAATTAGGGCTGGCCGGATCGGCTTATGCAACATTAACCGCGCGGATCATCGAGTGTTCGCTTATTATTGGATCTGTTTATGTGTATAAGCTGCCCGGCGGAACGTCAATTAAGGAACTATTTAGCATATCGAAGCCGCTCGCAAACAAGTTCCTCATTACGATGTATCCACTTGTGCTCACGGAGCTGGTCTGGGTGCTGAGCGAGGCGGTGTATGCTATTATCTACAGCCGCATGGGCACGGTGGAAATGACAGCTATGACGATCACATTCCCGTTACAGGGGTTAATGATTGGCATGTTGACCGGCATTAGCGGGGCTGCCGCTGTTATGGTCGGCAATAAGCTGGGCGCAGGTGAAGCTATACTAGCTCAGCAATACGCGAAGCGGCTTATACGGTTTGGTATCGTAGTGGCGTTTGGATTAGGTATAGTGATTGCACTCATTGCGCCGCTTTACGCCAAGCTGTTCCAGGTATCCGCGGAAGCGAATCAGCTTTCGATTTATATTTTGTGGGTGTTTGCCGCCTTTATTTGGGTAAAGGTTGCAAATATGATTATGGCCGGCAGCGTGTTGCAAAGCGGGGGCGACAGCAAATTTGTCTTTGCAATGGAATCGAGTGTAACCTGGCTGGTCGGCGTGCCGCTTGGCCTGCTGCTATCCGTTGTATGGAAACAGCCGATCTTCTGGGTTTATTTTTTCTTATCGTTAGAAGAAGTCGTGCGTTTCATCATTGGCTGGCAGCGGTTCCGCTCAGGCAAGTGGGTTCGGAACTTAACGACGAATACGAATGCAGATAGCTTATCGGCATAGAGGCTAGACGCGGCTTAGGCTAACGAGCATTGCATCAGCAGAAAGAATGCCCCAGGCAGCCCCAGCTTTAGCTCTTCGTATGGAAAAAGGTCGAGTTCGGGATAACTATCCTGAGCTCGACCTTTTTTACAACAATCCTACATTTTAATTTTAACAATCGAGTAACCAAAAGCCGGTAAGCTATATCTTCCGTTGCCGGATTCCATGTTATCGCCCGTAAGCGCATCGACCCATTTATAATCGGCGTTTAACGAGTAAACGGCTCCAGCATCCGAATTATTAATGGCGATAAGGAAACGTTCGTTAGCATTTTCTCTTTCGTAAACGAGCAATTGCGGGTTGCTCTGAGGCAGGAAGCGGATGCTGCCTGTACGAAGCGCTTCATGCTCATGACGAAGCTTGATCATCGTTTGGAAGAAGGTTAACAAGCTCTGATCCTGCTTTTTAACATCCCACTCCATGCATTTGCGGTTATGAGGATCATGCTCGCCATCCATACCAATTTCGTCACCGTAGTAGATACAAGGAGCGCCAACAAACGTCAGCTCAAACAAATAAGCAATTTTCAGTCGGTCTTTATTTCCTTTGCATAACGTCAGCACGCGGGTTGTATCATGGCTGCCCAACAAATTGAAGGAAGTTTCGTTGATTTGACGCGGGTAGCTGGCAAGCTGCCGCTGAATGGCATAAGAGAATTCCGTCGCGTCAATCCGAGCATGAGCGAAGAAATCCAATAATGCGTTCGTGAACGGGTAGTTCATAACGGCATCGAACTGATCGCCTTGCAGCCAAGGCATGGAGTCATGCATGATTTCGCCCAAAATATAAGCTTCCGGATTAACCGATTTCACCGCTTTGCGGAACTCGCGCCAGAAGTGATGATCTACTTCATTGGCAACGTCAAGCCGCCAGCCGTCGATGCCGATTTCTTCGATCCAGTAGCGAGCGATTTTAAGCAAATATTCCCGTACTTCCGGGTTCGCTGTATTCAGCTTTGGCATAATCGGCTCAAAAGCGAAAGTGTCATAGGTCGGGATGCCGTCCTTCACTTCAAGCGGCCATTCACGAATATAGAACCAATTGGCGTATTGCGACTCCGGCCCGTTTTTCACAACATCAAGAAATGGCGGGAATGTATGACCACTATGGTTAAATACCGCATCCATTACGACGCGAATGCCTCTTTGATGACAAGCGTCTACGAGCTCTTTGAGCTTTTCGTTTGTTCCGAAATGAGCATCCACTTTGAAATAGTCCTGTGTATCGTATTTATGGTTCGTTGTTGCTTGGAATAGCGGATTGAAATAGATGGCATTAACGCCTAGCTCGGAAATGTAATCCAGGTGATCAAGAACACCTTGCAGATCGCCGCCGAAATAATTCGTAGGTGAAGGTGTTCCTCCCCAAGGCAGCACATCTTCCGGGTCATTGGTTGGATCTCCGTTGGCGAAGCGTTCAGGGAAGATTTGATAAAATACCGCATCTTTGACCCATGCCGGAGGAGTCATAACATCGATCGGATTCAAAAAAGGAAAATCGAACAGCCCTTCATAAATGACAGGCGGCGCCTCTTCCAAAAATCCTTTCTCTAGCATATAGACGACTTCGTCCTTATCGCGAATTTCAAAATAATAAACGGTTCTGCGATAACGCGGCTGAATAGCGGCTTCCCAATAATCGAATAGATTGTCCGTAGCCCATTTCAACATGGGGACGGAGGAGTTTGTATGCTCCCAGCCATACTTGTCACCACAATGCAGAATGACTGTATCTGCATCATTCTTTTTGGTGCGAAGGCGAATATGAAGCGTCTTCTCATCGTAGGCATAGGACCAGTTCTGCTTGATTCGGTGGTACATCACGTCTAATTGCATGAGTTATCTCCCCTTATAAATAGATAAAGGCATGAAAAAAGGGCCCAACCTCATCTTGAACGAGGTTGAACCCTAGGTTTCATTGCCTTTTTATTGAGCTAATAATAGCATGGGGCGGAGCGATTTTCAACACTCTTTAAAAATGGATATAATAGAAGTAAATACAGAATCAGAGAGGAAGAACTATGAGAATTCTAGTTATTGTTGTACATCCAAACCTGGATCAATCAAAAGTAAATAAGCAGTGGCTGGAGCGCCTTCAGCAAGAAGAAAATGTAACGGTCCACAACCTGTACGCCGAGTATCCGACCTTTAAAATCGATGTAGAGAAGGAGCAGCAGCTCCTTATGGATCATGATCGTATCGTGCTGCAGTTCCCTTTCTACTGGTACAGCTCACCTGCTTTGTTGAAGCAGTGGCAGGATGATGTATTAACATATGGTTTTGCCTATGGCGCAGCTGGAAACAAGCTTCATGGAAAAGAGATGCTTCTCGCGATCTCTACGGGCAGCTCAGCAGAAGCATATCGTGATGGCGGCGCTAATCGTTACCCTATGGAAGAGTTAGTTCGCCCTTTCCAGGCAACAGCTAATCTATGCGGTCTGCGTTTTGTACCACCGTTCCTGTTACAAGGAGTTTTGGGATTGTCGGAGACGGAGCTTCAAAACAGCTCGGAAGCGCTTGTGGCCTACTTGAAAAATCCCAATCTCTCCAGTATATGATCAGCTTGTAAGCAACAAACAAACGGAATAAAAAACCAAGAGCTCGCCGCTTAGCCGGTGATCTGGACCCTTTGTCAAGGACACTTATAAAAGAAAGAGACCTATGGGTTTTAAGCTACGGACAAAAGATGATTTCTGTATTGTACAGGAGTCATCTTTTTGCGTCCCCATTGATACCTGTGGTTGTTGTAATAGCGAATGTACCGATCCACTTCTTGCTTAAGGTTTTCTAAGGTCAGGCAGGCTCGGTGGTCGACATGATCCTTAAGATGACCAAAGAAGGATTCCTGAGGGGCATTATCCCAGCAGTTTCCTCGTCTAGACATGGATTGACCCAACCCATACTTCTTTAGAAGCTTTTGGAAGGTGGGGCTTGTATAGTGGCTGCCTTGATCGGAATGGATGAAAGCGTCCTTAGGCAGTTTTACCCGTTTCTGCTTCATGAGCTTCTCTACGGTGTCTGTCGCTAAATCAAGGGTAATTCGGTCAGATAGATGATGGGCCAAGGCCTCGCCAGTAGAAGCGTCCAATAGGGTTGACAAATAGGCCATCTCCGAGCGGCCGTAGGGCAGATAGGTGATATCCGTTAGAAGAACAAGGCCTGGGATTTCTTTTCTGAAATCTCGCTGTAATAGGTTAGGCAGTGTCCGGTGTTCAAGCGTTGCTTTGGCTATTCGTTTGTAGGGGTTCGGCTTCCGATGAGGGCAGACTAACCCAAATTTCTTCATCAATCTTCGGATTCGCTTCAGGTTGTACACAATACCAAACTCGTGTTCCAGAATCATTTTAATGGAGCGTGAACCTTTCTTGAACCCTCGACGAGTAAAGGCCTTTTTGATCCAAGTGCCGGTCTCCTCGTCTTCTCTCGCTCGTTGTAGGCGTGTATCCGCAGCTTGAAGATAACGATAATATCCGGAGCGAGAGACCTCCAGAAGCTCGCAGAAATACCGAGTCATTCGTCCAAATCCTTGCTGTACGGCTTCTTGGATCAGTTCGAATCTATGACTTATGCTTAGATTGCTTCTCTCTAGCACTAGCCTCCTTTCGTTCTTGTCGAACTTTTTTAACAGGTCAAGTTGTGATTCGAGAAGTTTGATCTTCGCCTCTTGTTTGGCGATCACTTCAGCAGGGGTTAACTCCCTTTGTAACGGACGGCCCGAGGAACCCTTCCTGGAGTCGGTCAGCCCAATAATCCCATCCTTTTCGTAGGCTCTCTTCCAACGATCTGCGGATTGCTCCACACGAGTCATTCCTAGCATACTGATGTCGAATCCACTCGCCTCAAAGATCTCCCTAGGCGTTTTTCCGAGCATGTATTGTTCAATGAAGAGCCGTTTGAATTCATCCGTGTAGGCAATAGATTTCTCACTAACTCTTATGATGTATGGGTTGTTCAATAAAACTTCGCGTTGTGCCTCATTAAAATACTTCTTGCTCATGTCATCCCACCTCTCCATTACTCTTCCAGTATACGAAAAAGCACCCACAGTCCAAACACCTTTTTTTCAAAGTGTCCAGTCTATGGGTACCAGTTTACGGTGAGCTCTTTTTTTCTTATCCTAGCATTGTGCAAACGTTTCCTCAATTTATTAAACATGCTAAAATAATTTGGAAAACGATACGGACTAGATCAGCTAAGCGCAAGGAAGGTTGTAGACAAAAATGACGTTGAGGAGAAGGATTTTTTTAATATTTTCAGTTAGTTCTCTGGTTCCATTTTTAAGTATTTTTATTATTTCGAACTACACGATTGATCAGATATTTGATAATAAAATCAAGAGCGGGATCAACAGCAATTTGCGGCAAGTTGAGCTTTCATTAGGAAATTCCATAAGCAATCTAAATCATGTTTCACAACAATTAGCTTATGGAAACAACATAGTCAAACAAATAGACGAAGTATTGTTTCAAACGATGGATCCTTATACAAGACTACATACGAGAGATCAATTAAAAAGCGAATTGAACATGGTCACCTTTACGAATCCCAATGTTGGCTTAACGTTTTACTATATGCAGAAAGAAAATAAAATCCAATTTGAAAATTTCCCTGTTGAAGATAATCTTTCATTGGAATCTTTGCCTCTGCTTTCCAGCTATTATGATATTACCTATTTCGGTCCCCATGAAAGCTTGAGTCGGTCCGATGATGGAATCGTTTTATCGGCGCTGAGAAAAGTAGGCTTGCCGGATCGCGATAATGTCTACGTTTATATCGAGACGGGGTTTTCTTTGACACAAGACATTCTCGACAACAACGAATATGGCGGGGATTTGACTCACCTGATCTTAGATGGGAATGGTCGAATCGCGTATAGTGAAGTTCCGGGAATTTTCAAAAGCGGCGCTCAATTCCCCCAGTTTTCAATGGATGAGGGAAGCGGTTTATATGAAGGATATTACTGGTTCAAGCAGACCTCCAATCAAAATTGGAGTGTTGTGTCGGTTATATCCAAAACGAACTATAACAAAGAAAAAGATCAATGGATGGTGAAGATATTTTTCATTGCGTTCATTTTCATTGCCTTAACGATTCTGCTCGCTTGGTTGCTGTGGCAAATGGTTTATAAACCGCTGAATCTGTTCAATTCAGAAATTAAATTCATGTCTCAGAATCGTATGAGGCCGCAGCATAAGCTGACGAAAATTCCTGAATTTGATTATTTATTAAGACAGTTTTCCGAAATGAAAAAACAGATCTGGAATCTGTTCGAAGAAGTCGAGCAAAAGGAGAAAAAGCGAGTCGATCTTGAGGTTGAAAAGCTGCTCTATCAGATCAATCCGCATTTCCTGATGAATACTCTTGATACTGTCCATTGGCTGGCCGTGATCAACGGGCAGAAGGAGATTGATCGACTCGTTAAGTCGCTCAACAAACTGCTGTACTATAACCTAGGTAAGCTCGGGCAAGTATCCACAATTGAAGAAGAAATTGATGCGTTGAAACAGTATCTAGTTTTGCAGCAAATTCGCTATGATTTTGAGTTTGATGTGCGGATAGATGTAGACGAGAATGTGCTTAAACAGCCCGTACCGCGTTTTATCCTTCAGCCATTGGTTGAAAATTCTTTATATCACGGTTTAAGTGATGATGGATATATTGAGGTTAGCGTCGTGTTGGACAAGGTGATTCGCATATCGATCCATGATAATGGTGCAGGAATGACAGAAGAAACGATCGAAGAGATTTTAAATAATCGTACCGTTGAGCATAAAAAAGTAGGTATGGGAATTGGAATGAATTATGTGAAACGAATGTTAGAAGCAAGTTATGAAAATAAGGCGAGTCTTGAAATCAAGAGTGAGATTGGTAAAGGAACAAGTATCTTCTTGACTTTGCCTGTAAGCAAGGAGAAAACGTGATGGCGATAAAGGTTCTAGTCGTTGATGATGATAAGCTCGTTCGCAGAGGGCTCATTTCGTTCCTGCCCTGGCAAGCCTTCAACATGGAGGTCGTGGGGGAAGCGAGTAATGGCGAGAAGGCGCTAGAGTTTCTGGAATCGAATCCGGTCGATTTGCTGCTTACAGATCTGTCTATGCCAGTCATGTCCGGTATTGAACTATTGCGGAACGCGCGTAAGCGATACCCTCATCTGCATATGGCTGTATTGACGCTGCATCAGGATTTTGAATACATCCAAGAAGCGTTGAGGCTTGGCGCCATCGATTATATTGCCAAGGTGCAGATGGAAGAAGAACAGTATGAAGAAATTCTTGGTCGAATAGCAGCGCGCATCAAGGAGGACAGGAACCAGCGATCGGTATCGTTGAACCCGGATCAAATTATAGCTGAAAATAAACAGGGTTATGTACTGTTATCTATGGCTCGTGATACAGAGCTTAACTGGCCTCAGGAGATAAACCTTCCTCAAGCCTTCATGATGGAAGCCGAACACAACAGTTGGATGTGGTTTGTTAATGAAGAACAGCAACGACAAACTGTCGAAGTTTTAACGGAGAAGGCACGGGTCGAACCGGAAAGCGTACTGCTTGTTTTAATGGATATTGCCGGATGCGGATGGAAGGATTTGCAGCGGTGGCTGCGGGAGTATAGAGAACAGGTTCTGTTTTATGACTATCATCCAGATCACAATATAAGGAATGTTTCGATACGAGATGAGCCCAATGTCCCTGTAGAAACAAATGAATTGGAACTGGAAAAAGTGAAGGTAGACCGTTTATTTTCGAGATGGTTCCAAAACGATCGAATGTTTGATGGGATTATACAGGAAATGAAGGCGCTGAGGCTGCCGGAAAAGAAATTAGCCGGATTTCTCTATTCACTTGTAATCGAATGGAATCGTTTATTTGCGGGGACTCAATTTAAAAAAATCGGGATGATTCCGTCGCTTCATTCCTGGTACCAGGTTGAGTTATGGATAAGGGAGACTAGAACGAGCATTCAAGGATCTGTCGGAACTTCTTCTCATTCACAAGAAATATTGGATTGCATTACAAAAGCGGTTTCTATGATACAAGAAGAATTAAGCACACAGCTTACAGCAGCTGAATTGGCTCAACGATTGAATCTCAGCCGAGGTTATTTTAGCCAATGTTTCAAAGATATTATCGGAAAAACCTTTAATGAATACTCCAGATTCATCCGAATTGAAAAGGCAAAAGAGTATTTACTGAATACAAATCACACGATTGTGTGGATTGCTGAACAAACAGGTTATGCGGATGAAAAGTATTTCAGTCGGATTTTTCGCGAGTCGACCGGTGTGCTCCCGAGTGAATACCGTCAGACACATCGGTTGAACTAGAACGGGTAGATAAATGTAGGATCATAGGGATGGAAGATGTTAGCGGCATAATCTCGCTCGACGTTCCGTCTCCTTCGAATTGCCTTCATTTCTCTACCCCAATGTCATCTCGCTATCTATCTAACCCTACCGACGTTCCCCTATATACTTAACACGAAGCAAAAACATAGCGAAAGAAGGGGACATATATGTATAAAAAGCTTACTACAGTGTTGCTTGTAGCCTCAATGGCAGCAGTAGCAGCATGTTCAAATGCCTCAAATGAGCCTAAAAATTCAGGAACAGCTACGAATACTCCAGCAACGGGTGACCCTGCCGCAGCAGCCGATCCGTTTGGTAAATACAGGGACCCGGTAAAAATAAGCATCGCTTATTCTGTAGACCCTGCTTTTAAGTCTACTAAAGGGGAAACTCTCGAGAAAAATGCCTGGAAAACGGCCATTAAAAATGATCTTAATATCGAATTTGATATTGCATGGCAAGTATCCAAAGAGAATTTTGACCAGAAAATGAATTTGTCCATTGCCAGCAACGATCTGCCAGATGTTATGGTCGTTAGCCAGGTCCAATTGAATCAGATGGTGAAGGCAGGAGCTATTGAAGATCTCACGGAAGTTTACAATAACTACGCCTCTCCTGCTGTGAAAAAAATTATTGATAGTACAAAAGGCCTCGCAAAAGAACAAGTTACCTTTGACGGCAAAATGATGGCTATTCCGAATGTAAGCGCGGAAGACTTCAACATGCTTTGGATTCGTCAAGATTGGCTTGATAAGCTTGGTCTTAAGCCGCCCAAAACGGTGGAGGAGCTGCAAAATGTAGCAAAAGCATTTGTGGAGCAAGACCCTGATGGCAATAAACAAGCCGATACGATCGGTATTGCTGCAGGTACAGCATTGTACAATGACTTTACGGGCGGACCTGGCTCGATGGATTTAACGCCGATCTTCGCAGCTTATGACTCTTATCCTGGAGTCTGGGTTGAAGGTGCAGACGGTAATCCGGCATATGGATCGAATACAACTGAAACCAAAAATGCGCTTGCCAAGCTGCGCGAAATGTACGCAGCCGGCTTGATCGATAAAGAAATCGGCATTCGCAAAGCGGCTGAAGAGACGGTCATTAGCGGCAAAGCTGGCATGTTCTTTGAAGGGTTCTATGGCGGATACTGGCCGCTGCCGAGCGCTTGGCAGAACGATCCTAAAGCCAATTGGCAGGCCTATGCATTGCCGCTGGACGCAGAGGGCAAGTACAACGTCAAAGTAGCTAACCCATCGAGCGGATTTTTGGTAGTCCGCAAAGGTTATGAACATCCAGAAGCTCCAATCAAGCTGAACAACCTTTATTTGAGAGACGAAGCTATTCACGGCAATGATTTCATGCTGGTTCGCAACTTCTTTGCACCGCTCGATGAAATCGGATTTGAGTATAAAGCGCTGCAAGAAGTATTAGCGGGAACGAAAAAGCCGGAAGACTTTGGCGACATGCCGGAATATAAATTGTTGAAAAACTCTTTGGCCACCATTAAAAACTCCAAGCTGGAGCCTTATGACAAAATGGATATTCAGTATTGGAATCAAAGCGATAAAGATTTCATGCGTGCATTCTCCATCATGGTCGGTGCGAAAAACCATTATGATCCAGCCATCAACAAGATGACAAGTGTGTCCTATGCACGGACCAAAACAGTCGAGAAAAAATGGACCAACTTAAGAAAGCTGGAAAATGAAACCTTCCTGAAAATTATTATGGGCTCTGCACCGCTCGAATCTTTTGATAAGTATGTTGAAGATTGGAGTAAACAAGGCGGCAGCGATATTCTAGAAGAGATTGCTGAAACGGTCAAAAAATAACGAATCAATGAATGAGGATTGCCAAATGATCCTAACGAGCAACCCTTCCCGAACACGGGGAGGGCTGTTTGTCGTCGGCTGGTATCTCTAGGTCATTTCATCGCCTATAGGTAGACAAATGTAAGCTGAGCAGAGGTGTAAATGTTATAAATTATCGATCAAACGGATTGTAAAATTTCTACACTTGGCTTCATTTCTCTATCCCAATGTCCGCTTGTTATCTATCTCAGGGAATAGCCGCTTGTGATTATACTGAATGAACAACGCTAAGCAACGATCCAGCGATTCTCTAGGCCGAAAACAAGGAGTGAACGATTGTGAGAAACAAAGGCTTTTCAAAACATTACTACCTCATGCTGTTGCCAGGGTATATATGGCTAATTATGTTCAGTATTGTGCCGATGTTCGGGGTGCTGATTGCATTTCAGGATTATCAGCCTGTACGCGGCGTATTTGGATCGGAATGGGTCGGCCTGGAAAACTTTGAATACATGTTTTCGCTTAATGACAGTAAGGTGATCTTTTTCAACACCGTGTTTATCGCTTTACTGAAAATTGTCGCGCATCTGATCGTACCGGTACTTTTCGCGCTGATGCTTCATGAAGTACAGGTCGCCATCTTCAAAAGATGGGTTCAGACTTTGGTCTACTTGCCTCATTTTCTGTCCTGGGTCATTCTCAGCGGAATTATTATGGACGTCTTCTCGTTCTCAGGTCCAGTTAATAACCTGTTATCCGTATTCGGTGTTGATCCGATTCTATTCATGGGCAAACCGGAGCTGTTCCCGTATCTCATCGTCGGAAGTGATGTGTGGAAAGAATTCGGCTTCAATACGATTATTTATTTGGCGGCATTAACGGGAATCAATCCTTCCCTATACGAGGCTGCGGCTCTGGATGGAGCTAACCGTTGGCATAGACTGCGGCATATCACGCTTCCAGGCATTGCACCAACAGCGTTGCTGTTGCTCATCTTGAGCCTTGGAAATGTCCTGAATGCCGGATTTGATCAGATCTTCAATCTGTACAATCCGCTCGTATATTCAACTGGCGATATTATAGATACTTGGGTCTATCGCGAAGGTCTTTTGAAATTACAATTTGGTCTAGCTACAGCAGTAGGCTTGCTGAAATCCGTAGTTGGCTTCATTTTGATTACGTTATCCTATTACCTTGCCAGCCGGTTTACCAATTACCGGATCTTTTAACGAAGGAGCATTAAAATGATTAGAGAAACGTCAGCTGCCTCCAAGCTATTCGATATAATGCTGATCATCTTTTTGGTTGTCATCTCGCTGCTCTGTATACTGCCTATCTGGTATACGTTGATGGTTTCTCTTAGTCAGAAATCAGCAGCTGCGGCTGGCATCGTCAGTGTGTGGCCCATTGGATTTAACTTTAACTCTTATAAGGAAATCATGAAGGACGCCGTATTTTTCAACTCCTTCTGGGTATCCATTCAACGTGTAGTATTGGGAGCTGCTCTGAGCTTCGTCGTTACGGTGCTTATGGCATATCCGTTATCCAAAACCACGAGAGATTTCCGTTTAAGAAATGTCCTTATGTGGATTCTGGTGTTCATGATGATGTTCAGCGGCGGTCTTATTCCACTCTACCAAACGGTGAAGGCCTACGGGCTGATCGACAGTATTTGGGTGTTGGTGCTGTCTGGCGGACTGCCTATGTTCAATGTCATTCTGGTCATTAACTTCTTCCGCAATCTGCCAAAAGAGTTGGAGGAATCCGCATTTGTGGATGGCGCTGGCCCGTGGTATACGTTAGTAAAACTATTCGTTCCTTTATCCGTACCGGTGTTAGCTACGATCACACTGTTCTCTATCGTCGGTCACTGGAATGAATTTTTCAGCGGTCTAGTATTTATGACGACACCGGAAAATTATCCGCTGCAAACCTATATTCAACAAATGGTCGTGCAAATGGACTTTACGACGATCAATACGGATCCTGAAGCATTGAAACGCTTGAGTGAGCTATCCAATCAGACTTTGAATGCCGCCAAAATCTTTATTGCGATGATTCCAATATTAATGATTTATCCGTTCCTGCAGCGTTTCTTCGTTCATGGCATTACGTTAGGATCGGTTAAGGAGTAGCTAAATCACAGCCCCAATGAGCCCTTTGGCATTGGGGCTGTTTCATGTCATTCTCTATATAAAATCTAATATTTGGAGTGAAATTAATAATGGGCTATGTAGAAGATTTACGGAAGATAGTCGGACATATTCCTTTAATTCTTGTTGGAGCAGTTGTACTCATAAATGATGGGAGCAATCGAATATTGCTGCAAAAACGGATGCAGCATCCCGTCGGTAGATTTGGTCTGCCAGGCGGCCTAATGGAGCTTGGCGAATCAACGGAAGAAACGGCACGTAGAGAAGTTTTTGAGGAAACCGGACTTACGATTGGTACCCTGCATTTGATAGACGTATTCTCTGGTAGTGAAAATTACATCAAAACCCCAAATGGCGATGAGTTTTATGTTGTCGTCACTGCTTATTGGTCGAACGAGTTCACTGGCGAGCTTCGTATTAATGATGCTGAATCGATGAGCTTGGAATTTATTAATATTGAAGAATTACCCCAGAATATTCCTAAAAGCCATCAAAAAATAATAGCCAAATACAGACATATGTTATTGGATGCGACTGCTCATTAATGGAATATAATTCCTTCCTGGCTGATGATGAACGGCTACGTGCGAGTAACAAGTGTTGACCCCGAACTTCCCATTGCTTGCTGAACGTCATAGTGATATGCGAAGATGTAAAATAACAGGAGTGTGAAAAGCCCGGACAAAAGTGAAAAGTAATACGATGTGGAAAACTAATTAAAATCAGGAGGTAAGCATGTTGAACGGAGCCTATTGGATCTTGAATGCAAGACTGGAAACCGGTTATGAATACGAAAGGGAGCAAGTGGTAGGCACATCGACAGAGCTGTTCCATATTCGTATCCAGGATGGAAGCATCCAGGAGATTGTGGTCCATACCGCCGATCTTGCGGACGAGCTGCCGAAACATGATGCCAAAGGTTTACTGCTGCTGCCTTCTTTCAAAGACGCACATATCCATCTGGACAAAACATTTTATGGCGGACCGTGGCGAGCTGTTCGTCCGGCAGCGACCATTTTTGACCGTATTGAACAAGAGCGGCAACTGCTTCCAGGTTTTATTTCGGTGTCGCAAGAACGTGCTGAGAAGCTGCTTGCTCTATTACTTTCCCATGGTTCTACCCATGTAAGAGCTCATGTGAACATCGATCCGGTCAGCGAATTGCACTTGCTGGAAGCGACTAAGGCAGCATTGAATACATTCGACGGCAAAGTTACGGGGGAGCTTGTGGCGTTTCCGCAGCATGGACTGCTGCTGTCCGATTCCGTTGCCCGAGTTAAAGAAGCGGTATTGAATGGAGCGGCATTTGTCGGCTCCGTTGACCCTGCCACTATCGATGGAGATATGGAACGTTCCCTGCAAAAGACAATGGAAATAGCAGTTGAAACGGGCGCTGGCATTGATCTCCATGTTCATGATACTGGGGCAGCAGGCTTGGCGACGCTTAATAGACTCGCGGATTTGACGGAAGAGGCCGGCTGGCAGGGGAAGGTTACCGTTAGTCATGCGTTTGCTTTTGCCACGAATTCACAGGAACAAGTTACTGGGCTTGCAGAACGATTCGGTAAACTGGACATTGGAGTTACCTCAACGGTTCCGATTGGCAAGCTGCACATGCCTATTCCGATGATGGATTCGAACGGCGTGCGTGTAGAGCTTGGTACGGACAGCGTGACGGATCATTGGTCTCCTTTTGGCAATGGCGATAACTTGGAAAAGGTTGGCCGGTTGGCGGAGCTCTACGGATTCAGCTCTGAGTTCAAGCTATCCCAATCCATTAAATACATTACACGTGGAATTACTCCGCTGGATGAAAAAGGGAAGCAAGTTTGGCCTGCAATCGGAGATGAAGCAAGCCTAGTTTTAGTACAGGCAAGCTGTACAGCTGAAGCTGTTGCCAGACGCGCGGAACGGCGGGCAGTAATCCATAAAGGAACCCTTGTTTCAGGAGCAATTTAAGCTTTTTTGAATGTTAAGTTTTCGTATGAATTATTGTCAAACAGGGATTTACATATTATAATGAACCATAGATAAGATGTAAGCGGTACCATGAAAGTTTTCTTTCTGGCACCGATACCATTATTCCGATTCCATTATAGTAGAATAGAAATAGGGTCAAATTTTTTTATCGACTTATGGTATCGATTCCAGAAATTAATTAAGCTTGAAGGCAGGGGGACGATGATGGCACCAAAGATTAAGGATGTCGCTAAACACGCGGGTGTATCCGTTACGACGGTCTCGAGAGTGTTAAACGGTGAGAAATACGTCAAAGACGATTTGAAAGCCAGGGTTCAGCGGGCGATTGACGAGCTCGGTTATACTCCTAGTCATATTGCAAGAAGTCTTGTACGGCAGAAGACGAACCTGATCGGTGTTATTGTCCCTGATGTTACTTCTAGCTTTTATTCCACGATTCTAAGCACGATTGAGAGAACCGCGAGTCTTAACGAATATAATCTAATGGTCTGCAACATCATCGAGGATACGGACAAAGAACTCAAGTATTTACAAGTGTTTCAGCAGATGCGTGTAGACGGAATTATAATCATGCATGAAAAAATAAACGATGAAATTCGCGATTTAATTCTCAAGCTTGATATCCCGATCATCTTTTCTAGCGTTAAGCCCGTGGATCAAAAATTCATATCCGTCATTATTGATGACTATGCAGCCGCTTATGAAGCCACACGTCATTTGATCCGTTTGGGTCATACTCGAATCGGATTTATCGGAGGAGATATGAGGGACGTGACCTCAGGGCAAAACCGTTATATCGGTTACAGTCACGCCCTTGCTGATTGTGGAATTGATCAAGTAGACGATTATATCCGCTTTGGCGATTACAAAACGCAAAGCGGATACGACAAGATGAAGGAAATTCTGAGTGGCGACACCTATCCTACGGCTGTCTTTGCGGTTAGTGATGATATGGCTGTCGGAGCTATGAATTGCATCCATGACCATGGATTGAAGGTTCCGAATAATATAGCTGTAATCGGATTCGACGGGAGCCAGTTGACGGAGCAGGTACGACCACGATTGTCGTCGATGGAGCAGCCGATTTTAGAAATGGGCAAGGTGACGGTCGAGAAGCTTCTTGATTTAATAACAGACAGCGAGGCTCCGCAGAATGAGGATGTCATCCTTAAGCATCAGCTGGTCGTCCGGGACAGCTGCACGGCACAAGTCAACAACGCGAAAAGCTTAATTATCTAGCAATCGGAAGAGGGAGAAGACATTGAGAATTTATGATGCGGTTGTAATCGGGGATGTCAATATCGATCTTGTGGTGGAAGGCTTCAGTCAAGTTCCTCAGCCGGGCCAGGAAATTTTCGTGGATAGAATGACGATGCATGTTGGTGGGGGAGCTGCTCTTTTTGCAGTCTCTCTCGCTAAACTTGGCATTCGTGTTGCATTCAACGGAGTGCTGGGGGATGACAACTACGGACAATATATTCGGGAACGTTTTGAGCAATATGGTATCGATACCAGGATGATTCGAAATAGCGATATTAATAACACGGGCATCTCAATCGCGTTCAATCCTGAAACGGATCGATCCTTCATTACTTATGCCGGATCAAATGCTGAGCTTCGGATGGATATCTTGGATTTTGATGCAATTGCTCAAGGCAGACATGTCCATATTACCGGTTATAGAGGCAGGAGAAATCACGATCAATACGTAGAAATGACGAAAGAACTGAAAGCAAGAGGTGTCAGCCTATCCTGTGATGTGGGCTGGGACGATTCCGGGGAATGGGACGATGGCATATTCGAATTGATGCAAGATATCGACGTCTTTTTGATGAACGAAACGGAGGCTCAACATTACACGGGATTGAGCAACATTGAAGACTGCATCAGGCATATAGGGAAATATTGCGAGCATGTAGTCATCAAGCTGGGAGCGGAAGGGGCGATAGCGCTAAAGGATAACGTGCTATCTCGCCTGCACGGGTACTCCGTCGTAGCGGTTGATACAACCGGAGCTGGCGACTCTTTTAATGCGGGGTATTTGTTTGGCTTTTTGAATGGGCAGGACGTCGAAACGAGCTTGCAGTACGGAAATGCTTGCGGTGCTCTATCCGTTGGCTCTCTCGGCGGAAGCACAGGAACGCCGGATTTGGAAGGCTTAAAAGCCTTTCTCCGAGAGCATGAAGATGAGCAAGAAGTTCGAACATAAGCGAGAGGTGATGATCAAGTCATGAGGCTTCCACAGTCGGTATCGACATTGCTGCAAGAGGCCGAGATTACACTAAAGGCTCATCCGCAGCTGCTGGATATGTTCAATAAATGTTATCCTAATACGCTCGAAACGACGGTAAAGCTTTTGGAGGATGAATCGGTATTCGTCATAACGGGCGACATTCCGGCAATGTGGTTAAGGGATTCCAGCGCACAGGTCAGACATTATCTGCCCCTTGCAGCGGGAGATGAGGATTTGCAGCACATACTGGAAGGCTTGATCCGCCGACAAATCGCTTTTATTCATATCGACCCTTATGCCAATGCGTTCAACGAGTCGGCCAATGACAATCGCTATGATTGGGATTTAACCGAACTTAATGCTTGGGTATGGGAACGTAAATACGAAATCGATTCGTTATGTTATCCCATTCAGCTCGCTTACCTCTACTGGAAAGAGACCGGAGTGGATCGATTGTTCGACGATTCTTTCCGCGCGGCTGTTCATACGATTATATCTCTATGGAAAACGGAGCAGAGGCATACTGAGCAATCGCCCTACCGTTTCGCTCGAGTGGATTGTCCGCCAAGCGACACCTTGCGCAACAACAGAATGGGAATGCCGGTCAACTATACGGGAATGACCTGGTCCGCATTTCGCCCGAGCGACGACGCCTGTACATTCGGCTACCTGGTTCCTTCCAATATGTTCGCCGTCGTTGCGCTCCGTTACATCGAGGAGATTGCCGAGGACGTATGGGAGGACGCGGAACTGGTTCGACTTGCGGCCGAGCTGCGGGAGGAAATCGACTTCGGGATTCAAACTTACGGCACTTATCTTCATCCTAAATACGGCAGAATCTATGCCTACGAAACGGACGGCTTGGGCAATTACAATCTGATGGATGATGCCAATGTGCCAAGCCTGTTATCGATTCCTTATATCGGTTACACGACTCATGATGATCCAATTTACCAGAACACTCGCAATTTCGTGCTAAGCAGCGACAACCCTTATTTTTATGAGGGCGAATACGCCAAAGGAATCGGAAGTCCGCATACTCCGCCCGGTTACATTTGGCATATCAGCTTGTCGATGCAGGCGCTGACCTCACAGGATAATGCCGAAATCCAGGAGCTGCTGGATATGCTTCAACGGACGGATGCTGGTACGGGATATATGCACGAAGGGTTCGATCCGAATCACCCGGAGAACTACACTCGTCCTTGGTTTGCTTGGGCAAATAGTTTATTCGCTGAGCTGATTCACCGTTTGATGGGCAAAGGATTTTTCAGCTAAGACATTTAGACATTGGGGCAATCGGGAGGTATAAAGATGAAATATATTGAAATCCAAGGTGTCGAGAAAAAAATTTCCCGGTTGTTCATGGGCACGGGGGACTTACGGAAGCTGGAAGAGCCGCATCGGATCATGCTGGAAGCGTACATCGAGGCAGGCGGCAATGCGTTTGACACCGCCCACCAATACCGTGGCAGAGAGCAAGTTCTTGGCGAGTGGCTAGCGGAAACCAACCTTCGGGAAAAGGTTGTCATCATGACAAAAGGCGCTCATCATGACGATGGAAGTCCCGGTCCACGTGTGAATCCGCAGGCGATCCGCCAGGATTTGACCGAGAGTCTGGAGCGGCTCGGCACCGATTATGTCGATCTCTACGCGCTTCATCGCGATGATCCAACCGTTGCGGTCGGACCGATTATGGAAGAGCTGAACGAGCATCTTCAAGCTAAGAGAATTCACGCCATCGGAGCTTCGAACTGGTCCCACCAAAGAATAAGAGAAGCTAACGAATACGCGGCTGCCCATGGCTTAACCGGGTTCGCTTTCAATAGCCCGAATCTAAGCTTGGCCAAGCCGAAAGAACCTAGATGGGAAGGAACGGTCTCGGCAGATGCAGAA
Source organism: Paenibacillaceae bacterium GAS479 (assembly GCA_900105225.1). Classification (NCBI taxonomy): domain Bacteria; kingdom Bacillati; phylum Bacillota; class Bacilli; order Caryophanales; family Paenibacillaceae; species Paenibacillaceae bacterium GAS479. The sequence goes on along the minus strand of LT629764.1, from coordinate 1,758,930 downwards.
ACTTGCCAGTGGCATGTCGGAACAGGGCTGCCGCTCCTCTCCTGGTCGGCGCAGGCAGGCGGTTTCTTCTCGGGGAACTTTGCTCCAGACATACAGACGGATCCAGAAATGGTCCGCGTTTATTACAGTGATAACAACTGGGAGCGGTATCGTCGGGCCGTACAGCTGGCTGAAGAGAAGGGTGTTACAGCGATTCAGATTGCGTTGTCTTACGTTCTGTATCAGCCATTCCCGACATGTGCGATTATCGGGCCTCGCAATCCGGAGGAGCTTCAATCATCGGTTGAAGCGATGAATCTAGAGCTGACTGCTGAAGAAGTTGCATGGTTGGATACAGCTGATAAAGCTTAATGGAATGCTGTGAATCGACATTTGGGGAAAAGGTGAGGATAACATGTTGTTCACAGAAAAAAAGCTGGAAGCGAGACTGCGCGAGTTAAGCGAAGCTCGTTATCGCGACACCATTCCGCTTGAAAGCTTCTTCGCCATCGAGGACGAAGCCGGCTCTACGGGAGCGCGGCCACCTGCGGGCTCTCCCGAGTTCGATTTGAAAACGGGCGAAACCTGGAGGGGACGCGACCGCTATATCTGGTTATCCCGTCAGGTTGAGATTCCTCAGGAATGGGCGGGCAGATCTGTGCTCGGACGGTTTGATTTTGGTGAGACGGGCGGAGGCAATAACGAAGGCTTTGAGTCTTTGCTTTACTGGAACGGTGTTCCTTACCAAGGCGTCGATTCCAATCATCAAGAGGTGTTTCTGCCGGATGAAGTCCCAGGCACTTCGGGCCGGATGGACATCCGGTTATGGTCGGGTCTGAGCGGCGGCGGCAAGCCGCGCGAAATGAAACATACGGTGAACCGGGCCGAGCTCTGCTGGCTGGACGAGAAAATAGATGATTTTTATTACACAGGCCGTGCCGTGTTGGGAACGATTGAAGTGCTAGAGAGCAACCATCCTGATCGAGCCGCTCTCTTAAAGGCGCTTGATCGAGCTTTACTGAAGGTGGATTGGTCCCAGAAGGGCTCGGATACGTACCACGAATCGATCTATGAAGCTCGCGAGTTACTGCTGTCAGAGCTGGAACGTTTCGAGAAGCATCATCCCGTAACGGTGACTGCAATTGGTCATACCCATATCGACGTGGCGTGGTTGTGGAGGCTGAAGCATACACGTGAGAAATGTGCTCGCTCGTTCTCTACCGTGCTGCGCTTAATGGAACGATTCCCGGACTATGTGTTCCTGCAGACGCAACCGCAGCTGTACGCGTACATTAAGCAGGATTATCCGGAGATTTATGAGCAGATTCGCGAACGCGTTCGTGAAGGACGCTGGGAGATTGGCGGAGGCATGTGGCTGGAAGCCGATTGTAATCTGCCCTCCGGGGAATCGCTCGTTCGGCAGTTCCTGTTCGGAACTCGGTTCATGCGTGAGGAATTCGGCGTGGAGAGCAAGTATTTGTGGCTGCCTGATGTGTTCGGATATAGCTGGGCATTGCCGCAGATTTTGCAAAAGTCCGGCTTTGACACGTTCATGACGACGAAGATCAGCTGGAATCAGTTCAACCGGATGCCGCATGATACGTTCAAATGGCGGGGCATCGACGGGTCGGAGGTTTTGACTCATTTCATCACAACGCCTGATGATTGGGAAGAAGCTAACTCTTTCTTTTATACCTATAACGGTCTCGTTTCGGCCAAGACGGTCCAGGGAGCTTGGGAAGGTTATCAGGAAAAAGAAGTGAATCAGGAGTTGCTCCTATCCTACGGTTATGGTGACGGTGGCGGCGGTGTCAATCGGGAGATGCTCGAAATGCGCCGCAGGCTGGATAACATGCCTGGACTGCCGAATGTGAAAACCGGGCGTGCGGATGAATACTTCGAGCGTCTGCAAGAAACGTTCAAGGAGACGGATCGCTACGTTCACACCTGGGATGGCGAGCTGTACCTGGAGTACCATCGGGGAACTTATACGAGCCAGGCTTACAATAAACGGATGAACCGCAAGCTGGAGCTGCTCTACCGGGAGACGGAATGGGTAAGCACTCTAGCTAGCGTGCTGCGTGGTAATTGGAGCCAGTATCGTCAAGAGCAGCTGAATCAAGGCTGGACGATCATTTTGCGCAATCAGTTCCACGATATTATACCTGGCTCCTCAATCAAGGAAGTTTACGAGGATAGCCGCGAGGAGTATGCCGAGGCGCTGTTGATCGCAACGGAAGCTTGGAGCGAAGCGGCTGCCGTTGTTGGTGGTGTTGAAGTTGGGGCGGGGGCGCAAGCCCAAGGGACAGTCCAAGCGCAAGCCCAAGGGACTACTTATACGGTGTTTAATAGCTCACCATGGGAGCGCGATGATCTGCTCGAAGTAGTGGCGGATGGCGTTGTGGCAGGAAGCGTCTGGTCGGACGCAGAGGGCAATGATCTCGTGTCTCAGCAGCGTTCGGATGGCAGTTGGATCGTGGCTGTTCCGCATTTGCCTTCGCTAGGAATGGCGGCCCTTCATAATAAGGTTGGTGCAGGGGCAGCTTCTGGGGCAGTGATTCCTTTTGAACAAGCGGGCCGCGTGCTGAAAACACCTCACTACGAGATTGAGTGGAATGAAGCCGGGCAGCTATCCCGAATATACGACCTGGATCATCGCAGGAATGTGCTTGCGCCGGATGCTCGCGGTAACGTTTTGCAAGTATTTGAAGACAAGCCGCTCAACTTCGAAGCTTGGGATATCGATATTTTCTATCAAGAAAAGATGCGGGAAATTTCTGAGCTTGAATCCGTGCAGCTTGTAGATGCAGGACCGCTAAGCGCCGCTGTTGAATTTAAGTGGCGATACGCCAAGTCTGTCATTACACAGACAATGACCGTATACAAGGACAGCAGACGGATTGATTTCCGCACTCATATTGATTGGCAGGAGCGTCAGCAGCTGTTGAAGGTCGCTTTCCCGGTAGACGTTCGTTCCACGGAAGCCACGTACGATATTCAATTCGGCAACGTGAAACGTCCGACGCATTGGAATACAAGCTGGGATTGGGCGCGATTCGAGACCGTTGGGCATCAGTGGGCTGATCTGTCTGAACGCGGCTACGGTGTTAGTTTGCTGAACGATTGCAAATACGGGTATGACATAAAGGATAATGTTATGCGCTTGTCGCTATTGAAGTCCGCTATTGATCCCGATCCAGATGCGGATATTGGGGAGCATGAATTCGTTTATGCGCTCCTTCCGCATGGGGGCGAATGGTATGCAGGCGGCACGGTGCAGGAAGCGTGGTCGCTCAACAATCCTTTGACCTATTGCCAAGGGGCTCCGATTAGAGAGAACTTCTCGTTGTTCCGTTTGTCCGTTCCTAATGTGATGGTAGATTCGATCAAAAAAGCAGAGGACGGAGATTTCCTCGTGCTGCGTGTTCATGAATTTGCCGGCATTCGTTCAACGGTACAGTTGGGCAGCGATCTGGAAATTGGATCCCTGCAGGAATGCAATCTGATGGAGCAGCCGCTCGGAGTGTTCCTATCAGTGGATGCAAGTTTTGAGCTGAAGCCTTATGAAGTCAAAACGTTTATGATTCAGCTTTAAAGCGGATTGGTTCGTGCCGCGAGTTCGGCTGGGATGCGGGAAGAGCAAGAGCTAGAGCTAGAGTGCCTTATACTAATATCAGCAAGAAGGGAGGAGACTGAGCCCAAGCTCAGCTTCCTCCCTTCTTTTTGTTAAAGTTCCTATTGATTCTCCTCAACACTAACGAAACTCAGAGCGCCTCAGCTTGTATATGCACATCCTAACAAAACTCAGAGATCTTATTTCACTTCAAAACAGGGTTCAAGTCAGCTAACGAAACTCAGAAGCGTTATTTGGTTCAGAAATGATACTATTACGCGAAATTCCTTGAATAGCGTCTCTCAGTTTCGTTACAATTCGAAGCCCCTCGATTTTGCCCGAATAAGGCTTCTCAGTTTCGTTACGTATGGAGGGAGGTGTAGTGACGACGTAGGAACGGCCCCTTTTTTGCTTCCATTAGTGTTCAATCTAAAATAAAGCTATGGAATCCAAAATGGATCTATTTTTTCGAATCATGTAAGGGGCTATATTGTCCTTAGGAATCGCTTACATACATTGGAGCGGGTTCCCATCCAAATCGCAGGGGAGAGATAGTTATGATCCGAAGGTTTTCGATCATGGTCTCAACGTTCCTCATCATGGCAACATTCACGGCTGGCTTAGGGCCGGCAAGAGTGGCATCGGCGGCGCCGCTTACAGGCGCGTGGACGTCGGATTGGCGAGTCAATGTGTTTCAGGATACCCCCATGCCGGCAACGTTGCCGACTTCCATCGGTATCGTATCCGCTAAAAATGCTATTGAGCCGTTTCAAATCCTCTATCGCTCCAATGAAAGCTCAACCATTACCGGCATTACATTCTCGAATTTCAAGTCGGGCAATAAGACATTACCTAGCTCTAATTTAACCTATCATTTTGTTGATTACATCCTCACCGATCATAACTCGCAAAATGTATCCGGCCCCGTTCGCACGGTGACAACAGGCTCAACCGTCAATTTCCCCGAAATTCTGTTGAACGATCCCACAGTAGCGGTTGCAGCAAATACGACTCAACCGATATGGGTTAGAGTCAAAGTGCCGACAGGAACGGCCAGCGGTACTTACACAGGAACGGCGACTGTCAAGACGACAAAAGGTTCCTTTCCAATCAATGTCAGCATCGAGGTGGCCAACGTAACTCTACCTGATGCAAGCTCCCCCTCGGCTTACAGCACCGAGCTGTGGTCACAGCTTGTAGGCAACTTTGACACGAATGCTAATCCGATCAATGATTCGTACGGAACGACAACGGGCTCCACGGCCTGGTGGAACATCATGGGCGAGTTCGCTAAGCTGATGAAAGAAAATCGGCTTAATGTGCTGAAGTTGAACCAAGCGGATCTGCTGCTCCAAGGACCAAACACAAAAGTAGACGCTGCCGGCAATGTAACGTTTGATTGGAGCTTCTTTGATGCCTTCATCCAGTATTTTAAAGATAATGGTGGCATTCAAAAATTCGTCGGCGGGCCGCTATCCAAATATAAGGCGGACAGCGACGCAGCCAACAACGATTTCTCAAACACTTACGTCGAGACATTAGCACAGAACCCAGCGGACCCATCAGGACCGCCGATCACAAAGCTCATTCGCTATGATGTTGATCCCGCGGCGGTAACCAATTATTTGACTCAATATTTAACTTCGCTGAATCAACATTTAACGAGCAAAGGCTGGAAAAGCATTTTTGAGCATCATGTCATCGATGAGCCTGGCCAACCGTTTCAACAAAGCTTATATCCGATTCTAAGTAATATGATTGATACGTACAGCCCAGGCATGAAAAAGGAAGAAGCGGTTGTGGCGTGGAGTATGCAGGGCTTGCAGGGAATGGTCGACACCTTTGCGGTTATGCTGGACAACTACCAAAACAACACAGCGGAAGTTGAAAGTTACCGAACGCCTGGCGATAAACTGTGGTTTTATACCTCCCTCCATCCTACCGGCGATAATTATTTGAACACGCTCATTGATCGGCCTGTATGGAATGGTGAGCTGTTTGGCTGGCTTGCTTCCAAATGGAATATGTCGGGATATTTGAACTGGGGCCTCAATCAATGGAATACGTGGAGGGCGCCATTCCCGGATTATCCGGCAGGCGACATGATGTATTCCAGCGTACTTGGAGACGGCAACTATGTCTACCCGGATAAGGCGAACATGAAGGTTAGAAGCTCTATCCGGCTTGAATCTCTTCGTCAGGCCTCCCAGGAGTTTGAGCTGCTTAAACTATTAAAAGCAAGCAACCCTACTGCAGCGAATACCTTGCTGAACAGCATCATTCGTTCCGGCAACGATTATGAAGCTGATTACACGGTTATCTCTGCAGCTCAAAAGCAGCTTGTTCGTGCTGCTGCGGGTGCATCTAGCCCCCAGTTGTGCAAACCGAATAAGGATGAGGATCGAGATGATGATAGAGACGACGATAAGGGACGGAGTGACAACGAGAAAAGCAAAGGGAACGGACATGGAAATGGAAATGGCAACGGTAATGGGAATGGTAACGGCAATGGACATGGAAACGGGAACGGTAATGGAAACGGCAATGGACATGGAAACGGTAATGGAAATGGAAATGGTAATGGAAATGGACATGGAAATGGCAACGGTAATGGAGGCTGGAACAACTGCGGGGATGACGACGATTATGATGATCGATAAAATGGGAAATCATCATCCGCTTTGAGAGCAAATGAATAAGTTAAGCCTGCAAGGCGCTGCCTTGCAGGCTTTCTTTTTGCCCAGTAGTTTTGCCCAGTAGTATAGAAGAAGGTGGGAAGGGAAGTCGAGAGAGTGATTATTAGACGCTAAAAAAGCAAGATAATGCAGAGATGGCCGGTATTATCCGGCAATGCTTAATCGAATTCGGCGGCAATCGAGCCGGGCTAGCCTGGGAGGATGACAGTCTCACTAATCTGCATTTTTGTAGCGGCCTGAATATCAAGTCGGATAAACATTCGATCTGCCTTTTCCAATAGAAGGTACTTGATCATTGCTCTCCCGCAGGCTGGTTGCGATAAGAAATTGCGCCGAATAGTAAGTGAGCATGATAAGGGCATGTGAATAAGCGATTTCGCTGACAAACATATTCCAAGATAGAATCGAGTCCGATAGGACGAACAGCAGGCCGCCAGCGATGACGGTCCCATTGCCTGTCATGATAGCGGACCAGGCCATCAAGGAAATGACGATAATATAGGCCATGACCGGAGCGATCAGCTCGGAGCGTCCGTCCTCCAGAAGCGCTTCCACCAGTCGAGAGCCCATGAAGGCGGAATAAACACCAATCGGCAATATTGTCGCCAATCGCAGCGGCGAGAAGCGGAAGCGGCTAAAGAAGGCCGGAATATAAAATAGATGGCCGATCAGGAATGCAGATAGCCCGATCACGAACCAGCGAATGGTGCCATCGCCAATTGAACACACAAACAAGCCTGCGAGCAAGATCCAGTGCCAAGGCTTGCGCTGCTTCGGCATCCGCAGCCAGCCATAAGTAATAATCAATGCCATAGGAATTAGCTTGAACACCAGCTTAATACCTTCCGGCTCCGCCGGAATCGCGAAAATGTAAATCAGCCCCATAACGGCAATAAGTATGGGAAGTATATATTTTGCCATAGCGAGACTCCTCCGTTTCCTTAACATATAAAGTTTGGCGAGCGTTTTCATTCGAGCTCTATTATACAGCCGGAAGCTTGTCACGGAATAGAGGAACGGGGGGATAATGCCAAGTTTATAGGCATTCCGGCCAGTTTCTAGCCTGTATCTGTGCGCCCACATATGATTGTGCTAAACTCCTTTTTAAATCTGCCAGAATGCATAGGCGCTGGACATCCAAATATGCTCGGCTCAGGAGGATAATCTATGTTCACGATACAGGCGGGACAACTGACTATTCATATTAACGACAAAGGGATCATTGATGGCTTGATAGGCTCTACCGACAGCCTTCGTTACGAATCTTCGGCTCATTCGTCACCACTGCTTCGTTTGGTCTTAGACGGCGAACTTCATGTACCGATCCGAGCTACTGAAGAGTCAGGGGGACGAATAAGGCTCAGTTTCCAAGGCGGAACGGATGTCGTCATCGCGGCGGCAAGCCAAGGCAGCTATATGACGTTTGAGGTGCTTCAGATAGAAAATGGCCGTCCAGACGCCGTTATTTGGGGACCCTACCTAACGACGATCGACAGCTCGATCGGGGAATCGGTCGGCGTCGTTCATGACGGACAATTCGCGATTGGCCTTCAGGTGCTTAATCCCAAGACGGTCGGCGGATGGCCGCTCGAAATCGCAAGGCATGACGCGATGCCGAAATCGTACAGCCAGGGCGGTAAGCCGGATTCGAACAGTCCGGAAATGGGCGATAATAAATTTGAGCATCATGTCAGCACCGCTTGGCCGACTCTGAACGGAGGAAGCGGCTTGCAGGCTTTTGCCCGCGACCGGTCCAAACGGGCAACCCGTCCGGTATGGAATGTACGGGCTTCCGAAGTTATTCCGATCGGCGGCGAAGATGCTGAAATTGTCGGCACACGAATTGCTCTATTCGGCTGCCCGGTCGGCCGGGTTCTCGATACAATCGAAGTGATCGAGCTTGGCGAGAATTTGCCTCATCCGATAATCGAAGGTGTGTGGGGAAAGAAATCCCCGGCTGCCAATCAATCGTATCTCATTACCGATTTTACAGAATCGACCATTTCGGAAGCGCTTAAATACGCCAAGATGGCCGGTCTGAATTATATTTATCATCCAGACCCATTCGTACAATGGGGCCATTTCAAGCTGAAGCCAAGCAACTTTCCAAGCGGCGATGAAGGTCTGAAGGCTTGCTCCGAGCTTGCGGCTAGCGAAGGTATTCATGTAGGTATCCACACACTGAGCACTTTTACAACGTTAAATGATCCCTTTGTAACTCCGATTCCTGACGAGCGTCTGCAGCCAGTTGGAACGTCAAGGCTTACGGGAGCGATCGGCGCGGATGACACGGTCATCGGGATTGGTGAGCCGCTCGCTTTCACCGCCGCCCTGTTCCGCAAAACGGCCAAAATCGGTAATGAGCTGATCGAATATGAGGCTGTGTCCGAGGCTGCGCCTTGGTCATTGCTTGGCGTGAAGCGTGGAGTGAACGGAACGTCCGCGGCAGCTCATGAAGAGGGGGCCGTGATTGCCCGCTTGTGGGATCATCCCTATGATGTTGTATTTCCAGGAATCGAACTGCAGGATGAATATGCGGATCGGATAACCGATCTGATGAACGGGGCGCAACTCAAGCAAATTTCGTTCGACGGTTTAGAGGGAGTATATGCAGCAGGACAGGATGATTATGGCGTTGTCCGTTTCGTGGAAAAGCAATTCAGAAGCTGGCAGCAGGAAGTAATTAACGATGCGAGCTTTGTTGTACCGAACTATTTATGGCATGTATTCACTCGGTTTAATTGGGGAGAGCCATGGGGCGCTGAAACACGGGAAGGGCAGATGGACTCGCGGCTCAGCAACCAACGCTACTTTGCGCGTAATTTCATCCCGCCGATGCTTGGATGGTTCCTCATCCGTTCGGCTTCCGACCGCTTTGAAGCGACAGTGCTTGATGAGATAGAGTGGGTGCTATCGAAGGCTTCCGGATTCGGAGCGGGATTCGCGCTCGTTAGTGATTTTGTCGTACTGAAGCGAAATGGGAATATCGATCTCTTGCTGGAAGCAGTCCGCCAATGGGAAGCGGCGCGCAGAGCCGGAGCGTTCACCGCCGAGCAGCGGGAGAGGATGTCCGATCCGAAGGGAGATTGGCATCTTGAGCCTGCGGGGCAAGGAGAATGGAACCTTTATCCCGTTCAGGTGACGAAGCCGTTTGTATGCAGTCCATCGGAGCTACAGCCTGGACAACCGGGAGGCTCGGACTGGGCCATGTTCAACAAATTTGAGCCGCAGCCGCTGCGGTTCACTATGCGCGTTCGGCCGGTCTACGGCAATGAGGATGCATCAGTAAAGAGACCGACTTTTTATACCGACGGCGCTTATATGACCTTTGATACGGAGATCAAAGCCAATCAATATCTAACTTGTGACGGCGATCGAATCGGCCGGGTATATGATGCCAACTGGAACCTGCTGCATACCGTAGAAGCATCGGCCGACGCGCCGACCGTGCGCCATGGGGGGCAAAGCCTGTCGTTCAGCTGCAAGTTCGAGGGTGATCCTAAGCCGGATGTCAGCGTTAAAGTGTTCCTGCGTGGCATGCCGGAAACGGCAAGCGCAAATAGGTCCAGGTAATAGAAGAAGACAAGTAAACACATAAAATCGGATATCTTTACCAATCCTATCTGCATCAGACAGGAGGGAAGATTTTCCGATGGATCATGTTCAGCTTGCTCGTTCCCTTTTTGGATCTTCAATGGCTTTCCACATTATTTTTGCTACGCTGGGTGTAGGATTGCCCATCATGATTATTGCTGCAGAGGTGCTATTCCACGTCCGCAAGGATTCGGATTACGCAACGATGGCGATGCGCTGGACAAAGGGATTCGCCATCCTGCTGGGAGTCGCGATTCCATCCGGCACGATTGTCGGCGTCATGCTGGCTCTGTTATGGCCTGGCTTCATGGAAATTGTCGGTCAAGTGATTGCCCTGCCGTTCCAGGTTGAGATTTGGGCATTTTTCCTGGAAGCGCTGTTCATGTCCATCTATGTGTATGCTGCCGACAGGCTGAAGCCCTGGATGCGCATTGTCAGTGTGATCTTTGTCTCGGTAGGGGCGACGGCTTCGGCCGTACTCATTACGGATGCACATGCTTGGATGAATACGCCGCGCGGCTTTACTTTCAAGGATGGCGTTATTTCCAATGTCGACCCTTGGGCAGCCGTATTCAACCCGAGCTTTTACACGACAGCGATGCATGTTGCCCTATCCGGATTCATGACCGGAGCATTCGCGGTTGCTTCTATTGCAGCGTGGAAGCTGCTTAAGCGGGGAATCGATCCACGGGAAGCGGCCTATCATCGCAAAGGTCTGATGCTCGCGCTCATCATCGGCGGTGTCATGTCGCTGGCAACGGCATTCAACGGACATGGGACGGCTCAAATGCTGCAAACCTACGAGCCGGAGAAGCTGGCTGCAGCAGAAGGTCTGTTCGAGACTCAAGCCTATGCGCCTTTGTCCATTGGAGGAATCGTAGACGAGGAAAGGCAAGAGGTTCGCGGAGCGATCGAGATTCCTTGGGCGCTCAGTTTTTTGGCCGGCAATAGCTTCGACACGGTCGTGAAAGGACTGAACGAATTCCCGAGAGAGAACTGGCCGCCGCTATTTGTACATACGCTGTTCAATCTCATGGTCATACTCGGCTCGCTATTGATTTTGATGTCATTCGGCGCACTGTTCTATTGGTGGAGAAGTAAAAAGCTGCTGCCCAAATGGATGCTGCGGACACTTATGCTCAGCGGCCCGATGTCGCTCATCGGCATCGAAACGGGCTGGGTTTTCAGTTGCAGCGCCCGCCAGCCGTGGACGATATACCATATTCAACGCACTAGCGATGCGGCGACATCGGCAGGTAATCTCGGTACATTGTTTGTGCTTTTTATTGGCCTCTATGTGTTGCTAATGTGTGTAACCATTCTTGTGATGTGGTATTACTTCAAGCGCAATCCTGTGAGCCGCGACCTGGCCGCTATGAATCAGGGGGCCTGACACGATGAGCGATTCCAGCCTTGGCATCCTGATCATTTGGGTATTTGTGTTTGTCTATTCCATTCTGGGCTCGATCGACTTCGGCGCCGGCTTCTGGTCCATGGTTTTCGCGGGGCAAAAGGGAGTCCGGGCAGCCGACATCGCCAATCGCTATCTGTCTCCAACGTGGAAAGTGACCAACGTTTTCCTCGTCCTACTCGTCGTCGCTTTTGTCGGTTTTTTTCCATTTGCGATGCCGATGCTCAGCTCATTACTCGTCGTTCCGGTTAGTCTCGTGTTACTGCTGCTCGCGCTGAGGAGTACGTTCATGGTGTATTCGCAAATGTCTTCCCGCTTCGTGCCGCAGCTGCGCGTCGTATCGGGCATAACGGGGCTGCTCATTCCCGGCTTGCTTATTACCGTGCTGCCAGTAACGCTCGGCGGTTTCGTCGAGCTGCGCGACGGCCAACTGCATGTGCTCACAGCTGAGCTCCTGACAAGCCGCACCTTGTATGCTCATCTTGGCTTCGGAGTTGCCAGCGAGCTGTTCCTCTCTGCTGTGTTCCTCGCTGATTACGCTAGAGAGGCGGAGGATCGCGAGGCGTACAGAATCTACCGCATGATTGCGGTGACGATCGGCCCGCTCACGCTGCTGACGGGTATGTTGGCCGCCGTCGCCATGCATCCACAAGCGCAGTGGATCGTGGAGCGGATGAAGGAAAGCTGGATTTGGTTTGCACTGTCCGGTATTAGCTTCGTCGTCGGATTCAGCGCGCTCTGGTGGAAGGGAAAAGGCGGATGGATCGGAATTCCGCGGGCAGCGGTCGTGCTGATCATCATTCAGTACGGCTTGGCCAGCTTTGGTTATGGAAGCGCCCATCTCCCGTATTTGATCTACCCGCATTTGACGGTGGAGCAAGGGTTCACTAACCATGCGATGTTTGTCTCTCTGCTGATCGGCTATAGTGTCAGCACGCTTGTTCTTGTGCCCGTGTTTATCTGGTTCTGGCTGCTTTTCCTCAAGGACAAGCGTTATTTGAAGCCTTGAAAAGGGTTGGGAACGATATAAACGTTGGAAAGTATTGGACAAGATATAAGCCTTGGAAAGTAAATCGTGGCTGGAAAAGGCTGTAGCGATGGGATTGATCAGCATATCCGTATCACGGCAAAGGGCTGTCCCAAAGTCATTTTATGACTGGGGATGGTCCTTTAATTATTTGGGACGGCCAGAACAATATAGATATTGATTGATACTGGTATTTATATATAGATATTGATATTGATATAGATTGACGGCACTGAATACCTTCGAGTCTGAAGCGCTTTGCGAATGGCATCTCGGTTCGTAACGGAACTGAGAAGTCTTATTTTAGCAAAATCGAGGGTTTTCGAAGCGTAACGGAACTGAGAGACGCTATTAATGGGATTTCAGGTAAAATCATCATTTTTGGCTCAAATAACGCTTCTCAGTTCCGTTAGATGGTTGGCACCCTCTGCCTGAGGGGGAATAAGCTCTCTCAGTTCCGTTAGCACTCCAATGGACGATCTGAGGCACTCTGCGTCGATGCCGGCGGCGTTTGTTTGCCGAATGCCGCATGCATTGGGCCGATGTAGAAATGTCCGCTGCCGAATGCCGCATGTATTGGGCCGATGTAGAAATGTCTGCTGCCGAATGCCGCTTGTATTGGGCCAATCTAGGAGATGCCTGCTAGCGAATCCCGCATGCTTGCAAGAATGCTGCACCCTCATTGCAACATCGCAATGCTAAGTGGCGTTATGAGGATACCAATTACAATGCTAGCTGTATCAAACAAAATCGCCATGATTCCTCAATTAGCCACAGCCTCCGGATGAAAGCAATGCGATTGGAGTTTTCACAGAAAACGCAACAACAAAAGGGGGATCGGGATGTTGAGAAAAACAGCAGCAGTCAAAGAGTGGGATTGCCGAAAAAAAACTTTTCAGCCCGGCGCAACAACGCGAACTGAAACAAAATCAACCTTTTTCATGAGCCCAATCTCTCTCGGCCTCGTTGCAGCTCTCTTGTTGCTCACGGCAGGCTGCGGCTCAAATCCTGTGGCAGGCCCGGCCCCTGAGAAGAAGGGCGCGCTTACTGAGAAGCAGGTAAAACAACAGGAGGACAAACGCCGCGCCGCTGCGGCCAAGCTCGACCCATCCTATATCCAGGCGTCGAACTCATTTGGGCTGGAGCTTTACCGCATTATGGGGCAGACGAATGATGCGGACAATCTTCTTTTGTCTCCCTGGAGCATAGGCGAAGCCCTTGGCATGGCCTGGCAAGGGAGCCGTGGAACAACTGCGAATGAGATTGCAGGAGCAGCCGGATGGAAAGGAATGAGCCAAGCCGAAGGCGCCAAGGCCGCAGGGGGCTGGCGCTCCTTTCTGGAGCTGCCTTCGGACGGTGCCGAGCTTAACATTGCCAACTCGGTTTGGTTGCGGGATGGGCTACAGCCTTTGCCGTCCTATCGGAAGCTGCTAGAGGAGAACTATGACGGCGAGGTCAAACAAGTCGACTTTGCTGGAAACGGCAGGGATGCGGTGAAACAAATCAATGAGTGGACCGAGCAGAAAACGAACGGCATGATTCGGAAAATGTTTGATCTCGAGGCTCCCCCTAGTCTGGATACGCTGGCGATTTTGCTCAACACGGTCTATTTCAAAGGAGGCTGGAGGGACGAATTCGATCCAGCTTTGACGACTAATAAGCCCTTTTACCGTACTGACGGAAGCACGATGAAAGTGCCAATGATGCAGCAAAAAGGTTATTACCCTTTCTTGCAAACCGATCGTTATAAGGTCATCCGGCTTCCTTACGGCGAGGGCGGCGGTTATAACCTGCTGCTTGTGCTTCCTGAGAAAGGCTTGGCGGTGGGAGATTTGCTTCCCGATTTGCAGCGTTACAAGGAGTGGAAACAGGATTTACATCAGGGGGAAGTGACCGTGGAGCTGCCAAAATTTAAGGCGGGTTGGAAGGGGGAGCTGAACAACCCTTTGCAACAGCTCGGTATGCGAACTGCATTTCAGTCCGGCGCAGCTGATTTCAACGGCATGTTCGAGGGGCAGAATGGTGCTGCTATTAGTCAGGTGATTCATGAGACGGTGATTGAGGTTGACGAAAAGGGGACGGAGGCCGCAGCTGCAACGATGATAGCCGTAGAATCCTCCGCTGTGACAAATCCTAACGAGTTCAAGGCGAATCGGCCTTTTTTCTTGGCCATCGAGGATTCCGTAAGCGGTGGCTGGCTATTCCTCGGCAGCATAAGCAAGCCGGAGGCGCTGAAATAGCGCTTCCGGCTTGCTGAGCTATAGCGGCTGGAACAGCATCTGTTCGCTTGTGGAGCTATGGCAGCTGGAACAGCACCTCTTCCACTTGCGGAATTATTTCCGCTATATAACAATCAAGCTTCTCCAGCAGCTGGAAATCACAAAGCCGAACTACCGCAGCTAACTTCAGTCAGCTTTTAACCGCCCCGGCGGCAATATCCGAAATAAACTGCTTGCTGATGAACAGGAACAAGATGATCAGCGGCACGACAGCGAGCAGCGCCCCCGTAACGACCATGGAATAATCCGTGATGTAAATTCCGTTAAGCGAAGATAAAGCTACTTGCAGCGTAAATTTGCTCTCGTCATTAAGAATAATAAGCGGCCAGAGATAGTCGTTCCACGCTCCGATGAATGTAAACGCACCGAGGAAAGACAGGGCAGGACGCAATATCGGCAAAGCTACATTCCAATAGAGCCGGAAAAAGCTGCAGCCGTCGATCCGACCGGCATCCAGCAGTTCATTAGGTACAGATTCCTCCGCGTACTGGCGAATCCAGAAGATTCCGAAGGCGTTGGCCATTCCCGGAATGATCAGCGCCTTGAACGTACCCACCCAGCCGAAGCCGGCCATGATGACAAAGGATGGCACCAACGACAGCTGAGCGGGAGCCATCATCGTGGCCAGCAGAAGAACGAACAACCACTTTTTACCGGGAAAATTGAACTTGGCGAATGTGAATCCGGCAAGTGAATCGAAGAACAGAATTAAGATGGTGCTGCAAGAAGCAACAAACAAGGTGTTCAAGAAAGCGCCGAAGAAATCGATATTGTCCATTACTCGTGAAATATTGTCCATCAGATTAGTGCCGAACCAGAAGTGAGGCGGGAAGCTATAAATCTCGGAGGTCGTCCTTGTGGCCATGACCACCAGCCAGTAGAAAGGAAATACAGAAATAAGCAGCCCGATGATCAACCCTGCATAGAGTAGAATCGATTTATTTTTAGCCATTCCATTCACCTCTTTTATTGATCTTTTGCGCCGCCGCCTTGAACGACTCGCCAATTAAGGATCGAGAACAGGGCAATCAGAACAAACATCCCCCAGCCGACAGCAGAGCCATAACCAAAGTAATTATTCAAAAAAGCTTCACGATACAAGTAGAGAACGATGGTTAAACCGCCTCCGCTAGGGCCTCCGTCGTTGCCAGCTAACACCTGCGGTTCGGTGAATACTTGCATACCGCCAATGGTGGACATAACAACAGTGAACAAAATGATAGGACGCAATGCGGGAATCGTGATGCGGAAGAAGGATTGGGCGCTGGACGCGCCGTCCATTTTGGCTGCCTCGTACAGGACAGTCGGGATGCTTTGCAAACCTGCCAAATAAATGATGGCGTTGTAGCCGGCCCAGCGCCAGACGATCATCAAGGATATGGCAAGCTGCACGCCCCATGGTTTATTGAGCCATTCCACAGGAGACACGCCAATCAGAGAGAGTAAATAATTCAGCAGACCGTAATTGTTGGAAAACAAGGTGCTGAACACGATGGCAACAGCGACAAGCGAAGTGACGTTCGGGAGAAAATAGCCGATCCTGAAAAAGGTTCGGAATTTGAGAAAAGCACCGTTCAGCAGAAAGGCGACAATCAGCGCAAAAAACAGCATCGGAATGGTGGAGTAGACCCAGATTAGGAGTGTGTTTCCTACCGATTTCCAGAACGCGGGATCCGTAATCATAAACTGATAATTGTTTAGCCCGTTAAACGTCATCGTCCCGATTCCGTCCCATTTTTGAAAGGATAGATACATGGAGAATAGAATGGGGAACATGCCGAATATCGCAAAAAGAATATAAAAAGGTGAGATGGCCAAATATTCCTTACGATGTTTCCATATTTGGGATGCTAATCCTCGCTTGCGCTGGGGCCGCCGTTGCAGGGAGCTTCCCGGGCCTAGGTGAGTTTGTTTTTGGAGAGGTTCGTTCATAAAACTCTGCCTCCTTCATCGAATGATAGAACCGTTATCGCAGCAGTTCCCTTTTCATTTGGAACAACGCATCTTCCCAAGCTTTATCAGGGTTTTTGCCCTGAGTGGCGACCGTTAAAAGCTCCCGGTTAATAATATTTTGCAGATTGCTGTATTTGGACCCGAAGAAGGTAGGTTTAACATTGCGTGCCGATTCAGCAAATACACTGCCGGTCGCCTGACCGCCGAAAAACTCTTCCCTTTGATTCATCTCATCCGTTTCAAGCGCTTTTGACGCGGAAGGAAACAAATTGATTTTGTTGAAACTGGCCATTTGATTGTCCGGATTTTGCAGCCATTTGATGACCTCAAACGATTCCTGCGGGTATCGGCTCGTTTTCATGATGGCAAGGAAGGAACCGCCGTTGTTGCCGTCTCCGCCCGGCGCCCTTGCAACCCTCCATTTACCCGCCGTATCCGGCGCTGCATCCATTAAAATCTGTTTGGCCCATACCGCTCCGACAAACGAAGCGATGGCTCCATTATTGACCGAGGCGTTCCAATCGGAGGAGAAACCGCTCACATTGGCGAGCAAGCCCATTTGAGATGCTTTTAGGGACAAGTCCCATGCTTTTTTCATCGAGGAGGAGGGATCTTCACCGATAAAGGTTTCATTTTCATCAAAATAGATCCTTTCCGACTGGGCGTTGACCTGAGTGTAGATGTTGCCGATGTTATCGGTAAGCTTAACTTTGCCCCCGAACTTATCCTGCAGTTTTTTGCCCTCTGCAAAGTAATCCTCCCATGTCGCCATCGCTGCATGAACCTCGTCGGGGTCGCTCGGAAGTCCGGCTTGCTGGAACAGATCCGCCCTGTAAAATAAAGCGGTCGGCCCGGTGTCGATTGGCAGCGCGATCATCTTTCCGTCCGGCGCAACTCCAAGCTGCCATTTCCAGCCGAGAAAATCTGGCTCGATCTCTTTGGCGCCAAGCTCGTACAGATCATAAAATCGGTCGGAGTTCGGAAACATCTCCGCCACCCAATCGTTCATCGCAATGATGTCCGGGCCTCCGGTACCTGCGGCCAACGTTGTTTTCAGCTTGGATCTAAAATCCCCGCCGATTTTTTGGGCGTTGATGCGGATGTTTGGAAACTGCTTTTGCACCGACTGGATCAGACTATCATCTAGTGCACGGTTCCAATACCACAGAGTAAGCGTTTTCAATTCATTGGGAGATTCATTGGAATCACCACTGGAACATCCGCTGACTACGAGAACTACAAGCATCAACAAAGTGAGCCTAATCCTGAGCTTTACCATCGTTTCGGCCTCCTATAGGAAATAACAATCGATAACCTAAAGTATGCGTTTTGAAACTTTTTTCCACATAATGGAGTCATGAATGAAGTGGACCAACAAACGACTAGGAGGGACTATTTTGTCCAATAAGCCGATGGGTGCAGCAGCAGTTATACTGGATTCGGAAGGGCGCATTTTGTTGGTAAAACACAGCTATGGCAAAAACAATTGGGAGCTTCCAGGCGGGAAATCGGAGGAGAAGGAGTCCGCACAGGATACTGCAAAAAGAGAGGTTTTGGAAGAGGTAGGGCTGACCGTCGAGGTTGGGCAATTAACGGGCATCTATTATGACCCGGGTTATGATATGCATCACTTTGTTTTTATTTCAACTACCGATGATGATCAAAAACCTGAACCGAGCTCACCTGAGATTTTAGAATGTGGATATTACTCGATTGAGGATCTGCCGAAACCGATAAGCGACTTTACGTACAAACGTATTCAGGATGCATTGAATCCGGATAGGGATGGGCTGTTCCAAACGATAGGACCGCGGCAGTGGATGGAGTAGAAAGTGCTTAAGCGCAACACAAACAGGACGATGCCGGGAAATGCCTGCATCGTCCTGTTCGATCATATGACTAGTCTGCTTATGGTTGCTTATCCTGCAGAAGCGATCAGCTCCGAGCAGCCAAATACTCTTCCAGACGATCCCATGTTTGACCAATGCCTTCCTCCATGCCCATATCAAGCACGGTTTGCAGCTCCTGGGGTGATCCGTAGCGGGAGCGATTGGAAACCTTCGTGACGCCGTCCTGTTCTTCGAATGTCGCCATGATAAAGCTCGAAGGAAGCTCCTCGTTGACCATGCCCTCGGCATCAGAGAAATAGTTGGTGTAAGAGAAATAATCCTCTGGACGAACCTCCTCGTAAACACCTTTGCCCCAGGATTCCATGCCGAAAAAATCTCCTTGGTTCTCATCCATACACTTCATGCAGTAGTGCCAGAAGCCCCCTGGCTGCAGGTCTACCGTACATTCCGTCAACGTCCAGCCGCGAGGACCCCACCATTGTTTGAGATGTTCTGGTTCCGTGAAGGCTTTGAAAACGAGGCTTTTTGACGCTTGAAAAGTACGCTCCAATACAAACTCATTTCCTTCAACGCGCATTTGCATGTTTGATGTCATCCTTATTTCCTCCTCAGGGTCGGTTGAGTTTCAAGAACAGGTTTCTGAGGATAATATATCTTATTTCGAATATTCCTGTCAAGGAATATTCGAAATAGAGTTAACTAGACTCAATGCAGGTGCCCAATCCGATCTGGACGTTCGAATCTAGACTACACCCATGATAAAAGGACCGGTCGATTACGACATCGCCCGGTCCTTTTCTTCGGCTAAGCTTATGAAGTCGGATTGGTAATAAGGGATCCAGCATCTCTACCAGCAATTAGACGGTCAAGAGCAGTTATCCTCTCAAACTACTAAACTACGCGAAAACCTGCTGGGAGTATGCCTGTGAGGCGAATCAAGCGGACCTGCGCAACGCTCAGACGTTGGTTGGAGGAAATGAGGGACTCGACATCTTCGCCACGAAGCAGATCTTCTAAAACAGGCAAATTGCGAGCGGGGCCAAGGTAGATGCGGAAGTTGCCTTTAAAGTTTGGGCGGGTAAACAAGACAAGACAGGCGCGAGGGTTATCAGCTAAGAAGCGAAGGCTCTCGGGGCCATCAAAAATGTTATCGAGGTCGCGGATACCAAGATTTCCACGCCCAATAACGAATTGCCCATTAAAAAATTCATCGGAGAAAAGGGTTAAGCGAGGAAATGCAAGTTGACTTACTTTTGCTTGTTCCATGCGGGGTATCTTCCTTTCAGATGGGTTATTTCACAAGATGTGGTTCAAAGTGATAGGCTTCGTGATAAAGAGCTAAATCTCCCTATCAGCTTCAGGAAGCCGTCCTGTGCGGCCAATTTCGCGTACCTGCGCCTGAGTCAGGGGCTGATTGGAGGAAATGAGGGATCTAACACGATCTCCGGCGATCAAATCGTGCAGATCAGCTACATTATGATAGCCCCCCCGATAGATGCGATAATGGCCGCGGAATCCGGGCTCGGTGAAGGCAACAAGCGTAGCACTGGAATTCATGGAGAAAAATCGAAGGCTCCTTATATCATCAACACCATCGCTTGTGTTCTCGATGCCGAGAGTTCCGCGGAGTATGCGGCTTTCGCCCGTGTAAAAAGCGCCGGAGTAAACAGTCAGACGAGGAGAAATTTGATTAGTTTGAACCGGTTTGATTCGAGGTCCCTCCTTTCCTCAGGGGGTTACTGTATTCTATGAAACTTCCAAAGGAAAGGTTCGTAGTCGCGAGTCACGATCGGAGTCATTGTGTTGTGTGGACACACAAAAAAAGCTGCCCATAGTCATTTTCATGACTTATGGGGCAGCCCCTACATTAAGGTGATTCTATTATTCTGTCTCTCCGACGACGGAGAAACGCTCGTTCCGATGTGCGGCCTGCTCGACCTCATCCACAATTGCTATTGCATAATCCGAGTAACTGATGTAGCTATTGCCCTTACTGTTGACGATAAGGCGGTCGCCGCCCTTCGTATAGGAGCCGGTACGTTTGCCAGCAGGATCGAAAAATGCCGCAGGGCTGAGGAAGGTCCAGTTGATGCCCTCCGCCTGCTGCAAGTCAGCCAGATTCTGTCCTTGGCTGGAGGCAGTAGGGAGATATTCTTTGGGGAATTCCGCCGTATCCATGACACGAATGCTTTTTGCCTCATCTACATACAGGCTGCCAGCTCCACCTACGACGATTAACCGGGTGTCTGGGGCTTCCTTGAGTGCTTTGATTAGCGAACGTCCGGCTTCGGTATGCTGCTGCTCCTGTCCAGGAATAGCGCCGAAGGCGTTTACGACTACGTCGAAAGGCTGCAGATCCGCTCCTGTGAGCTGGAACACTTCCTTCTCAAGGATGTTCAGCGAAAGATTTTTCACTTTGGATGAATCCCGCACGATCGCTGTTACATGGTGTCCGCGACGTTCAGCCTCATCTGCGATTAAGCTGCCTGCTTTGCCGGTTGCTCCGATAATTCCGATTCTCAAGTTTGATTGCCTCCTTATAGTTTCTAAACTATTATTCCCAGAGCGGCATAAAAAAAGCCCTCGTTGTAACTATTATGATTACAACAAAAGCTTTTGTCAAACAAACAGCGAATCAGCTAATCCGAATAACCGTATCTCCCGCAGTAATTGTTCCTGGCTCCAACACGGATGCATACAGCCCGAACTTCAAGCCGAATGATTCATTCACAGATCGCAAAAGCGATGGATCACGCTCCAAGCTGTCCGGATCATAGGTGATCATCGAACAGCGCTCACAAAAGGAATCTACCTGCAATAAGGCATTGCCGATTCGCAGTCGCGCACCGATCAGGCTGCTTTCATCCAACTGTGGATCATCCGTTCCAATAAATAGATTCGGTCTAAATCGTAACGGGTCCACTTCCTTGCCCCATTCCTCTTGCAGGCGGCGCAGTGAAGCATTGGTTATGAGCAAAATGCTGGCTGCATCGACAGATTTAAGACCATTATCCTCACGTCCGGGCTCGCCTTCAACGCTCATAGACATGTGAATACCTGTGACCTGCTCCAGTTCTTCCTGCAGCTGACTATCCCAGGAGAAGGAGCCTCCATGAGGCGATTTTACCTTGATGCCCTCGTCCGTATAAGAGGCTTGATAAAGCAATAGCCCAGGCAGTTTGCGGGCGGTGTAATAGCTATTCCAGCCCTGCTTCTGCTCATCATAAAAAGAGCAAAACCGGTCGCCGAGCAAGCCGTAGTTTTCTACGGCTACCCGTTCCAGGCGCTCACCTCCCATCGATTTGACCGGATAACGCCAAATCGCTTCTGTTACTCCAATCTTCATATGTCGTCCACCTCTTTTTGGCTCAGTATACCGCGAAATATCCCTCGTTGACATTCTAAAACGGGATGTTATAATTTCAATAAATTATTCCAGGCATATCCAGATAAGCTATGGAAGGGTGTAGTAACCTGCGGGAGTTGTCCCAGCGAGCCGGCGTTTGGTGTGAGGTCCGGCACAATCGATGCAGGCGAATGGTCCCTTCCGCTTCAGTCCGAACCCGGCATCCGCCGGCAGTAGGCGCTGACGGGTCGTTCTGCCGTTATCACGGGAACCGCGTTAGTCGTTTTGACGCGGATTCAAGGAGCGGCGCATAGCCGAATTTGGGTGGTATCGCGGAGTCACGCACTTCGTCCCTTTGGGGATGAAGTGCGTTTTTTGCGTTTTCTGGAATTTATATTTATATCTTGAGGGAGGGGTAGCAATGGCAAACAGAATTGTGTCAGGCATCAAACCAAGCGGCGACCTGAATATTGGTGGATATGGAGGGGCGCTCAGTCAGTTCATCCAGCTTCAGCAGGACTATGACTGCTTTTTCTTCATCCCGGATCTCCATGCTATCACGGTGCCACAGCCGCCGGATAAGCTTCAGCGCCGGACTCGCGACATGGCCGCATTTTACCTTGCAGCGGGCATTGATCCCGGCAA
The DNA here is from genome assembly GCA_900105225.1 of Paenibacillaceae bacterium GAS479. Classification (NCBI taxonomy): domain Bacteria; kingdom Bacillati; phylum Bacillota; class Bacilli; order Caryophanales; family Paenibacillaceae; species Paenibacillaceae bacterium GAS479. Next base: position 1,736,537 of record LT629764.1, on the reverse strand, counting down.
ATCAGTTCTTTTCCTGCAGTCCCAAGTGCCAGCGCATGCCGAGCTGGGCTACTTGCTGCAAACATTAGCGGTAATGGGCGAGCTAGGACGGATGACGCAGTATAAGGACAAATCGAATGGAAAAAGCTCCGTCAGCTCCGCATTGTTCACGTACCCCGTGTTAATGGCGGCAGACGTTCTTCTCTACCGTACTACCCATGTGCCGGTCGGCGACGACCAACTGCAGCATCTTGAGCTGGCGCGAGACTTGGCGAGGCGCTTTAACCAGCGCTTTGGAGTGGAGCTTTTTCCGGAGCCAGAACCTATTATTGGAACGATCGGCAGCCGCATCATGGGGCTGGATGATCCTTCAGCCAAGATGAGCAAAAGCAATCCCAACACTAACAGTTGTGTCATGTTACTGGATTCTCCCGAGCTGATCCGCCGAAAATTCGCAAAGGCAGTCACAGATTCCGAAGGAATGGTTCGTTATGATTGGGAGAGCAAACCTGCGGTAAGCAATCTAGTGGAGATCTACGCTGTGTTCAGCGGACTGAGCGTAGAAGAAATTGAGCGCCGTTACGATGGCAGTGGCTATGGTAGCTTCAAGAGTGAGCTGGCGGATGTAGTTATAGAGAAGCTTGTGCCGCTGCAGGCTCGGTATCATGAATGGATCGGTTCTGCGGAGCTGGATCGGATTCTGCAGGATGGGGCAGAGCGAGCCGCCGCCGAGGCGGCTCCGGTGCTGGCTGAAGCCAAACGAGCGATGGGAATAGTGTCGTTTTGAGTTCCACAATGGGCAGCTTTCATTTTCCGTGTTATTTTGCTGAACCGGACTGCAGATTTCACGCTTAATAGGCTATAATGGGAGAAAGGGTTTATCCAATGTGCGGGAGGGAACGACAAAATAATGACGGATAAAGTGAAAATTTTCAGTGGATCTTCCAATATTCCGCTTGCCAAGAGCATTAGCGACCAGCTTGGTATTCCACTTGGCGAGGTGACACTGAGCCAATTCGACAACGGGGAGCTGTACGTTTCCTACGGCGAGCCGATTCGTACCTGCCATATCTTCATCGTGCAGTCGTTGTCCGATCCGGTCAACGAGAACTTCATGGAGCTGCTCATTATGATCGATGCGGCAAAGCGTGCTTCGGCGAAGACGATCAACATCATCATGCCGTATTATGGCTATGCTCGGCAGGAGCGCAAGCGCCATCCACGCGAGGCGATTTCGGCTAAGCTGGTCGCTGATCTGCTGGATACCGCCGGTGCTTCTCGAATCATCACGCTCGATCTGCATACTGCGGCGATTCAGGGCTTCTTCAACTTCCCGGTGGATCATCTGACTGCGCTTGATGAGCTGACTGAATACATCCGCAGCAAAAACATCGAGAATCCTGTTATCGTGTCTCCGGACGCTGGAAGGGCGTCGACAGCGGAAAAGCTGGCTAACTATCTGCAAGCTCCGTTCGCCATGGTGGTAACCAATCATGACAATCATACCGGTGAGGAGAAAATGCATGTCATCGGTGATGTAAAGGACAAAACCCCGATCGTTATCGAGGATATCATCGATACGGGTCGTACGTTGTTCAACGTCGTTGAGAAGCTAATCGAGAAGGGCGGACGGGACGTTGTCGTTGCTGCTACACACGGTCTCTTTTCGCAGGATGCGCTGGAAGGCCGCTTGAATCATCCGCATATTCGGGAAATTATCGTGACCGATTCGATCCTTCAACAAGCGAGCCAGTCGGAGAAGCTGACCGTCATTCCGATGGCCACTCTGTTCACCGAAGCCATTCGTTCCAACATCTATGGCGGATCTATCGCCACGTTGTTCAAGAACCGCGGGATTTAGATATTGTGGAAGTCTGCGTGCCCCGGGGGCCGCAGTGAACGGAATAAACTCCGTTGACATCAGATCAGAGAAGGAATAAAATAATGGTAATAGATCCCACCCGCGCCTCTTAACAATGCGAAAATAGGGTGGGACATTTTATTTTAGGGAAACTTTATAGGACTAATTCGACCCCAATCATATTAGTAATTCTAAAGTGAGAAACCAAGGGAAGCGAGACTTGTGTTTGGCTGTTGTCAAACGGAAGGTTTCCGGGAGTTTTCGAACGACGGAAGGCGCCCGGCAATTCGCTCGAATGCGCAGTGTGGTTTCGACGATCATGGAGCTGGAGCTGGAGCTGGAGCTGCTCCCTTCGTTTATCTTAGCCTTGTTGGGGCAACTGCGGCTTAAATAGGCCTAAGTCGTAACCAAGTCAGACTCGTATTGATGTGGTCATGCACACTTTGTATGATTTTTCACTCAACATGCATTCGGGTCAAGCTGATATTTTGGATTTTGTACGATAAATCGTACAAAATGGCTGAGCATAGGCAACGAAAGCTGGGCTTTGTATGTTTTATCACACAAAGTGTTGAAAAGAGGCGGCTATAAACCGAATTTTATACGATAAATCGTACAAAAAAAGTTGCGTTGCCCACCAAAGCCGAGTTCAAACCCTAACTTGTTTAGGGTTTTTCTTTTAGGCTAGTAACAGCTTAGTCTACAAAAAAAGAAGGGAGACGAGGCCATGCTCATCTATTTTCTCATGTTGTTTTTGGCGGGCCTTGCCGCTTTACTTGGAAGGCCGAAGGAACCGGTCAATCGCTGGGCGACTGCGTTTCTTTGGTTAGCCTCGATCGGCGGGATCGCGCCATGGGCGGAACAGAAGGGGTGGACGGACGCGGCCTCCGTGCTGGAGCTGCTCAATACTTGTTTGACGCCATGGGCGGCGCTCATGTTCTGCCTGGCCTATAGCGGCTTGCTTCGTACAACCCGTAGTTGGTGGCTGGCTGCGCTCGGGATGCTTGTTCTGCCTGTAGTTTCAATGATGGAAGCATGGAGGAGTGGGCATGAACCGAATTATATGCTGCTGCTACTGTGGACGGCTCCATACTATATTGGAGCTTGTGCGAGTTTAATTCTCTCATTGAAGCGGGAGCAGGACAGGTATAAACGGCGCTCTCGCCTGATCATGGCGGTCATTATTGTACCGACGCTGCTGGCGGTTCTCATTCTGTTCAACATTGGGCGGACGTTGTCGCCGGAGTTTGATTTTTTTCGCTATGTATCATTCTTCATCTTTTTCTCGATGGGGGCGGCGGTTGTCGGGTTGTTCCTATATGGCGTGCTGGGCATTCGGCTGAAGCTTGAGCGAGATCCTCTGGAGAGCGCAATTCGGACGGCGAGTATGGGGGCATCGATGCTGAATCATTCTCTCAAAAATGAAATCGGCAAAATCAGTCTCGCCTCCGACCTTCTCCGGCGGCAGTTGGATCGGCTGGAATCGGCGCGTGAAGCGCCTGGGTTTCCAGGAAAGCGGGTATCGCCAGCGGTAGCGCATGAAACTGCCGAGCTTTTAGAGAAGCCAATGTCTCGAGTAGCTGCGCATGAAGCTGTCGAGTTTCCAGGGAAAACGATGTCGCAAGCGGCTGTGCATGAAGCTGCTGAGGAGCAACTGGAGCAGATCGCCCGCTCGACCGGGCGAATGCTGGAAACGGTTGACCGCATCCAGTCGCAGATGAAGGAAATCAGTTGGCGGGAGGAGCCGCTGCGATTGCCGGAATTGCTGCAGCGGGTAATGGAGCGGAGCAAGCCGCTGGCTGAGGCGCGAGGTGTCCGGCTGCAGCTGGAACTGGCGGAATGCCCGGAGTGGCTGGCTGCGGATGCGTTTCATTTGGAGGAGACACTTGTCAATGTTCTGACCAATGCCATAGAAGCGACACCGTCAGATGGGCAGGTGTTACTGGAGGTTTTCCGAGGGCCGCGGCATGCGGTCATCCGAGTGTTGGATACGGGGATCGGCATTTCGGCGGATCGGCTTCCGCATGTATTTGATCCTTTTTTCAGTACCAAAAGCGGAAGGCTCAACTACGGCATCGGTTTGTCCTATGCTCATCAGGCGATGCGGATGGCTGGAGGTAAAATTAAGCTAGCGCCCCGGGAAGGTGGAGGCACGCAGGCCGAACTGCTGCTGCCAGTTCACAAGCTGATAGCGGTCGGGTCATTGGTAGGAGAGGAGGAACGATGATGAAGGATAGCGCAAGGGAGATCGGTGCTAGAGGCGGGGACGGAGAGCTCGGGGAACATGGAGTGCCTAGGGAACACTGGGGAAATGGAGAACACGGAGAGCATGGGGAGCAAGCTGGGCATAAAGAGCACGGGGAGCATGGAGCAGGCGGGAAACAACGAGAACATGGGGAGCAAACTGGGTACAAAGAGCATGGAGAGTACGGAGAACACGGAGCAAACGGGAAACAACAGGAACACGGAACAACGGGAGAGCACCGAGAACCAGGAACGTCCAGGGAGCACCGAGAACACAAAACAATCGGAGAGAAACGAGAACATGGAACACCTGGATTGCCTTTACAACATAACTCGTCTAACACCCTGCAATCGAACCTTTCCCCGATCCGTGTGCTCGTCGTTGAGGATGATCCAGAGTGGGTTCGCTCATTAAGCCTCTATCTTGATGTGGAGCCCGATTTGCTGGTCGCCGGGTGGGCACCTGGACCGGAGCAGGCACTGGCAGCAGCTCGGTCGCTGGAATATGACGTAGTGTTGATGGACATTCAGCTTGGTGATGGTGTGCAGGACGGCATCGCAACGGCGGCTGACCTTCTGGAAATCCGGGAGGTTCCAGTCATTATGCTGACTTCCGTTGGGGAAGAGAAGGCGATGACGAGATCTTTTAGCGCGGGAGCGGTCAGCTATGTGGAAAAAAGCCGCTATGCCGACCTCCCCACGGCGATTCGTATGGCAGTGCACCAGCCGGCGCCGATGCAGGCGTTGCTCAAAGAATTTCGCCGGCTGAAACGGGAGGAGAAGCTCCAGCCGCTAACCGCTGCGGAGCGCGAAGTGTTCGAGCTGATCGAGGAAGGACGCACCCAGCCAGAGATCGGCCGTCGCTTATTCAAAAGCGAAAGCACGCTCAAAAACCAAGTGAACCGCATCCTCAAAAAGCTCGGCGCTCGCAGCAGTCGGGAAGCGGTACGCCAGGTTCGGCGCGGTGATACGGACAGTGAGGCGGGGCATAGTGGAGATGTTAAGGGAGATGGGAAATCCTAATTTGAGTGCGTCAAAAGCGGCCCAGACCAGCCAAGCAAGTAGTCAAAGTTACTTGAGTGCGTCAAAAGTGGCTCCGACGAGCAAAGCAAGTAGTCGAAGCTACTTGAGTGCGTCAAAAGCGGCCCCAACGAGCAAAGCAAGTAGTCGAAGTTACTTGAGTGCGTCAAAAGTGGCTGCGACGAGCAAAGCAAGTAGTCAAAGTTACTTGAGCGCGTCAAAAGTGGCCCCGACGAGCCAAGCAAGTAGTCGAAGTTACTTGAGTGCGTCAAAAGTGGCTGCGACGAGCAAAGCAAGTAGTCAAAGTTACTTGAGCGCGTCAAAAGTGGCCCCGACGAGCCAAGCAAGTAGTCGAAGTTACTTGAGCGCGTCAAAAGTGGCCCCGACGAGCAAAGCAAGTAGTCGAAGTTACTTGAGCGCGTCAAAAGTGGCCCCGACAAGTAAAGCAAGTAGTCGAAGTTACTTGAGTGCGTCAAAAGCGGCCCCAACGAGCAAAGCAAGTAGTCGAAGTTACTTGAGTGCGTCAAAAGTGGCTGCGACGAGCAAAGCAAGTAGTCAAAGTTACTTGAGCGCGTCAAAAGTGGCCCCGACGAGCCAAGCAAGTAGTCGAAGTTACTTGAGTGCGTCAAAAGCGGCCCAGACCAGCCAAGCAAGTAGTCAAAGTTACTTGAGTGCGTCAAAAGTGGCTCCGACGAGCCAAGCAAGTAGTCGAAGTTACTTGAGTGCGTCAAAAGTGGCCCCGACGAGCAAAGCAAGTAGTCAAAGTTACTTGAGCGCGTCAAAAGTGGCCCCGACGAGCCAAGCAAGTAGTCGAAGTTACTTGAGCGCGTCAAAAGCGGCCCCGACGAGCAAAGCAAGTAGTCGAAGTTACTTGAGCGCGTCAAAAGCGGCCCCGACGAGCCAAGCAAGTAGTCGAAGTTACTTGAGCGCGTCAAAAGTGGCCCCGACGAGTAAAGCAAGTAGTCAAAGTTACTTGAGCGCGTCAAAAGCGGCTTCGACGAGCAAAGCAAGTAGTCGAAGTTACTTGCAAGACGGCTCGCATCCACCTAAGGCTTACCCCACATCCCGGATGAAAGCTTCATCATCCCGTTCCCGACCCTGTTAGGTCTACAACACGTAGGCCTTTTTTGGCGTTTCCAGGCCTACAAAAAAGGGGCCTGCCGCTAAGCGTCTTCCGGAGTTACGATGAAAGCAGAACAAAGGCCTGGAGCAACTTCGAGTATCTTAGAGTACCTCGGAGCACCCAAGCCGACAGGAGTTGATCTTCCATGAACCAATCCATAAAAGCCGTGGCATTAGTAGACGGAACTTGTGCGTTATGCAGCGGGCTGACTCGTTTTGCGGCGCGGCGGGACCCGAAAATGCAGCTTCGTTTTGCCGCCCTACAGTCGGAGGAAGGACAGTTGCTGTTGAGGAAAAGCGGTTTGGACCCGGATCGCCGGGACACCTTTGTACTGTTGAAAAACGGCCGAATTTACACTCGTTCCTCTGCTGCGCTTGAACTGATGGGGGAGCTGCAAGGAGGCTGGCCTCTGCTGCGCGCGCTTAAAATCGTGCCGCGAAAGCTGCGAGACGCAGTCTATAAGATTATCGCAGCCTGGCGCCATAAGCTAGTTCCCACCTCAGCAAATGAGGGACACAGCTGCCGTATAGCAGATGCTCGATTGCTTCAGGAACGCGTCCTCGACGGCGAACAGGCAACGAGAGAGTTTTGGCAGCAACAGGAAGTGTTAGCGGCGCATGAGCTAGAGGATAACAAAGGTAGGCGGTGGCGAAAATGACGATCAGTACACGCCGCCCCAAACCTATCTACGTAGAGCAATCTATGCGCTGCTCCATGGAACAGCTATGGCTCCATACCCAGCAGCCGGAGCTGCATGAGCGCTGGGATTTGCGATTCAGCTCCATCCGTTATTTGCCCCGAAAAGAAGGGGAGGTCCAGCGCTTTCACTATACAACGCGGATTGGCTTTGGATTGTCTATCAGCGGTAGCGGGGCCACCCGTGATCACGAGGAGCCAAACGGATGCAAGGTTTCCGCCCTTCAATTTGCCTCTTCGCAGCCCATTTCGCTAATTCGCAGCGGAGCCGGGTTTTGGCGTTATGAGCCATCCGATGATGATGGAATCCGGTTTTTGACTCGCTACACCTATACCAACCGATTCGGCATTGCAGGATCGCTGTTGGATCGAGCTGTATTTCGGCCGCTGATGGGCTGGGCAACTGCTTGGAGCTTCGATCGTCTTCGCCTTTGGCTGGAAAAAGGCTGGTCCCCAGAGCTAACGCTGCGCATGGCGCTACTGAATGCAATTTCGCTACTGCTACTCTCTGGCTTATGGCTTTACGAAGGCCTGGTGCCGAAGCTGTTTCTACCATCCCGCACGGAACTGGAGCTGCTTGCTAACCTCGGCTTCTCCGCTGAGGGCTCGACCTTCGCTCTTACAGGATTAGGCCTGCTGGAGGCAGCACTCGGCGTCTCCTTACTTCTTTTCCGCTCTACCATGTTGATTCGCTTTCAAGGACTGATGCTTATGCTGCTGGTTGCCGGGGCTGTTATCTCCAGCCCGGAGCAGCTTGCGGAGCCGTTCAATGCTTTGACGCTTACGGTTCCAATGCTCGGGCTGACGGCTGTCTGTTTGCTGGCACAGCCCTTTGCTCCTCAGGCGGGCCGTTGCCACAGAGTGCCAACCCCGCGCCGGACTTTACAATAATTCAAATGATCCTTTTTAACTCGAGAGGAGAATTTATATGCCAAGCCTCTTTATCAGTACTCCAGCCATAAAACCCGTTCAAGTCCCGTCCCTTCGGAGTTCGTCGCTTCGGTTGTTGAATCAGCAATCCATTTATGAAAAAGCTCTTGGACCACGCTTTAGGGAGCTGCACCCGCTTATCCGCGAAAGATTCTCGCTCCACAGCGGTTCCGGTCTCGCCGCTAGAGGCGAGGGAATCATGCATTCGATCTGGTACAGCAAGCTTGCTGCGTTGCCACTTCAGATAGGAACGTATCGCAATATCATGTTCCCAGAGAGCGGGACAGAGATTCCTTTTTCCATCGAAAACTACGCTTACCGGGACACTGTCGGCCGAGAAACGGTCACTTGGGTCCGCAAATTCCAGTTCCCGCAACGGGTACGTCGCTTCGACGCTACGATGATCTACAGCCGCGATCGCGGCTGCATCGTTGATTACCTTGGAAACAGGCAGCATCTGGCGGTCGATATCAAGGCCGAACCTTCGTCGGAAGGTGGTATTCGTATCCGCTCGGGCTCCCAGCGATTTTATGAAGGGTGGCTGGGATTTCGTTTTCCCGATTCGTTCACGGGCCGGGCTGATGTGCATGAATGGTATGACGAAGCGCTGGAGCGCTTCCGCATTGAAGTCAGAGTGCGCAGCCCGCTGATCGGGGATGTTTTTCGGTATGAAGGCAGCTTCCGTAACACGATGTTGGTGCTTGGTTCGGCGGCCCCGCCGGCAGATGTGCTGCCGCTGCGTATCGAGCGCCGGGAGTAGCGCATCCCGATAGATCTAACCGGTGCAAATCTAATATATCAGAACGATGGGGCTGTCCCAAAAGTCATCGCTAGATGACTAAGGACGCCCCTTCTCTAAATTGTAAAACAAAAAGAAACCGTTTCTTGGTAAAATGGAAGTACGACCCACCATTTACGAAAGGAACGGTTTCTTTGTACATCCAATATACCATGGACCAACTTCATCTGCCAATGGACTTGGAGGACGACATTCCTCCTCATCACCTCGTTCGTGTTGTCAACGAGACGGTCAATCGCCTGGACGACAAAACCTTTAAGGAGGCTTACCCAGGCGGAGGTCGAGACAGCTACCACCCTAAAATGCTCACCAAAGTTATCATTTACGCTTACACACAGCGGATTTACTCCTCTCGCCAGATCGCCAAAGCGGTCCGGGAAAACGTCATGTTTATGTGGATTGCTGGTAGACAACGTCCAGACTTCCGCACCATTAATCGCTTTCGTTCCGAGCGAATGAAAGACGTTTTGGAGACCATCTTCACAGGTGTGCTTCAATTTCTTACCGAGGAAAAGTATGTCAAGCTCGAGCATTACTTCGTCGATGGCACCAAGATCGAAGCGAACGCGAATCGGTACACATTCGTCTGGGGCAAGGCCGTCGTGAAGCACAAGGCGAGACTACAGGAAAAAGTACATACATTGTTCGCCACGATCGAGGCGGCGGAGAACCAAGAAGACCAAGAACAGGTTGGACAAGACCTTGTTGAACTCGGCGAAGCGTCCGCGCTAACCAGCGAGAAGCTGGAATCAGCCGTTCAACAATTGGAAACAAAACTACAATCTCGGCCGAAGGACAAACCGCTTAAAAAAGCGGTACGTGCCCTTCGTAAAGACCTTCTGCCGCGTTTGCAGAAATACGAGATCCAACAAGAAATGCTCGGAGATCGAAACAGCTTCAGTAAGACCGATCATGACGCGACATTCATGCGAATGAAAGAAGATCATATGCGTAATGGCCAACTGAAGCCAGGTTACAATGTGCAAATCGGAACAGAGAACCAATTCATTATCGGATACAGTTTACATCAACGCCCAACCGACACGCGTTGCCTAAAGCCCCACTTAGAGAAGGTTAAGACAGCGCTTGGAAGGTTGCCCAGAACCATCATAGCGGATGCCGGATACGGCGGAGAAGAAAACTACGCTTACTTGGAGAGCGAACAACGAGAAGCATTGGTGAAATACAGCACCTACCACAAAGAAAAATCAAAGAAGTGGCAGCAAGACATTAGCAAGCTGGACAACTGGCAGTACGACGAAGGGGAAGATACGTGGACGTGTACAGCAGGCCGGAAGCTGCTATTTCGTTATGAAAGCAAAGACAAAACAGAAAGTGGCTACGAGATACGGAAGCGCCACTACCGAAGCGAGAGCTGCGAAGGGTGTCCACTGAAGCCAAGTTGTACGAAAGCTCAAGGAAATCGTGAAATCAGCGTGAGTATGAAGTATTTGCGCTACAAACAGCAAGCTCGTGAAAAACTTAGAAGTGAGGAAGGATATACACTATCGGTTCGAAGGATGATTGAGCCGGAGAGTGTATTTGGGCAAATTAAAAACAACCGGGGATTCCGGCGTTTTCTGCTTCGAGGCCTGCCGAAGGTAAGCCTAGAGGTCGGATGGCTTTCGCTCGCCCACAATTTATTGAAGAAGGCGGCCATGGATCAAAAGCCAAAAATGACGGTGCAAGGATAGCTCCTTCGCACCGTCATTTCGTTTTTTTGAAAGTCTCATTGATTAGGCGAGCCGTTTATCTAGTGAGCCAAACTACTTTTGAGACAGCCCCATATTTATTTGCATGAGACGATTCACGATACTGATAGGAATTGATGGCTGTGGCGGTTCAGGCAAAAGTACACTGGCAACAGAACTAATGGATCGTCTAAAAGGAATAAGAGAGACTTCAATTGTTCACATGGATGATTTTTATTTGCCGAGTAAGGAAAGAGATAACATTCGGAATCAAGATGGAATAGGGGTCAATTTTGATTGGAAGAGACTTCAGAATCAAATATTACTACCGATGAGCAACGGAGCTGCAGGTTATTATCAAAGATATGATTGGAATAGCGATAGTCTTTTGGAATGGTGTACGGTTCCTCCAGGAATAGTAATCATTGAGGGAGTGTACACACTTCGACAGGAGCTTTTTAACTTTTATCATTTTACAATTTGGGCCGAAACTCCTCACGAGACAAGATTATTAAGAGGAATTGAACGTGATGGCGAAGAAATGCGAAATACGTGGGAACAAGATTGGATGCCGGCGGAACAGCATTATGTTGAAACAGAACAGCCTCACAGAAGAGCCGATTTAATTATTGATGGGGCTGACAATCATAAACGGTGGTTGCCAACTTTCATAACGCAAATCATTAACTGCATGAAAGATTGAAGTATGTATGATTGGAGAGGGTCACTTGGAAAAGGTTTATTTTCAAAACGATCCGTCTGTTTATAAGAATGCTCATCAGCTTTACCAAATTGAATCTGCCCGCATCCAAGCACTGCTACCTGAAGCTGATTTGCAGCATGTAGGTAGCACTGCCGTTCCGGGAAGCTGGACCAAAGGTGATCTCGACATTCAGGTTCGGGTGACGAAAGATCAGTTCGAGATTGCAGCGGACGCGCTTTTTCGCATGTATGAACTTAATGAGGGAAGTGACTCAACCGAGAGCTTCCGGGCGTTCAAGGATGATGAGACGAGCCCGCCTCTTGGCGTGCAGCTAACGGTCGTCGGATCAGAAGTTGATTTTTTCTATAAAATCCGTGACGTTTTGTGCATCAATGACAGATACAGACAGCAATACGATGATTTAAAGCAGCGCTTCGAGGGCGGAGATATGGAGGTATATCGCGCTGGGAAAAATGAGTTTTTTGCTTGGTTGATGGAGACACCGGAATATATTAAGCTTGACGCAAAAAAGGATACGGAAGGAGAAATATAGGGTCGGTAGATAATACTACAAGTCGACAATAATTAATTGTGGTGGTGCGAATAAGGGGAACTCTGTCGACGTATAGAACGGTCCATTGGTACCAACGTTAGTGAAAGAGACACTTATTCCTCCTAGACTCACCATCGTAAATGTAAGCCCGCCCACGTAAGTTTGGTTGTTGTTTTGTAACCCGATGTAATTAACGGTGCCGGTGGTTCTAACGAATGTGTAAGAAGTCACATCGAAGCGGACCTGGCCACCTGGAGGAATCATCCTCATTGGATAAGGTCGTGCCACGTACCCGGAAATACTTATGCGGTCGAACGTTGTATTTCGCGTCTCGTTGATAATATCAAAACTTCTCGTGGATGTAATGGAAGACGAGCCATCGTCTGGCGGGGGGATTCTTACGGTGTTTTCAGTGTTTACAGCACAAGTAACAATGACTAGTAAAATAAATAGAACTAGAATCATCCCCTTGCTTGATCCTTTTAAATGACTGGTTTCGACGCATTCATATTTCATGAGTATACCTCCAATACGATTTCTCTTAATAAAGTATGAGAATGGTAGAGATACGGACTCTGGCAGATGCCCTGAGAGGGCTGATAGTTTTGTAAGGCTCTCATTTTCATACGCTTAATATTTCTGGATTAAATGATTCTTCTTTGCCATTAAAAATACACCCTCTAGAATTTCATCGGTTTACCCTGGAGGGCTCCTATGTCGATTCTAAGGGGTGTACGGTAGCAAGACGGTTCTTTGACTTTTATTCCAATGGAACCTGAACGGTGATGTCGTAAGGTTTTTTGAAGTAGACTTCCTCGATATACAGATATTCCGGCTCTTCCTTCGTTTCGAAGATGAGCTTTCCAGCCGATGGTGAGACAACCTCATTTCCATACTTGATTGTTTTCACAGGCACAAGCCCGGATTTCGTTCCAAGAGATATGCCCTTTGGTATAATTTCAAACCTATCACTAGCAAGAATCAATTGGACGCCGGCAGATGTTCGAGATATATCCTTCACTCGTATTTGCTTGCCTTCAATGTTAAACACCTGTTCCTTAGATGAAGTGAGAGGAATCTTGAGTTCGATTTGCTTGTAGCTCGGCAGCTCCTTCACTTTAATTTCCAGTGATTGCATCGGCTGTGGTAGCTTTTCGTATTTCAGTCTAATTCCGATTTTTTTATCTTTTTGCAAGTTCTCACTTTGCCATCCTGAGTGACTGACCCGGACCCCGTTTGCGACAAGCTCAACGCCGTCTAGAGTACCGTCTACCATCATGAAATGATCTGTATCCTCGATAGCGGTGAAAGTTCCCTTGATTTCCGTCATGGTCGGAGTGGCAATAATGGATTCGATAGAAAGCGTCCCTATATCCGTCAGGAAATCTTTATTGAATGTCTGCTCAATATTCGATTTCAGAGCTTTATTGGGATCGTAAGGGAAGGTTATGTTTTCTAATTTCCTTGTCCCATCTTTGAATTCAATCCAGAACTGCATCGTAAGCTTTTTGGCGAAGGGGCTTACAGGGGTAAACCCATGATAACCCTTGTATTCCGTTTTATTTTCATTAAGTTTGGAAGAGCCTCCTGTTGAGTCCGAATCCGTCAAAAAGCCCTTAACACGGCTAGGATGAAAATCGACGCTATCTGGGTCATGATCCTCTACCTTCAATCCATCCGGATTGCTCAGCGTGTAATACACAATCAATTGATTGGCGTCCGACATAAGCCCGTTAATCGTCAGCGTAGTACCGTCCTCATAAGTTTTGCTTACATCGATGGACTGTCCCATTCCTTGCTCGTTCAGTTCCTTCAAGTTGCCGTGCACAACCTCGTCAAATCCGAGGAGCAACTTTCCATAATAGGAGAATGCATTATATTGATTGCTCGATACAAGAAATACAATCAGCACAACTGCGGCAACTTTCCAGATGGGCCGGATTCGTTTATTTCGTTTGGGAGCGGCCCGGTTCAACGCGGTTCTTAGTCTATCTTCCAGCTCCTCCGGTGCTTTGATCGATTCCAGCAGCTTCTTTTCTTCGGCTAAACGGTTTTCTATATTATCCATCGATTTCACCTCCGTAACACTCCCGCAGCTTTTTCAAACCTTGAAAAATCCGTGATTTGACGGTACCGACCGATACATTCGTCATGCCCGCGATAGTCTGATAGTCGAGATCGTGAAAATATTTCAATCGGATCGCTTCCCTCTGATGCTCGTTGACTTGCAGCAGCAGAGCTTGAAGATCCATCTGCTGATCGCTGCTTCCATAAGGGTCGCGAGCCAGAGTCCCTTCCGGTTCACTCTCCTGGTCAGGCTGCCACTCATCAACCAACACCAGCTTGTTCCGCTCATGTAACATGCTCTTGCAGCCATTTGCCAAGATCGTTTTGCTCCAGCTATAAAAAACCTCTGCGTCTCTAAGTTGATCAATCTTTTCATAAACTCGTACAATCATTTCCTCCATGGCATCCATGGCGTCATTGGCGTTGCCCATATAGCTGAAAGCCAGCTTATAATAAGATTCCTTTTCCAAAAGGATTAAATGAAGCAGTGCTTCCTTGTCTCCCTTTTTAGCTTTTATCACGTAACGCTTCAGGCTCATTCCTTAGCCTCCTTCCCCTATAAGAGTCACGACCCCGAGAAAAAGTTCACTTTCTCTTCGTTGATTTATTTCATATGGCAGTTGCGCCCCAGCGCGCAGCTTCTTTTATTTCATCGATAGAGTTGGGTTATACTAGAAAAAGATTGTTCAAGTAATTACATCTTCCGGGAGGTGCTCGGATCAACTCATGGAAAAGGTTCTAACGTCACTGGGCAAATTCCGGCTGGCGGCCGGGGTTGCCCTCTTCATGATGCTGCTGGAGCTAGCCGTGGAGCTATCTCAGCCTTACATCATCTCCCGCATCATCGACGACGGCATCCGCGAGGGAAACATATCCGTTGTCTGGTTATGGGGCGGCATCTTGACGGGAGGGGCGTTCCTGGCATTCGCCGCCGGAATCGTCGGCTCCTATTATGCGTCCTACGCTAGCCAAGGCTTCGGTTACGATCTACGCGACAGGTTGTATACGAAGGTGCAAAGCTTCTCCTACGAGGTGTTCAGCCGCTTCGCCTCCTCCTCACTCATCACTCGCCTGACCGGCGACGTGAGCCAGGTGCAGGAAACGATTTTCATGGGGCTGCGCTTCATGACCCGGATTCCGCTACTCGTGGCGGGCAGCGTCATCATGGCTATGATGATCAACCTCAAGCTTGGACTTATTCTCGGAGCATCCCTCCCGCCGCTGCTGTTATTCGTTTGGTGGATGATCCGCCGGGCGGGTAAGGTGTTCCGTATGGTGCAACAGCGGCTCGACAAGGTCAATGGCGTCATTCAAGAAAATCTGACCGGCATCCGCCTCATCCGCGTGTTTGTGCGAATGGGCCATGAGAATCGCCGGTTTCAGGAAGCAAGCTCCAATCTCATGCGCGGCACAGTGGGGGCGCTGAAGCTGACGGAGTCGACGCTGCCTTTCATCATGCTGCTCGTCAATGCCGCGGTTATTCTCATCCTCGCATTCGGGAGGATCGACATCGCGGCAGGCACGGCAACCGAGGGCGAGACAGTCGCCGTCGTCAATTATGCGCTGCGCACCATTGGCGCGATGAGCATGCTGGCATGGATCGCGGCGATGTTCTCGCGTGCAGGAGCTTCAGCGCAGCGCATCCGCGAGGTGTTGAATGCGGACGCCGACGGACCGCAGGGAGAAACATCAGGCGACCAGCCGTTGAGCGGCTCCAGCGTGGAGTTCCGCGAGGTGTCGTTTTCCTACCCGGAGAGCGACCGGGCCGTGCTGGAGGAGATCAGCTTCCGCGCCGAGGCGGGACAGCGCATCGCCATCATGGGCGCGACCGGCTCCGGCAAGTCATCTCTTGTGCAACTGATGCTGCGTTTGTACGATCCAGATAAAGGGCAGGTGCTCATCGGAGACGTCGACGCCCAGGGGCTGGATGTCCGCTCGCTGCGCGGAGCGATCGGTTATGTTCCACAGGAAGCGGTACTGTTTTCAGGCACAGTTCGTGAAAATATCGCTTGGGGCCGACCCGACGCGACCGACGAAATGATTGCGCAAGCAGCCCGCGCTGCTCAGCTGCATGACACTATTCTTGGGCTGCCGCAAGGGTATGACACGCTGCTTGGACAGCGCGGCGTCAATTTGTCCGGTGGAC
Organism: Paenibacillaceae bacterium GAS479; assembly: GCA_900105225.1. Classification (NCBI taxonomy): domain Bacteria; kingdom Bacillati; phylum Bacillota; class Bacilli; order Caryophanales; family Paenibacillaceae; species Paenibacillaceae bacterium GAS479. The sequence goes on along the minus strand of LT629764.1, from coordinate 1,720,725 downwards.
AGAAGCAGCGTCTGTCGATTGCCCGCGCACTTGTTCGCGAGCCGCAAATTCTCATCCTCGATGATAGCACGAGTGCGCTAGATGTGAAGACCGAAGCTGCGCTGCTGCAGGCTTTGCAAGGAATGAACTGCACCACCTTCCTCATTACGCAGAAGATCAGCTCAACCGCCTCTGCCGATATCATCCTGTTGCTTGAGGAAGGGCGATTGACGGAGGCCGGGCGGCATGAGGAGCTGCTGCGAGAGTCCCAGCTCTACCGCCGCATCTATGAGTCGCAGTATGGAAAGGAGGCGCGCCATGCTTAAGGGACTTCTGGAGCCTTTCCGCGTTCCTAAGCCGGAGACGGATAGCGTGGCCGCACTGCCGGAAGTGGCACAGGGCGGAGGGCATAAAGGGGGCAAGCGCCCCAAGCAGAGGGCCAAAAACATGTCCGGCACACTGGAGCGCCTATGGGGCTATCTCGCCAAACGCAAACTCAAGCTGTATGCGGTGCTGGCGCTCGTTGCGATCAGCTCTGGCCTGGCCCTGCTCGGGCCGTACTTAATCGGTCAGGCGGTTGACCTTTACCTGAAAATGGGGGAAAGCGCGCCGCAGATTCCTTGGGGCTGGTTCCTGGCTGCCCTTGGCGCGGTGTATGTACTGAATTCTGTTGTGTCCTGGACACATAACATCTGGATGATTTCGATCGCTCAGGAGACGGTTTATCGGCTGCGGACGGATCTTTTTGCCCATCTGCATCGTCTTCCGATTCCGTTTTACGGGCGCAGGCAGCAGGGCGAGATCATGAGCCGTTTAACCAATGACGTCGAAAATGTCAGCTCCACCCTGAATAGCTCGGCGATCCAAATTTTCTCCAGCGTGTTGACGCTCGTTGGCACCGTCTCGGTTATGCTCTGGCTCAGTCCGTTGATGACGCTCGTTACCTTCACCGTTGTGCCGCTCATGTTCTTCGGGATGCGTTGGATCACCAAGCGCACCGGCCCGCTATTCAAAGTGCGCCAACGCGCCCTTGGCGAGCTGAACGGATATATTGAAGAAACGCTTTCCGGGCAGCGCATCATCAAGGCTTTTTCACAGGAGGAGCGGGTTCAGGGCGTGTTCCGCGAGCGCAATGAGAGCATCCGAGTGGCTGGCTTCTGGGCGCAAACGATCTCCGGCTTAATTCCTAAAGTGATGAACAGCCTCAACAATCTTAGCTTCGCTCTCGTCGCTGGCGTCGGCGGTATCCTTGCGGTGCGTGATGTCATTACAGTCGGCACGATTATCGTGTTCGCCGAGTATTCTCGCCAGTTCACCCGGCCGCTTAACGATCTGGCCAACCAATGGAATACGCTGCTGTCGGCCATCGCGGGTGCGGAGCGGGTATTCGAGATTATGGACGAGGAGCCTGAGGAGCGCGAGAACAGCGGAGCGGTCGCTTTGGAGCGTGTAGAGGGAGAAGTCCGCTTTGAAAATGTCGGCTTCGCCTACGAGGAGGGCCGCCCGATTTTGTCCGGCGTAACCTTCCAGGCTAAGCCTGGCGAGATGATCGCCCTTGTTGGCCCGACTGGCGCGGGCAAAACGACGCTCATCAACCTGCTATCGCGTTTTTATGAGCCGACCGAAGGACGCATCACGCTGGATGGACGCGATCTCTCGACGATTCGCCGCGACAGTCTGCGCTCGGGGATGGCTTTTGTGCTGCAGGATTCGTTCTTGTTTGCAGGCACGATTCGTGAAAATATCCGTTACGGCCGACTGGACGCGACCGATGAAGAGGTCGAGGCAGCGGCAAAGCTCGCCAACGCGCATGGTTTTATCGTCCGGCTGAAAGGCGGCTACGATAAAATGCTCAGCGCCGACGGCAGCGGCATCAGCAGCGGCCAACGGCAGCTGCTTGCCATTGCTCGCGCCATTCTCGCCAATCCGTCCATGCTCGTGCTCGATGAAGCGACCAGCAGCATCGATACCGTGACGGAGATCAAAATCCAGGAGGGGCTGCAGCGACTTATGAGCGGGCGCACCAGCTTTGTGATCGCTCATCGGCTCGGCACGATTCGGGAAGCCGATCGAATTCTCGTCCTGAAGGACGGACGATTGCTTGAGCATGGCTCGCATGATGAGCTTTTGAGTCAGGGCGGCTTCTACAGTGAGCTGTACAACAGCCAGTTGAGACGCGAGACGGCAGGAGCTGTGGAGGGGAGCGGGGAGCTCGGCGGTAATGGCGCCGACCCGGCTGGAGAGGCTGAAGCGATGAAGCAGGGAGAGCGAAGCAGCGCAACTTTGCAGGCGGCAGTTGCGCCTCATGGCAGCGGAGTAACCTCCCCGGATGCTGCGGAGACGGATGCGGTTGCTGATGCAAGGCCGGAAACATAACCACAGACAATCAACAAGGAATTTTTTTCAGTAATTACTATTGAGGGCCCTTTTGAAAGGGTCCTTTTTTACTATTTCTCGGTATATGAGACAACTAATAGTCGATTAACACCATAAGAGGACTTGAAGTTATCGGAGGAAAGCGGAAGGCCGTCATTTTATGTTTGCTCAAAGAAGGAGAAAAACACTTCAGTGAACTCCAACGGGCCATGCCTACAATTACCAAAAAAGTACTGTCTCAGCAGCTGCGGGAGCTAGAGGCGAGATTGTCCAGATCATTATTGCCAATAAAATCGAGGCAAGGAATTTTTATCCGCCGCGCAGAGTCATCCTTTCTTTAATAAAGGTTTTCCATCCGCATCAACCAAAACGGTAAGTCCTGATCCCATATTGGGATATATAGCTAATAAATACTGTACTCCAGTTTCTTTGTCTGTAATGACGTTTGCCATTGTTGCGCCTTTAGCCGTCATAGAGTCTACTTCAAACCGGATTTCTTTTGACATAACCAGTCCAGTCCTCCAATTGGTTTATTTTTTTACAGGAAACGCCCCGCCAGATCAACGCCTACACTCGCCAGAATTCCTATGACAACTGTCCAAGCCAAAATGCCGATCGTCATCCACAAAGCCACATAACGCTTGGTTGCTCCTGATACGAGTGAAATGAATGCCCCAATATGATGGCCGAAAACTAGCGGTCCGACAAGCGCGACACCCGGCACGCCGTATTTATTGAAAAGCTTGCGGGCGAGCTCCATTTTTTTGCCGGAACGGCGGCTCTCCGGTTTAGCCTTTCGGCGCCGGCGCATCTTTTCATACAGCACAACAACGGCCATAACGGACAGCCAGTTTCCAACCGACGCGGCAATGATCGTTGGAACGGCCGGGAATCCAATTAAAATTCCGATAGAGGCCGCGACATAGCCTTCCAGAAATGGGACCAGCGATAGCAGAAACACGGCTCCCAATTGAATAAAAAGATTAGATTCCCGTACACCTTCCAGTATGCTTTCAATATTCATTTTTACCCTCCAAATGCTGCTGCTAAGATTTAATCAAAATAAAAGAGGTCTTCGAATTTTTTGTCTAGAGCAATACAAAGAATCAAGGCGAGCTTTGCGGTTGGGTTAAATTGTCCTGTTTCAATGGAGCTAATCGTATTTCGGGAAACTCCGACTAATTTTGCAAGCTGTGCCTGTGATAAATGATGTTCCGTCCTTGCTTCTTTCAAGTTATTGCGAAGAATCAATTCATCTTCCATCTGCTCACCCTATAAATTAATTATGGTTTAGTAAGTTTAAAATATGGACGACCGACAAAGTCAGCGTCGTAAGCGTAAAAATAAGGGCAAGCACAATATCTAGTCGATGCTTCATGCGGACTGCTTTGAAGATGAATCCGGCGGCAGAAACCGAAAAGATAATGGCATATAAGCCAAAGTCAAACCCTTGTCCGGTCAGGCTTTGGATGACAAAAAAGAGGGTGGCTAAGAATATCGCCGTAATGGAGCCGATATTTCCTGCTTTTGTCTGAACCTCAATTTTATATAAATCCTTGTCTTTGTTTTCTTTTCTGCTCTTCGACAAAATATCGTCTTTGTTAATGAGAATCCCTCCCGAAATATTTGCCAAGTTTACTTGGCGTACCACTACTATAACTTTGCCAAGTTTACTTGTCAACCTTGTGCGGTAAAACATAAAAAAACCCGACCCTCGAGTTAAACGAGGGTCGGGGGTGTACAATCCCTACCACCAGGCAAGCTGGTGAAAAAAGAGGAGCGGAGCCAAAGGTCGAGCTCGGAGAAGCGTCAGCGTTCGCCTTTGAAGTCGGATTTCCACCTCTATGGGAGGTCAAATTCAAGGAAATCTGAGTTCAAGAGCGATCGGAGGGCCGTCCTTTGGCGCAGCGGTTACCAGTCTTTTATTACCAGTCTTTTTTCACCAGACTTCAAACATTCAAAGACTCCATCTGCGAGCGCGGATTGTTGAACGTCGTGATCCAGTTACGGATGGCGGTAACGATGATAATCATGCCCAGCACCAACATAATGATCGACAGAACCGCGTTCAGCACATTGTAGCCGGCTGCGTCCGGATTGAGGTAAACGTTGCGCACCATCCAGTATCCCGCATAGTTAACCGTGACGAACAGATAAGCGAGCGGAATGAGGCAGGTGAGCATGTAGCGCCGCTTGTCGGCAATACGCAGAATGACGGTTGCACCGATGATCAAGCCGATGGAGGCCATTAACTGATTTGATACTCCGAACAGCGCCCATACCGAGCCTATATCACCCGAGAAGAGCAGATATCCCCACATGAAACAGGCGAGCGCACTGGCGAAAATAGTACCGGGAACCCAATCGACCCGTTTAAGCGGCTTGTACAGCTCGCCGAAAAAGTCCTGGATCAGGTAGCGGGAAACCCGCGTCCCGGCATCGATTGCGGTCAAAATGAATACCGCTTCGAACATAATGACGAATTGGAAGAAGTACGGCGCCATATTTTCGAACCAAGGAATTTTCGTGAAAATGTACGTCATTCCTACGGCAAGCGTTACCGCACCGCCTGTGCGGCCTTCCAAGTCCAAGCCAATTTCCTCGCTGAGCTGCGGCAAATTGACGACGGACATACCGAGCGTTTTGAAAACTTCCGGCGTGGAATTGATTGCAAAATAATCGGCTGGTTGCAGAGCCGTTGCGGCGATCAGCGCCATGATACCAACGAGACATTCGACGAGCATCGCACCAAAGCCGACAACCTTGATGTCGCTCCAGCGATTGAGCATTTTCGGCGTTGTGCCGGAGCCTATGAACGCATGGAAGCCTGATATTGCGCCGCAAGCAATCGTAATCGAGATGAACGGCCATACGGGACCTGGTAAAATCGGCCCACCGCCGCCGATGAATTCCGTTACCGCAGGGAATTGAATTGCCGGGTTGATAATGAACACACCGATGATCAGCGCAATGAACACGCCAATTTTCATGAAGCTGCTCAAATAGTCGCGTGGAGCGAGCAGCAGCCAGACAGGCAAAGCCGCCGCGAAAAAGGCATAGATAGGCAGCATGATCGACAGCGTTTTCGTGTCAAACGTCAGCCATTCGCCGCCGACTGTTTCCTGAACCCAAGGCCCGGCGAAGACGCCGATCATGAGCAAAATAAAACCGATCGTGGACGCGAGCTTCAAGTTTCCGGTCTTTTTGTAGAACAAACCAACGCCCATGGCGATGGGGATCGTGATGCCGACGGCGAAGGTTCCCCATGGGTTGTTCTCAAGCGCATGCAGTACAACCATGGAGAGGCCTGCCATCGTAATCGTGATGATAAAAAGCATTGCGAGCCCGGTACAGAAGCCGGCAACCGGACCGAGCTCTTCTTTGGCAACCTCGGACAAAGACTTGCCGCCCCGCCGCATGGACGCAAACAGAACGACAGCATCATGCACGGCTCCCCCGATAACTGCTCCGATCAGCAGCCAGAGCAGGCCGGGCAGGTAGCCAAACTGCGCCGCCAAAATCGGCCCGACAAGCGGCCCTGCCGCAGCAATTGCGGCGAAGTGATGGCCGAAGGATACCCATTTATTCGTTGGCACATAATCCTTGCCGTCCTGGAGCGTATGCGCTGGAGTAGGTATAGCATCGTTCAGCTTTAACACCTTGACTGCCATGAAGGTTCCATATAATCGATAAGCGATCATCAGAAAGCATATCGAACCAATTACGATTGAAATCGCATTCATAAAAATGCCCTCCCCTTGAACCGTTAATACTCTAATCATAAGAAATGAAAGCGGAGGGAGGCCGTTTTCAGGATAAAACGTTGCGGTTCAAGGACGAGACGCATTCATCAGGGGATGAATGGAAGCGTATTCAGCGAAGAGCTATAGCCCGATAAGCTGTTTGAGCTCCTTGAGATGAGTACGGCTGACCGGCACTTTAGAGCCGTTTTTCATAATTAGCGTGCAGGTTGAGTGGAACCAGGGCTGAATTTCCGAAATTCCGTCTATATGGACGAGATAGGCGCGATGCACGCGGATGATAGGTGTTCCTTGCAGCTTTTGCTCGAAGGCCACGAGCGGCTCAGTGACACGGTAAGTCTGATCTTCCGTGACGAGCAGCGTTTTTCCCTCCTCTGATGCCAAATACAAAATGCTGCTGACCGCCACCAAAATGATGCGCTCCTCAACCGTTATCGCCAGCTTGCCCGTCCGCCCCGGGGCGGAAGAGTGAAGCGGAGCTGTCGGCTGGCGCTGCCCCCGTCCCTCCTGCAATCGGACGAGCTTGTCCACCGACTGTTGGATACGGTCCTCATCATAAGGCTTGAGAATATAATCGATCGCGTTCAGCTCGAACGCCTTGAGCGCATGCTCGTCATATGCAGTTGCAAAAACAATTTCCGGACGCCAATCCAACCCTTGTAACTGCTGCGCCAGCTCCAGTCCGCTTTCCTCCGATAGCTGAATATCGAGAAACACGACATCGGGCTTCGTTTGCCGGATGCCTAACATGGCATCCTCCAGCGACTCTGCCTCGCCAATTACTTTCATTCGTTTCGTTCGCTGCAAAATATAAGTCAGCTCGTCTCTAGCGAGCGGTTCATCCTCCACGATAAACGCCTTCAGCATCCCGTTGTTCCCCCCATGTATGATGGATTAGCGGTACGATCAGCGTGACCTTAGTACCGGCATTTCGTTCGCTTTCGAGGTGAAAGCTGGCGTCCCCATCGTAAATTTCCTCAATCCGTTTTTTAATATTGTGCAGCGCCGTTCCGGTTCCAGACGTTGACTTGATCCTCTGTTTGCCGAGCGTGCCGAGTAGATCCGGGGAAATTCCAATTCCGTTATCTTCCGTGATCAAAACCATGCTGTTTTCCAGTCGCTGCGCCCGGATTCTCACTTCTCCGACTCGTTTGCCCTTCAGGGAACCGAACCCATGTCGGACGGCATTCTCGATAAGCGGCTGGAGGGTGAAGGGCGGAATCAGCACCGGCTCAAGCGATGGATCTATATCAAGATGGATCGTGTATTTATCGGGAAACCGGGCTTTTTCTAGGGTCAAATAAGCCTCGACATGCTCCAGCTCTTTGCCCAGCGGGATGAGCATCTGTCTAGCGCCTTGCAGATTGCTGCGAAAGAACACGCCGAGTTTGAGCAGCAGCTTACGCGCCGTTTCTGGGTCTTTGCGGCATAGAACTGAGATCGTGTTAATCGCATTAAAAAGAAAATGAGGATGCACCTGCGCTTGCAGCGCTTTGATCTCTGCGTCCTTGAGCAGTCTGCTCTGCTGCTCTGCTTCCGCAAGCTCGAGCTGAGTGGAGAAGAGCTTGCTGAGGCCTTCCGCCAGCTCTTGCTCGACCCGATCCATATGGAGCGGGTTCGTAAAATACAGCTTCAAACTGCCGACAGTATGCTGATGCACTTTGAGCGGCAGCACGATCGCTGCCTGCAGCGGGCAGCCTTCATGATTACATTGGATGTCCTCCCGCGACTGCGCCTTTAATAGTCGTCCATGCTCCAGCACATTGCGCGTTAGTTGGGTGGACAGGCTTTGCAGCGGGATATGGTGATCGGAAGCGGCTCCAGCATGAGCCAGCACTTGATCGCGATTCGTAATCGAGATGGCATCCGCATGGGTCCAGCGCAGCATTATCGCCGCAACCTCCCGCGAGGAATTCACATTGAGTCCCTGACGGAAAAAGGGCAGCGTCTGATCAGCGATATGCAGAGCTTTATGCGTTTGCAGGGCGCGTGTCCGTTCTTCCTCTTGAACGATCGATTGCACGAGTAACATGAACAGCAGCGTCCCGAATCCGTTAATCACAATCATCGGAAGGGCGATCATCGTGACTAGTTCCAGCGCAGGTTCAAAAGGCCGTGCCACCAGCAGGATGATGCCCATTTGCACACATTCCATAATAATTCCGATGAGCACGGCCCACCAGGTCATATTTTTGCCCCTGCGGCGCAAATAAGAGCCGATTAGCCCGGTGATGATTCCGGCAAATATCGTGGAAACGCCACAAGCGACAGCCGTAAATCCGCCCAGTGAAATTCGATGCAGCCCGGCGATTAAACCGGCACCAAGGCCGACAAGCGGTCCGCCGAGCAGACCGCCCAGCGCTACGCCAAGCACTCGCGTATTAGCGAGAGCGCTATCATAATCTACTCCGGTTTGCCAAGCTGGCGAGGCAACGATCCCGTTGCTCACTTGGATCCCGGTATAGTTGCTGATGATGCCGAAGATGCCGAATATGGCGATCAGCATGAGCTTTTCTTTGAGCCGATGCTCGTGGTGGATAATTTGGCGGAATGATCTCATGCGAGACAGCAGAAAAACGACAATCAGCAAAATGCCGACCCGCTCCAGCATGAGCGGCAGCAAATGCAGCATATGCAATCACCTGCTTCATAGGTAGTGGGTTGATTATACCTTAAAGAGGTTGTTCAAAAAGCCCCCCATTGATCACGAAGTAAAGCAGGAAGCGAACTCGACATCGAATCTTGTGTTCACCTTCGAAGTCCGGTGCTCATGTAGGTTTGCCTACACTCCGCTCCTCCTTCTTCTGGTTCACACAACCTTCTCGGTGCTGAATGGTGACCTTTTTGAACACGCACTTATAGGAAGGTTGATGAATTAAGAGATTAATAAGATGTAATTAAGAGATTAATTGGATGGAATTAAGAGGAATAAACTGGAACGGGTGATAAGCTGATTTCGGGGATAGATGGAGGGGGAAGAGATTTTGAGACAAAAATTAGGTAGTATATCGGCTTTGTTATTGTGTTTTTGTCTTTTACTGGGCTGTAGCAATACAGCTGAGCAGGATGAACATACAGAAACGGCAAGCATATCTGTTCTATACTACGATGAATCTTCTTTTTTTCAAATGTATGGTGATCTTATTCGAGCTGAATTTCCTAACTTAACGCTTGTTGTAATACCGACCAAAGGATTGGATACGAACCAAGTAGAGGAGTTAATGGAGCAAAAACAGCCTGATCTTATGGTGATAGATAACTTGGGGTTGTTCAGCAGGCTGATTAACGACGGAAAGCTCACTTCATTAGAATTAGAGTCTGATGAATCGTTTAAATTCGCGGAGATAAATCCAATCATAATTGATTCACTGAAAGAGGTAGGAAATGGAAAATTATATGGACTGGCTCCATTTTTCAATTCGAGAGCACTCTTTTATAATAAAAAATTGTTTGATGACAGCGGTGTAGACTACCCGAAAGATGGGATGACATGGCCGGAAGCTCTGCAGCTCTCTTCTAGATTTTCGGAAGCAAAAGATAGTTATGGTTTAGACCCTTGGTCGTCCGAGATAGATTTTACATTAAATGTTGTGGGAAAAACGGCTAATCTATCGATCATGCAGGAACAAAGATTAGAAGTACATTTAAATACGAAAGAATGGAGGGATGTTTTTGAATTAACGACAGAAGCATTTAAAAGCGGGACGATTTATGAAGCTGAAAATGGAGCAAGTAAACCGAATATTTCTTTAGAAGAATTAATAAATGGAGATATGTTCCTGTCTGGCAAGGCCGCTATTGCGTATAGAAGTCCCAATTTCATGGCTCAACTTGAGGGGACCGATGTTGAATGGGGGGTCGTTTCAGAGCCTATTTCTGAATTGAATCCTAGTCGAGCAAGCGGAATGAGCTTTAACGAAATTATTGCTGTTAATAACAGGACAGAAAATAAAGATCTTGTAATGAAAGTATTCAAATATATGAACGGTTCAGAAATGACCCGGATTAGATCGAGACAGCTGTTAGGACTGCCAGCTAGGACATTAGAAACCTATGGTGGACGCGATATTTCTTCCTTGTATCGTTTAAAACCTAACCTTGTTATTGGAGATCAGAGTAACATTCCAGTTGAATTCTGGGATGAGTTCTATATGAAATCCAATGAACTATTGGCGTTAGTGAGGCAAGATCAAATTAGTGTCGAGGAGATGCTCATGCAATTGCAAAGCTGGACGGAGCAGACGATTCGTGTGTATGTGAGAAGTGGCAAGATCAAGTCATAGATTTTCTTGTTGTTTACCTAAATGGAAATTATGGTAAATTAATGAGGGTAGTGGTAAGCTTAGAACAGATGTTTCCCATAAAGGAGGGAGTAAGATGGCATACAATCCTTACGAGGATAAGTCGCTTCATCTCACCGTTCCAACCGATCCAATTACGGAGCTACATGATCGCGAAGCGTTCAATGATGTCATCCGCCATGGCGATATTGTGACTGGGTTCCGCATAAGCCGTTCGTTGCGACATTTGCCGGGTTGGTTGAACCGTCCTCTGCGCGTTCTTATTTTGATCTATGTAGTCATGTTTCTTGTATTGGGGATCAAGGATACGGCAGCTTTGCTGCTTCCGTTCTTGCCTTGAAGTTAGAGTATATGCTCTACTCTGCCGATCCGCCGAAAATGAACTCAAAACGGCCCTTCGGCGGTTTTTTTAAATACGTTATTGTGATAAATCTACAATATTGTCTTTGACCTTATAAACCACGTAATGACGATTCCAAATTTGTTTGGTAGTGATGATACTTTCTTGACCCTTCTTTTCGAAAAAATAACCGGACCCTTCTTGACCGACAAAATTCCATCCTAAACTTTTCATTTTTTCTTTGAGAATTTCAGCCTGATTATTAGCTTTAGTTAGGTATTCCCCTTCTGTTTCCATTCGAAATATAGATCGATCATTATTGTTGAGTTCGTATATGAGTTTTATATTTTTCCATCCAATATTATTGATATAGAGACCTGCCGGAATGAGTAAGAAAATAAAAGCAAGTCCAACGAGAGTAAGAGCAACTTTTTCCTTCAAAAAAAAATCCCCTCCTAATGCCTCAATCAGTTCAGTACTTATTTGATAAATGGTCAGTAATCTTTTCTTGCGTATTCCGCGTCTAAGATGATGAATGCTTGTAAAACGGCAAGAACAACCTACCCGCCAGCTAACTAATTTGCTTCATTTTCAGAAACTAGCTTAGCAATGCGAAGTCCACCGATAAAAGCGAGTGTCTGTCCAACCAATCATTGCATAATCTAACTCTACCAGACACTTCTCTAATTTTTCCAGCTGTCTCGACGAAAAAACAAATAGCCAAAGTTACTTGAACGCGCCGGAAGTAGCTACGCCAACAAAGCAAGTAGTCGAAGTTACTTGAACGCGACGGAAGTCGCTCCGCCGAACAAAGCAAGTAGTCGAAGTTACTTGAGAGCGTCCAAAGTAGCTCCGCTGAACAAAGCAAGTAGTCAAAGCTACTTGAACGCGTCCAAAGCAGCTCCAGCAAACAAAGCAAGTAGTCGAAGTTACTTGAACGCGACGGAAGTCGCTCCGCCGAACAAAGCAAGTAGTCGAAGTTACTTGAACGCGACGGAAGTCGCTCCGCCGAACAAAGCAAGTAGTCGAAGTTACTTGAACGCGCCGGAAGTCGCTCCGCCGAACAAAGCAAGTAGTCAAACTACTTGAGAGCGTCCAAAGCGGCTCCGCCGAGCAAAGCAAGTAGTCGAAGTTACTTGAGAGCGTCCAAAGCGGCTCCGCCGAGCAAAGCAAGTAGTCGAAGTTACTTGAGAGCGTCCAAAGCGGCTCCGCCCAACAAAGCAAGTAGTCGAAGTTACTTGAGAGCGTCCAAAGCGGCCCCGCCGAGCAAAGCAAGTAGTCAAAGTTACTTGAAGTGCGCCGGTCTTCTCATTTCTTCTGCGGAGACCGCACCAGGGCAATTTCGAGAACTCGACGTCTCCGAAAAGTAGCTCAAAACCACCCTTGGGAGATTTTTATTAAAAGTTGCTAATTTAAGTCCGTTTTGGGTAAAAAGGAGATATACAGCTATACGTAGAGGAGAGAGAAGGATGAGAGAATACAAATTGATGGATGGAAGCCTACTGCTCGTAGATGGACCGTTGCTGCGTCTGAAACGTCCCGGAAGAGAGCCTGAGCCGGCCACGGCCGAACAGGTATTGCCTGAACTGCTGGAGATGCTGGATGCGCAGCGCATCAGCAAAGTAGCTCGCCTGCAGATGGAGCTTGCCCAAGCACTGGACGAGTCCATGAAGCTTGGGGCGGAAGCGGATGCCAAGGTGGTCATCGACGCTTATCGGCCGGTGCTGGAAGAACGAAGAGAACAAAATGACACGGTGTATTTTCGCTAACGATAAAATACGACCCGGAAGCTGCTGCAGCAGTCTTCGGGTCGTATTTTTGGTCACGGGTATAAAGTATATCGCTCAGTGAAGCTGCATTGCGTAAGTGTAGCCAACTCAGTTTAGCTTATTTCTCTTGCTCCTGGGAGAAAGCTTCGGCAGCGGCAGATGGGTCATAGAACATAACTTCGAATAGATGCCCGTCGAGATCCTCGAAGCTGCGAGTAAACATGAAGCCCATATCCTGCCCTTCAATCGGCTCACTTGCTCCTGCTTCAAGCGCCTTACCGACAATCTCATTCACATGCTCACGGCTGTCGGCCGACAGAGCCAGGATAAGCTCACTCGTACTGGAGTTGGCAATATCCTTGCGGATGAATTTGCTATAGAACGGGTGAGTCAGCAGCATGATAAAGGTATTATCATTGACTACCAGGCAAGCGGCTTCGTCGTTCGTCATTTCTTCCTTGAATTCCATATCGAGCGCGAGAAAAAACTTCTTGGACCTTTCCAAATCTTGTACAGGAATGTTGATGAAAGTCATCTTAGGGGAATAGGTCAATACAGCCATCTCCTTGTAGAAAAGTAGTATTGCCTTCAGGCGGCAGCGCAGCGAGAAACGGGTACATTCCTAATGAGCACTCACTTGTTAGCTTGTCTTTATTTTAGCATTTTAACCGTCTTTTGGTTTCTTCTAGATTGCTATCATGTAGAGAATTTGGCGTAATTCATTGTATTCTGGACTAAGCGTACACTAGTCAGAGCAAAAGGGAGAGGACATCATGAAGCTGGAGATTATTGCAACAAGACCCGAGGATGCGGTAGCCGCTGAACGCGGGGGAGCGGATCGCATCGAGCTCGTCACGGGCATGCTGGAGGGGGGACTTACGCCTAGCATTGGCCTAATAGAGGCGGTGGCGAATGCCGTAGCCATCCCCGTTCATGTGATGGTAAGGCCCCACAGCCTCAGCTTCCGGTATGACCGTGCGGAGCTGGAGCTTATGCGGGCGGATATCCGCGCCATTCGGCGCACCCGAGCTGCCGGCATCGTGCTGGGCGTTTTGACGCCGGATGCCCACGTTGATGAGGCAGCGCTTGAGCTGCTGCTTGGTGAAGCGGAGCATTTGAACGTGACTTTTCATCGCGCCTTTGATGAAGCTGCTGATTTGTTCGCAGCGCTAGATACGCTCGCTCGCTACCCGCAGATCAATCGCATCCTCACTTCCGGCGGCCAACCGTCCGCGCTGCAGGCTGTGCCAATACTGGCAAGGCTCGTCCGCGCCGCATCTGGAACCGGCATCACCATCCTGGCTGGCAGCGGCTTGAAAGCTCCTGGCCTAGATGATTTCATTCGTGCAACAGGCGTGGAAGAGGTACATGCCGGCTCGGCCGTGCGTGTGGAGGGCCACCCCCTCCGTCCGGTGCTGCCGGAGAAGGTTATGGAGCTACGGCATATTTTGGACGGGATTCGGACACCTAGAAACGAGCGTTAGTGTAGGGTGGAGGTGCAACGGAGATTAGTCGAGAATCGCGGCGGTTAGCGTATTTTAGACATAGCTCCAACAGCTGTTGGGCAAGACTTTGTCGAAGCTCAGGCTACCTTTTCTGAAAAATAGATCAAACCTACTATGAGATCGGGACTATATTCCTGATCTTGTTTTTTTTACAAAATTTCATCACTAGAGAACCGATGTGCATGCTACGATTAGAGCCACAGCTCGTCCAAAGGGGCGACTGGAACTGAGCATTTCGGAGGAGGATCCGGATGAGGGAGAAACATATTCCCCGTAGATGGAGTAAAAGGCTGCTCAGCGCAATGCTGGTAGCAACGATCGCGCTGCCGACGCAGCTGGTATGGAATGCTGGTTCGAATGTCGCGCAGGCGGAAGGTGCAGCAGACCCGGCGCCGTTCATCAAGGCCAAGGTGGTCAATGGCAACGCCGGCAAGAAGATTTTGTTCGACAATGCCCACTCGCAAACCGCAGGCGCGGCCGACTGGGTCATTGACGGAGCGTTTTCGGACTTCGGCAACGCGCTGGCCGACAATGGCTACGACGTGCAGGAGCTGCGCAAGCAAGGACCGATTACACTGGCGGACCTTCAACTGTATGACGTGTTCGTGACCGCAGAGGCCCAAGTGCCGCTGAAGACGAGCGAGCAGGCCGCGATGGCTCAGTATGTCGAGAGCGGCGGCAGTATTTTTTTCATCGGGGATCATTATAACGCGGACCGCAACAAAAATCGCTGGGATGGCAACGAGGTGTACAACGGTTATCGCCGTGGCGCCTGGACCAATCCAGCCAAAGGCATGAGCGCAGAGGAAAGCGTTTCCTCGGCCATGCAAGGCATTGTCAGCTCCGACTGGCTTGCAGACAACTTCGGCATTCGCTTCCGCTACAATGCACTTGGTGATGTGGACGCGAATGTCGTTGTTGATCCATCGCAATCATTCGGTATTACTCAGGGTGTCGGCTCAGTGGCAATGCACGCCGGTTCAACCCTTTCCATCATTGATCCTAACCGTGCCAAAGGACTCGTTTACGTTCCTAAGACGAATAAGAAGTGGGGCAATGCGGTAGACCAGGGTGTCTACAATGGCGGGGGCATCGAAGAGGGCCCCTATGTGGCTGTATCCAAAAAAGGTGCTGGCAAAGCGGCTTTCATCGGCGATTCCTCGCCGGTTGAGGATGCAACGCCGAAGTATCTCCGCGAGGACACGGGCTCCCGCAAAACGACTTACGACGGCTTCAAAGAACAGGATGACGCGGAGCTGCTCGTCAATCTGATCGACTGGCTCGCCGTTGACGAGAGCTACACAAACTTCTCGCAGGTGGATGGGCTTCAGCTCGATCAGCCGACGCCGCTACTTGCCATAGAAGATCCGGCATCCTCCACAGAGCCGCAGGCCGAGCCTTGGTCCGCGCCGAACGCCGGCTACAAATGGTATGATTCTGCGACTTACCGTGCCGGCTCCTATGGTTATACGGGAACGGCGCCAACGCCGACGGTATCGCCAACCACATCTCCGACGCCGGTTCCGGGTACGGTCAACTACGGCTTCACGAACCAAGCCGTGTTGCCTAGCAGCGGCGCAGAGTTCCCGGTACGCATCACCGCGAGCGGCCTCACGCCGAATGCGAGCGTGTCGGGTTACAGCTTCGGCATTTACACAACGTCGAACGGCTCCCAGGTCGCCCAGCTGCAAAATGAAGACGGAAGCTGGCCGTCCGCATATGGCTACAGCTCCGCATTCAGCCTGCAGGCTGATAGCTCGGGCTACGCCTCCAAGCTGCTAAACATGCGGCTGAAGCCGGGCTCGAGCGGAGCAGCCAACATGCGGCTTCGCTTATCCGGCTCGAACCTGAAAACGGTCGCTATCACGCTTGGCGACGTGCCTGTTGAGACGCTGCCGCCAGAGGCGACGCCAACTCCTACGCCTTCGACAACACCAACACCAACACCAACACCAACACCAACACCAACACCAACACCAACACCAACACCAACACCAACACCAACACCAACACCAACACCAACACCAACACCAACACCAACACCAACACCAACGCCGGAACCAACTTTGGCGCCGACGCCAACTCTGGAGCCAACCGTCGCGCCAACGCCAACGCCGGAGCCAACCGTCGCGCCGACGGCTACGCCAGAGCCGACCCCAACGGCAACTCCGGCGCCTAGCCTGACCATCGCTGAAGCGAGAGCGCAGGCTCCGGGCGCAACGGTTACGGTTTCCGGCGTTGTTGCCAGCCAGCCCGGAATTTACGGCGGTGGAGAGTCCTTTTACATTCAGGATGCAACTGGCGGTTTGTACATCTTCCAAAGCACACCTGGTGTAAAACCAGGTGACCGGGTCGTGCTGACCGGTAAGCTGACCCTCTACAACACGGAACTTGAGCTGGCCGAGCTTACGGCTATGAACATTGTAGAGAATGGGCCACTCCCGAGGGCTGCATCAGCAACTACGGTAACTGCGGGCAATCAAGGCATGTTAATCAGCATCGGTGAGGCAGTCATTGCGAACTTGAAGAGCGCGACTCCGACTGGTTCTTTCGAGTTCGATGCGATTGCTGGTGACGTCACGACGCGTATTCGCGTAGATGCACGCACCGGCTTGAGCTTGAATAGCTTCCCGTACGCCAATGGCGATCGAGTCATGCTGCAGGGAATTTCTTCGATCTTCAGGGATGTTTATCAGCTCAAGCCTCGTGGCTTGCAGGACATTGCCGCTCCGGCCGATCGGACCGCACCCGTAACGGAAATTGCGCTGTCTTCGGCAGCGAATGAAGCGGGCTGGCATAACGGGGAAGTAAGCTTTACGCTGACGGCTACGGATGACCGAGCCGGTAAAGTTACGACATCCTATGCCCTGAATGGCGGCAGTCCTACGTTGTACGAAGGGCCAG
Source organism: Paenibacillaceae bacterium GAS479 (assembly GCA_900105225.1). Taxonomy (NCBI): domain Bacteria; kingdom Bacillati; phylum Bacillota; class Bacilli; order Caryophanales; family Paenibacillaceae; species Paenibacillaceae bacterium GAS479. The sequence continues at coordinate 1,703,790 of LT629764.1, read as the reverse complement.
TCACGGTGACAGCGGAAGGCCAGACATCGATCACCTATAATTCCGTCGATGCTGCTGGTAACCGAGAGTCCGCGAAAAAGCTGGATCTACGCATTGACCGCACCGTTCCGGCCGTGAAGCTGACGCAGTCCGGAGCACCGGTAACGAATGCGTTGTTCACGGATACGCTGCGCTTCGAGCTGACTGCAACCGACGCGTTGTCCGGCGTAGTCTCGACACAGCTTCTGCTGAATGGCCAGCCGCTGGCCAGCGGCCAGGAACTATCGGCCGCCGACCTTGGCCTCGGCAGCCATAACATCCGCTACATCGTAACGGATGCCGCTGGCAATGCAGCCGAACAGACGACGGCATTCCAGATTACCTCTGGCAGCAGCATTGCCAAAGGCGCTCCGGGGGCACCAATGCTGAGCGACAACAATGGCCATAACACGGGGCTAAAAGACGGCAGCTACAGCGTGACGATGAATATGTGGTGGGGCAATAACGGCACGATTTTCCGTCTCTATGAGAACGGCAAGCTGATCCGCACCTCGGTACTGAGCGACAAAACGCCTTCCGCTCAGTCATTAAAAACTGATCTGACCGGCAAGACAAACGGAACTTATATTTACACAGCCGAGCTCATCAACGTTCATGGTGTGACAAAGAGTGCATCCCTCGCTGTACAGGTGACGGACGCGAATCCCGGCAAGCCGGCTCTTTCCCACAACAACTGGGATGGCGACGGCAGCTATCGCGTGACGGCCAATCTGTGGTGGGGCACTAACGCTACGGAGTATCGCCTGTTCGAGAATGGCGTGTTAATCGACACGCAATCGATGAAGGCGGCAACGCCAAGTGCCCAGAGCGCTTTTACCGATGTAGCGGGACGTGCTCCAGGTACTTATATTTATCAGGTTGAGCTGGCCAACGCCGCCGGTGTCACATCCAGCGAGATTTTGAGCGTAACAGTGAACAGATAAATGGCATTCAACAAGCACACGAGTGAGTAATCAAGGAAGTAAATACCGGGATTTGCAAGCCTAATTGACTAATCGCCTATCAACCAAAACAAGCTGGAGCAGCGCTGCTCCAGCTTGTTTTGGTATATTTATTTACCCGTTCGAAACTTGCTTCTTCCGCCATTGCAACACTTCATCCGTCAGCTTGCCGTCGTTGCGCTCCACGACCTTGAGGAAATTCGAAAGTTTCATCAGCAGCGGGCTGCTTTTGGTATCGCCGGCAGCGATAGCCTTTTTATAGGCTTCAAGAGCATCCGGCTGGATCTTATTTGTTTCATAATCGAACAGCATCGTGTTGTTGTCGCCGTAGAATACACCCTGTCTGGACCTATCGTAGTGGGCCTTTACCTGATTGTAGCGATTAGAACTCTTATAGCTGAGCAAAAACTTCTCTTGGCCCAGGTTGCGCTGGAGCAGATCGGCCCAAGAAATGACGACCGAATTATCTCTCCACACTGGAATTCGGGTCTCAAGGGACATTATATCGATATACGACTTGATGTCGGACGAAACATAGGACTTCCATTTTTCATACATAGGATAGTTGGGCAGCGGGCTAAACCAACCCTCCTGTGTATCAAGGACATATCCTTGGTCGCGTGCATCTGTTAATATCTTGCGAGTCGCCTCATCCTTCACATTTTTCAGCAGCGAGGTGTAGGTTCCGCTGCCTCCCTTGCTCCAGAGATCATCAAGAGGCACCCCGCCGAATCCTGCCTTTTTCCAAGCGTTACCGATAGATTTTTGCATCTTTTCGTCGAATCGCAGACTAAGCTTTTTGAGCGCTGCATTTTGGGCATTTTCTAAGCGAAGCACCATCATCGAAGCGGTCCACTTATCAACCTTGGACAAATTGTTGTTCAAGTAAGCGATAGACTGGGCAAGCTTGCCCGAAGCTAACAGTTTTATAAAATCCTTGTTGATTTTTTGAAGGGACGACGCATCCGATGGGGCTGCGGTAATGGCGACTTGGCCGGGAGCGGGAGCCGGTTGGCCCTCCATAGCGAATGCTGCGGTTCCTCCGCTTGCGGTCATGGATAATACGAGCAGTGATGCTGCTGTTGTTTTCCAACTCTTTTTCATAATCCAATTACCCTCCTCTGGGAATGGTTGTGGAGTTGCATGAGTACACTTCAGACGGTTTTTACACGGGAATGTTGCGGGGGAAACAGCGGAGCCCGCTCCACCTTGTCCTCCTTACTATGTGTATGACTAGTCCCACTGTTCTCTTGTCCCGTCAATCATTAAGTGAGATAACTATACTTATCAGAAAATGTTGGGGAGGTTAAAGGATGAACCATGACAAGCTCATTACAATTGGCCTTGGGTACCCCGGGACGAGTGTGAAGACGCCATTTGATCCGGATCTGCAGGTGCTTTATGTAAAGGAGAAAATGTTCGCGCTGTTTGGCCACACCGGAGAAAACGAAAGCGTCAACCTCAAGACCAGCCCCGACGAGGCCTGGCTGCAGCGGGAAACGTATCCGGGCGCGGTGCTTCCGGGCTATCATATGAACAAACGTCATTGGAATACTGTCGTCTTAAACGGGGAGGTGCCGGAGGCAGTAGTTGAAGGCATGATGCGGGAAAGCTATCTGCTCGTTGTCGCCGGCATGACCAAAAAGGCACAGGCGGAGCTTGCCGGCAGCCTTAAACGGGTTTTTCCCGAGCTGGGATGATGAGGGGGGCTAATAATCGAAAAACGAGCGGGCAGCTAAGTCCGTGAAGGACTTGCTGCCCGCTCGAATGAAGGGAGCTTAAGCTTGGCTGGCTTGCTGCTCGGTTGTGATCATCCAGTTCACGCCGTACTTGTCCGTTAGTTGGCCGAACAATGTACCCCAGAACGCCTTCTCCAGGGGGTGGCGGATCTCGGCTCCAACTGCGAGATTATTAAATGCGCGATGAGCCTCTTCATCCTCCTGGTATTCCAGCGCCAGGTACAAGGCGTTGCCATTCTGTTGGGACATGAAGCTGTCGGTCAAGAATAACGGAACACCTGCTATCGTAACTGCCATATGTAGCACTTTGTCCGGGGCGTTCTCTTCCGCGCCTGGAATATCCCTGTGTGTCATGACCGAGAGAACTTCGCCGCCAAGCGACTCAATATAGAAATTCGCCTGAGCCCGGGCGTCCTCGCACATCAGATAAGGGGTTAATTTGGCCATTCGATATCATCCTTCCAGGAGAGGGTTTCGACTTAATTTCATCAGTATAGCATGCCCCATATCAGAAGGTTTCTTCTGGATTATCAAAATGACAGCGTCACCATGGCGCAATGGGCGGGATGATTGCAAATGGAAACCTACACCCGGGTACTCATCGAGCGGATGGGCATGCTGCTCATTCTGATGTTTATTATGACGAGGCTGCCGTTGTTCCGCATGCTGCTGGATCGTGCCATTACACTGAAAACGGGCGTGCTGTACGCCGTCATGTTCGGGCTCATCGGCATTGCCGGTACGCATGCCGGCGTGCTGGCCGGGCCGGAAGGCATGGATGCCCGCTTTTGGATTCGCGGGGTAGATAGCGAGCAGCTGTTGGCCCATTCCGCGCTGATCGGCGTTGTGCTGGCCGGCCTGTTCGGCGGGGCCGGTGTAGGAACCGGCGCCGGTTTGATCGCCGGGGCGCATGCGGCTTCGCTTGGCGGGCTCGCTGCCGGCTCCTACCTCATTTCCACGCCGATAATCGGCCTGCTGGCAGGGCTGGTGGCCCTGTTTTTCTATGAGGAGCGCATTATTGCGCCGATTAAAGCTTTTTTTATCGGCGTGTTCGCTCCAATCCTGCAGATGGGAATCATCCTGATCTACACGACTTCTTCGCCGGAGTCCATTCATCTCGTCAATGAGATCGGAGTGCCGATGGTGCTGGCGAGCAGTATCGGCATCGCTCTATTTGTCGCAATGATTCAGGTTGCGCTGAGAGAGCAGGAGCGGGCTGGAGCAGTCGAGACGCAACGTGCGCTCGCTGTTGCCGGTACGGTACTGCCTCATTTGGAGCAAAAGCTTACGGAAGAAAGCGCTGCGGAGGCGGCCCGCGTGTTGTCCATGACGCTGAGCGTTGATGCCGTTGCGGTGACGGATATGACATCTGTCCTCGCTTACACAGGTCCGGGGATGGAACGAAGCCGCCCGGAGCATCCTGCTGTATCATCTCTGTGCCAAAAGGCTGTCCGTACCGGCGAGGTTGTGGTGGCAGAGCTTGCGGCCTATGCGGACAGCTCTTCATCCCAAGCGGAAGGAGGACAGCTGAAGCAAAAGCTGACAGCGCTCGCTCGCAGAGGGACGCTGGAGGCAAAACAAGGTCCTGGCGCGGTCGTGCTGATTCCATTCCAGCAGGCCGGACAGCCAGTGGGGGTGTTACAGCTGTTTTATCGCAGCCGCAAGCATGTGCGCAAAGTGGAGGAGGAGTTCGCCTCCGGCCTCAGCAAGCTTATCTCTACGCATCTCACGCTGGCGCGAGCGACGGAGCTGGAAGTGCTGACTAAGGATGCGGAGCTGCGGGCGCTGCAAGCGCAGATCCATCCGCATTTTCTATTTAATACATTGAACTCGATTGTGACGTTAATCCGCACGAATCCTGGTGATGCTCGCCATCTGACGCGGCAGCTTGCTCAGTTCATGAGAGCAAGCTTGCGCACAGCGCAATCGCCGCTTATCCCGTTGCAGCAGGAGCTGGAGCATCTGCGAGCCTATCTGGATATTTTGCATATCCGCTTCGGTGATCAGATGAGGCTGGAGTGCGATGCGGCAGGAGGATTGCAGGATGTGCTAATCCCGCCTTCGACACTGCAGCCGCTTGTGGAGAACAGCATCCAACATGGGCTGGCGAGCCGCTTGATCGGCGGTGTGGTGCAAGTATCGGTCAGGCGAGAGGGCGGAGCGATCCGAATTGGCGTCCAGGACAATGGGATCGGCATTCGGCCGGAGCTGCTTTCAATACTAGGCGTTATGCCTTTGCAAAGCGGAGAAGAATCGAGCGGAATGCCTTCTACAGCGGACAACGGACTTGGTGTGTACAACGTCAATGAGCGGCTGATTCGGCTCGTCGGAGCAGAGGCTGCGCTCCATTACAGTAATCTGCCGGAAGGGGGCAGTCGAGTGGAGTTCCGCTTGCCTGGGGAGAGGAGGGAATATTATGAGGGAGAAGCTTACCGTGCTGATCGCAGACGATGAGCGGCTGGCGCGCGAGGAACTGGTGTATTTGTTGTCGCAGGAGCTGGATGTGGAGCTGTTGGAGCCGGCTTGCAACGGGCGGGAGGTGATCGAGGCCGCGCGCCGTAATAAGCCAGATGCGATATTCCTCGATGTGGAGATGCCGGAGCTGAACGGACTGCAGGCAGCGCGAACTTTGCGCGAGGAATCGCAGCTTCCCATGATCGTGTTTACTACGGCGTATGAACATTATGCGGTGGAGGCTTTTGGTGTTGAGGCGGTCGATTATTTACTCAAGCCTTACGACGAGGAAAGGCTGGGAATCGCGTTGCAGCGGCTTCGGCAACGAAAGGTAGCTCAGCAAGCTGGGCTCTCGTCGGCCGGGAAGCAGGTTTCAAGTGATTCAGTTGAGGTGTCCGGCCGTGAACTAGCCGGGACTCCTTCGACCGAAGGCCCTGCCCAGCAGGAGCCCCCGTCCAAGAATCGAGATGCATCCGCGATTTTTGCTGGAGCTTCGGAAGGGAACCGACCTACGGTAGCTGCGGGGCTGATGCCCTCCAGCCGCAAGGTGCGTTTGCTTGTTGAGGATGGTGGCCGCATGGTCGTGTTGGACGGCAGCTCGCTGCTATTTGCGATGAAGGAGGACAAGCATACCCGTATCCGCATGGCGGACGGGACGGAGTATTCCGCCAGGCAGACGCTGCAGGAGCTGGAAGAGCGGCTTGGTCTGGGCTTTTTTCGGCCGCATCGCAGTTATCTCATCAACCTGGACCAGGTTCGCGAGATCCAGCCCTGGTTCAATGGGGCGTACAATGCTGTTCTCAATCATGCCGAGGAAATCAAGATTCCGGTATCGCGCACTGCGGCCAAGGAAATGATGCGTCTGCTGCAGGAAGGCAGCTAGGCGTATCCGACAGAGGTGATACATCGCTTCCACTTTCTTCAATAGCTCATATGGAATAATGAATATAAAAAGATGACCCTCGAGTCGAGGGTCATCTACTAACCGCGTATCTCCGCGGTGTGTTGTTTAAATTATCCAGAAAAAATGGATTGAACACAAATTACCGCCATGATATAATCTTCAGCGGTATTGATAAATTAAAATATAAGGTGTGGGTGTTTCATTCCTAATTTAATTTTACACCCGGAACTTTGATTTGTCAATTCTCTTTTTATCCCAAAAAAAAGGGAAAAGGAGTGTGTTCAGAGAGATGAAATCGAAGGACTGGCAAGAAGAACAGGGTCGGCTAGAACGAGTCAGAAACAAGCTGCAGGCGAGAATTACCGAGTTGGAGCCGGAGGTTACTGGATTACGTGATCAGGCTACGGACATGCGCAAGCGGTTTTGGGAAGATGTAACGATCAACACAAGTACGGACGAAGATTTCGAAGAGACTTTCCACAATATTAACCAGCAATCTGCCGTACTAGCCGAACGGGAGCGCGGCCACAAGCTGTTGAAGCAGCAATGGAAAAACTTGAAACGTCTGCTTCCGTCTCCTTATTTCGGACGCATCGACTTTCAGGAGAATGGCTCGGATCCCACCGAGCAGATTTATATTGGTGTGTCTTCCTTTGTCGACAAAGACGGCTTGAACTTTCTCATCTATGATTGGCGTACACCAATCGCGAGCCTGTACTACGACTACTCCCCCGGCCCAGCATCTTATATAACGCCGACTGGACGAATCGAAGGGACGATGGAGCTCAAACGGCAGTTTCAGATTCAGAACGGGCAAATCCGCAACATGTTTGATGCAAGTGAAACGATCGGGGACGAATTGCTGCAGCAAGTGCTCGGCAAAGGCGCGGACTCGCAAATGAAGAGTATCGTGGCAACGATCCAGAAGGAACAAAACACGATCATCCGCGATGACAAAAGCCGGATGCTAATCGTACAAGGGGCGGCCGGCAGCGGTAAAACTTCCGCGGCATTGCAGCGGGTGGCGTTTTTGCTTTACAAAAATCGCCAGACGATCAAGGCTGATCAGATCGTTCTTTTTTCACCGAATCCGATGTTCGCCAGTTATATTTCCACCGTCCTTCCGGAGCTCGGTGAAGAGAATATGCAGCAGACGACTTTTCAAGAATATATCGACTATTGGGTAGGTTCAACGCTACGGCCTGAAGATCCCTTTGATGGGATCGAATATGTACTGACCGAACAAGGAACGCCGGGGTACGAGGCTCGTCTTCAGGGGATTAAATATAAAACCTCGGAGGCTTTCCTGCAGGCCCTGCAGAACTATGGAATATGGCTTGGGCGGGAAGGCATGCGATTCAAAGGGATTCGGATCCGGGACCGCATTTTGATTACCGGAAAGCAAATGAGAGAGAAATTTTACAGTTATGACCGTTCCCTGCCGTTATTCAATCGTGTTGTGCTCTTGCAGGAATGGCTGCTGAATGAACTGGCTACGCTGGAGCGCATGGAACGGGAAGCGCCTTGGGTACAGGAAGAGCTGAATTATCTCGATGCTGACCAGTACGCGGAAGTGTTTGGAACGCTGCATAGGGACAGGGAAGTGTTCGACCTTGCGGAACATTACGCCTCAGTTCGCGAGAAAGTGATCAAGAAGCGTCGAGAAGATGAAGGCGACTTTGACTTTGCTCAGAAGGAGGAAGATCTGCTCCGGCGAACGATCGTCAAAGATATCTTTAAACCGCTTAGGAAAAGTGTGAGAAAATTCTCGTTTGTCGATTACAAAGGCATATATGGCCAATTGTTTGACGAAGAAGCTGCTTATCGGGAGAAAACGAAAGAAGCCGTCATTCCTTCGCTGTGGCCAGAAATATGCAGACAAACCAAGGAAACGCTGACCCGGAACGAGTTATTTCACGAAGATGCGACTCCGTATTTGTATGTAAAAGAACTAATTGAAGGCGTAAGGACGAACACAGAAATTCAATATGTATTCGTTGATGAAGGTCAGGACTATTCGGCGTTTCAATTTGAATATCTTAAAAAGCTGTTTCCCCGTGCCCGGATGACGGTGCTCGGTGATTTCGGGCAAGCGATTTTTATGCAGTCTACAAGTTTGGACGCACCGGATTCTCCGCTAGTTCGCCTTTATGGCGAAGCCGAAACAAGGTTGATCCGTCTTGTGCGCAGTTATCGTTCCACTCGGGAGATTGTGGAATTTACAAGATTGATGCTTCCAGGCGGCGAAGAAATAACTCCGTTTGAAAGGGGAGGCCAGAAGCCCCTGCTGGTGGGACTGGACGGCGGGGAGAAACGAGACGCGCAACTTGTGGCAGACATTGCGGCGCTTCGAGCCGAGGGCTTCCATTCCATCGCCGTCATAACGAAGACGGCAGCCGAAAGCCGGAAGGCCTATGAATCGTTACGGGCTCATGGGGGCGAAGCTTTGCAGCTCATTACGAAGGAAACGCAAAACTTTGAAAAAGGAGCCATGCTCATTCCCGTGTATCTCGCCAAAGGTGTCGAGTTCGATGCTGTTTTGATCTATGATGCTTCGCCCGAAGCTTACGGCCGAGACAATGAACGAAAGCTTCTTTATACGGCATGTACGCGAGCGATGCACCGGCTATATCTTTACTCAACGGGCGATTGGTCGCCGTTTGTGGGGACGTTGCCCTCGAATTTATATGAAAAAGCGCCAAATTGACACAAATCATTTACAGCTCGATGAGCAGAAAGCAGGGATCTATGTCAGCTCCTTCTGGAACAAAATCGATGGCAGCCGGCGGGGACAACTTCTCGCTGAAAGCTATTCTTCCGCCGCTCCTGGCGATTATTGCTGGAAGGAATAATAAAATATTTTTTAATAGAAGAGGTGCGGATAACTATGGATTCGAAGGAGCTCGTCCACAAACAAATCAGCGATCTTGCCAGCAACAACGAACAAACGGCATTCGCGGCCATTAAAGAGCTTAAACGTACCGGTAAGGAAGCCGTTCCCTCGCTGATCCATGCTCTCGGTGAAACGGGCTCGCTTCGCACGATGGCCGTAGTTGTTCTTGGTGAATTAGGCCAAGACGCAGCCGAGGCTGTTCCTGCTCTGGCTGAACTATTACTGAAGGATCATGAGGAAACCCAAATGGCGACAGCTTTAACGCTGTTCCGGATCGGTGCATCGAGCCTTCCGCCTTTGTTCAGTCTTGTTCAGCGGCAGGAAAGCGGAACCGCCTTCTGGGCTTCATGGGCAATCGCCATGATTGACCCGCAACAGGCCAGCCCTGGCATGATCGAAGTTTTGAATAAAGAGCGCGAGTCGTCCACCAGTATGATTAAACCTTTTGCAGCTGAGGAAGCGCTCGGTAAAGCAATCGCGGCGCAGCTAGAGAAGCAAGGGGAGCTGGAGTGATCCGAGCTTGTTGAGCTGGCCGGAACAAGAACCCTGCTTTCCCTAACCGGAAAGCAGGTTTTTTCAGCTTTAACCATTCGGCGCCGAATTTCATCCTTTCAAGGAGCGGTTTCAACGTTTCGCGCCAAGTCGGTTTCAGAGGCAGAGGGGAGACGTGTATAGTAAATATAAAGCGTTTACAATAGGAGGGAGCCCGGTGTCCAAAACCCCACTGACTTACACGGATGTGGCCCATTCAGAGTCTTTTCGCAGGCTGCTTCGCAAGAAGAAACGATTTTTGCTGCCGATGAGTCTCTTTTTCCTCGCTTTCTACTTCACGCTGCCAATAATGACTTCCTACTCCAAGGTGCTCAATGAGCCCGCACTCGGACCGGTGTCCTGGGCCTGGCTGTTTGCCAGTGCGCAATTCATTATGACCTGGACGCTCTGTATGATCTATTCCCGCAAGGCGGCCAAGTTCGACGAGATGGTGGAAGAAATCAAGGTGGAGATCGCAGAGCGCGGCAAAGCCCCCGAGAAAGGAAGGAAAACCTCATGAATACCGCCTTCCTGCTCTTCCTGCTCATCGTGCTCGGCACGTTAGTCATTACTTATTACGCCTCCAAAAAAACGAATACAGCAAGTGAGTTTTACACCGCTGGCGGCGGGTTGACCGGTTGGCAAAACGGACTGGCCATCGCGGGCGATTATATGTCGGCAGCCTCATTCCTTGGCATCGCCGGTATGATTGCGCTGTATGGCTTTGATGGATTCTTTTATAGCATCGGCTTCCTTGTCGCTTATCTCGTCGTGCTCTATCTGGTAGCAGAGCCGCTTCGCAACCTTGGCCGTTACACGATGGCCGACATGATCGCGGCACGCTTCAATCAGTCGCAGATTCGCGGCGTCGCCGCGCTCAACTCGATTGTCATCTCGATCTTTTACATGATTGCTCAGCTGGTTGGAGCGGGTGCGCTTATTTCGCTGCTCATCCCAAGTCTGGATTACACTACTTCCGTGTTGATCGTCGGTGTGCTGATGACTATCTACGTTGTTTTTGGCGGCATGACGGCTACGAGTTGGGTGCAAATCATTAAGTGTGTGCTGTTGATTGCGGGTACGCTGATCATTTCCTTGATCGTATTCGCTAAGTTTGACTTTAACCTTGGCCATATGTTCACGGAGATGAAAACGGCGACCGGGCTCAAGGAAGCCTTCCTCAATCCCGGCAACAAATTCACCAGCGGGCTCGACACAATCTCGCTCAACTTGGCTCTCGTGCTTGGCACCGCAGGGCTGCCGCATATTCTGATTCGCTTTTTCACAGTTAAGGACGCGCCTACCGCACGCAAATCCGTCTTTGTTGCCACCTGGGTCATCGGTATCTTCTATGTTATGACGCTGTTTCTAGGCTTTGGTGCGGCAGCTTTTGTCGGCGAAGCCGCGATTGTGAAAGCCAATGCGGCCGGCAATATGGCGGCGCCGCTGCTGGCCAAAGCGCTCGGCGGAGAGTTCTTGTTCGCTTTCGTTTCGGCAGTCGCCTTCGCCACGATCCTCGCGGTCGTAGCCGGACTAGTTCTTTCGGCAGCTTCTGCCTTCGCCCATGATTTTTATAGCCATATTTTGCGCAAAGGTAAAGCGAAGGAAAAGGAGCAAATGCGCGCAGCTAAGCTCGCTTCGGTCGGCGTTGCTGTCATCTCCATCATTCTCGCGCTGTTCGCGCAGAAGATGAATGTGGCGTTCCTCGTAGCGCTCGCCTTCGCGGTCGCTGCCAGCGCCAACTTGCCAGTGCTGCTGTTCACCGTGTTCTGGAAAAGATTCAATACCGCAGGGGCCATCACCGGCATGCTGAGCGGCTTAATCAGCTCGTTGTTCCTTGTCGCCATAAGCCCGAACGTCTGGAACCCTGTCGCAGGCAAAGCGATTCTCGTAGGCGAGCCACTGATCGATCTGACTAATCCGGGCATCATTTCGATTCCGCTCGGCTTCCTCGGCGCCATCGTCGGCACATACTTGTCGTCCAAGACGAACGAGGCCAAGTTCGACGAGGTGCTCGTCAAAGCCAATACCGGCATCTCGGAGCTGCCGACTTCCTGAACCTGATTCCTAGCCGCATGCTCGCCATCTTATGATGGTGGACATGCGGTTTTTTCAGGTTTAGGCAGACCGAGAGGAGAGTGGGCGGCTTAGCATCTGCTAATGCATAATTTTTCCGTTCAAAACCACTCTAAGTAGAGAAGTGACCGGAGTGTTTTCGTATCCCTTTCATTTGTGTATTTGCACCAGATGAGCTCCGGTCGTCATTATGTCAGCAGGGAGTGGTAAATATGGCAATGGACAAGGAGCCTTTAGGCGCACTCAAGCCGGCAATGTTGCTGGCTGCAACGGCAGCGATTATGCTCGGCGGATGCGGGATGCAGGGCGAGCGGCCCTATAGCGACTCGAATATGAGAATGCAGCAGCTATCTCAGCAATTGGGAGCAGGCTCCATTGTAGTTGGCGAAAACCGAGTAGCGGCTGTGCCGATGACATCGGATGTGGACGGAAAGGTATGGGTACCGCTGGAGCATGCGGCTAAAGCTTTGAACATGAATTTGAAGGAAATGCGCGGCAGCTATGCGATTGGGGATACGGATGCGGCGTATCGGCTTCGCGTAGGCGAACGCAACGCCAAGTCGGGCAGCCGGAACGTTCAGTTGCCGGATGCGCCGCGCTCCATCGGCGGCAAGCCGAGCATTACGGCCGAATCTCTGACTACGCTGCTGGAATCGCCCGTGCGCTGGAATGCATCCACCCGCGAGCTAAGCTTTACTCCGGTGCAGGATACTGCGGATTCCAGCACGCAGCGCGGCATTTCCATGCAGATGACGGATGCCACTCGGGCGGAGATGATTGGCGAAGATGAAGACGCAGACGCAGATTACAACATGCAAGCAAGCAATTCCGCAACCAAGGTTGTGTCTGCGGCTCGCAAGCTCCTTGGAACCCCGTATGATTTCGGAGCGGAAAGCTATGCGAGCACGAAAAGCTTCGACTGCTCTTCTTTTACACAGCATGTGTTCGATAAGGTTGGAGTTTCACTTCCACGCACCGCGCGCGAGCAGGGCCAACTCGGCAAAAAAGTCTCTCAGAATAGCTTGAAGGCGGGCGACTTGCTGTTTTTCTACACCCCTGGCCGCTTTGAGAGCAACCGGGTCATAGGCCATGTCAGCATCTATATCGGCAACGGCAAAATGATCCATACCTACGGAGAGCCAGGCGTCGTTGAAGGCCAGTTTAATAGCTATTGGAAAGGGCGCTTCCTATTCGCTAAGCGGGTTTTGTAGGAGGGGCGGGGGCGGATGCAGGGCATTTTGATTGCAGGATGATGCCCCTTTTTTTCGCGGCAGTTCCATCGTTACTTATATTTGATTAAGTTCAATAAGTACTTGACAGGTGCTTTCATATCAATTATCTTTAATTTAAGATATTTGAACTAAAGACATCATAACAGCGAGGAGGCGGAAGCCGATGGATCAGAAGCGGAATGACAGCGAGACGAAGACACGCATAGTTGAAGGCTTGGAGCCGCTTGAAGTGCAACAGCCGCAATCGCTACCGGAGGAACAGGAGCTGTCGCTGAAGCTGTTCGTCGTGCTCTCTAAAGCCTATCGCTCGATTATGGACCAGGCGATCCGCGATATGAAGGGTCATGGCCTATCTCCGTCGGAGTTTACGGTACTGGAAGTGCTCTACAATAAGGGACGCATTCCTCTGCAGCAGATCGGCGAGAAGATTCTGGTCACCAGCGGCAGTGTAACCTATAACATCGACAAATTGGAGAAAAAAGATCTGCTGCGACGAATTCCATGTCCCGAGGATAGAAGGGTTACCTTCGCGGAACTGACGGACGCAGGGCGAGAGTTGTTCGACTCCATTTTTCCGAAGCATGCCGAGCAAATTCACCGCCTGACAGTGGGATTGAACACGGAAGAGAAACAACAAGCAGCCGAACTGCTTAAAAAGTTAGGTAAGGGAGCGGATGCGGGGTAGACCGCATCATTCATTCACATAAATCATGTTCGCAGATCAAATACTTTAACTTTAAGATAATTGAGGAGGATTTATTATGAAACCAGTAACTGCCGGCATTCACCATATTACGTCTTTCGCGACGGATCCCCAGGGCATTGTAGATTTTTACGGAGGTATACTCGGTCTTCGGATGGTCAAAAAAACGATCAATTTCGATGCGCCAGAGGTGTATCATCTGTACTTCGGCGATGAGCATGGCACCCCGGGTACGATTCTTACCTTTTTCCCCCATCCCGGTTCCCGCAAAGGAATCATAGGCGGCGGCCAAGTTGGCATTACGACGTTGAGTGTGCCTCCTGGTGCGCTTGCTTACTGGGAAGAACGGCTTGCCGGTTTCGGGGTCGAGCTGCAACGGAGTGAACGCTTCGGAGAGACGTTCCTGCAGTTCACAGATCGCGAAGGCATGCGCCTTGAAATTGTAGAGCGCGAGGAGGGTCTGCTGAACACTTGGGGTTTTGCAGGCATTCCAGCTGACAAAGCCGTCAAAGGTTTCGGAGGAGCAGTGCTGCTGAGCACAGACTCCGCATCGACGCGCCGCACTTTGGCCGAAACGCTCGGACTGAAGCCTGACGGAGAAGCGGATGGTTACGCACGTTTCCGTGGAGACGGCGAGCTTGGCAATGTCATCGACATCCCGTTGCAGGATCAGGAGCGTGGCACCGGCGGTGCCGGAACTGTGCATCATATCGCATGGCGGGCCAAAGATTTCGACGAGCATGAGGCGTGGCGTCAAGCGGCAGCCGGGGCAGGCTTCCAGCCGACTCCGGTCATCGACCGGCAGTATTTCAATGCGGTATACTTCCGCGAAGATGGCGGCATCTTGTTCGAAATTGCTACAGACCCTCCGGGCTTTACAGTTGATGAGCCTGCTGAGGAGATGGGTTCCAAGCTGATGCTGCCATCCTGGTATGAGCCGCATCGCACTGAGATTGAAGCGGGACTGCTGCCGATCGAGGTACGTAAACTGAAGGGGGCTAACTCATGAGCTTGGATATGATTCATGTTTATCAGGGGGGCAAAAACTCGCAAGCGCCAGTGCTCGTGCTGCTGCACGGAACTGGCGGTAACGAACATGATCTGCTCGGCTTAGGAGCGATGATTTCTCCGGATTCGGCGATACTTTCTGTGCGCGGAAAAGTGCTGGAAAACGGCATGCCCCGCTTCTTCCGCCGCTTGGCGGAGGGAGTATTCGATGAGGAGGATCTCGTCCTCCGTACGGGTGAGCTGAAGGCATTTCTGGATGCGGCGGCAGCGGAATACGGCCTTGATCGCAGCAATATGGTTGCTGTAGGTTACTCCAACGGTGCTAATATTGCGGCCAGCCTTATTTTTCATGAACAGGAGTCGTTCCGAGGAGCGGTGCTGCATCATCCCATGGTGCCGCGTCGCGGCTTACAGCTGCCCGAGCTGACCGGTATGCCGGTGTTCATCGGTGCAGGCAGGAATGACCGGATCTGCCCACCGCATGAAACAGAGGAGCTTCAAGTGCTGCTGAGCGGCGCCGGAGCGGAAGTTGAGCTGCACTGGGAGAACTTCGGGCATCAACTGACGTCAACGGAAGCCCAGGCGGCTGCAGATTGGTTTAAGAGAACGTTTAATACGTAAAAAGAGTGCTTAAAGCCGGGTGATACTTGGTGTTACTCGGTAATGTCAGGCGCTGAGAGGTTAGAAGCTGCAGAGCTGTCAGCAGTTGAACGGATGATGGAGATTACCGGGATCTATATAGCTTCGGAAGTTGAAGAGTTACCGGAATTTGAAAAGCGAGAAGAGGGGGAATAGGTCATGGCGAGCGGATTGAAGGGGATTCACCATGTATCGGCGATGACGGCGAAGGCTTCGCACAACTATGAGTTTTATACGCAGGTGATGGGCATGCGGCTCGTCAAAAAGACGGTCAATCAGGATGACACGAGCATGTACCATCTGTTCTACGGGGATGACAAGGGCAGTCCCGGCACGGAGCTGACGTTTTTCGAGCTGCCGATGATGGGCCGCAACCGTCCCGGTTCAGCGAGCATTTCCGCTTACTCGCTGCGAGTGGCTAGCGATGAGGCGCTGAGCTGGTGGGAGCGGCGGTTCGACGAACTAGGCGTTGACCATGACGGCCAGTTGGAGCGAGCCGGCCGCATGACGCTGGCGTTCCGTGATCCGGAGGAGCAGCGTGTGCTGCTCGTATCCGACGAGCATAACGTAGGTGTGGCGGCTGGTAACCCGTGGAGTGGAGGTCCGGTTCCAGTGGAGTACGGAATCACCGGCCTCGGTCCGGTGCAGCTGACGGTACGTGACGCTGTTCCTACGCTGGCGACACTCACAGATCTACTCGGCTTCCGCCGCAAAGGCGTTTATCCTTCCCATATGCCAGGGCAACCTGATGTTGTCATTATGGAGGTAGGCGAGGGGGGCAGCGGAGCAGAAGTCCACGTCGAGGAGCGCAATGACCTGGAGCGTGAGCGGCTAGGCCGCGGCGGCGTTCATCATGTAGCGTTCCGCGTAGAGGATGAGCATGAGCTGCGGAAATGGGTGCAGCGAATTAGTGAGGCTGGTTATGGCAACTCGGGGTACGTGGACCGCTTCTACTTCCGTTCTTTGTACTTCCGTGAGCCGGGCGGCGTTCTGATCGAGCTTGCGACGGACGGTCCGGGCTTCGACACCGACGAAGAACAGGCTCGGCTCGGTGAAGCGTTGTCGCTGCCACCGTTTTTAGAGCCGCATCGCGAGGCGATTGAAGCGCGGTTAAAGCCATTGGCGACAGAACGGGCAAGGTAACGGGCCGGGCTAATAGGCAAGGGAACAGCAAGGCAACGGCAAGGCAACAGCAAAGCGACAACAGCAAGGCAACAGCAAGGCAACGGCAAGGCAACGGCAAGGCCATTAGGGAAAAACTAGAGGAAGTGAAGACTCGCAAGCAGGACACTTGGATGTTAAAGTGCTCCTTCTGCGGGTTTTCTTTTTGTTTACTGGTTTCTTTAAAGTTAGAAAGCCGCTCCGAGCGGCTTTACGCTACCGCGATGCGTTAGTTGCCTGTCCACTTTATCCATCCGTTAAGCGAATGGTTATAAATTACTCGCCACTGCATCCTGCAGTGCTTGCAGTACGCCGTCGAGATGACGGCTGAGCCTGGCTTCGGCTAATTCGGCATTACGCTGCTCAATCGCCTCGAAAATTCCCTCATGCTCTTCGAGCAGCCGTTCCGCCACGCCTTGTTCCCGGTAGAAACGCAACTCGCGCGTCTGCCGAATGGTGCCTTCAAATCGTTCCGACAGCGATTCCATCATGCTAGCGAGCAGTGCATTGCCCGAGGCAGAAGCGATCGCCATGTGAAAGTCCGTGTCAGCGCGCTCCCCGGCAGCTGTGTCCTGATGAGATAGGCTTTCGCGCATCTGCGCAAGAATGGTACTCAGCCGCTGGAGCTCATCTGCGCTGCGTCGATTGGCGGTCAGCCGCACCGCGCCGCTTTCCAGCACACGCCGTACCTCCAGCAGCTCCACCAATGAATTTGCACTTTGAAAAAGCTGATCGGCGCCGGAGCGTGGATCGCTCGGGAGGACGGCTTTGACGAAGGTGCCGCCGCCGTGTCGCACATCCAGCCAGCCGGTCGCCTTGAGCGCGCTTGTCGCTTCGCGGATCGTCGAGCGGCCAACGCCGTACGACTCCGCCAGCTCCACCACGGAAGGCAAGCGCTCGCTTGGCTTCCAGACGCCGTTTTGAATCTGCTTGAGCATATGCGCTGCGACAAGCTCGTGATTTTTTGCGGATGTGATTTTCATACCTCAATGTCTCCGATCCGTGGTCCAGATAGCCCCGCTTATGCCCGCTTATCCGAGCTTCGAGCCTCTATACAATGACTGAATTATAGCATATAATCAGTTTCAAAAGTCATCAGATGACCTGATGAATATAGTGGTTTTGACGAGCGCTAGCCATCGATCTATATACATGCACCATAAAGGGGCGGGGGATTTATGCTGGAGGAGTCTTTGCTGAAGCGGCTGCGCGGCATCGTTGGGGAAAAGTACATGCGTGATGATATGGAGGCGAGAGTCACTCATTCCTATGACGGTACGCCGATGCTACAAAGCTTGCCGGACGGGGTTATTTATCCACAATCGACAGAGCAGGTAGTGCAAATTATGAAAGCGTTAACGGATCATTTGGTCCCGGTCGTGGGCCGAGGCTCCGGCTCTAATCTATGTGGCGGAACGGTGCCGGTGCAGGGCGGAATTGTCATGGTCATGCATCGCATGAACCGGATTTTAGAGGTGGATCTTGAGAATTTGACGGCAACGGTGCAGCCGGGGCTTATTACGCAGGATTTTACTGAGTATGTGGAGTCGTTGGGGCTCTTCTATCCGCCTGATCCCAGCAGTATGAAGATTTCCACGATCGGGGGCAATATCAGCGAGAATTCCGGCGGACTGCGCGGGTTGAAGTACGGGACGACGAAGGATTATGTACTTGGACTAGAGGCGGTGATGGCAAGCGGCGAGATTATCCGCACTGGCGGTAAGCTGGTGAAGGATGTGGCTGGTTACGATCTGACCAAGCTGCTGGTCGGTTCCGAGGGCACGCTGGCGATCATTACGGAAGCGACTTTGAAACTTGTTCCGCCCCCTATTTTCAAAAAAACGATGCTTGCCATGTACCGCGATCTATATGGAGCTGCCCGCACCGTATCCCGCATTATCGAAAATAAAATCATTCCGGCTACGCTCGAGATTCTCGACAATCCGACGATCCGCGTCGTGGATGACTTTGCTAGGCTCGGCTTGCCGCGTGATATGGAAGCGATTCTGCTTATAGAGCAGGATGGCGACCCTGCCGTCGTCGAACGGGACATGGAGGCAATCCGAGCGATCTGTATGGCGGAGAGGGCTGACCGGGTGGAGGTGGCGGAAACGCGAGAGCATGCCGAGCGGCTGATTGCCGCCCGCCGCAGTGCTTTTACGGCGCTTGCGCGGCTGCGGCCGACGACGATTTTGGAGGATGCGACGGTACCCCGTTCGCGCATCGCCGATATGGTGCTGCGTATCCGCGAGATCGCGGACAAATATGGGGTGAACATCGCGACCTTCGGCCATGCCGGGGACGGCAATCTGCATCCGACGGCGACGACCGACGCACGGGACAAGGAGGAGATTCACCGAGTGGAGCAGGCTTTTGAGGAAATTTTTGAGGCGGCGATTTCTATGGGCGGGACGATTACGGGCGAGCATGGCGTCGGCGTCGTGAAGGCTCCTTTTCTGGAATGGAAGGTTGGCGAGAGCGGCATGGTGGTGATGGAGGGAATCAAGCGGGTGTTCGATCCCCATGACCTGCTCAATCCGGGGAAAATGTTCGCCAAGAAGCGGCGCAAAAGGGTGGTGATCCAGCATGGCTGAGCGACACGCCAACCCACTCGCTGCCACGATGCTGCAAAAATTGGACTACGACCAGCTCACCAACTGTATGCGCTGTGGATTTTGTTTGCCGGCATGCCCGACTTTCCGCGAGACTGGCATCGAGTCGGAGTCGCCGCGTGGCCGGATTGCACTTATGAAAGCGGTCGCCGACGGCATCATGGACCCGGATGAAAACTTCCAAGTGCAGATGAGTCATTGTCTGGGCTGTCGGGCCTGTGAGCCAGCTTGTCCCGCTGATGTGAAGTATGGTCAACTGCTGGAGCAAACGCGCGAAACGATTGAAATCCATGCTAAGCGTAGCGCACCAGTTCGGGGCATACGCTCGGTACTGTTCAAGGGGATGTTCCCCAAGCGCAGCAGCATGCGTGTACTTGGGGGCGTGCTGGCATTTTATCAAAAGTCAGGGCTGCGCCAGTTGGCGCGAGGCACTGGCATAACGCGCATGCTTCCTGCATCTATGCGAGAGATGGAGCAGATTTTACCGGATGCCACCTCGAAAGGTGTCATCGAGCGCATCGGTACGCTGCTACCGGCCAAAGGGGAATCGCTGGGGCGAGTGGCGCTTTTTCGCGGCTGCATTATGGATGTGCTGTTCGCTGGAACCAATGTGAACACGGCCGAGCTGTTGTCGGCAGCGGGTTACGATGTAGTAATTCCACGAGAGCAGGTGTGCTGTGGAGCGCTCCACGCTCATGGGGGAGAGCTGGAGCAAGCTCGAGAGCTGGCAAGGCAGAATCTGGAGGCGTTCCGTGCTGCGGACATTCGCTACATCGTATCCAATGCTGGAGGCTGCGGCGCGCAGCTTGTGGAATACGGCCATTTGCTGCATGAGGATGAGCGGTATGCGGGGTTGGCGCGTGATTTTGCCGCAAAAGTAGTGGATGTGAGCAAACTGCTGTTATTGAGCGGGCGCCTTCCGCTTGGTGGAGTGGATGAGACGGCGGCGGCATCGGCAGTTTCAGCGGAACTGAAGATGCGAAAAGGCCTACTGTTTGCGACAGAGGTGGCTTCAGCAAATTCAGCTTCAGAGGCAATGAAGACAGCAAATGGTCCACTGTCTGCGGCGGCGGCTTCAGCGACTTCATCGGCATTGAAGATGCCCAAAGAGCCGCTGTCTGTGACAGCGGCTCGTAAATCTGCCGGTCTTGCTGACAGTATTTCCGAACGGCCGCTCATTCGCGTCACCTATCAGGATTCCTGTCATTTGCGAAATGGTATGAAGGGAGCTTCCGAACCTCGCCAGTTGATCCGCCAGATCGGTGGCGTTGATTTTGTGGAGATGAAGGAGGCGGATCGCTGTTGCGGTTCGGCGGGTATTTATAACATGCTGCAGCCGGAAATGGCTGGGCAACTGCTGGAGCATAAGATGGAGCATGTTGGCCGGACTGGAGCGAGCTATTTGCTGACGAGCAATCCCGGCTGCTTGCTGCAAATGCAGCTCGGCGTGCATAAACACGGCGATCCATCCACGATGAAGGTGATGCATGTGGTGGATTTTTTGCATGAGCGATTGGCCGAAACCGAGTTGATAGAACGAATCCAGGGAGAATAATTGTAACGGACCTGAGGACCTGAGGAGCCTTATTTGAGCCCACTTTGCTGCTTTACCTGGTTTATGTGCCGAATAACGCGTGTCAGGTCCGTTAGCCGAAAAAATGCTTCATTTGAGACTAAATAAGCTTTCTCAGGTTTCTCAGGTCCGTTAGTAGTCCGCCAGTTGTTGTTCGTGTGATGCCTATGGGTTACTGCCTGTCATTTGTTATTTATCAGTTACTATCTATCAGTTACTCTCTATCCGCATAAGCTCCAGCATAGCTACCACTCGCTCAACCGCCTCTGCAACCGGTAGGGTTTCCTTCTGGGAAATACTACTCCGTTCCACATACTCCACGATGCCGCTGCCGGCTTCGCGGCCAACGACAATGCGCACAGGAATGCCGATTAGGTCGGCATCCTTGAACTTCACGCCGGGACGCTCGTCCCGGTCATCCAGCAGTACCTCGACGCCAAGCGCAGTGAGACGCTCGTATAGCTGCTCGGTTAATTGCTGCTGTTCGGCATCCCTTGGCGAGATGGGAATCAGATGTACGTGAAAAGGTGCTAGTGTCACCGGCCAGGCAAGGCCCTGCTCATCATGAAACTGCTCGGCAGCTGCGGCCAGAACACGGGAAACGCCGATGCCGTAACAGCCCATGAGAAACAACTGCTCTTTGCCGGATGCATCCAGGCAAGCAGCGCCAAGCTTTTCGCTGTATTTGGTGCCGAGCTTGAATACATGGCCCATTTCAATTCCTTTGCTCATGGTCAGGCTACCTTCAGCGCAGCGGGGGCAACCGTCGCCCTCGGCTGCATTGCGGAAATCTCCGACTAGGGATAGTGGAAAATCTCGACCTGGAACGACATCTTGCAGATGAAAATGCTCTTCCCCGGCGCCGGTAACGGCAAAGGAGAGTGTTGCCGCTTCACGATCCACAAGCAGCGGCGCTGCAATTGCAACCGGTCCGGCAAAGCCGGGCAGCGCGCCGGTGACCCGAAGCACGGTGTCGGGATCGGCAAGTGTTAAGACATCGTCTGCCTCGATGAGGCCTTCCTGTCTCAATCGTTCCATTACCTTGATTTCATTGATGTCGTGATCACCGCGCACGACGACCGCAACCGGCTTGCCGCCTGCGGTGAACAACACCGTCTTCAGAATCGAGGTGGCGGGCAGGTTGAGGAATGCCGTCAGCTCCGCGATTGTGCGAACATCTGGAGTATGCAGCTTGCTTGGAGCTTTGGGATGAGAGCCAGCTTTGGTGCTGGATTGAGATTGAGACTGCGACTCGAACCGGGAGCTCTCTTGCTCCGCCATCCGCCCCTCGGCCTTTTCCAAATTGGCAGCGTACCCGCAGCTCTCACAGGTGGCAATCGTATCCTCGCCAATGTCGGCCAGCGCGATGAACTCATGTGTACCGCCTTCGCCGCCAATCGCGCCTGGGTCCGCTTCAACAGCTCGATAGCGCAGGCCAATTAGGGAGAAAATGCGATGGTATGCCTGAAGCATTTTCTGGTAGGATGCATCCACTCCGGCCCAATCCACATCAAAGGAATAGGCATCCTTCATCAGGAACTCCCGGCCGCGAAGCAGGCCGAAGCGAGGCCGCCGCTCGTCGCGGAATTTGGTCTGGATCTGGTAAAGCGTCAATGGCAGCTTACGGTAGCTATTAATTTCGCCACCCACCAGCGCTGTTATGACCTCCTCGTGAGTCGGTCCGAGAGCGAACTCCCGCTCATGCCGATCTCGGAGACGCATCAGCTCCGGCCCATACACCGCATAACGACCGGACTGTTGCAAAAGCTCAACTGGCTGAAGCGCAGGCATTAACATTTCTTGGGCTCCAGCCCGATCCATCTCCTGGCGGATCAACTCCTCGGCCTTGCGCAGTACTCTTCTGCCCAGTGGCAGATAAGTATACACACCTGCGGCAAGCTGGCGGATATATCCGGCGCGCAGCATCAGCGCATGGCTGGTCGCCTCGGCCTCGCTCGGAGTTTCCCGCAGAGTTGGAAGCAGCAGTTTACTTTGACGCATAAATATCACACTCCTTTAAATGTTAAGCAAGCTAAAAATGCAAAAAGACGCATCCGTCAGGGACGAATGCGTCGTGGTACCACCCTGGTTCCGGCTCCCCGCACGCAGCGAAAGAAGCCCTCAAAAATGGATAACGGCCCGATGGCCGGCGGCATACCGGAGCGCGTCGAAGCGCAGGGCATGCTGCAGCTCGCAAGGTGGGAGACCGTTCCTCCGCTGTGGAAAGCCTCTCAGCCGATGGGCTTTCTTTCTGGACGGCGGTGCGGGAATGGGTTGGCCTTGGTCGAAGCTGATTGCAATTATGTGATAATCGTTGGATTAGTCCATACCATACCTCAGCTTGCCTGCGGCGGTCAAGAGAGCTTAGGAGGAATTATCCTTTCGGCGCTTGCCGAATACCAAGTGTAACGAGCGGGCCGAAGTTGATGGTGCTGGACATAATTTTGGCCATTTTCTCCGGTGGAATAGACATCCCGGTTTCAATCCAATGTAAAACAACGCCGAAGTTGGCCGAGGTCAAATAGGCAACTAGATAATCCATCGGAATGGACAGCTTGTCCGGCATGTTCAGCTGCAAGTTATGATACATGCGGGCCGTAAACAGCTCCCGCAGCCGAATGACATAGGTAAGGTCGCCGCCTGGCCCCAGCATCAAACGAAGAAACTCCGCATGATTGGCAATTTCCTCGAATAATTTCACAATGACGGGATAAGGCTCTTCCATGTCGGCGTAGCGCATCGCATCGGTAAGATTTAGCTTTTCGATGCGTTCGCTAAGATGTTCGCACACCTCGTCCTTTAATTGCTGCAGCATATCTTCGACATCCTTGTAGTGCAAATAAAACGTGCCGCGGTTTACATTCGCGCGCTCCGCGACTTCTGTTACGGTAATTGTGTCTGCGCTTTTCTCTGCCAGCAGGGACATTAGCGCTTGGCGCAAATGCTGCTTTGTCCTCGCTTTGCGGCGATCCAATTTCTCGGCCATGCCTTTCCTACTTTCCAGCAATCCTTTTTGCGTTATTGAACATTCGTATCGCGCTTTGTTGAATACGAAACAATAGCACCTTCGATTGATGATTGAACTCTTTTTCCACGTTATTATAATCAACAATATGAATGATATTCAACACTATGTTGATTATACAGAGAGTAGAGGAGTGGGAAGTAATGGGGCTGTTTAAACAAAAGCTGACGTTTGTCAGCGTATTGGTTGTGCTCGCTGTATTGGTCGTATTCGGAGCGGCGATGATGGGTTCTGTCGTAAGCATTAAGCCAAAAGATGTGCCTGTGGCGCTCGTTATGCTGGACCAAGGAGCCGACATGCCTGGCGGGGCAAAGCTTGAGGCAGGCAGGCAGTTGGAGGAGCAGCTGACCGTTAACGCCAAGCTGCCGTTTAAATGGACGATCGTAAAGTCCGAGCAGGAAGCGCGCGCCGGCATCGATGACCGTAAGTATTACGGCGCGCTTATTCTGCCTGCGGATTTAAGTGCAGGAGCAGCTTCGCTGGCGGGACCGTCTCCAAAGCCGGCAACCGTACGCATTTTGGCAAGTGAGGGAGCAAACGCGCAAGCGGCGACGGTCGTTAAACAAGGGCTTAACCAAGCGATGGCTATGGCGTCCCAGGGCATGGCGCAGTCGATACTGCAGCAACTAAGCGCCAAGAGCGAGCAACTGCCGGTCGGAACGGCCAAAGCTTTGCTCGCGCCGATTGTGGTCCAGGAAGAAACGCTGCATCCGGTTGGCGTCAATAACGCCAGCGGCAACGCGCCGGGGCTGCTGGTGCAAATTATGTGGATGGGCAGTCTCGTGACGGCGGCCTTACTATTTTTTGCCGGCAAGGCAGCGGTGCAAAGCGGAACGGGAAGACTGTCCGCCGTGCTTGGCCAACCGGTAATCGGTGCGGTCTTTGTTGGCATCGCCTCCGGCTTCCTCATCTGGATGGCTTCTGCATGGTACGGCATGGAGCTGTACGACGCTGTGGAGGCATGGCTGTTCCTATGGCTGGTCGGCATGATGTTTTATTTGATTCAATCCGCACTGCTGAACTGGCTCGGCATGCCGGCGATGGCAATTTTGGTTTTGCTAATGTTCTTCTCCATGCCGGTGCTGAACATGGCTCCCGAGTTTTTGACGGAAGCTTCGCGAGACTGGATCTACTCCTGGACGCCGCTTCGTTTCGCCGCTGTCGGGCTGCGCGAAGACATGTACTTCGGCGGACTGGACTCCGCGGCTGCCAACGCCGGAGTCATCTGGAGCGTCGGTGGAGCCTTCCTCGTCCTGCTTGTTTTGGCGGGTTTGCGCCGCAAAGGGGCTGCTGCCAATCGCGAAGCTGCTGCCGAAACGGCATAGCTGGCTGAGAGCTCTTTACCGGAATAGCAAAGCTTTCCGCGAGAATTAGTCGTCTTAATAGTAAACCAGTCCATTCCTTCGAATGGACTGGTTTTTAGTTTATTACGATAAAGAAATATCGCTAGTAAGTCTATAATCATAGGCCATATTCACTATTTCGAATTTGTTCATCGTGGTCGATAGATTAAACGAATCATTTTATCGATATGAATTTGGAAGGGAGTGATAAATCAGCAATTTAACAACAAAATTAATGGAGAAGAAAGGAAGTTAAGAATTGTGAAACAGACAGAAAAAAGGATAGGAAAAGAGTCTCGCATACGCAAATTTTTTGCCGCCTTACTGACGGCTAGCTTAATTGCCGCCGCTGTGGTAATCCCATCGGCCCAGATTCCGCAAGCTTACGCCGAGGAAGCGGCGCTCCCGTCCTTCCAAGCCTCGACCGGCTTCTCTGGCAAGCAAGGCCAGAACAATTGGAGATACCAGTACCGGATGTTTGAGGCGGCGGAATTTCAGGATCTTCCGGTGTATTCAGGAGGAAACTGGTGGCGAAAAAATCAGAGCTGGGACTGGGGCACTGTGTCGGCGGGCGGTATCACCCCGGGTTCAAGCGCGGATACATCGCGCACGTTCAGCGCACCGGAATCCGGTAAGATAACGATTTCGGCCGGGCTCATTACGTTTAATCCGAAATCGTATGGCAGCGCCAGGTTGAAGCTGATGAAAAACGATACGCAGTTATGGCCTCAGACGAGCGAATGGCAGACGATCAGCGCAAGCGGGCCGGTTGCTTTTCCCGAAATGGAAACAACGCTTGGCCGGGGAGACCGCCTGTATTTTATCGCCAACAGCGGAGCGGATCGCAGCAACGGACAGGACGATATCGTCTGGAATCCCGTTGTGACATATACGAATATTGTGAATGAGACCGCCGTCAGCAGCGTTTATATGGACAAAAGCGAGCTGCGGCCCGGCATCGGCGAGACGGTAACGGTGCAAACGTACGTTGCTCCATCCAACGCAGTCAATAAAAGGCTGCATTGGAGCTCCAGCAATCCGCAGGTCGCAACTGTAAGCGACGGACGCGTCACTGCGACTGGACCGGGCACGGCTGTAATTACCGTCACAACCGCGGATCGCGGCTTAACCGATCAGGCGCAAGTAACTGTAGACGGAGCCGGAGCGATTACGCGGGAGGAGCTGGCGTTTTTGCTGGAGCAGGCGCTGAAGCTGCCCTTCGACATAAACGAGGACATGCTTGGCGGAAGGCCGCCAACTCCACCTGGATTCCCCTCGCGGTCAGTGAGCTTCAATGGGCCAGCCGGCGGCAGCGTTAATGACAGCCTATCGGAGCCGGTGACGAGAGAGGCTGCGGCGTCGATGTTCATCCGGGGCTACAATCTGGCGATGGAGCAGGATGCGGTCCGGGGAGATATAAGCGGGGTGGCCGATCGGAGCGAGATCAGCGGCTGGGCGCTCCCGTACGTGGAAGCGGACAGCAGGCTGGGCATCGTGGAGCCGGATTCGCCTTACCCGGCGGAGTTTGAGCCGCAAGCTCCTGTGACGAGATTGGAAGCTCTCGATATGGTCAAAAGGCTGCTTGCCTCGATGGATATTAAAGGCATGATTGCGTCCGCCATCGCCGGCAAAAAAAGCAGGCTGGTCATTCCGCCCAATACGTACCGGGTCGGTATGAATTCGGGCAGCACCATTTTGAATATTTCAAATGCCAACAATTTGGAGATCGTTGCCGACGGCGTGACTGTTATCGCCACTAAGCTGACTCGGGCGCTTTCCGTTTCCAACAGCTCCAACGTGACCATCAGAGGCATGACGATCAACTATGATCCACTGCCGTTTACCCAGGGCCGTATCAAGGCAATTGCGCCAGACCTGTCCTATCTGGATATCACGCTTGATGCCGGTTATCCGCGCCAGCTGTTCTCGCGGTTGACGATTTACGATCCTGCAACCCGTTTCCAAAAACGCGGTATCAACCATCTATGGGGGACAAAAGCTTCCTGGAATGGGGACGGTACGATGCGCATTACACTAAAGGGAGTGGGCAGAAATGCTGCCGTAGGCGATCCCGTCACGATGGCGGGCGGTCCGGAGGAAGGCGGCATTCCGCATGCCATTACGGCCGACGGCAGCAAAGGAATTGTGTTCAAGGACATTACGCTGCACACGGCGCCGGGCTTCGGCTTCCTGGAAGCGGGCGGCGAAGGCGGAACGGTGCTGAACGGGTTTAAGCTCATTCCCGGACCGGCGCCAAAAGGTGCGACTGAAAAGCCGCTGCTCACGGCCGTTTGGGACGGCATTCAGTTCAAAACCGCGCGCAGGGGCCCGATAGTCGAAAACTCCGTCATTCAAAGTGCGGGCGACGATTCGTTCAGCATTCAATCTGGAGATTATGGGGTTGTGAAGGTGCAGGGCGACGAGATCGTGATCGTGCTGCGCGACGGAAGCCAAGCTCCGCGTGTTGGCGAGCGGCTAAAGCAATTCAATTCCACACCGGAAGCGATTATCGTATCCCAGCAAAAGGTGCCGAAGGCATCGGCGGGAATCGACGCCGCGATCCTGCAAAAGATCAGTGCAGCCGGGGAATGGACACCTTGGCGATACACCGAGGAAACCTATTATAAAATCAAGCTGGACCGTCCGTCTCCGTTCAAGCAGGAAAGCTTTATTTTCAGTCCGGACCGGATGGGTAACGGCTTTATTTTCCGCAACAATAAGATCTACAGTCCGGGGAGGGGCATGCTGCTCAAGGCGGGCGATGGCCTGATCGAAAACAACGAGTTCCGCGGCGGCGACAAGGCGATTGTCGTTTCACCGGAGGGAGTTACCGATACGCATGCCGGAGCGGCCAACAATTTGGTCATCCGGGGCAACCGGATTATCGGTACCGGCTATCATCATTACATGCCTTGGTCCGACCAAGCCGGTGCAATCAGCTTTTCGAGCGGCAATATCAAAAGCGTCAAGGCATTCAGCAACATCCGGATTGAGAACAATACCTTCGATTCGGTCAACGGGCTTAACCTTAACCTGAGCAGCGTAAGCGGCGCCGTTGTCATCGGCAACAAGTTCCTGAATACGCATCTGACCGCTCCAAACAACAACGGAGCGGACAAAGCGATCGATGCCAAATCCGTCATTTGGGTGAAAAATTCGGTTAATGTGACTTTTTCCGGCAACGAGATCGACCGTATGGGGCCTTTTTCCAAAACGGCTGTCAACGTGCAGCAGCCATCCTCCGGCATTAAAGGAGCGGACTCCGGCGTTCGTGTCGTGAATCCGAAATAAGAAAGCTTTTCAGCGGTCCTGTGGGCCGCTGATTTTTTTATGATTCTATCTAAATTACGTTACAAATAAATTATTTAAGGGTAAAGGGTATCAAGGAGGTGTATGCGCTTACAAAATACAGAATCAGGCTTTGATTGAAGGACCTTGTTGCTGTGGTACTTTGTCGTTGCCTACGAAATCCAAATCGAGGAAGGAGTTTGAATTAATGAACATGAGCCGTAAAGGCAGAATTTACAAAATCGGCGTCGTCATGTTGGCGGTCGGGATGTTTATGGGAGGTGCAGGTGGATTTTCAGAATTAAAAGCGTCTGCAAATGAAAGCGCTTCAAATCCAGCTGAAATTGATATCCAGGACATGATTACAACAGCGATTGCACAAAATCAGGCCCAACTGACGATTCCGCCGGGCACTTACCGAATCGGACCGAAATCGGGTCAGAACACGATTTTGAATATCGAAAACGCCAACAATTTAGAAATAATAGCTAATGGAGTAACAGTCGTCGGGACGACGCTGACGCGGGCTCTTTCTATATGGAATAGCGCCAATGTAATCATTAGAGGCATGACGATTAACTATGACCCGCTGCCTTTTACCCAAGGCAAGGTTACAGCGGTGGCAGCTGATAAGTCCTATCTTGATATTGCTATCAGCGCTGGTTATCCTCATGAACTGTATACGCGGCTAACGGTGTACGATTCGGCGACCGGCTTCCAGAAGCGGGGCATTAATCATCTTTGGGGTACAACAGCCGCTTGGAATGCGAACGGCTCGCTGCGTATTTCTTTGGCAGGTGTCGGAAACAACGTAGCCGAAAACGATCCTGTAACCATTGCGGGCGGACCGGGTACGGGCGGGATTCCACATGCGATTGCGGTGGAGCGAAGCAGCGGAGTGGAATTCCGCGATGTAACGGTTCATACCGCCCCAGGCTTCGCTTTTATCGAGGCCAACAGCGATGGAGGAACGGTGCTGGACGGCTTTAAGCTTATTCCGGGACCTGTTCCGCCAGGAGCTACTGAAGCTCCGCTGCTCACTTCTGTATGGGACGGAATCCAGTTCAAGACGTCCCGCGTTGGCCCAATCGTCGAGAATTCGGTCATCAAAAACGCCGGCGACGATTCATTCAGCATTCAATCCGGCGATTACGGGGTGGTAAAGGTACAGGGGGACGAGATCACCATTGTGCTGAGGGATGAGTCGCAAGTGCCGCGTGCCGGTGATCGGCTGAAGCGCTTCAACAATTCGCCGGAAGCCGTCGTTGTATCGCAGGTGAAGGTGCCGAAAGCTTCTGCTGGCATCGACCCCGCCATTTTGCAAAAGATCGACACGGCGGCTCAGTATACGCTATGGCGCTTCCCGGGCGACAATTATTACAAAATCAAGCTGGACCGGACTTCGCCGTTTCAGGCGGAGGATCTTATTTTCAGTCCCGACCGGATGAGCAACGGCTTCACGTTCCGCAATAATGAGGTGTACAGCCCAGGGCGCGGCATGCTGCTCAAAGCCGGCGGCGGCCTCATTGAAAACAATATTTTCCGTGGAGGGGACAAAGCGATTGTCGTATCGCCGGAGGGAGTGAGCGACTCTCATGCCGGTGCGGGCCAAAACCTGACCATTCGCGGCAATCAGTTTATCGGGACGGGATATCATCATTACATGCCATGGTCTGATCAGGCCGGCGCTGTCAGCTTTACAAGTGAAAATATTACAAGCATGAAGGCGTTTGACACGGTTGTCATCGAGGACAACACATTCGACTCCATCAACGGACTGAACTTGAACCTGACCAACGTGAACAACGCGACGGTGAGCGGAAATCAGTTCCTCAATCCACATCAGACGACTCCGAACAACAATGGCGCGGATAAGGGCATTGATGCTACATCGGTTATTTGGGTGAAAAATGCGACGGGCGTGACGTTTACGGGCAATGAAATCAATCAGTTGGGACCATTCTCCTCGCTTGCGGTCAACGTTCAGCAGCCTTCAAGCGGAATCGTCGGTGCTGACACAGGTGTCATTGTCGTCAATCCGAATTGAAGGTGCGCGGGAAGTGGTTTGCCTGAAATTTGTTAAAACGTACGGACTCCGCGCCAGGGGCGGTGTCCGTACGTTTTTGTTTGCGCGAATCTGTTATGCAGTAAGGCTCGTCTTAATCATATAGGAAGAAAATGGAGAGAAAACGGAGGTTCATTGGATGGGGCAACAAATGGGATTTTGGATCATTGTTGCGCTGATCAGCGCCGGAGCAATCGGGTTTCTGTTGTCTCGCCGCAAGAAAGTGGGTCGGGCGTACCGAATAACGGTCGGAATTTTATTGTTTGTTTGCGTGCTGCTACTTGTCGTGTTCCAGCAACTTTCGGAAGCGGAAGATGCTGTCCATCGAATCGGACACTGACAACTATATAAAGTTGGATGGTATACTTGGATTAGAAGAAAACTTTTCCATCTAAGGAGGTTCACCTACCGATGTCCATGTCTTTTGATGCGCTCTATCATCCTTATCCGTCCTATCGAATGCCGTCTTATGCTCGGAGCGGCATGGTGGCCACCTCTCAGCCGCTGGCTGCACAGGCTGGGTTGGACATTTTGCGCCGTGGCGGCAACGCCATCGATGCCGCTGTCGCAACCGCTGCTGCGCTCACCGTCTTGGAGCCTTGCTCCAATGGCATTGGGGGCGACGCTTTTGCCCTTGTCTGGACAGGGGGCCAGTTATACGGCTTAAGCAGCAACGGCCCTGCCCCGAGCAGCATTTCCGTCCAAGCGTTGCAGGAGCGAGGGCATGAGAGCATGCCGCGCCTTGGCGCCATTCCGATCACCGTACCGGGCGCGCCGGCGGCGTGGGCGGAGCTGAGCTCGCGCTTCGGGCGGTTGGAGCTGGATGAGCTGCTTGAACCGGCGGCGAGTTATGCCGAGCGCGGTTATCCGGTATCGCCGACAGCGGCGTATAATTGGGAACGGGCCTACAACAATTATACGACTCAGCTCAGCTCGGCCGAGATCGCAGCATGGCTGGAAACGTTCGCTCCATCGGGCCGTGCACCGCGTGCGGGAGAGCTTTGGTCATCGCCGGATCATGCTCGAACGCTGCGCTCGATCGGACGGAGCGGCGGCAAGAGCTTTTACCAGGGCGAGTTGGCGGAACGTATTGCGACTTGCATGAGAGAGCTTGGCGGATACTTGAGTGCGTCAGATCTGGCTATGTTCGAACCGGAGTGGGTCGAACCGATTCATACACGTTATCGGGATTACGAGGTATGGGAAATTCCACCGAGTGGACAGGGGCTGGTCGCGCTGCAGGCGCTGTCGATTTTGGACGGCTTTGAGTTTAGGCGGGATGAGCTGATGAGCGCCGAGACGGTGCACCGTCAGATCGAGGCGATGAAGCTGGCCTTTTCAGATGGTTTGCGCTATATCACGGACCTTCGGCGTATGAAGGTGTCTGTGGAAGAACTGCTCTCCGCAGCCTATGCGGAGCAGCGGCGTGCGCTGATCGGGGCGACGGCGCGTTTGCCCGAGCCAGGTCAGCCTGGAGGCAGCGGCACGGTGTATCTGGCAACGGCCGATGGAGAAGGCAATATGGTGTCGTTTATCCAAAGCAACTACATGGGTTTCGGCTCCGGCATCGTTGTACCGGGCACGGGCATTGCACTGCAGAACCGGGGAGCAGACTTCTCCTTGGACCCGCAGCATGCCAATGTTCTTGAGCCGGGCAAAAAAACATATCACACGATCATTCCCGGCTTTCTTACGCGGGGCGGCGGCCAGCCGGTCGGCCCATTCGGGGTGATGGGCGGTTATATGCAGCCGCAAGGCCATGTACAGGCAGTTATGAACATGGTCGACTTCGCCCTTCATCCCCAAGCGGCGCTGGATGCTCCCCGCTGGCAGTGGCATCGCGATCTGTCGGTATCGGTCGAGCCGCATTTCCCATTGGCGACCGCGCAGGCGCTGGAGCGTATGGGCCACCGGATTACGCGGGAGAACAGCTCCGGCTCATTCGGCCGGGGGCAGATCATCTGGCGCGATCCCGCGACGGGCGTGCTTTGCGGCGGAACGGATTTCCGTACGGACGGCATTGTTGCGGGCTGGTAATATAATTGAATCAAAAAACCGGAGCTGGTTTCCCAGTTCCGGTTTTTTGGATTTCTGCAAAGAGCTGCCGAAACCGCTGGGCAGCTCCGCGTCAGGCGAATCCAAGCTGCTGCTGAGTCGCTTCTTCGCTTGGGATGGCCGGATTCCACGCTCCGTCGAGCGTGCGTGTCGTGACGAGGCGCAGGACGAATTGGCCAAGCTCGTCGAAGCTCAGTTCTTTCAGGCTCATAATGAAGTCATCAGTGAGCACGCTGTCATCTAGCACCTCTTTGACAACTTCGATAACAGTATGCAATCTTGCTGTATGTTCAAGCTCATTAATGTTTCTCATCCTTAAAGACCTCCTGGGGTGAGTGTCGAAAAATGGGCTGCAAGGCCGGAGCGGACACGGCGGGCAAACCACGCTGGTCGATTCTGTAAAAAATCCGCTCGTCCGATCTTAGCATGCTGACCGGCGAGACAAGGCAATACTGAAGGAATTATAATCTCGTTATCATTTTTCTCATGGATGGGACTTTTGGTATACTGTTAATACCAGTACTGAGGAATGAGGTTGAACGATGAGCAATCCATATCTGTCGAATGAGGAGCGTATGGCGATTCTGAAGGCTCTGTCCAATGAGACGAGAATGAATATTCTTTGTTGGCTGCGCAACCCTGAGGAACAGTTTAATCTGGAGCCTTCCAAGCTGCGCGAGGATTTTCCCGGCAGTGTATGCGTCGGCAACATTCAGGAGAAATCTGGACTGACCCAGTCGGTCATTTCCTCCTACCTGGCCTCGATGCAGAAGGCTGGCTTGTTAGAGTCGCGGCGGTATGGGCAATGGACCTACTATCGTCGCAATGAGGCCGCTATACAATCCTTTTTAAATTCAATTGCATCGGACTTGCAGGCATCTGAAAAATAGGAGCTTGCTTTTATGTTTATTAATCTATATATTCATAAATGTAGATTAACTAATTGAAGATCCAAACTTTGTGCAGACTCACATTAGATAAGTTTTTAGGAGGAGATTTTCATGTCAATTGATCATATGGTTGAACCGCTATTCCGTCCCTTTGAAGGCGGCAAGCTCAAGCTGAATAACCGCATCGTAATGGCTCCGATGACCCGCAGCTTTTCGCCGGGTGGAGTGCCAGGACCGGATGTGGCTGAATACTACCGTCGCCGTGCGGAGCATGGTGTTGGACTCATCGTTACAGAAGGCACGGTCATCAATCATCCGGCTTCTGAAGCGGATCGTGATGTGCCGCATTTTTACGGTGAGGAGGCGCTCAAGGGCTGGGCTCACGTTGTAAGCGAGGTGCATGAGGCCGGGGGTAAAATTATCCCTCAGATCTGGCATGTCGGCATGGCCCGTTCCAAGGAGAACTTCCCGGAATCAGACGCACAGCCGGTTGGTCCTTCGGGCCTGTCGCTGGCGGGAGAAAAGGTATCGGAACCGCTCAGCGTGGAGGAAATCCACGGCTTGATCAACGGCTACGCTCAAGCGGCAGCCGACGCGAAGCGCATTGGCTTTGACGGAGTAGAAATCCACGGTGCGCATGGTTATCTCATCGACCAGTTCTTCTGGGAGAACACGAACAAGCGCGAGGATGAATATGGCGGCGATATGGTGGGCAGAACACGTTTTGCGGTAGAAGTTATCGAGGCGGTGCGCCGCGCAGTTGGTCCCGACTTCCCGATCGTATTCCGCTTCTCCCAGTGGAAAATGAGTGACTTCACAGCGAAGCTGGCAACTACGCCGGAAGAACTGGAGAAGTTCCTGGCACCGTTAAGCGCCGCAGGCGTAGATGTATTCCACTGCTCGACCCGCCGCTTCTGGGAAGTAGAGTTCGAGGGTTCGCCGCTTAACCTGGCTGGCTGGACGCGCAAAATTACCGGCAAACCGGCTATTACTGTTGGCTCTGTTGGCCTGGATTCGGATTTCACCAGCCTGTTCACAGAAGGCAAAGGCGGCCAGAACGCCAGTCTTGAGCAGTTGTCTGAGCGACTCGGACAAGGAGAGTTCGATCTTGTGGCTGTTGGCCGCGCGCTCTTGACAGACGCTGCCTGGGCGGAGAAAATTCGTGAAGGCCGCACTGAGGATCTGCAGCCATTCACGAGAGAATCCCTGAGTAGCTTGAGCTAAGACGGAATACGGCAACTGGGCAGCTTTAGCTGAACAGAATGATCGCCGCTATTAGGGAAATCACTAGTGATTCCCCTCATGGCGGTTTTTTGCTGTGCGGCTAGGTGGGGAGGTTAAGCTTATGGACATGGCTGTAACTGGGCTGCTTTGCTATCGGTGGGTAGTTTAGCAACTTAGTAGTAGTAGCCTAGTTGGTTGAGCGACATTATTTTGCCGAAAGCGGCATTGCCGAGCAAAGCAAGTAGTCGAAGTTACTTGCTTGAGCCGAAAGCGGCCCCGGCGAGCAAAGCAAGTAATCGAAGTTACTTGCTTGAGCCGAAAGCGGCATTGCCGAGCAAAGCAAGTAGTCGAAGTTACTTGCTTGAGCCGAAAGCGGCCCCGGCGAGCAAAGCAAGTAGTCGAAGTTACTTGCTTGAGCCGAAAGCGGCCCCGGCGAGCAAAGCAAGTAATCGAAGTTACTTGCTTGGACCGAAAGCGGCCCCGGCGAGCAAAGCAAGTAGTCGAAGTTACTTGCTTAGCCCGAAAGCGGCCCCGGCGAGCAAAGCAAGTAGTTGAAGTTACTTGCTTCTGCCATCCCGTAACCCGAACTGATCATCGGCCGCATCAATAAAAGTAACAAATTAGTTGGATGAAAAGCTGTTGGCGACGCTGTTAGAGTGAAGGATTCTGTTAGTGTAAAGGATTCTGTTGATGTAAAGGAATCTGTTGGTGTGAAAGAATCTCTCGCTATTGACAAAGCGGGGATTGAACGAAACAAGTGATGACAGCGAGGCCGATGGTAAGGAGGTCATTGGAACAGTCGGTTCTCCCGCAGAGGAGCAGCGGCTTTTTTTGGCTGCGTTGAGATGAAAGAGAGTACTGAAACTACTAAAACAGCAAATATGAAAAA
The DNA here is from genome assembly GCA_900105225.1 of Paenibacillaceae bacterium GAS479. Classification (NCBI taxonomy): domain Bacteria; kingdom Bacillati; phylum Bacillota; class Bacilli; order Caryophanales; family Paenibacillaceae; species Paenibacillaceae bacterium GAS479. Next base: position 1,668,506 of record LT629764.1, on the reverse strand, counting down.
ATGGGAATGAACCTGAAATACAGTGCCTATCCGGTGCCGTATCGGCTTTGATAAGCTGAAAAGGAAGCTTCTGTCAGTCATCCAGCGGAGCGACCGAAAGGAGAGTGATCACCCAATAAAGTGAAAGCGGTTTCTTAGATGTATTGAAGCTGCTGCGATTTTCCGGAGTCTGCATCCGGACCATTCCCAATCAAGGAGGAAAAGAATGAAAAAACATATCGTCTGCCTTCTCCTGTTATGTCTGCTGACCGCCGCCGCAATTCCTTTGGGAGCATCGGCATTTAATGGCGAGGTCCCTGTCGGCTCAGGCTCCTACTCCACGGTGCTGCCTCCGGGAGCGGTTAATGTTCAGAGTCAGATTTACAAAACCGGCAATGTGACCGGTGCGATGCCAACTAACGACTGGTGGAGCAATCTAGCCTGGGATACGTACTCCGAGGCGCAGTATCCGCATCCGCTAGCGATGAAAAACGGCTCCGATGGCATTCGAATCTATTACCCGGGCAACCGGATCACGTCCAATTCCAGCTGCGTCTGCGGCTGGATCAATGATATTCATGACTTTACGGTCGGCAATTCCGCCGTCACGAGCTTTCCCGACGCCAAAGTAGACGGCTACAGCGACTGGTTCGTGAAGGCGCAGTACAAAAGCGGCGCCAACGAGATGAATGTCTCCTATGGTCATGGCTCGCCTTTTGTCTACTTCACCTATGCCGGTGGCGGTAGTCCCAAGCTGAGCTTTTATGACCCGCCGACGGTCTGGTCCGGCAGCGCAAACTCGCCGGTGCTCGGCATCACGATCGCGGGTGTGCATTACGGGCTGTTCGGCGCAACCGGCAGTACCTGGAGCGGAATAGGCAGCGGCAAGCTGACGAATAACGGCAGCTCTTATTTCTCCGTCGCCGTCCTGTCGGACAACTCGCAGGCAACGCTGAACAAATATGCCCAATACGCTTATTCACATGTGACGGGCACGCAAGCTTCGTATTCGTACAACGCTTCGGGCAGCGAAGTGACAACGACGTATACCTTTACAACCCAGGCCAAGCAGGGCACGCAGACGGGGACGATTTTTGCCCTGTACCCTCATCAGTGGAGGAACAGCTCTAGCCCGCTGCTCTCCTACACCTATAACTCGGTGCGCGGCCTGATGAAAACCGGTGAAGGAAGCTCCTTCCAGACCAAAATGAAGTACAACGGAGTGCTTCCGAGTCTGCCGGATAAAGGGTCGTACAACCGCCAGCAGTTGCAGCAGTACATCGACCAAGCGGAGGCCGAGACGTACAGCGGCGATGGCGACACGTATTGGATTGGCAAAAGACTTGGCAAGCTAGCCTCGCTCGCTCCTATCGCTGACCAAGTAGGCGACACAACAGCGGCGAACAAGTTCCGCGGTGAAATCAAGACCATTCTGGAGGGCTGGTTCAAGTCCAGCGATAGTTCCGGCAACCTCAAGTCCTCGCAGATGTTCTATTACAACTCCAACTGGGGGACGCTGATCGGCTACCCGGCAAGTTTTGGTTCCAACAATGAGCTGAACGATCATCATTTCCACTATGGTTATTTCATTAAGGCAGCCGCAGAAATTGCGAGGGTGGATAAAACCTGGGCAGCCAATTGGGGCCCGATGGTCAATCTGCTCATTCGAGATATTGCGAGCTCCAGCCGCACGGATTCGATGTTCCCGTATTTGCGCAATTTTGATCCCTATGCCGGCCATTCCTGGGCTGCTGGGCATGCCCGTTTCGGCGATGGCAACAACAACGAATCGTCCTCTGAGGGAATGAATGCTTGGGCGGGCATGGTGTTGTGGGGTCAAGCGACGGGAGACACGACCATCCGGGACACTGGTATCTATCTTTACACGACCGAGATGAATGCGATCAACGAATACTGGTTCGATGTGAACGGCGCGAATCGTCCGGCGGGCTTCACCCGTTCCACGGCCAGCATGGTCTGGGGCGGCAAAACGGTCGGAGATGCCACTTGGTGGACCGGCAATCCTGAAGAGGTGCACGGCATTAACTGGCTTCCTTTTACCGGAGCCTCGCTGTACCTGACCCAGTACCCGGACTACACGGCCCGCAATTACAATACTCTTGTATCCGAGAACGGCGGCACAGGGTTCGACGCTTGGGAGGATCTTATCTACATGTACCGAGCCATCTCCAATCCCGGCGAAGCCAAAAGCTTCTGGAACTCGCGCGGCAACGCGCTATCTGCGGAAGCGGGTAATTCGAAAGCATTTGCTTACCATTGGATTTACAATCTGGACGCGCTCGGCAACCAGGACCGCAACGTAACGGCGAATACGCCGCTCTATGCGGTGTTCAACAAAGGCGGCGCAAAAACCTACACCGCTTATAACCTCGGCAATTCGCCGCTTACCGTCGCGTTCTCCGACGGTAAAACGATGACCGTGCCTGCCAACGGCTCGGCAACGGAGGGCGCGGGTGGCGGCGGCAATCCAACTCCAACACCGACGCCAACACCAACCCCAACACCGACGGTGACCCCAACACCAACGGCCACGCCGACGCCAACCCCGACGCCTTCGGCGACACCGGCTCCTCAGCCGATTCCCGGCAAGATTGAGGCGGAGAGTTATATTGCGATGGCAGGGGTGCAGCAGGAAGCTACGACTGATACGGGCGGTGGCCAAAATGTTGGTTATCTGGAAATCGGCGACTGGATGGACTACCGGGTCAATGTCGCTCAGGCCGGCAGCTATAATGTGCAGTTCAGGGTAGCGAGTCCAAATGCGACAGGTCAGCTGCAGTTGCGCTCCGGTAGCACAACGCTCGCCACCGCCCAGGTGCCCAATACCGGCGGCTGGCAAAGCTGGACGACTGTCACCGCTCAAGTACAGCTCCAGGCTGGAGTCCAAACACTCCGCGCCTATATCAGCGGCGAGCAGTTCAATATTAATTGGCTGAGCTTTGCAGCGGCTAGCGGCGGTACCCTGACCTATACAACGGCGGATTACACCGCGACAGTGACGAAAAACGCTACATCCGAGACGATTACGTTCACTCCAACGACGGCGGCACAATACGTGGATATCCATTACCTGGTAAATGGAGCGGAGCAGCAAAACTTTCGAATGACTAAAAACGGTTCGAGCTGGACGTACATGATTCCGAATTTAACCTCGGGTCAGTCGATGGAACTCTGGTTCACCTATGAAAAAGGCGGGCCGCAGTACGATTCGCCGCATTACACATATACGCATTAAATGGGGTAATTTCAGATTGCCTCACTAAAGAAGGCCCCCTCCCGCAACAGAAACTTCGAGAGGGGGCCTAATTATATTTACCTGAAAAATTAGCCTTTCAGATGTTCACGGTACGACTTGGTTAGCCCATTTTCTCCCCATTGTCGATGACAATCTGGCCTTCGAATGCGTAGGCATTGTTCATGCGCAGCACATCGGTGAAGAAAGAAAGCGGCACGTAAGTGGAGCCTTCCACCAGAGTCGGGGCAGTTCCAAGCTTAATTGGAGCCATTTTGTTGTACACATAGTAGTCTTTGCCGATCTGCAGCGAGGTGGAAATTCCGATACGTGTTGATTTTGTAGCGGCTTCCCATGTCAGCTTTTGGCTCAGAGCTTCCACAATGGCGCGAAGTGGCACCATAACAGTTCCCTTTTTATCCGTATATGCGGCAGGGGCTTTGATCGTTTTACCTTCAACGACTATGCTGTGTCCGGCTACATCAACCGACGATACTGGCTTCGGCTGTTCTTCTGGCGACACTCCAACCGGAGGCTGGACGGGCTCGGACAGCACAACGATCGCCTCCGGCGTCGTTTGTGGAGGGATGCTGAATGTAGCGATGCTGTATTTAACCGCGAGAGTTCTTCCTTCCAAGCTGCCTGCAAAAGGCGTTCCATCTTCAAGAACAATCTTCGTCTGGTCAGACGGAATGATAATCAGGGATTTGTCGTCGCTGACCAGACCGAGCTTACGATCTGGATCAACCGTGAAGCGATCGACCTTCCAGGTTACGGCTTCTTCTGCGGGCACAACAACTACAGCCTCGAATTGCGGTGGATAGATTGCGATCATCGGTTTTTTGGCGTCGTAGAACGCCGTCAGCTTGGCGCCGACTTTCAACTGGTCGGGACTTGCGACATAAGTGTTGCTCGTTACAGTGACGTTGGCGATAATTTCACCGGCATCATCTTGCAAGGAAACGACCTTGGCTCCCTTTAGCACCTGGCTGTCGTTAATCTCTTTTACTGCGCCGGTGACGCTGTTGTAGTTCAGCATAGGCTGCTGTTGATCCTGATTATTGCCGGAATTTCCAGGCAGCGGAGCTGAGATTGGTACTGCCGTTGAACCAGGGCTGAGCGCAAAGGCGGAAGATGTGGCAAGAGTCATCAGAGCGGCAACGGACAGAGTGGCAGCGGACAGTAAAGCAGGAATTTTCTTGGCTCGATTTTTCATGGTTAGTATCACTCCTGTTTATGGTATTTCATTGTTGGTTATCCGTTTCTATGTACCCAAACGCATCGCTGCGTCCGAATGTTGCATATTATTGGTTATTATTATCGAGGTTAACTACTATCATCCCCTTTTAACGAAAATTATAAAAGCGGCCATTTCTGGTCCGCCCTTCTGCCTCCATAAGGAGGTGGGAAGGGAGTTTTGTTTCTAGTTCTAACATCCCAATTTCTATAGGATCGGCGTGCAGCCCGAACTACTCTTCTTAATTCCTCATAGTATATGGAAATAGTTATAGGAGTGATTCATTTGCAAATAGCGATGATTTTGATTCTGTTTATTTTATTGGTGATAGTTACAAGTATCTCTTGGAATAGCTCAGCCCAAAGCGAATCACCATTGGTAACCATAGAGGGGACAATTGGCTTTAACATTAAAAACATTTCAACTACTACTACCTTTGTTCTTGCTGAAGGATATCCGAACGGACCTGGAGGGGAGCCTACTCCTGGACGCGTTCTTTACCCTAATGGGGGTATCAACCATTACGAACTCGCGACTAAAATCATACCTACTCGCGTTAAAGTTAAGTACAACGCCTCGACTGGAGGTTATGTTGCCTGTACTCTTGTGAATAATTATGGCTTTTATCCATCTATTGAATCGATTAACGTAGTAGGAGCATTTTTTACAGCTAGGGAATATGTGGATGGTTATATTACACTTTTAATTAATAGTCTTTAACCCCCAAACGAACTTGGACAGTACATCCCTTATCCCTATACACTGCAATCATTTCGGTGAACTTTAATGGGAGGATTCTTCATGGAATTAGGAACCGTATTAATATTGTTTATTTTGCTAGTTATTGTTACGCGTGTTTTTTGCAGTCCTGTTCAAAAGCTTAGTCCTCAGAGCAGAGGCGCCGCGATTTTGAGCTCAGCTGGATTCTTCGTTTCAAATCGAACAAGAAATTTCACCATGATATTAGACAGCTTTGAAGGAAACTTCGAGCGACCGCTTCCTAACCCTGCAGAGCATGTGCTGCCACCACCGCCACCGATTAGAGAATCAAACTTTCAGCTTGTTGCGTCAAGATGCGACTTTTTCCATTTTCGCTGTACAGGGAATGGTATATTATATTATTCAATAATTAATCGTCAAAATGAGAGTGTAGGAAGAGCTGAAGTATATTTGTTCCTGGAAACGATTGTAGGGGCCAACGTTGAACAAAAAATTAGTGTGCGAATATTTAACGCCCCGGTTTACTCCGAAACGATCAATGGATACGCTGCGATAATTAGAGATATTTGAAATATTTTCAGAGGATGATTGCTTATCGCTTGATTAATATTATTAATGCTATATATTGACCACATGTGAGTGTAAAGAACTCCATGTGGTTTTTTACTTAGAAGTAACGAGCTAAATAAAATAGATAAAGAATGGAGGTCAAACAATATATGATAAGAGAACTATTAATAAAAATTTCTCAACTAAAAAATTGTACTTTATATCCACCGAAGGGGCTCCCTATAGTTGAATATGATCTTCCAGATGATGTAAAAGAATTTTATGAACTTTGTGGTGGAATTGACCTGTTTATAGATTCGGATTATTCCATTAAAATTGTTTCTCCTATTGAATTTGAGCCTGCGAATCCTGTAATAATAGGAGAAAATATCGAAGGTGATCGCTCATCAGAGTGGTATATAATTGCGAAAGATGAAAACTCTCAATTTATAACAATGGACCTTAATAAAAACACTCATGGGAGATGTTATGATAGCTTTCATGACCGCCACGGAACCGTAGGAAACACTGATATTATAGCATCCTCGTTCACCAATTTTCTTACACAGTTAGTTAATAATGAAAGTGGTTATTGGTATTGGCTTGAAGATGATTTTGAGTATATAGGAGATGCATACGAAGAGTGACAGTGATCTTTTAATATGAACAACTGACAGAAGCAATGAAAAACTGCTGAGAGACAAGGTTGTTGCCGTTAATGAGCTAGTCCTCCGTAAAGGGAAGATTTGAGCTGCATTAAATTAAAAAAGCCAAGCAACCTCAGTTACGAGATTGCTTGGCTTTACGTATGCCGCCCCTTGGGCGAGAACAAAACCGATTAACGGATAAGCTTAACCTTATCCGTTCTGCTTCGCCAGCTCGCGCCGCACGATCGGCGCGACCTTTGTGCCGAGCAGCTCGATCGAGCGCAGCACCTCACGGTGAGGAATGGCGCTGACATCGACATGATGGAAGAAGCGCGTAACGCCGAGGTTGCGATGCAGCAGCAGAATTTTCTCAGCGACATATTCCGGATCTCCGACATACAGAGCCCCTCTTGGATCGCAAGCTGCGTCGAAGTTCTGACGGCTAAACGCAGAATTCCAGCCCCGCTCACGTCCAATTTTGGTCATCTGGGCCTGATACGGCTCAAACAACAAGTCGCCAGCGGTCTGCTTCGTATCCGCGACGAACCCATGCGAATGCGTGGCGATTTGCAGCTTGGATACGTCGTGACCAGCTTGGGCCGCAGCTTTTTTGTACAGCTCCACGAGTGGAGCGAAGCTCTCCGGCATGCCGCCGATAATCGCATAGGCGATCGGCAATCCCATCAGGCCGGCGCGGATCGTCGACTGCGTGTTGCCGCCGGTGGCGATCCAAACGGGAAGCTGCTCCTGCACGGAGCGTGGGTAAACGCCAAGATTGTCGATGACCGGGCGATGGCCGCCGCGCCAGTTTACCTTTTCCGAGTTGCGGATCGCAAGCAACAGTTCCAACTTCTCGTCGAACAATTGCTCATAATCCTCCAGGCTATAACCAAACAGTGGGAAAGACTCGGTAAACGAGCCCCGTCCTGCCATGATTTCCGCGCGTCCATTGGAGAGGCCATCCAGCGTTGCGAACTGCTGGAACACACGCACAGGATCATCGGAGGAGAGCACAGTTACCGCGCTTGTGAGTCGAATGTTTTTCGTTTGCGCGGCTGCCGCCGCTAAAATAACAGCCGGGGCTGAGCCCGCATAATCCGGCCGATGATGCTCTCCGATGCCGTAAACATCCAGTCCAACCTGGTCTGCCAGGACGATCTCTTCAACTGCCTCGCGCAACCGCTCGGCGTGATTTTTAGACTTTCCGGCCACCGGACTTGCCGTGGCCTCCAGAAAAGTACTTATACCAATTTCCATTGTTTGTGCCATATGTTTCATCTCCATTTCGATCTTCATTCTCAGTGCCTTTATTGTACTATAAAATGTTTCGTTCCTCAACTATAGTAAGTAAAATTCTTGAGTAGATGATAATTTTGGCAGGCTTTTTTAGGATGCACAGCGAAATCCAGTTTAATGGGGCAGAATTTATCTTCTCGAATTCATTAGCTCTCAATAGAGAGGAGAACCCACCATAAAAAGTCCATATATTCAGCCTTGGACACCGGACTGGGCTCAGCGCTATTGCCAGGAAGAGGCGCAACTGAGCATAATTCTCGGAGCAGATATCATCATCATTCATCATATTGGCAGCACCTCCGTGCCTGCAATCGGTTACGCCAAGCCAATTATTGATCTATTAGCGGTCGTGCGCGATCTGGAAGCAATTGAGCAGCATGATGTCGCACTTGCGGCGTTTGGTTATGAAGCAAAGGGGGAGAACGGAATCCCGGGCCGGCGCTATTACAGCAAAGGCGGTGACGCCAGATCGCATCATTTGCATGTTTTCAAGGAAGGGTCAAGGGAAATCGAGCTTCATCTGAATTTCAAACATTATCTGTCGGCGCATCCCGATCGAGCCCGCGCTTATGGGGAGCTGAAGCTTGAGCTTATGCGGCGCTGGCCGGATGACAGGAAGCTTTATCAAGAGGGCAAACAGCCCTTCGTAAATAAGCTTGTGCAAGAGGCGGAGGCTTGGGCGATATCGGAAAGCAGAACGCAATATCAAGGGGGATGAACTTAGCATTGAGAAATGAAGCCGAAATGATGGAGCTGATCTTGGAGACGGCACAGCATGACGAACGAGTTCGTGCGGTCTGCCTAAACGGCTCCCGTGTTAATTTCAATGTACCACCGGATCGGTTCCAGGATTATGATGTCGTTTATTTGGTGCGGGAGCTCGCATCCTTTCTGGAGAATGACGGCTGGATCGACTGTTTCGGGGAGAGGGTCATCCTGCAAATGCCGGAACGAATGCATCTAATACCGCCGGACAACAACCGCCAATTCCCTTATCTCATGTTATTCGAGGATGGGAATCGAATCGACTTGCGGCTCATACCGGTCGAGCAGGCGACGGATTATGTGAGAGAGGACAAGCTGACGAAGGTGCTGCTGGACAAGGATGACATGTTACCGCCGCTGCCCGAGCCTACGGACGAGGATTACCGCGTGAAGCCGCCGGATGCGAAGCTTTTTGCAGATTGCTGCAATGAATTCTGGTGGGTGTCCCCATACGTGGCCAAAGGGTTGTGGAGAGGCGAGCTGTTGTACGCGCTGGATCATCTGAACGGTCCCGTCAGGGAAATGCTTATGGGGATGCTGAACTGGCAGGCTGGTTATAGGACGGATTTCTCGGTTAGCACAGGCAAAAACGGCAAATATTTGGACCGTTATTTACCGCCGGAAAGCTGGCAAGCTCTGCTCTCGACTTATCCGGCGGCGGAACCGCAGTCGATTCGACTGGCTCTCCAGGCGATGGCGGATCTTTTCAGCACAACCGCACAAACAGTAGCCGGCAAACTCGGTTGTCACTACAATGCGGAGGAGGAGCTTCGGGTGCGGCGATATTTGGATCGCGTTTTCCAGGACGCAGAGCAGGAAGGTCGATTGGGAGAGGGATAGTAGGATAGCTGGAACCTTTCGCCATGGAATGCCGTCTGTTTGGGCAGAAAGGGTGAAGTGTTCTTATGTTAAATACGATTCTCATGACCTTACGGAAACCTTCTGTCATGCTCCTGCTCGCGGCGCTGCTGATGAGCGGCTGCTCAAACGAACCACCGACAACAGAGCAAAAAGAAAATAAACCGGGCAGCATCGCCGAAGCCGGAGTCATTATTAACCGGTCGTTTGATTTTGGTCGGGGAGCTTCTATTCCATTTGGCGTATTACGGGAGCCGGAGAAAGTAGAGGCGTTCAGATTGGCTTTTGAAAGCGCTGAATTGCTGCCAGGCATCGCTAATGTAACGGAGCCAGACTTTGAAATCATCATTCAAAACGATAAAGGTGAGGGCCAATCGTACTATCTTTGGCTGCCTCTGAGGTATGATTCGGAGAAGCAGAAGAAACTTCAAGGTATAATGATGCTGACCACCAATACACATGAACGTTACAGCCTGTCGCTCGAAGCGACAAAGCATTTGAGCAGCATGATGATGCGAATGATTTATTCCCGTGAGCAAGCCATGCGCAACGGCGACGTCATGAAGGTAAACGACGAAATTCTCGAGACGGAAGCATGGCTCGACTTTGCAGATGCAGTAAGCCGCGGAGAGAATGCTGCTGTGCAGTTGACCTCCTATACGAAAGAGGGCGACCCTATATTTGAGAATTTGTTTTATCGCAACGGCTCCATCCGTTATAGTCAAGATTCAACCTACGACTCGTTCGGCTCAGGTGGGAAAATCAGCTTGACCTGTAATGCCCTGCTGAAGAAGAACACCGGCGAAGAAGTTGAGTACACGCTTGGAGGCTGCGGCGATCCCAAAGGGGAAACATCGTTTGTACTAAGAGTGAAAGAGTAGTCTAAAGGAGGAAAATAAACATGATGGAGCATCTCGTATCGTTCCGTTTCAAAGGACCGTTGGAGCCTGGCAAGCAGCAGGAACTGCTGGCTTTGCTGCATGGCTTAAAAGAACAGGTGCCAGGCATCGTCGAGCTGACGGCGGGCTTTAATGAAACAGAGGAAACAAATAACGTCCACGGCTACACGCTTGGGTTACGCGTAACGTTCACGGATCGGGAGGCGCTAAGCGCTTACGGCCCGCATCCAGCTCATCAGGCATTCGTAGCTAGCCTCGAAGGATTGGTGGAAAAGGTCGTTGTAGTCGACTACCCAATCGCCCGATGAAAAAGATTTATCTCATCCGGCACGTCAAGGCGCTCGGCCAGGAACCGGAAGCTGATTTGTCTCCCGAGGGTCTTTATCAGGCGGAAGAGTTAACCCGCTTCCTAGCGGGGAAAAACATCGAGAAGATCGTTAGCAGTCCTTTTCGACGTGCTGTATATACGATTAAACCATTCGCCGACGCAGCGGGAATGCCCGTGCAGCTTGATGCGCGACTGTCAGAGAGAGTTCTCAGCTCGAATCATCTCCCGGACTGGTTAGACAAGCTCAAGGCTACATTCCATGACCCGGACTTGAAGTTTGCAGGCGGAGAAAGCTCATCTGAGGCACAACGCAGGGGCATTGAAGCTATTTCCGATCTGGAAACAAGCATTGAGCATGTTGGAGCAGTTGTGTCGCATGGCAATCTGCTTTCGCAGATCATCCGGCACTACCAGGCGGATTTTGGCTTCAAGGAGTGGAGCGATATGCGGAATCCAGACGTTTTTGAGCTGTCGATCAATCAACGTGTGACTATGATCAGGAATGTTTGGAGGCACTAATAGGGTGGTGATCTTATTTCCTGAAATTTCTGTCGTTAGATTGGATTGTTACTACTTAGGTACCTCTAAACTTAGCTATGGCGCACTATTCGGATGACCAGATCCCGTTTGACAACAACCAAGCGAATGCACAATTTATATGATTTTTCACTCAACATGCATTTGGGCCATGCTGATAGTTTGGATATTGTACGATAAATCGTACAACCCCCCTATTCAATTCAAATCGAGAGGAGAAGCACGCCCCGATGATCCTGCAAAGCGCAGGATTATTCGGACGTAAGTAGTATCTTTGGATTAGAACATTAATCAACGCTCTTTAGAAAGTAGTGGTGAAATGTTCGAATATACATATACATTATGTTTCATTAGACAAAATAATAGATTACTAATGCTGAATAGAGAAGCTGCTCCTACTAAGGGATTATGGAACGGTGTTGGAGGAAAGATCGAAGCTAAAGAGACTCCGTTTGAATGTGTATTGCGGGAAGCTTATGAAGAAACGGGAATTGAGCTGAAGGACGCTAAGTATATGGAAACCCATTGCGAGTAGACAATAAGCTAATTAATTATTTTGCAGTCCGCCTATCTAATATGATTAATATTTGACGGGTTATTTTGAAGCTCGGATTAAGTCATGGACAGGGTGTGTTGAAAATTGGAGATCGTTTTTGTTCGCCATGGACAAGGATTACATAATACCGATATTCCAGACCGGCTAAATACCGAGAATCCTCGCTTGACCGACAGAGGTCGGGAGCAAGTGGCTGGTCTAAAGTCAGTATTCTCGTTTCGAATGGATGATATGTTCATTTCCAGCCCAACTATACGAACAATTGAGACCACTACTATTATTACAAGTGAACTTGAATCGGCTAAAAAATATGTTAGTCCACTTGTTGGACCTCGAATGTATCCCATACCAGTTAATCCGGAAGCCTATGCGGTGAAATGTGATCTCAACTATCCATTGGACAAGATAATAAACGATCATTCTGACTTTATCGTTTTAGAAAAGGACAATCAGGAATTATGGAACACGGGAATTAATGCGCTAACTGAATCAGCATTTGAACCATTAGGATTGCGAATGATCAACTGGATTAAAACATTGAGCACAAATAGAGTTTTTATAATTGCTCATGATGGAACGATAACAAACTATCGGATATTGTTAGGTGAGAGCGGGTTGACCCGGGCGGATTTCTTGGGAGAAGCCGGGTGGTATAGGGTAGAGATATAGTCGATGCTCATCTCAACCGCCTCCATGGAAGCATTTATGATATGTCTCCCTACGAATACAGGGAAGCTGAAGGTTCCCATATGTAAGGTGCGTGCGAATCCACCATTAAGAGAAGTATTACCCTAATGCGGTCATACCTCTCTTATAATCTATATATTACTCATTATATACAAATATTATATACCGGAAATTATATGGTGATATATACATGTTGAGTAATTTAAGTCTGGGTGATAATATAATTTTTGTTGTTTTCGCGATTCTATAACAAAAATTATTTGGGAGTAGACTTAATGAAGAAAAAGAAAGTTTCAATTTCATCGGGGTTAATGGGCATGGTTTCCATCTTTGATTATGAATAAAAAATATGTTAAAGTCATCATATTCGTTGTCGTTTTCTTGATAATCGCTTCAATTTTTATATCAATTGACAAATTAAACAATAGGAAAGAAGATCAGGTTAAATCGGATTATTATGCAGGCTTCGTTTTAAGTGTGCAGACATTAGATAGGACACTTGCTAAAACAAAAGGGACAGAATTGAATGAAGATATTTTGCAAATGTTCAATGTGTATACAACCATTATTTTCGTAAATGACCGATTAACTCAACTAAAAGAAAATACTGAAAGTTTTAATGAAATGGATGAACTAATGAATGATTTTATGATATTTAGGATTCGCTATGATTCTCTTGTAAGAGAACAAATAATTAGTGATAGTGTTGATCCTGAAGTGCTCTTAAAAGTGGTCGATCAGATCAAATTATTTGTAAGAGACTTACCAAAAGAATACGAGAGTTCTAAAGAATTTTCTAAACAGCTAAATGCAGCTGATAAACATATTAAACCATTACTAGACATTTCAATTTAATTCATGATAATCCGAATATCAGAACTTTCTAATCTGTTATCATGGTGTTGTTTAATCAAAAGGACATTTTGTAGAATCTTGTTATAAATTTATTTGAGTCGCGGTAGCGGCTCTTTTTTGTATTTCCAGGAATAAGGAACCAATTGAAGAAAGATCTATTACAAAAAAGGGCCGAACACCAATGGGGGTAACTTTGTAATCAATAACTGGGAATAAGTATCTGTGATAAAGTGTTACACATGAGCGATGCGAATCAAAACGTGGACCTTATCCGATGAGTTTCGGGACATGATCAAAGACGAACTGCCGGAACCGACAAAACGAAGTCTGAACCGAACCTATACATGCAAGCCAGTCGCTGGCCGGAAATCGGTTGGCACTCGAAGGCATCGGTGGGGAATGGCAGAGCGTCAATGGCAGTTTGGTCAAGGCCCCTCTTGCCCTTAAAGCCGTTGGAAATGTTGAACCGCATGGTGGTAGAGCCGGGCCCAACGATACTACAGCCGAATTTGTGTGCCGATGCGGGCTACCGGGGAAAAGAGGTTCGTCAACACGTCGAAGATCATGACTATATCCCTCACACCCGCTCCAGAGGTGAAGAGAAGCAAGATTTAGAGCACGGCAACATCCGCGCCGCTGGGTCGTGGAAGTCTTGTTTTCGTGGCTAATCGCTTCTGCAAGGTGCTCATCCGTTTTGAAAAGAAGGCTCAAAACTACCTGGGCCTCCTTCAATTTGCCTGCGCACTCATTGTCTGGAGAAGATTGATCGATGTTCATGCTCGCTGATTAATTTTGGGATAAGCTCTAAATCGTCAATTACAGCATCAGCATCAACAACAGTTTCAAACAGATTATTTCGTTTCCAAACCGCCTTCATTCCAACGTCACGACTTGCTCGTATATCGTTATCGGGATGATCTCCAACAAAAAGAGCATTTTCGGCTGTTACTCCAAGTTTAGTCAATGCACGATTGAAAATGGCTTGATCAGGTTTGCGAAGTCCTTCCCATTCTGAAATTAACACTTCATCGAATAAATGTTCGATGTGTAATGCTTTAAAATTATCATATTGGAATTGTCCAAAACCATTTGAGACCAGTGCTAACTTAATGTTGTTGTTTTTTAACTCAGTGAGCATACTCAACAAGTTCGGAAAACCTACACAATGCCTCTGAAAATTTCTTATGTAATCCGTTAGAAGTAAAGTCCAGTCGATATTTTGAATAGAGAACTCATTTATGATTTGCTGATATACTTTGTCCTTCCAAACGTAGCCATGATTATCAAGTTCAATAAACCTTTGAACGAACAGTTCTTTGTCCACGATTTGAAACTCTGAGTAACGATCATATTGATCTCTAACAAACTCTACTAGTGATGAATCACGGTCTAACAAAGTTCCATCCAAGTCAAATAGAACCGCTTTGATTGCCAATTGAATCGCTCCTTTTTTCATTATAGGCCAGGTTATCGGTGTAGGCGCCTTTCAAAAGCATAAAGACGATTCTTCCGGGAGTTCCCTTCGCTAACGTAACACTGATGTTCTAGATCTGTAAATGAGAGGCTTATCCTAAATCTCCTCCTCGGCGAAAAAAATCAAGCAAGTCGAAAACGGTTTATTGACCGCAGCGATGCTAATGATTAGGATGAAGCGGCTGCCCTCAAGCCCCGGTATGGAATCATATCGAGGTTTTTTTTGATCTACGCTGGGTTGTGTTATTAGCCCTATAGAATTAGAATTTCATGTAAGATTGAGCATCAAACAATTAAACAAACGGAATCAATTATCCCGGAAGCGAGTGAGGGTTATTGATGAACAAATCATGGTTTAATAGGCTGCTGCTTTCCTATATGCCGATCTTCATTATCGTTATTACATTTATCTTTTTCGTGTTTTTCCAAATGATTAGCGAGCAGGGCCGCAAAGAGGCTATTAATGCGAACAGCATGTTGTCTACACATGCAATGAGGCTGATCGACACTTCATTAAGAGCGATAGACAATATGGTGATGAAGGAATCCGTTAATAGCAAGCCGTTTGCCGATTTTTTCAATAGCAAAGAGGGTAATGATCCTTACATTAATATTAGTGCCGTGACGAAGATGAATGACATGATTTCGTATCATCCATTGATTGATTCCGTATATCTGGTTCGGTATAAGGATCAATTTGTGCTCAGTAATTCGACAAGCGCCTATATTGACAGCTATTTGGATAAAGCTTTCATCCAGCAATACCGAAATTCGATTTCTCAAAAATGGACGAATGCACGGAATTTTCAGCAATTTTCCATTATAGAAGGCAAAAAAGTCGTCAGTCTGGTGAGGGGCGCCCCTTTCATGACCAACGAAAAAGGCATGATTGTCGTCAACGTATCCGTGGATTCCTTGCAGCGATTAGTTAACGAGCTTTACGATTCCAAAGTCAGCTTTATTCAGCTAAAAGACGGGGCAGGCAACGAAATGCTTAAACCGTCTGTGCCGGTGGAATCCATGCAGATTTATGCGGATTATAAATCGAGCTATACGAATTGGTCCTACATTAGCGGCTTCGTGCAGGGAACGTTTATCCAGACCGTATCTTCGCTTTACAATGTATGGTTCGGCATTGGCTTGTTCATGATTGCCGCGGGATTAATGTGGATGATTTATGTCACGAGGCGCAATGCAAAGCCCGTGGAAGAAATCGTCTCGCGATTCAGCGGTTACACGCTGCCCAACACAGGCGTCCGACATAAGGGCGCTGCTAACCGCATTAATGAATTTGCGATGATCGAATCCGCACTCGATAATTTGACCGAGCAGGCCAAGCAGTATCAGCAGCAGTACAAAGAGGATTTGCATTTGCGGACGCGCAACCTTTTTCATCATCTTATTGAAGAAGAGACGGCGCTGACTACGGTGGACTGGCAGCGCGAAGCGGCTCGGCTGCAGCTGCCCGCTCCTTCGGAGAGCCATACGCTCGTTGTCCTGGAAATAGACAAGTACGGCGAATTTTGCAGCAGCTTTTCACGCCATGATCAAAATCTGCTGAAATTCGCTTTGCGCAGCATTTTGTACGAGCAATCCTCGCGGTTGGGCTATGAATGCTGGGCGGAATGGACGGCCTCTTCGCGCCTTAGCGTGATTCTGTTCGCAAACGGTGACAAGACAGATTTCAACCAGATCGTTCAGCTATGCGATAGCATTCGGGCTTGGACGGAGCAGAATATGAAATTCACCATCAGTATAGGTCTGGGAGAGCCGGCGGTTCATTTATTTGACATTCCTAAGTCATTTAAACAAGCATGGGAAGCTCTTGACTATAAAATGGCGCTTGGCGAGAACCGCCTCATTACGCGCGAGGATGTAATGAGTCAAGGCCAGGTTGAAGTTTACGGATATCTCGGCCTTATTCGATCGGCTGTTCAAGCGTTTCGAAAATCCGATCCCAGCTGGAGTGAGCAATTAGAAGATTTATTTAACCAGATGAAGCAGGGTTTATTGACCAAGGATGAAATTATGAACATGATTAATTACCTGCTT
This sequence comes from Paenibacillaceae bacterium GAS479, assembly GCA_900105225.1. NCBI lineage: Bacteria > Bacillati > Bacillota > Bacilli > Caryophanales > Paenibacillaceae > Paenibacillaceae bacterium GAS479. The sequence continues at coordinate 1,651,815 of LT629764.1, read as the reverse complement.
TACAGCTTAGGACGCGAAATGTCGGGACTTGGCAAGGACGGCCAGGTTGTATGGGAATCAGACACACTTACTGTTTTAACGGATAAGCTGGAGAACAGCCATTCTCTGGAGGAGATGCGGGAAACGATTATCGGCAAAATGACCGAGCTGGCCAATCTGCTTGCGGAGATGCGCTATAGCGGGCAGCATGCGGGAGTTATTTTGGAAATACGCAGCTTTATTGAGAAGGAATATGTGAACCCTAATATGTCTCTGGAGTATTTAAGCGAAAAATTCAATATGAATGCGAAACATGTGAGCAAGCTGTTTAAAGAAACGACTGGACAAAAGTTCATTGATTTCCTGATCGATATCCGCGTAAACGGAGCCAAAAAACTTTTGATCGAGACACGCAAGCCGATTCAGAGCATTGCGGAGGAAGTGGGTTACTCGAGCGCTATTTCCTTTACCCGGGTATTCAAAAAAGTGGTAGGCACATCGCCGAGCGAATTTCGTTCCGAGCATGCAAAACCGTGAGAAGCGGCTGCAAATATAGGGAGAAAGCATTCTCTACTTCTGTTTCGAAAAAGGTTAAGCGCGAGAATTAAGTTTATCATACCCCCTAAACGAATAGATGAATTCGACGGCAGTGCCAGCAACAATGGGCGCTGCCGTTTGTTTTGGAGCGGCGGAAGCGAAAAAGGTTAACGGGGCAATTAATGTATCTTGTGCGAAGCATCGGCAAACTTATAAGATGGCCTCATGAAAGCGCAATCATGTGCAGCGACCTTAACCGAAGGAGGCAAGCCCTTGTCCAAACTAACGAACTCATTACAACCCGCATCGCTCCCCCGTGCAAAGGGACCGAGACGGAATGCGCCGCCGCTGCGGAGGATGGCGCGCCACTGGCAATTATATCTGGTCATCTTATTGCCGCTTGCTTACCTCATTATTTTTAAATATATCCCGATGGCCGGAATCGTCATCGCTTTCAAAGATTACAACGTTGTGAAAGGCATCTTTGGGAGCGATTGGGTTGGGCTCAAATACTTCAATCAGTTTTTTGACTCTCCAAGCTTCTGGCTTTATATGCAAAACACGCTGGGCATCAGCCTTTACGGCCTGCTCATCGGATTTCCTGCTCCCATTATCCTTGCGCTTGCGCTTAATGAAATTCGCAACGGACTGTTTAAAAAGAGCGTGCAGCTGGTCTCCTACGCGCCTTACTTTATTTCAACGGTCGTTATGGTTTCGATCCTCATCGTAAATCTGACGCCTAACGTTGGGATGATCAGCAAGCTGTTTCATATGCTCGGCGTGGAAAACACAAACTTTATGGGCATTCCGTCCTTATTCAAATCCATTTATGTATGGTCGGACGTATGGCAGCACACCGGATATGGAGCGATTATTTACATCGCTGCCTTAGCCGGAGTCAACCCGGAGCTGTATGAAGCGGCGAAGGTTGACGGAGCGTCGAGAATTCAAAAAATCCTTAATGTCGATATTCCAAGCCTGATACCCGTATCCGTTATTTTGCTCATTCTTAATACGGGCAATCTGATGAAGCTCGGCTTTGAGAAAATATATCTGATGCAAAATCCGCTCAATCTCGCCACTTCCGAAGTTATTTCCACTTATGTGTATAAAGTGGGCCTGTTAGGATCAAGCTTCAGCTTCTCAGCTGCAATCGGCTTTTTTAACTCGATTGTGAACTTGATTCTGCTTATCCTGGTGAACTACATTGCCAGAAAGTTATCCAGCAACAGCTTGTGGTAATCTGCCAAGCCCATCAATGGGCGGAGAGGAGAGCAAATGGCCAAACCTTTCGCTATTCGTGAATCAAGCGGCGACCGGATTTTCATGCTTTTGGTTTACGCGTTTCTAACGTTTGTTTTGTTAATCGTGCTTGTGCCGCTTCTCTATATTTTAAGCTCTTCCTTTAGTTCGCCGCAGTCCGTTGTGTCCGGCAAGGTTTGGTTATGGCCGGTTGATTTTACGCTCGACGGCTACAAAGCGGTGTTAAACAATCCGCAAATTGGCATCGGGTTTATGAACTCCTTGTTTTACACGGTTGCGGGAACAATCATTAACGTAGCTTTGACGGTCATGCTGGCGTACCCTTTATCCCGAAGAACGTTTTACGGACGGAATTTTTTCATGGTTCTGCTCGTCATTACGATGATGTTCGAGGGTGGACTCATCCCGTATTATTTGGTTGTAAAAAACCTGGAGCTGCTTGATACCAGGTGGGCGATGATTTTGCCGGGAGCGCTCGCTGTGTTCCAGGTTATTATCGCAAGAACGTTTTTTCAAACGACTATTCCGAATGAGCTGGCCGAGGCGGCCGATCTGGACGGTTGTAACGATCTGCGCTTTATTTTCAGCATCGTGCTTCCGCTCTCCAAACCGATTCTCGCTGTAATGACGCTTATGTACGCCGTCGGCCATTGGAACGCGTATTTTGACGCTCTTATCTTCCTAAGATCCCCGGATCTTTTCCCGCTGCAAATCGTCCTGCGCAACGTGCTTATTTTGAACACAGTAGATGCGTCCATGATTGCCAATGCGGATCAGATGATGGCTCAGCAAGGATTGAAGGATCTGCTCAAATATTCCTTAATCGTTGTTGCGAGCGGTCCGGTTCTGATTCTTTATCCTTTTGTGCAAAAGTACTTTGTGCAAGGCGTTATGATCGGTTCGCTTAAAGGGTAGGCTGCCCATAATTCCTTGAAAGGGGTGATGTGGCGCCTTTGGGGCCGGGACGTTCATGTTCATTTCAATACGTGGAAGCGTCATTACAGGTTATTGAAACTTTCTGGGGTATAACAAAGGAGGAGTCTTTTAGATGAGAGAAAAATGGAAAACGCCGACAGCAGTTCTAATGACTATCGCGCTTAGCTGTGTCTTCATTCTTTCCGCTTGCAGCAACGGTTCGAATACGCCTGGCACGGGCAACAAGGAGAACGGAACGAAGGAGAATACTGGAGCTCAAGCGGATTTGTTCTCGCCGGTAGGCTCGTTTCCGATTGTAAAAGAGCCGATGACGATTAAAATGTTCGCCCCTCAGCTCCCGAGCATCGAGAACATGGAAACAAACTCCTTTACGACGATGCTGCAGGAAAAAACGAATATCAAAATCGCCTGGGACCTTGTCCCGAACAATGCTCTGGAAGACCGCAAGCAATTGATGCTGGCCAGCGGCGACTATCCGGAAGTGATTTTGCAGGGCAATCTGACACGAGAAGAGCAAATGAAATACGGCAAACAAGGCGTATTTCTTCCTTTGAACGATTTGATTGAGCAGTACGCTCCTAACATTAAAAAAGCGCTGACGGATATTCCTTACATGAAATCTTCCATTACGGCTCCAGACGGCAACATCTATGCGTTGCCGCAAATCAATGAATGTTACCACTGCGACAATGCGCTGAAGCTGTGGATCAACAAGGCTTGGCTGGATGAGCTTGGACTTGCCGTTCCGACGACGACGGAAGAGTTCTACCAAGTGTTGAAGGCATTTAAGGAAAAAGATCCGAACAAAAACGGCAAGCAGGATGAAATTCCGCTTACGGGCTCCGATGAAATGTGGGTCGGAAACGTATCTGCATTCCTGATGAACGCCTTCATTGTGGATGACTATACCGAGAAGACGGCAGGAACGTTCTTACAGGTTAAGGACGACAAGGTAGACTTCGTAGCAAATAAAGACGAGTGGAAGCAAGGTCTTGAATACCTGAACAAGATGTACAAAGAAGGCCTGATCGACCCGGCGGCGTTTACGCAAAATGCCGATGCTGTTCAGCAGCTGGCGAACCGCGAGCCGGACAACATTATGGGCGCACTAACGACCGCGCTGATCAGCTATGCTTACAACATGTCGGATACGCAGCCTAGACATAAAGATTATGTGGCGCTGGCTCCGCTTAAAGGGCCAAACGGCGTGCAACAAACGCTTAACTTTGCCGGCATCAGCAAATCGCAATTTGCCATTACAAACAAAGCGACGCAAGAGCAGCAAATCGCTGCCATTCGTTTGGCGGATTATTTGTACACGGAAGAAGCGATTGTGCTACAGGAGAACGGACCTGAGGGCACCGGCTGGCGGAAAGCGGAAGAAGGAGAGCTCGACTTCGACGGCAAGCAGGCCAAATACGCGATCATTACGCAAAAAGAGAAGAAACAGACGCAAAACGGCAGCTGGGAGCAAATCGGCCCTTCCCTGCGCACGTATGCATACCGCTCTTCGTGGATGACGAATCAGGATATTCTTGCAGACGGTGGTTATCAAACGCGTTTGAATACGGAATCGAAAAAGTATGAGCCATTCCGCACAAAAGAAATGTATCCGAACGGCGTGTTTATTGCCGAAGGGGACGCGGAAATGGCCGCACAGCTGAAAACGACCATTATCGATTACACCAAATCGAATATGGCGCAGTTTATTACGGGCTCCAAAGACATCGGCAAGGAATGGGATGCCTATGTAAAGGGCTTCGAAGGTTTGCAGCTGGATCAATATCTTGCCATTTATCAAAAAGCGCTGAACAAATAAGGTACAGCCGCAAAGCTGATCCGCCGGTTCGATGATCGGCGGATCAGCCTCATTTATAACTGTTTTTAGGAGGCCCTATAACGATGAGCGATGTAACTTTGGATAATCTGCAAGAAGACGGAGAAGAACAAGTGCTGCACGAAGGTGTGCATAATTACAGCAGCGAACGTGAATGGGTACGCCCGGATAACGAGACGACGCTGGAGCGTTTGGAATGGTTCAAGGATCAAAAGCTTGGGCTGATGATGCACTGGGGACCTTACTCACAGATCGGCGTTGTAGAGTCTTGGGCGCTCAGCGATGAAGATCAGGATTGGTCTCGTACGGGCATTGATTGGGAGGAAGACGGGGAAGAGTTCAAGCGCCAATATTTTGGACTGAACAAAACGTTTAACCCGATCCGTTTTCAGCCTGAGCTCTGGGCGGACTTGGCCCAAGAGGGCGGTTTTAAATATTTGATTTTTACAACCAAGCATCATGACGGCTTCTGCATGTGGGATACCAAAACGACCGACTACCGGATTACGGATGAGGGGACGCCTTTCCACACGAACAAACGGGCGGATGTATGCCGTCACGTATTTGATGCGTTCCGTGCGAAGGGTATGGCTATCGCGGCTTATTTCTCCAAAGCGGACTGGCATACGCCTTATTACTGGGCGCCAGATATGGAGCGCAGCCTGACGAATACGAGACGCGGACCTACATACGATCCGCGCCAGCATCCTGAGCTGTGGGAGAAATTCGTTCAGTTTACGCAGGAGCAAATTAAGGAGCTGTTGACGGACTATGGCCGTATCGACGTTCTTTGGCTGGATGCCGGCTGGGTTCGACCGGCGCGGGACGGGCAGGACATCCGCCTTGGCGAGATCGTCGAGAAAGCCCGCGAGCATCAGCCGTGGCTTCTTTCAGCGGATCGCACCGTAGGTGGGCCGTATGAAAACTATGTTACGCCAGAGCAAACCATTCCGGCAGAAGCGATGAATATTCCATGGGAAAGCAATATTACGATGGGAACCTCCTTCTCCTTCCGCTACGAGGATGATTACAAGCCGACACGCCAGATCGTTAAAATTTTGATGGAGGTCGTTGCTAAAGGCGGCAATCTGGCGCTTAACGTTGCTCCGCAGCCTGACGGCCGGCTGCCGCAAGGCGCAATCAAGCGGATGAAGGAGCTTGGCGCTTGGATGGGAGTTCACGGCGAGGCTGTGTACGGCACGCGGATTTGCGCGCCTTATTATACGGACAACAATGCCTTCACGCAAAAAGGGGACGCGGTTTATTGCACACATCTTTATCCTTCGGCGGACACTAGGGTTTCGGAGAGCGTATTTATTCCGTATGAAGGCGATGTAGCAGCGGTTGAGTTGTTAGGCATGGAAGGCCAGCTGGAGTGGACAAGCGAGGCTGGCGGTATCACCGTTCAATTGCCGCAAGCGACCATAATAGAATCCGCGCCAATCGCGCATGTATTTAAAATGTTAAAAAAATAAAAATTTTCAAAAATAAAGGATGCTTCAACTCCGCTCAAATGAGTGGAGTTGGGGCGTATTTTTATTTCTAACCAGAAGGTTTTTTTTATGCAGTAACAGTGAGTGTCTATGACGGATCTACCTAGAATGGAATATATTATATAATATTCTATTTGGAATTATGGAGAGAGGGGGCGTATAAAGTGAGCCATAAACGTTTTGAAAATAAGCCAGCTTCTCCCGTTAGCATCATCTTGATTCTATTTATTTTATTAATGATCGCTATTGGCTGCTTCACTCCCGGTTCGAGTGGTCCTGGAGACGGAGGAGTTGGTATTAGGCTGACTCAAGGATTTGATGTTGTGAATAACAGCAGCATTAGATTAGGAATCTCCTTGGTTACGGATACGGATAGGCTTGACTACCCGCGGAATTTGTCGCTGGCTCCCGGAGGGACGCATCATTTTGAGCTCCAAGTAATACCGCTAGAAACGACAAGCGCCTCCGTTGTCTACTTTACGCCGAGAGCAACTTATTTGTCATTTACGCTTGAAAACAGAAGCGAGTTTTTTAATTGGTATAATCCTTATATAACTAATATTTCCACAAGGGGTCCAATTAAAGCAAGAGAGATATCGGGCAGAGTGAAGCTGGAAGTTATAAATGCCTGATAAAATAACGAGAATCGGGCAAAGTGCAGTTTGCTCGCGCCGCCAGCCAAGGACAGCCGCGGGCTGTCCTTTTTGCGTGAAACGTAATGGAAGCTCTATTTGCGCCATAAACTGAACTAGAAGCGGATAGCTGGAGGGGGATGCGATGATCGGCGCGGGGCTTTCGTTTATCTGGATACTGGTCTCCCTTGTCATTCTGATTTACCTGTATGCACAGCGAGAGCCGGAGGAACTGCTGTTTCTCAAGCTCATCGGATACTACCTCCTCGGCGGCTTTGTCCTGTTTTTCCTGCTGCTTCCTATACCGGTCGGCTTTATCATCTATTGGTTCGCATTGCACGGCAAGTCGAAGGGAAATCGCGCAGTCAAGGAGAGTGCGGCTTTTTGGGGGCTGGGCGTTATGATCGTGCATGTGGCGCTCGGATTTTTATTTTAACGGCCCTTTCCGGGCTATCTTTTTTTATCCGACGGGCCTGGCTTCCGTGGGCCAACGAAACGTTTTTTGTACGATTTATCGTACAAAAAACGGTTTGGAGCCGCCGCTTTTCAACACTTTGTGTGATAAAACATACAAAACCGAGCTTTCGTCGGCTATGCCCATCCAATTTGTACGATTTATCGTATAAAATCCAGAAAATCAGCACGGACCGAATGCACTTTGAGTGAAAAATCATACAAATTGTGCAGGACAATATCAATACTAATGACATCGCTGTATAGCCCGACCAAATGGGCGGAGATTGTGGTTGAAGCACTTGGTTCCGTTGACCACATGCTCCGCAAGATCGATACCTATATTGATTTCTCCTGCATCGAGCCAAAGCACGTCCGCTATACTGCGTAAACAACGGCAGACCAGCCGTCGATCCAATTGTCCTGTTTAAGATATATCTACGGAATTCGCTCCGAGCACCAGCTGGAGAAAGAGATTCAGACTAATCTGGCCTACCGCTGGTTTCTTGGTCTCGGCCTGACTGACCGTGTCACCGATCATACGACGATTAGCTGGAACCGACGGACACGATTTAAGGATACGACGGTCTTTCAAGATGTTTTTGACAATTTGCAAGCCATCTCTCATCGGATGGTGGAATGAAGGAACTTTGTATGTTTAACAAAATGGGGAATGGGCTTCTTATGAATTAGAAAAATAATAATCCAGACGGCCTGTCAAAGTCGTCTTAAATTTACATAGGAAGAGTGCTGGAGAGGATACCACCTCCGAAGCACTCTTTCTTGCATGTTAATCTGAAAACCAAATGATCATTAATTCAATACCGCAGGAATATCGATCATTATTTCTTCACTTTTAAGCGGGGTAACCGTATCGTCCACCTGTTTCACGGATGTGATAGTCATCTTGAGCTTGGTGACTCCAGTCAGGTCGATATCGTCGGTCGCTCGATAATAGGCGACATCCAGGACCCCTTCTTTTGTCTGAGCATACCAGGAATTTTCATATACTCGACCCTGGGAATCCTCAAACTTGATGTCGAAAATCCGATTAGGAATATCGTCGCCTCGATGCGCCCACCTTGGGAACCAGAGGGCTAAGGTAATTTGATGCGACTTTGGCATGTAGTACAGGTCGCTGATGGTCACGTTCACCTGTTCAAAGCTACGCTGAGGCACAGGAATCTTGATTTGCTTTTCGCCGTATTGCTCATAGCTAATAAAAGTCGGTTCCGTCAAGCCACTCTTAAGCTTGATCATCTCCCAATCCATGTACACATAAATGGCGAATAACGCCAGGATGGCCATTAAAATAAGCCGGATTCGTTTCATATAAAGCTTCCTCCTGAAAAACACGCATTAAGCGTAGCATAAGTGAAAAATGAGCCGGCCGCTATGGGATATCTTACCCTTGGACTGCCTTTATATATCTATTCGAACCCTCTATTATTTGATAGCATAGTGATTTGGAAGGATATAACAAGTGGAGAGGGATGTTTAAATGAAAATTAACGTGCTAGATAAAGGATATGTCAGACTCGTAGACCATATGGGCGGGGATTTATCCGTTGTAAATAGTGCAAGGGTTTCCTACGCAAAAGAGTCCAAAGAACTCACTTCTAATGATATTAAGCTCATCAAGTTTCTTGCCAGGGAAGATCATATGTCGCCCTTCCGTCATGCTACGGTTCAACTCGAAGTGTATGCTCCTCTTATGGTAGCGAGGCAGCATTGGAAGTACGTCGTTGGAAGCGATCATACGATGGATGCTTGGAACGAAGCTTCTCGAAGATACATCACCATTGATGTGGAAAACTACGTTCCGAATCCTGTTGATTGGCGAAGCAAGCCAGAGAACTCCAAGCAGGGCAGCGGGGAGCCGGTTGCACAATCAATTGGCCTTGAGGCTACGGAACGACTTCTTCGGCAAATCGAGCAAGGGCTAAAGGATTATGAGTGGGCATTAGAAAATAATATCGCTCCTGAACAGGCGCGTTTGCTTATTCCGTCCGCTTATGGAATGTACACGGCCTACTATTGGACAGCATCTCTTCAATCGGTTTGTCATTTTATTAACCAAAGGCTTGCCCATGATTCGCAATACGAAATCCAACAATACGCAAAAGCTGTCCATGAGCTGGTTAAGCCGATCTTCCCTGTTTCCCTCGAGGAACTGCTTAAGGAGTGAGACTTTGTTTAATGCTGTCGTTGATTGATTTTCTAGTTTTCATCAAATCGCTCATATATTTAACGGCGTTATTCCACTGTTTCATAGCGGATTGTATTTTAAGATTTCCGGTTTGCACCGAGCTGGACAACGTTTGAATCTTGCTTTCGATAAGCTGGTTGAGCGCGTCGAGCTCGGCTTTATTTTTTGGTTCTTGTACAGGGATCCCGGCAGCGATAAGCGCATTCGTCAAATTTTGGTTTGGTTTTACCGCTGTATCGGCTGTGGCATTAGGTGGCAAATCATTTCGCATGGATTGAACTATGTTACGAGCGATGTTTAATTGTTTGATCTGGTTCTGTTTTGCCTCCAACAAGCGGGCTTGTTCCTTTACTTGTAGTTCAAGGGATTCAGCTTTTCTCTCCTGCACGATCAGAGCCTTGTCAATCTCTCTGCCCCGCACTACGGGGGACGGAGTCTGGTTATTTTCGGATTGGAATATATTAGATTTGTTTTCTAAGTTTTGGTTTGATTTCACTGTTTGATCGGCTGTGGTTTTGGGTGGCAAATCATTTTGCATAGATTGATTCTTTACTAAAATTCCGAATATAACCAATGCCGATAACCCCGCCATAATCAACGCACTTTTTCTCAAGCTCATGAAACACCCTCCTCTTTAGACTCATTATTCTCCTCTCTTCTTACAAATTATATGCATGCATGTTGAATGCAACGTTAGTGATATTTTCTATAGAACTAATCCTGAATTAGGAAAGTGAATGGAAGCGCTGGAATCCGATTCCGGTCGGCTTCATCATCTATTGGTTCGCTTTGCACGGTAAACCTAAGCCTAACCGCACGATTAAGGAAAGTGCGGCAGTATGGGGGGTTGGGCTACAGCTCATTCAACTGTTTCTCCGCCTCATTTTCTAATAGAAGGCAGCCGGGTCTTTGAGAGCTGCACCCCAATTGTAGATGGCATCTGACAATTGGGGTGCAGTTCCGTTTTGATCGGGCTGTCTTTTGTTTAATTTGATATAATTAACAATATATCCACGAAAAGGAGTTTGGTTCATGTTCGCGCTACTAGTAATAGGCTTCTTGTCGATTCCATTTATCATTGCTGGCATTCTGTTTACCAAGCGGGAGGAGTATGAGGATTTCCTCTATTTGAAGCTGCTCGGCTATACGATTTTAGGAAATCTGGGTTTCGCTCTGGCATTTCTGCCCATTCCGGTCGGTTATCTGCTGTTCCACTTCGTTCTCCGCCGCTCGGAAAAGCCGAATGAGAGTCAGAAACATGCTGCCGCCAATTGGGGACTCGGTCTGCTTATCGTAGGTTGTTTCGCCAACTTTTTCGCTTGAGGTTAGTTATTATGAGTACAAGTTTATCCATTTTCGATAAAAGAAAATTTCTCCACAATTAAATATTTATGTGGAGAAAAATGCTTCCCAATCATGGAAGCGTTTGCTATACTAGCGGTGACTTAACGAAATCTCCATACTCTTCTTCCTACAACTGGTATCTGCCGCATGATTTTTCACTCCTAAGGTCTCTTCAGAACTTGTTCAACAAGTCTCAGAAATCAAGAGAGGGTGGTTCATGTAATGGTCAAACAATCCAGCAGCAAAAGGCTGAACCTGACATCCCCGATATCAGATTGTTCCAAGCTCGACATGCTTCCTGCCAATCAACTTTATCCGATCCGCCAAATGAAATCCTTACATCCCGTTCGTCTCGCTTCCACTGGCGCACTCGTAGCGCTCCTGCTTCTGTCGGCTGCTTGCGGCAACGGAAGCAATGGCAACAGCGCCAACAATGGGGCCGCATCTCCCGACCCGGCAGCCAGCCCAGGCACAAGCTCAAGCAGTCCAGCGCCATCTGCCAAAGAGGTCAAGCTGGAATTCTGGACGATTTCCCTCCAGCCGAAATTCAATGATTTCTTCAACAAGCTGATTGCCGAATACGAGGCTGCCAATCCTGGTGTCACGGTGGATTGGAAGGACTATCCTTATGAAGGCATTCAGACCAAGCTGCTTGCAACGGCTGGCGGCAAGGACGCCCCGGATGTTGTCAACCTGAACACGGAATTCGCCAGCCAGCTGGCGTCGAAAGGTGCGCTTGCCGATCTAGGCGGTCTCATCAGCGATGAGGTGAAGAGCAGTTATTTTGCAGGAATCTATGACTCAACCGTGTTCGATGGCAAGCCTTATGCGCTTCCTTGGTACACGGGTACTCAAGTGCTGTATATGAACAAAAAGCTGGTGGAAAAAGCCGGCCTCGATCCTGCCAATCCGCCTAAAACGAAGGAAGAGCTGTACGAATGGTCCCGCCAAGTAAAAGCTAAAACTGGAGCTTCCGGCTACGCGACTCAGTTCGGCGCCAATTTGCTGCCAAGCGAAGGTGTGCCTATTCTAGATGATGCCCGCAAGAGCGCCGCGTTCAATAACGATGCCGGCATTGCCGTTGTAGATCAGCTCAAAAAGCTGGTCGAAGAAGGGGTTATCGTCAAGGACGATGCCAAGTTCCAGAAGCAGGTTGAGTATTATGCGAGCGAGCAGGTCGCTTTTGAGCTGTCGGGCCCTTCTTTTATCAACTTCATCAAAACAGCTGCGCCTGAAGTGTACAACAATACGATCGCTGTCCCGCTGCCGACCGGCAAAGCCGATCTGCGCTATTCCAACTCTATGAATCTCGTTGTGCCAAAAGGCTCCGAGGACCAGCAAGCCGCTGCGGACTTCGCTGCATTTATTACGAACGGGGACAACCAAACGGCATTCTCCAAAGATTCCAACACGCTGCCATCCACTAAAAAATCCATCGAAGATCCATTTTTCACGCAATCAGACAACACGCTGGAGTCTCAAGCTAAAATCGCTTCCGCACAAAGTCTCGACAAGGCACAAGAGTATTACCTGGGCATACCTGCTGCAGGCGATGTCAATACGGCTATCGCTCGCGAGCTGCAAAACATCATTCTCAATGGTGGTGACGTCAAAGCGGGCGTAGCGGCAGCCGCAGCTAAGGTGAACGAGGCTCTGGCGCCAAAATAACCCTGCAAGGGCGGTGAATTCCATGCGCAGAAGAACGCTGGCTTCCGACGCGCTGCCGGCCTGGAGCTTTATGGCTCCGGGCCTTCTCGTTATCGCGGTATTTGTGCTTTTTCCTATTGTGTACAGCATCCCGCTCGCACTTACGAACTACTCCGTACTTGGGGAAACGAAGTATGTCGGGCTGGACAACTTCACCAGGGCTTTTAAGGATGACAGCTTCGTGACCTCCCTTAAAAATTCAGTACTCTATATTATCGTTGTGCCTGTGCTGCAACTATTTTCTATTCTGATGGCAATCCTTGTGAACAGCCGGATTCCAGGTATTCAGGCTTTTCGAACCGCCTATTACATCCCTGTTGTGACCTCGATGGTCGCAGTCGCGCTAATGTGGAACTGGTTGCTCAGTCAAAACGGCGTTGTGAACTATATCCTGATCGAGCTTGGTTTGACCAACGAAAAAATCGGTTGGCTGACTAGCAGCGCAACTGCGCTGTACGTGCTTATGTTCATTACGCTATGGAAAGGGCTTGGCTACTACATGATGCTGTATCTCGCAGGTTTGCAATCGATCCCGTCCGATCTATATGAGGCGGCGATTGTGGATGGAGCTTCCTGGACCCAGCGAGTGCGGCATATTACCGTTCCGCTGCTGCGGCCTTATATTTTCTTCTGCACTTTAATTTCGCTTATGGGCGCAATCCGCGTCTTCGACGAAATGTTCGTACTGACAAACGGCGGACCAGGAACCGCTACGCTGACTTCCAGTCTTTACATTTATCAGCAGGGCATCACACAGCTCAACTACGGCTACGCGTCCGCACTTGGGCTAATCGTCAGCGTCATTATTGGGGCGTTCAGCATTATTGTGTTCCGCTTCAACCGCAGAGGCGGGGTGAATCCCTACTGATGATGAATCCCAATCTCTCTATGAAAAAAAAGCTGTCCGGACAGCCTGGTCGCATGGCGGGCATCCGCCGAAGCACGCTGAAACGGATTCTGATTTTGGCGGCTGGATATATCATGCTCCTGCTGCTCGCCCTGTTCATGATGGGACCGTTTCTCTGGCTGCTGAGCGTTTCGCTCATGCCGGGCACCAATGTGTTTTCGTTTCCTCCGGCTATTTTTCCAACGTTCATCAAGTTCGACAACTATGTGCAGGTATGGAGCTTCATCGACTTTCCAAAGTTTATCGGCAACACGCTAATCATTACCGGATTGGGGCTTGTGCTGAATATCGTGCTTTCGCTGTCGACTGCATATCCATTGGCCAAAATGCGCTTCAAAGGCCGCTCGCTCGTTTTCACTATTCTCGTTTCGACGATGATTATCCCGTCTTCGACAGCGCTTGTTGTTCACTACTTGACGATTAGTTGGTTCAATCTGCTCGACTCTTTTGTCGGAATCGTACTGCCTTCGGCTGTGTCGGTGTTCAATATTTTTCTGATGCGGCAGACGTTTATGGGCATTCCCGATGATATTCGCGACTCCGGCAAAGTCGACGGCGCCTCCGAGTTTCGAATTTGGTGGCAGCTGATGGTGCCGATGGTTCGTCCGGGCATTGCGGTTATCGCGCTGCTGGAGTTCATGTCCTATTGGAACAGCTTCCTTTGGCCGATCGTTGTGCTGAACGACCCTGCAAAGTATCCGCTCGCTTCGGCGCTCACGTATTTGAACGGTCAGTTCTCGTACAATTTCGGCTGGATCGCTGCCGGTACGATTTTATCGGTTCTGCCGATTATTATCGTGTTTCTACTCACTCAGCGCTATTACATGGAGGGCATTTCCGGCGCGGTAAAAGGGTGAGGGGATTCGCTTCTCGCGAATCAAGTAACTTTGGCTAGTTTGGAGTGGATCAAGTAACATTTGCTACTTGGTTGCAGCGATGGGGCTGATTTGGAGCGAAGCAAGTAAGTTTGGCTACTTGGTTGCAGCGACGAGGCTGATTTGGAGCGGAGTAAGTAAGTTTGGCTACTTGGTTGCTGTGGTGAGGCTGATTGGGCGCGAAGCAAGTAACTTCGACTACTTGGTTGGCAGCGGCGAGGCTGGTTTTAAGCGAAGCAAGTAAAAACAAGCGAGGAAGCGGAGCGAACCGGCCTTCTGGGCAAGCAATACGACATCCGTCCACTTGGAGGGATACGTATGCGATGGAACTACGAGAAGAATACCGATAAGGTATCCATTCTAGTAGGATAAGCAGCGCGTTCGCATTTGTAGGCGGATTCCCCCCTTATAAGGGATAGGAATCAAGGAATCGAACTACAAGAGCGATCGGAAGAAGGATTGGTTCGCGCAGCGAGTTTTGCTGTCAAATTTCCATCGACGCCGGAAAGGAGAGTACCATGAGCAAGCCGAAGCGATCACGAGCCAAAGTGGTTTATCTGCCGTTAGACGAACGGCCGTGCAACTATGACTTTCCGTGGCTGCTAGCCCAGGATACCGATCTTGAGCTGGTCCGGCCGCCGCGGGAGTGGATGGGGGACAAAAAAAGGCCAGGCCGCATAAGAGAGCTGGCCGACTGGCTGGAGCAAGAGGCGGCAGATGCGGAAGGAGCTATCGTGTCCATCGACACGCTGCTCTATGGCGGCATCGTCCCGTCCCGGCTTCATCGGCTCGGAGAACATGAAGCAGCAGCGCCGCTGGAAAGGCTGCGCAATATGCGGAGAAACAACCCGCATCTGAAGCTGTACGCCTTCCATCTCATTATGAGATGTCCGCAGTATTCCAGCGCTGACGAAGAGCCGAGCTACTATGCTGACTGGGGCAGGGAATTGTTTCGGCTGGGCTGGCTTAGTCATCGAGAACAGCTTGGCCTCGCCATTACGGAAGAGCTGCATGAGCTGGCTCACATCCGTATGGAGCTGCCGGAGGATATCCGAGATGACTACTTGGAGCGGCGCGCCGTCAACGCTGCGGCGAATCGTGCGTCGCTGGAGCTGGCCGCTGATGGCACACTCGACTTTTTAGCGCTGCCTCAGGACGATGCTGCTCCCTATGGTTGGACTGCGCTGGATCAGCAGGTAATCCGCCAAAGAATCCGGGAATTGGGCGCTGAGTTCCAGACGCTTATGTATCCCGGTGCAGATGAGGCGGGCTGTACACTTCTGGCGCGACTGCTGAACGAACGTCGCGGCATAAAGCCGCTTGTATATGCAAGATATTCTAGTGTGTTTGGACCACAGGTGATACCGCTTTATGAAGATCGGATGCTTGGTGAGAGTGTAAAATCCCAGCTGCTGGCAGCCGGAGGCCTTCTAGCAGATAGCGCGTCCGACGCTGACCTCATCCTGCTCGTGAACTCTCCCGGAGGGCGAATGGGGGAGGCAAACGGCCAATTGCAGCCCAATGCCGATTATGATGTGCAGCGAAACATACAGGAGTTAGTGGAGTATGGAAGATACGCCTTGGAGCGGCTCGACAAGCCAGTGGCGCTGGCGGATGTCGCTTTTGCAAATGGCGGAGACCTGCAATTGCTGGAGCTACTGCGCCGCAAAGACATGTTATCAAAGCTCGCCGGACTGGCCGGCTGGAACACGAGCGGAAACACGATTGGCACTACGATTGCGCAACTGATGATTTACGGGCAGTTTGGCCAAACGAAGGGGCAGCTGGACTTTCTCGGCTTGCGCATTGCAGAAGACTATGGCTATTGCTCCGCGATCCGGCGCAGACTTGCTGACGGCCCGGTGAAGACGCTTGGCATGGACTATTTTTCAGTGGATGGTCAAAGAGGCCGGGCTGCTGGTATGGTGCGGGAAGCGATGGAGCATTTCTTGATGGAAAAGACCGCTGGCTCGGGCATAAACATCGTTGTTGAAGATTGCTGGATGCCATGGAGCAGGATGTTCGAGGTGGGGCTGAAGGTTCAGTGTGTACTGGACAAGAGGGCCGAGCAGGGTGAACGGACAGACCGATTCAGACAAGAAAATACGTAAGTTGGACATTCAACGGAAGCTGGAAATGAAGGCTGCTTCAATGCGGATGCGGCCGACAACAGGAAAGACAGGAGTTGAACCCATGGCTACGATTTGGGAGAAGATGCAAGGGGGGCTAATCGTCTCCTGTCAGGCGCTGCCGAATGAGCCTTTGCATGGAGCGGGCATAATGGCGCGCATGGCACTTGCGGCGGAGCAAGGCGGAGCTGCGGCGATTCGGGCGAACGGAGCAGACGATGTGCGTAGCATCAAGGCGCAGACTGGACTGCCTGTAATCGGAATCGTAAAAAGGGATTATCCCGGCTTTCCGATTTATATCACGCCTACGTTTCGGGAAGTAGATGAACTGCTAGATGCGGGGGCGGATATGATCGCCTTTGACGCGACGCTGCGCAAGCGGCCGAACGGCTGTACCACTGAGGAACTGATTCAGCGCATGCACAGCCGAGGCGTTCCCGCCATGGCCGATGTGTCCACGTTGGAAGAGGCCCAGCAAGCAGAGCGGCTCGGTGCTGACTGTGTTTCCACGACATTGTCGGGGTATACACCTTATTCGGTCAGTCGGACTGGACCCGACTATGAACTGGTGGAGCAGGCCGCTGAGCGACTGCATATTCCGGTGTTTGCGGAAGGGCGAGTCAGCCAGCCGGAGCAGGTTGCGGCTCTGCTGCAGCTTGGCGCTCATGCGGTCGTAGTCGGATCAGCGATTACGCGGCCTCAGCTGATTGCGGAACGTTTTGCTGCTGCGGCGGGAAGGAGATGGCAAAGGGATGGATTTAAAGCTAAAGGTTAGCTCGTACTACCCCTCGCTCACGAAGTCGGAACAGAAGGTCGCCGACTATATGCTCAACGCTTCGGAGGATATCATGTATCGCTCCGTGACGGAGCTTGCGGATTTGTCAGGCGTCGGGGAGACGACGGTGATGCGTTTTTGCCGGGCCATCGGCTTCAAAGGATACCAGGACTTCAAGCTGGCGCTTGCCCAGGATTATAGTCCGCGACGCCAGGCGGGCGGAAAGGATGCCGAGGGTGCGGAAGATGACGGCGACTACCCGGCACTAGTGTACCGTGAGTTGACCTCTATATTGTCGGACACGATGAGCCTGATCGATCGTTCCAAGCTTGATGAAGCCGTGCGGCGAATTCATGAAGCGCCTTATTTGCAGTTTTTCGGAGTGGGCACGTCGGGCCTCACCGCACTGGACGCCAAAAACCGCATGCTCCGCATCGGACGCCGAGCGGAAGCAATTACAGATGCACATATCCAAGCGATGATGGCCGTTACGATGGGACCGGGTGATGTAGCAGTGGGCATCAGCTTGAGCGGCAGCACGCTGGATACGGTCGATCTGCTGACCAAGGCGCGTCAGCAAGGTGCCTATGTGATCGCGCTAACGAATTACGCCAAGTCGCCGATTACATCGGTCGCTGATCTGGTGCTGCTGACCGCAGGCAAAGAGTCGCCGCTCGAAGGCGGATCAATCGGGGCGAAAATGTCGCAGCTGCTCGTCATCGATCTTATTTGCGAAGGGCTGGCGCGCCATGATCTTCCCAACACGCGGGAGATGCGGGAGCGTACCGCCAAAGCGGTTATTGAACGGATTTATTGAGTGGGACGGCGAGCTTATTAAGCAAGTGGATACGGCAAGAACAGTGCGCATGATGTGCGAACGGTGAAGGTGAGAAGAGAGCTGTGACGCTCGATGTAGGAACAAGGAACGGGTGCGAGTGGAAGGGAGAGTGGCGATGCAATCGGTAGGGCCGACAATTGGAGTGGACGTTGGTGGGACGGGCATTAAGGGCATCGTACTGGATGAGGATGGTTATATTTGGGCAAAAGCGACCGTGCCAACGGAAGCGTCCCGCGGCAGGGAGGCGGTGCTAGCCTCCGTGGAGGAGCTCATAAGTGAGCTCCTGGAATGCTGCCCTTCAGCCGGGGCAATAGGACTTGCCAGCGCCGGACGTATTAACGCCGACTCAGGAGAGGTCGTTTATGCCACGGACAATTTGCCCGGCTGGACGGGACTGCGGCTTGCCGAATGGGCAGGTCTACGCTTCGGTCTGCCGAGCTGTGCTGATAACGATGCCAATGCCGCGCTGCTCGGTGAATGCCGACTCGGTGCAGGTCGCGGTTTACGAAGCGCCGTCTTATTGACGCTTGGCACCGGAGTCGGCGGAGCTAATATGGCGGAAGGCCGCATGCTGAGAGGCGCCGGCTGGAGTGGCGGCGAGTGGGGACATAGCGTACTCGTGCCAGGCGGCCTTCCGTGCAATTGCGGGCGCAGGGGCTGCGCGGAGCAATATCTCTCCGGCACAGCTCTGATGCGGACAGCGTCTCAGGCGATGGATCGTGCGGGTTTGTCCCCGGCTGAGCTGATGGAATGCCTGCGCAGCGGAGACTCAAAGGCTGTTCAGGTGCTGCGGGAGTATGCTGGATGGCTCGCTTTGTTCGCTGCCAACCTCAGGGTCGGCCTTGACCCGGAGGCAATCCTGCTCGGTGGCGGGGCAGCGGACTCGCTGGAGGTATGGCGTCCATTGCTGGAGGAGGCGCTCTCGGCTGAAGGGGCAGCAGCATTTCCAATTATGAAAGCGCTTCTTGGCAACAACGCCGGCTGCATAGGCGCTGCTATGATGGCAGCGGATTTGCTGCATAGAATTTCTGCCAACCAGGAGGAGGAGGAGACAGCATGAACGAGATTCGAAAAGAAGAATTAGAAGCTTCGTCGCAACTGATCCAGTCGGCAACCCAGCCCGAAGGTCGTCCGACGTCCGGTTCGGTAACCCAGCCCGACGACCGTCCGGCGTCCGGTTCGGCAACTCAACTAGAGGCCGATGTCGTCATCATCGGCGGCGGGCTGGGCGGCACAGCTGCAGCGCTGGCTGCGGCGCGCGAAGGGCTGAACGTCATCATGACGGAGGAAACCGATTGGATCGGCGGTCAGCTTACCTCGCAAGCGGTGCCGCCGGATGAGCATCGCTGGATTGAGTCGAGCGGCTGCACCGCTTCTTTTCGCGAACTGCGAGAGCGCATTCGCTCGTACTACAAGGAAAACTATCCGCTCACGCCGCAAGCGCAGGGCAATACGCTGCTCAATCCCGGCAACGGCTGGGTCAGCCGCCTCGCTCATGAGCCGCGCGTTGCGCTGGCAGTGCTGCAGGCGATGCTCTCGCCTTATGTAAACAGCGGGCGGCTGCGCCTGCTGTTAGAGACGGTCCCCGTTTCTGCGGAAACAGTCGGCGATGATGTTCGCTCGGTGACGGTGTCCAGCCGGAATGGCCGTCTGTTTCAGCTTTACGCTCCCTATGTGCTGGACGCCACGGAAACTGGAGATCTGCTGCCGATGACCGGCACAGAGTACCGAATCGGAGCGGAGTCCCGAAGCGAGACGGGAGAGCCTCATGCTCCCGAGGAGGGAATTCCCGAGGATGTGCAGGCGTTTACGCATGTCGCTGCAATGGAATACTTGCCAGAGGGTAACTTTATCCCATCGCGGCCTCCGGAAATGTATGAATATTGGAGCCGTCTTGTGCCGCCTTTTTCCCCTTATCCGCTGCTGAGCTGGTTCGCTACCGATGCCAATGACACTACCAAAAAGAAAGAGTTCACCCTTCTCCCGAACAAACAAGGCGTTACTTCGCTGTGGGATTACCGACGCATCCTTGATCCCCGGCATCTGGCCGTGCCCTTGTATGAGGGCGAGCTGTCGCTGCTCAACTGGGCGCAAAATGACTACTATCTCGGAAGCATTATGGACGTTCCTGAACATGTGCGTCGAGACAGGCTCTATGCGGCCCGTCAGCTGACGCTGTCGACGGTGTATTGGCTGCAAACCGAAGCGCCTCGACTTGACGGCGGCAAAGGTTATCCCGGTGTGCGGCTGCGCGGCGATGTGCTTGGTACGGGGGACGGTCTTGCCAAGTCGGTGTATATTCGCGAATCGAGGCGCATTTGCGCGCTGCAGACGATTACGGAGGCGGATGTAAGCAAGGAGCTGCGCGGTGAAGCCGGGATTAAGCGCTACGAGGATAGCGTCGGTGTGGGCAACTACCATTTGGATTTGCATCATACTACGGTGACTTATAGGAGCTTTTACATTCCAAGTTATCCCTACGAAATCCCGCTTGGGTCGTTGATTCCAATTCGCATGAACAACCTTCTGCCCGCCTGCAAAAATATCGGAACAACCCAGATTTCCAACGGCTGCTACCGGCTGCATCCGACGGAGTGGAATATCGGGGAGGCTGCGGGCATGCTGGCCGCTTATTGCCTCCGGACGGCAAGACTGCCCCGCGAAGTCCACGGCGACGCTGATCTGCGGGCAGGTTTCCAAGAGCTGCTGACGTTGCGCGGGGTAGAGTTTCATTGGTCGGAAGAAATCGCGAAGGAGGTGGTGGAGGCGCCGAAATGAGGGGAGCATGACGCTCAGCGTGACGCGCTGAAGAACGGCGCGAAGCAAGCGGATGGGTCTGCATTGGAATCCAATGAGGAGGAATGATGGATGGGCAAAAGGATTAACAGGCTTGTGCCAGCTGCGATTGCGGCTGTGCTGCTAGTTGGCGGGACAGTCGCAGCTTCGCCGAATACGGTGTTGGAAGGGGGAGGCTCGCCGCCGTCAGGAGCTGCTGCGGGCGGTTCGGTGAGCTCTTCGCTGCAGTCTGAGGCAGCGTCCGGGCTGCAGACGGCGGCTATGACAACGCCGGATCTGGTCGTTCCGATCGAGACGCTGAAGCCGGCCGTCGCTATGGTCAAGCCAGTGCTGACACCATCTGGAGGCACGCTCGTTTTGAGCAACTCACCCGAGTCGCCAACGACAACGGGAGGTTTTTACCGAGATACGGTCAGCGGTTCTTTTCGCGTATTTTCCCATCAGGCCAATCTGACAGGTGCGGGGCTGAACGTGGCGACCGCCGTGACCAACACGAGCGGTTACAAAGTGAAGCTGTATCTAGAGGGAGCGGGAGCAGGCATCGATTATTATCCTGATGTAGCAGGCCAGAACGCGTTGGACGCTTTCTTGAAGTCTCGTGGATCGAAGCGGCCTATAGCTGTACTGCATCCGGGAGAGACGTACTGGAAAATCCATGCCGTGCCCGCGAATGATACCCTCACTGCATACTTGCAGCTGCGAGCGGAAACGATGTATGGCGGAAGCGCACCTGTGACCGTCACAACGCTCGGTTATGCGGCTAAACGACCGTCCGACCCACTTGTAGAGCCGATTCTTCCACCCGACAAGCATGTCCGGGGCACTTTTCCGAATTTTGACCGGACCGGCACACTCGTTTACAACACCTCCGCCGGCAACTCCTTGATTCGTGTTTCATCCTCTCCGTCCGGTCAGTGGGCAGACTTTATGCCGGGTGAATACGAGCAAGGACGAGACGCCTTAACGGGAGCAACGGTGGCGAACAGCGGCAACTACGGCGTTATTTATGACCTGTCTGTGCAGATTAATAACCAGAGCGATAGTAAGCGCACGATTGGCGTGTACCTCAATCCATCCGGCGGTGCAGGCCACTATACGATTGGTTGGGGAGGCAAGCTATTGAACTCCGGCTTCCTGAACTATACGATGGCGTGGCAGTTTGCAGAGCTCAAAGTAGGCCGCAAAGGTAAAACGGTCCCGTCCCGGCTCAGTTTGACTGGAGGTTCTTCCGGGCCTCAGACGCTTTATTTTACGAATAACTAATTTAGAAATGACAAAGAGCTGTCTCCGCAAAAATGCGGAAACAGCTTTTTTTTAATCTCGCCCAGGCAGCGCGAAAGTACGATTCCCTAATTGCGCCGCATGCCCGGCGTCTAAAACAAACTCTGGCGTGGCCGCTTAGTAAATCGCTCCTGCAGCCGTTTCCCTCATTCCTCCTCTTCCGTAACGATAACACGCGAAATATTCGAGAGTGCTTGCACCTCTACATTACGCCCTGATGGCGACAGGACATGAAAGGTGACGACGGCTTGGTTGAGCAGCACTCCACTTAGCGGATCAGCCGATTGAGTCAAGCTGGACCCAGTGGACCGCGGGATAGACAGATTTTTGACGGTAAAGCGGACGACGACTCGCTGTCCCGGTTCGATGGTGCCGAGCTTAACTCCGCTTCTAAGCGAGCTGTCCGGCTGGACGACGTCATTAACGGTAACGCTGCCGGGTACAAGCGCAACGGAAGGAGCGAGCACATCCTGCAGCACACTGTCTACCGCGGTGAAGACGCTGCCGTTTTCGACGAGAATGGTATAACGGATTGTGTCGCCCAAAAAGCTTTCCTTTTTATTCGAAACCTTGCTCACATCCAGCACGCGCAAAACCTGAACGGATGCGCTTGCCTGTTGAGCTACGCCAGAGCCTTCAAAGAAAGCAGTGTTAGTAATTGTGGCTCCGTTCAATGTCTCAGGCGGAATGACAAACGGCACCGAAAGAGTAAACCTGTTTTGAGGGGATAACGTGATCGGGCCGATTGTCAGCTGCAACAATGGGTCGGTCAGTACACCCGTTAATACGGTATTCCCTGTGTTGACAGCTTGAATTTTGAAACGAACCTTCTCGCCAGGGACCGCCTCTGGAGCTCTGACCGTTTTGGAAAGTGCCAGCACAGGCGCGGGTTGCACGATGACAAGCACTTGCGCGGCTGTAGTCGGTGTTTGATCCGTGTTCAAAATGGCCAAGCTGGAAAACTCCGTGCCTGCCGGCGTCCCAGCCGGTATAAGCACCGTTCGCACGATGGAAAAGGAGCCCCCTGGCGCCAGTGACGGCACAGTGATATTGATGCCCAAAAAATCGTTGACGAGCACAAGATTGGTCAAGGTCACACTCGATGGGTTGGTTACGGTAACGGTCACCGTTACTTCTCCGCCTGGCAGCCCGAATGCCGGAAATGGCGATACAGTCACCGTCGCTTGCGGCGGCGGCAGCACAAACACTTCGGCGGAAGCTTCCACTGGAGGGGTTTGATCGCTTGTTGCGGTAGCCGTGTTCGTAAAGACGGACCCGGGAGCAAGGGTGAACGGCAGCTGGAACGGAATAGACTGGCTTCGGGATTGCCCGGGTTGTAGCTGGCCAACCGGGATGGATAACGAGAGAGTTGGATCGGACACGGTCGTATTGGTAAGTACGGTGTTGCCGGTATTGATGACAGTGATCGTGTAGATCACAATTCCTCCCGCAGATGTGGAACCGGGCGTTACGGATTTGGTAATGGACAATGACGTCCCCGCGGCTACGGTGACGCTTACGGAATCTGAAACGGGCAAGGTCGTCGGGGATGTCGCTGTCGCTGTGTTGGTTATGATCGTCCCTGCCGGAGTACCGGCGGGAACAGTGAACGATGCCGGGACATTGATGGAGTCACCGGGACCGAGAGTGCCGATAACTACCGATAAGCCGAGCACAGCGTCTGTGAGTTGAATACCGTTAATGGTGCCTCCTGAAGGGTTGGATACCGTAATCGTATAAAGAATCGTTTCTCCCGGCGCGGCGCTGGAACGGTCGGCGATTTTGACAATGGCAAGCACAGGAGCCGCCAGAACTGACACCGAGGCGGAGCTTTGCACTGGAATTGTTAAAGACGAGCTGGCCGTTGCCGTATTCGTTATAATCGTTCCGGCCGGGGTGCCGAGCGGGATGGTGAACGTTCCCGTCACAACTTGGCTACCGCCGATGGCGATCGGAGTTGGCGGGGTGGAGATGCGGAGCAGCGGATCCATTACGGTAACATCCGGCAGAGCGACATTTCCGGTGTTTTGGACGGTTATCGTATACGTAACGGTATCCCCAGGAGCCGCGCTTGCTGTATCGGCTGTTTTTAAAATGGATATACCCGGAACGGAGTTTACGGTTACTGTAGCTGAAGCTTCCTCCATGACGCCGCTGCCTGTTAGCGTCGCGGTATTGGTTATCACCGTTCCGCCGGGCAGGTTTGGAATCACAAACGTTGATGAATCGGTAGCAATGCCGCCAGAACTCAAAATAAACCCAATGCCGTGCAAATCCAAAAGCTCGTCGTCAAGTTCCACAAATATCGGCTCGGTCCCGAAATAATTTATCGTTATCAAAAAAGTGACGGTGTCTCCTGGATTGGCGTTGCTTTGGTCTACCGTTTTAGTAAATTCGAAGAGCGGGTTAACGGTTAAAGTTGCCGTGCCCTGAGCCTGGACGATCGTACCGGAAGCATCGCCGGTTACTGTGGCTGTATTCATAATCGAAACGAGCGCATCCATTGGGACGACAAAAGGAATCATCCCGGTATTGGAATCTCCGGGATCCAGGTCAGGAATATTGAGCGAAATCCCAAGCGTCGGATCCATCAGCATGATGCCGGTAAGCGGCACATTGCCGGTATTGGTTACGATAAAAGTGTAAGTAACGGTATCGCCGTTGAAGGCGGTGGTCGGCGATACGCTTTTCTCCAAGGAGATGGATGGGGCAGCCTGCACAGTGACGGTCGCCGATGATTGGATGGGAGCGAGTTGATCGGTCGTCACTGTCGCCGTATTCGTAAATTGGGTTCCTGGGAGCGTCCCCGCAGGAATAGTGAATTCATCAAGGAACTCGATTCCAAAGCTCATTCCGGGAAGCAGCGTCTCTATTGATTGAGCAATTCCCAAGGTTGGATCGGTCAAAAAAACATCCGTTAATGTGATATTTCCGCTGTTCAAGAAACTAAACGTATACGAAATAGCGTCGCCTGGAGACGCCTGCGTTTCGGAGGCTGTTTTCATAAAAATCAGGCTGGCAGATGGAGAAATCATCACTCCTGTAGATGAAGAAGCTTCGGCTCCCTGATCGCTCGTAACAGACGCATTGTTGGTGAATGTACCCGCAGGCGTGCCGAATGGAATCATGAAATCGACCGTTGGCTGGACACTCATCCCGACATCCAAGCTGCTGATGGGAATAGAAACTCCAATATCAGAATCTGTTAATACGATGCCGGTAAGCGGTAGATTTCCTATATTTGTAATCGTAAAGGTGTACTGGACGATGTCTCCGGGCACAGCAGTGCTAACGTCCGCACTTTTTTCTAGAAAAATTTCTGCTTCGGCGCTCACTGTTACCGTCCAACTGCTCTGCGACGTCACACCGTTAGCGGTAGCGGTAGCCGTATTGGTGATTAATGTTCCTGCAGCAGTCCCAAATGGGACCTGGTAAAGGACGAGTTGAGTTGTAGTTTCGCCGGCAGAGAGGTCGATTGTGGCGCTGAAGCCCAAGGTGGGATCACTGACAACGACTGAGTTGAGATCCGTCGTTCCGGTATTGGAAACAACGAGTGAATATTCTATGATTTCGCCTGGTGGTGCGGTAATGTGGTCTGCGCTTTTGGATATGCTGATTCCAGGGACAGAGTCATTAATGTCGATAAATACATTTGATTCGGCAACTAAGGAGGAGAGGGGGGCATTGGCAGTAAGAATATTGTTCAGAAAACCAGCAGGAGGCGGATCCGGGATCGTATAGGCAATCTGCTGGATATTCGTTACTCCAGGGGGCAGGCTGTCAAGCGTAATGTCCAAAAGAATCCCGCCTGGGGCCAGTACATCTTTGACCTCAATTTGGGTCAATGTCGTATCTCCTGAATTGGTAACTAACAACTGAAAGTATATGGTTTGGCCCGCCATTGCGGTAAGTCCTTCTGCTCCGTTAACAAATTTCTCTGCTGATAGGGAGGGACCTAGATTAAGCCTAGGCACAGTAACGATACCTGCCGGCTGAATGCCAACGGGAACAGAAGCGACTAGAAGGCCCATCCCCGTCTCCGAAATTAGCTACGTAAACCTTGGTCCCATCCGGGGTGACGTTCAGCAGTCGGGGATTCGAAAACTCTGACAGAGTCGAAACGACAGTATTATTGGTCGTCCGATCTATGACTGTTACCGAGTTGGAACTGCTGTTTGCTTCATATAGACTCATCCTAGACCAGCCCTCCTTACAAGCTTATAATCATCATCTTAAATATATGGAAGGAAGACTTGTCATTATTCCCTCCATAGTGGTTAGATCGACTATTATCTTGTTCCATAGGCTTTATAGATAGGAAGGCTCTGATTATGATTAATCTATTAAATTGGAATATAATATCCAATATTTTTTAGTCTTAATAGATAAAACAGTCAAATTACCCATCTAGCGCCCCCTTTGAAACACTAAAAATAATATATTTTCTTTTTTATAATTTTGTAATCCAACTCGTAAAACCGCGCGTTTCACTTACTGAAGACAGGATGAATATTCCTTACAATCCCCCCATTCAGAAGGAGTGAACGTTTATGAATATCAAAAAAGTTCTAGCACCAGTACTGACTCTTGCTCTCGTGGCTCCTGCCGGTATCGTAGCCTCAACACCTGTTTCTGCAAAAGCCGCTGCAATGGCAACCGTTAATACGCCAGCCGCTGAGCTCAGAGCTAGCCTGGATTATCTGCTGTCTGAACATTTCGCACTCGCTGTAACAGCTATGACCAAGGCTTATGACGGGGCTAAGGATGCTCCAGCGGCGCTCAAGGCATTGGATCAAAACGCAGTTGACATGCTGCCAGCTATTGAGTCCCTCTATGGCAAAGCCGGTGCAGATGAGTTCGGACGCATCTTCCGCGCTCACAATCAGTCCACGGACGAACTCGTGAAAGCTGTTAAGATGAACAACGGAGACGCAAAAAAAGCTGCGGAAGCCAAAATCAGCGCCTTTGTTGACGAGTTCTCCAGCTTCCTGGCAACAGCAACAGGCAACAAACTTCCTAAAGCCGCAGCGATGGAAGCACTTCGCCTTCATGAGGATCAAGTGCAGCAAGTGTTCAATGAATATGTAGCAGGTGACTATGCCGATGCTTACAAGGCTTACCGCGAAGGTTACAAAACGATGTTTACCGTCAGCAAAGCCTTGTCCGGAGCGATCGTAGCACAGATGCCGGAGAAATTCGCCAACACGAAGCCGGACACTAAAGCAGCTGATTTGCGCTCTGCCCTGAATATGCTCGTCTCGGAGCATGTGTCGCTAGCCGTGCTGCAAATGCAGAAGCAATTTGACGGCGGTAAAGACTCCGCATCGCTGATCAGCGCACAAGGAATGAATACAGCTGATTGGAAAGCTGCGATCGTCTCCCTGTACGGTAACGCTGGCGGAGAAGGCTTCGAGAAACTTTGGACGCCAGATCATATCAACGCTCAGGCTGACTATGTGACCGCCGTCAAAAACGGCGATGCAGCTGCCAAACAAGCTGTTCAAGCTCGCATCAACAAATTCACGCAAGACTTTGGTGCTTTCCTCGGCACTGCGACCGGAGGCAATCTGCCTGGCGCAGCGGCAACCGATGCGCTGAAAAAGCATGAAGGCCAGATCCAAACAACGCTGGACCAATATGCTGTCGGCAACTATGATGCTTCTTACGCGTCAAGCCGCGAAGGCTTCAAGTTCGTATTCGGTGTAGGCCAAGCGCTCGGCGGAGCGATCGTGACGCAAATGAACGATAAATTCCAAGAGACGCCTGCGCCGACTCCTATGCCAACACCAGCTCCAACGCCAGTTCCATCCGAACCAACGATGACGACGGTATGGATGAAGCTGAACAGCAAACAGCTTAAAGTGAACAACTCGACGATTCAAATGGACACAACACCAGTTATGTGGAAGGGCATGACGTATATCCCGCTTCGCTTCCTGAGCGAAGGTATCGGTGCTACGGTTTCTTATGAAAATAAAACTAAAGCGGTATGGGTCATGGCCGGCGACAACAAACTCGGCTTCTGGGTCAACAAAAACAGCTACTCCATGAACAATGTTACGAGCAAAGCTCCAGCAGTACCTGTCATTGATAAAAACGGACGTACGCTTGTGCCTATGCGCTTTATCGCCGAACTGCTGAACTGGAACGTCATGTACAACGCGAAAGATGGTTCCATTACGCTTACTTCCGCTAGCTAAATCATCCAATAATTGTAGACAAAAATTTAAATTAAATACCGCAGGGGAAATGAACTGAATCGGGGTGTCTCCGCCATCATTTAGATGGCATCGGGGACACCCCGTTTTTTTGCCGCATGATAAATGGAACTATTGGGCTTGGCAGTTCGTTATATAGGGTGGAGGTGTTACTATCATGAACAAGCGTACATCCAAAAATCGAATCTATTCGCTATCCAGCGCAGTGCTGCTGCTCGTACTCGCCGGTTGCTCCGGCGCATCCGATCCTAAAAGTGGGGCGTCACCAACACCGAGTTCCAGCCCGGCACCAAGCATGTCTCCAGCACCGAGCATGAGCCCATCTCCATCCGCTTCTACTTCGCCTACTCCAGCTCCGACCGCCGAGCCATCAACGCCACCGGCACAATCCGAGGTTAAGAAGGCTGAAGGTAAATTTGTCGGATTGGCAGATTCCCATACGGTAGAGATTGAGATTGACGGAAAACCACAATCGTTTCAGCTGAGTGAAGCCACGCAGCAAGTAGCGGGTGAGCTAGAATCCGATGTTTTAGTGGAGATTGAATATACGGAAAAAGCGATAGAAGGCGATGCTTCTGCGAAGGAGCGGACGTTGACATCATTGGTTAAGGCCAAGTAACAGCGCAGCACCACATGGGAGGCACTGAGGTTGCCCCAAAAGCCGCCTTAAAACTAAACGTAATTAAGCTGTATTAGAAAAGCTGGGGCTGTTCCTAGTCACATACGTGACTCATGGGACAGCCCCAGCTTTTCTGTTTAAGCTACTATCGAATCGAATCGCTTTCAACACTAACTAATTAAACTACTCATCGCAAATCAGCTCGACCATTCATGCCCTAACGGAACTCAGAGAGCTTATTTCGCATCAAACACGGGTTCAAGCCAGCTAACGGATCTGAGAAGCGTTATTTGGGTCAGAGACGATAATATCCGCAAGATAATGCCGAAATAACTTCTCTCAGTTCCGTTACGCCTCGAAATCCTTCGATTTTACCGGAATAAGGCTTCTCAGATCCGTTACGCATGGAGGGCCATTAATTCATGAACAAATGAAGCTTAGAGTAGAAGTTATACACAGAGTTATCCCCGCTATAAACAGGTGAAATCGGGCTAAAATAAAGAATTTGAAAATGTTGCTCACTTATCCACAGGCTAAGTTATGCACATGTAAACAACCTAATTCGTTTTTCCAGTCTCAGGAAACGCATAAAATTCCTCCCTGCCGAGCATACCAAGGTGGATTGGGTATAGACAGGGCAGGAGGTAATCAAAGATGAATAAAAGCATTTTGGCAGCCGCCAGCTGCTTACTGCTGACAGGCGCCCTTGCTTACTCCGGTGCGCCGGGAATGTCGGTGCTTTCCGCGCTAGGCGATGCGGTATCCACGATGTCTGAGAAGTTTGATCACGCCGCAGCAGCATCCACGATGTCTGAGCGAGATCGGCATGCAGTAGCCCCATCCGCAGAACTGGCGAACAAATCTGCACATGCCACGTTGCCTATCCACGATATGCAGGCTGCGGCATGGAGCAAGCCGTATCATTTTGGCTTCAAAAAAAGCAAAAACGGAGTGCTGCCATCCATCGCGGAAGAGGGCTTTCAGCCGCTAATGGAGAAACACGGCGCGGTATTCCTTGGCGATACGGCCATGAAGGAGTTGTATCTGACCTTCGACAATGGGTATGAGAAGGATGGCCTAACCGGCAAAATTCTTGATGTGCTCAAGGAAAAGCAGGTACCTGCGATATTTTTCATTACAGGGCATTACGTCAAAACCGAGCCTGAGCTTGTGAAACGGATGACCACAGAGGGGCATTTGGTCGGCAATCACTCGTGGAGCCATCCGGACATGAGCACGTTGCCGCAGGAGAAAGTAAAGCAGGAGCTTGCGGATGTTAAAAAAGCGGTAGCTGATTTGACTGGCGTACAGAAGATGGATTACTTGCGCCCGCCGCGGGGGATTTTTAGTGACAGCATGCTTGCGGCAAGCGCCGCAGAAGGCTACCGCAATATATTTTGGTCGATCGCATACAGGGATTGGGACACCTCTGCCCAAAGGGGCGCGGACTACGCCTATCAGAACGTAACAACTCAGCTTCATCCTGGCGCGGTCATCTTGCTGCATGCGGTGTCCCGCGACAACGCGCAGGCTCTGGGCCGGATCATCGATGAGGCGCACAAACAGGGCTATACGTTCAAAAGCTTGGACCAAATGGGTAAGCGGACGTACCGTTAATACGGACATGTTGTCAAAATAGGATACCACATGGTATCCTATTTTTATCTTTGAAGAAGCATTTATAAACTCAATCTACAGGAGGATTCCATCATGAGTACATCATCATCCCGGCCGCTACCGGAAATTCGTCAAGTTCAGATTATCAAGGCGCCGATTGAAAAGGTCTGGCAGGCAACCGCGACGTCAGAAGGAATCGCATCCTGGTTCATGCCCAATACATTTCGTCCCGAGGAAGGCGCGGAGTTCGTCCTGCAATCCGGTCATTTCGGCGATTCCCCTTGCCGCGTAACTGAGTTCTCGCCGCCGAACAAGCTACAGTTCAACTGGGGCAAGGACTGGTCGGTCACATTTTCGCTGAAGGAGCTTGAGCCCGGTGTAACAGAATTTACGCTGATCCATTCTGGATGGATGGAAGAAGGCTTGACCGAGTTCGGACAGCCGCATAGCGAAGTTCGCGGAAATATGAACGGCGGCTGGACGCAAATTGTGAAAAAACTGGCTGCTGTACTGGAAAACTGAAGCTATGGGGCTGCAGAAGCCAAAGCATGACGTCTACCAGGCGATAGCAGATCCGACACGGCGACAACTTCTTCTGTTGCTGCAGGATGCCGGTGAGCTGCCGCTTAAGGAGGTTACGCCGCATTTTCCGATAACGAGAGCTGCTGTGTCTAAACATCTGCATGTTCTGACGGATGCCGGACTCGTCCGCGAGCGCAAAGTGGGCAGGGAAACTCGCTACAGGATGGACCCTGATCCGCTGCTGGAGCTGAGGCGGTGGCTCGCTTTCTTCGATCTCTATTGGGAGAATAAACTTTCCGCGCTGAAATTGCTCGTTGAGGAGCCGGAGGGTGACGGGCCAACTGAGAGTGGATCGGACCAAGGCCGCTCGTCTTGAACTTTATTTCATGTCTATGGGGATACAAGGAGTTTGCTCCTGCGGCGCTCGCTGTGATAAGATGTAACCATAATGGTTACAGTTTATTGGCGGCCTGTATGCTGCCGGAAAGAGGGTTAAAATGAAGGTTGAAATTTGGTCTGATTATGCTTGTCCGTTTTGTTATATCGGGAAGAGAAAATTCCAAGAGGCATTGGAATCTTTTGAGCATAAGGATGAAGTAGAGGTCGTTTATCGGAGCTTCGAGCTGGACCCTGGAGCGGAGTATACGCCAGGCACCAGTATTCATGAGCTGTTATCCCGTAAATATGGCATGTCTGTAGAGCAGGCAGTCGCGAACAATAACAATTTGGGGCGCCAGGCTGGCGAGATGGGTCTGAACTTCAATTTTGATGTGATGAAGACCGGCAATACGTTTGATTCTCACCGGCTGATGGCCTGGGCTGTAGAGCAAGGCAAGGGAGATGAGCTGGCGGAGCGTCTGTTTAAGGCCTACTTTACTGACGGACTGCTGCTTCAGGACCGTCAGGTGTTGGTGGCTCTGGCTGGCGAGGTCGGCCTGTCGGCTGAGGAAGCCGGGCAAGTACTGGCCTCCGATCGTTATAGCGAGCTGGTGCGCGCCGAGGAGCAGGTCGGCTCCGAGCTTGGCATTCGCGGCGTGCCTTTTTATGTAATGGACCGCAAGCTGGGCGTATCCGGTGCGCAGTCGCCTGCCGCGTTCCTGCAAGTGCTGCAGCAGGCGTGGGCAGAGAAGCAGGCAGGTGCTGAAGCTCCTGCAGCGGCTGAGTCCGGCGAGAACACAGCCGCAGGAGACAACTGCGCTGACGGTTCCTGCGAAGTGCCTGCACGGGAGTAGCAGGCTCTCTTCCGTGGAAATGCCGGAACGTGATTGTTCCGGCACTCTGCATCCAGCCTTGTATAGTAAAGGGACGTCCTCCATTCCGCGATCTGCGGTGGAGGGCGTCCCTTTTAATTTAAGTCAAAGTATGCGTCATCGCGATCATCACAATTAAGCCGACAATGAAGGAGAATGTCGCCGCTCGTTCGTTGCCGTCCCCGTGGCTCTCCGGAATCAACTCCTTGTAAACGACGAATAGCATAGCGCCGGCTGCGAAAGCGAGGCCATAAGGCACGATCGGATCAATAACGGCAACGAAGCTGACGCCGACAAGAGCTGCAAGCAGCTCCAGCAGTCCGGTGCCGACCGACATTAGCACCGCGTAGCCCCGGCGCATTCCTTGCGTAATCAGAAAAATCGCGGTTAGAAAACCTTCCGGAATGTTCTGCATGCCGATGCTGACGGCCACGATTGGACCGAGCTGAGACTCGCTGCTGCCGTAGCTGACGCCTACAGATAAACCTTCCGGCAAATTGTGCAGCGCCATGGCTGCCAAGAAGAGCAGGGAGCTGCGATCCATCCCCAGCCATCCACGTGAAGCTGCCGCCGAGCCAGACGAAAGATCAACTTGTGACTCATGTGAGGGATCGGTATGGGGGATGATGAGTTCCAGCAGCATGAGCACGACGGTACCAAGCAGGATGCCAACGGTGAGCGTGAAAAGATTCGACAGCTTAAGAGCGCTCGGGATTAGCCCGTATATCGATGCGGCAACCATAATGCCCGCTGTGAAGGCGAGCAGGATATCTTTGCCTCGATGGGTAATATTAGTGAAGAACAAGGCGGGCAGGGCGCCGATGACTGTGCAAACCGCCGTTGCCAAGCTGCCGAGAATGATTGGATTCATAAAAGCTCCTCGCTTCGGAGCGGACTCCGGTTATCTCCCACTAGGGTATGCTTTAAAAGACGGGTTATGCCCAGCGAGGGAAATATCGAGGCAATTTCCTTTTCTCGCTCCCTGGATGGCGGTACAATATAGCACAGATGCTGCGGAGGGGCGATGCTTGCTGCAACCCCCTCCTGTGAGGAGAATGACAATGCTGAATGACCTGATGTCCTACATGACAGAAGAGCGCTTGCTGGAGCTGCTGGACCGCTATCGGTCCTTTGGGCCGCTGCCAGGCATTCTGCTGACTTTTCTTAAGTCCTTCGTTCCCCCTTTGCCAACGCTTCTGATCGTCGGTGTTAATGCGGCGGTGTATGGTCTGTGGGCCGGATTTCTTTATTCATGGATTGGTCTTGTGGCTGGCTGCATGACGACATTTCTAGTTGTGAGAGCGGCTGCAGGGCATCGGATTGCCAGGCGCTGGGCTGACAAGCCTAAGGTACAGGCCAGCATGAGCTGGATTCGCCGTAATGCATTCAGTTATGTATTCATCCTTAGCCTGTTTCCGGTGGGCCCCTTCGTACTGGTCAATATGGCTGCGGCCGTCTCCCGTATGGGCATAGCCCGTTTTTTCACTGCGGTTGCTGTCGGCAAAGGAATTATGGTATTTGCTGTTTCTTATATCGGCCACGATGTCGGGCGCTTTTACCGGGATCCGCTTCAGATCCTCTACGTTTTGCTGTTCGTCATTCTGTCTTGGTATGTATGCAAGCGAATTGAAGCAAGATACATGAAGGCTCCCGAGGAAAATGAGACGGGCACGCTGCCTGCCTAAATCAGCGAGTCTTACTCACCCAATCCTGACAGACAGCTGTCAGGATTGTTTTGTTAAAGTGGAATAACCGCATTTTGAATCCGTCTGGAGGCTGATTTTAAGCCCTTAGGTCATGGATATAATGGGGAAGAATGTGTCCGGCAGTGAAGTCGGCAACAGACGGAAAGGAAGAGGATACAACGTATGAATCAAGCCTCCCGCAACAACACAGGCCTGGTCATCGCCGGTTTGCTGCTTGGTATGCTCATGGCTTCGATGGACCAAACCATCGTGTCAACAGCTATGGGAACGATCGTAGGTGAATTAGGAGGTCTGGACAAGTTTGTCTGGGTTACTTCAGCTTACATGGTCGCCGAGATGGCCGGTATGCCGATTTTCGGTAAGCTTTCTGACATGTATGGCCGCAAGCGATTTTTTGTTTTTGGATTAATTGTGTTTATGATTGGGTCCGCCCTTTGCGGCATCGCCCAGACGATTGAGCAACTCGCGATGTACCGGGCTATTCAGGGCCTTGGCGGCGGCGCGATGATCCCAGTCGCCTTCACGATCATGTTCGATGCTGTGCCTGCGGAGCAGCGGGGCAAGCTCGGAGGTCTGTTTGGCGCCGTGTTCGGCCTGTCCAGTATTTTTGGACCGCTGCTTGGAGCTTATATCACGGACTATATCCACTGGAACTGGATCTTCTACATCAATCTTCCGCTCGGCCTGCTGGCCCTTGTGTTCGTCTGGGCATTTTACAAAGAGTCACAGCAGCATAGTCGACAGGAAATTGACTGGGGAGGAGCGGCGACGCTCGTTGGTGCTGTTGTCTGTCTGATCTTTGCTCTTGAGCTGGGCGGCAAAACGATCGGGGGTCGCACTTTCGCTTGGGATTCCGCCACGATTCTTGGTCTGTTCGGAGGCTTTGCCGTGCTGACTGTGCTGTTCGTCATGTTCGAGCTGCGAGCTAAAGAGCCGATCATTACATTCCGCATGTTCCGCAGCAGAGTGTATGCCTCAAGCAATCTGATCGGCATTTTTGCCGGAGCGGCATTTGTTACGGCTTCTATGTACATCCCAATCTTCATCTCGGGCGTCATGGGCGGTAAAGCGACCAATTCTGGTCTTGTGTTGCTGCCGATGATGGTCGGTTCCGTCGTCACCGCTACGCTTGGCGGTTTCCTGATGACCAAGTTCAAATATCGTACGTTGATGATTCCGACGCTTGCGCTGCTTGTGGTTGGCATTGGGCTGCTGACGACAATTACAGCGGATACGAATATCTGGGTAATGCGACTGTACATGGTACTGGTTGGTCTTGGCATCGGGGCATCATTCTCGGTACTAAGCAATGCCTGCATGTTCTCTGTACCCGTACAGGATCGCGGTGCGGCGAGCTCAACGCTGAATTTCCTGCGTTCGCTTGGTATGGCGCTCGGCATCACCGTGTTCGGTATAATCCAAAGCCATCTGTTCAGCAAAAAGCTGGCTGACGCTCTTGGCAGCGGAGCTGGAGGGGAGCCGGGAGCTGCGGCTGGCGCGGATGCTGCTGGATCCGGCGGTACTGCTGGCGGTGCTGTAGCTGGAGCAGCGGACGGAGCAGGCTTGCCGGGCTTCACGCTTCAAGATCCGCGCGAGCTTATGGACCCAGATCTGCGCGCCAAGATTCCGCCTGTGTTATTGGAGAAACTTTCAGACGGACTGTCCTCAACGATCGTCCAGACGTTCGCCTGGGCGCTCATTCCGGCAGCTCTGGCGCTGTTCTTCGCCTTCTTCATGGGCAAAAGCAAGATGGATCCCCAAGCTGTCGCCGAGCAGGAACGGGAGTATGCTTCCGGTCATTGATCGATAGCAAGATGGAGTATGTTTCATTCATTAATCAATGCTCGACTCGGCTCGGGCGGGTTCCTCCAGCATGTTGTATGCTGATGTTATACTGTGCTTGCCAAAGGCTGCTTCTTGTCCGAACTCGGGCAGGGGGCAGCCTTTATAATGCCAGCAGACCCGGGGGCGACCCAAATTCCGCTTGCTTGTGGTAAGCTAGGGGGACGCTATCCAATGCAAGCGAATAAGCGCACGAAAGAGGCCTGACGAATCCCTATGCAACAAGGAACTGCAACTCTCAAAGCTTACAATTTTATTTACTTCGCTCTGCTCGCCGTATTCGTCTCCTTCATGCCGGTCTACCTGGATCTCCAGGGCTTGTCCACGGTTCAAATTGGTCTCATCACCGGAACAGGCGGTTTTATCACGATCATCGCCCAGCCCCTTTGGGGCATGATCAGCGATAAGCTGCGTACCGTACGCAAAGTCATGCTGCTGCTGACCGTTTGTGCTACGCTTACGGGTTATCTGCTGTACGGGACGTCCAGCTTCCCCATGCTGCTTGGACTCGCGATGATTCTCTACTTTTTCTTGATGCCGATCGATCCTCTGTTAGAGAGCTTGAACTTCCGCACGTCGGAAAGCGCCGGTGTCAGCTACGGCTCGATCCGTACTTACGGTGCATTCGGTTATGCAGTCATGTCCCTGATCGTTGGGTATGTGATGACCGGTCTCGGCTCAAAAAGCTTAGGGCCGCTGTTCGCCGTTGTCGGCGTGGTAGGCATTATTATCTGCTTCAAGCTGCCGGATGCCAGGGCAACGGGCCAACCAGTTAAGCTGGCCAGCTTGGGCCAATTTCTGCGCAACCGCCAGACAGCGCTTTTCCTGCTGCTGATCTTCATCAGCGCCGTGCCACAGCGTGTCAATGACACGTTCCTCGGCGTATACATTCGCGATCTTGGAGGCAGCCCAGAACTGCTGGGACAAGCCTGGTTCCTTGCTGCGGGCAGCGAAATTGCTGTTTTTGCCCTCAGTTTCTGGTGGCTGCGCAAGGGTAAAGAGCTCATGCTCATCTCGATTGCTGGCTTTTTCTATTTCATCCGCTTCTTCTTAAGTGCATGGATAACGGAGCCGTACGGGCTTGTGCTGCTGCAGCTATTGCAGATTGTCACCTTCCCGGTGTTCTACGCGGCAGCCATTCAATATCTGTATCGAATCGTCCCGACGGAATGGAAAGCAACCGGTCAGACTGTTTTGGCGCTGCTGTTCTTCGGCGTATCCGGTATTGTCGCTTCCTATGCGGGAGGCTGGATGTACGATGCACTCGGCGGCAAAACGCTGTACCTTTATATTTCAGGACTTTCCTTGCTTGGCCTGTTGCTTGGCCTTTATTTATCCCGCAGCAGTAAGGGGATGCAAGAGCCGGTAGCGGAGTAACAAGTCGCAAGAGAATAGAAACACCCAAGCTGTCGCCGAGCAGGAACGGGAGTGCGCTTCCGGTCACTAGTCGCGTTAAGCCGCCTGTCCGATTGTGGACAGGCGGCTTTTTTTGAACTCCAAAGCCGAGGCGGATGAAGTTGAGCTCTCGACTTATGGAAGTTTGTTGACTACATTTGTGTAAGCGCTTATAATTTAATAAAGAAACAACAACAATCAACATAAATCCAAATGGAATGTTTGTGTTAAGGCGAAAGCCATTCAGGCAGTCAACGCAGTTGAAACGGCTGCTGGCGAGGCTTATTCGGCGGAGAACAAGGTTGCGCTCGCTTCAATTCTTGGCCATGTCATGCGTTTTGAATAGCCTTAAAAAATCAGAATAGGGTGGCGTTATGTCTTTATCCTTTGAGAAGAGAAAGAAAAAAATATTGGAGTACGTGAGCAAAGAAGGCAAAGTCGAGGTGACGGTGCTCGCCGACGAGTTTAACGTATCCGCCGAGACGATCAGACGCGATTTGGAACGTCTGGACAACGACGGAAAGCTGAAAAAGGTATATGGCGGGGCCGTCAAAGTAAGAGCCGATTCGTCGGAGCTGCCGTTCGAGCAGAAAACGCTGATCAATGCCGCCCAGAAGGCGGCTATCGGCAAATATGCCGCTGCCATGATCAATTACGGGGACACGGTCATGCTCGGCAACGGGACAACGATGCTGGAAGTGATTCGCAACCTCGGCGACCGTGCGGATGTAACGATCGTCACCAATTCGGCGCCGGCGATGCTGCTTGCGATGGAAGTGTTTCCGGGCCGGATTATTTTTACCGGCGGGGAGCTGAACAAACATCAGAAAACAACGTCCGGCCCGCTTTCCGAATTGATGCTGGACCAGCTTAGGGTGAACAAAACGTTTCTCTCGGCAGGCGGCTTGTCGCTGAAGGACGGCGTTACGGATTACGCGCTTTCGGAAGCTACGATTTCCCGCAAGATGATCGAAAGAGCCGATGAGACGATTTTTCTCGCAGATTCGTCCAAATTCGGCAAAGCGACGTTCGCCAAAATATGTTCGTTGGATGACGTCTACTCCATTGTGACCGATCGCGAATGCCCGGAGGAATGGCAAAAAAACCTGAACGACAGAGATATTGCAATCTTCATCGCCGACAAGGAGGACTAGCAGTGAAAGTAGATTTTCATTTCCATCTTGAGGAAGGCCCTTACTCCTTCTCTTGGTTGCAGAGAACGGCCAAGGCGCTGCAAACCGTGCCTGGGGAAACAAAGCCGGGCAGCGAGCCGAATACGCTGCCATGGATTGAGCATACGCTAGATCGACTGAAATTAAGATTGGACGAAGGATGTTTCTCCGAAAGATGGCTGGAGGCGTACATGATCGAAGGCCAGAAAAAAGGAATTCAACGCTTCGGGATGGTCGATCATCTATACCGGTTCCAGGAGTTCCGCGATTATTACGAGAAATATATTTTGATGGACGACAGCGAGTTGGGAAAGCTTCAGCGTTACTGGTATGACCGGGTTCGCATTGGCTCGATTGATGAGTTCCTCACAGCCGCGCGCAACTTGCAGAGGAAGGGCTACCCTTTGTCCGTAGGCGTGGAAGCTGATTATTTTCCGGGAGGGGAGGAGGAGCTAAAGTCTCTTCTGGACAAGTACGAGCTGGATTACGTCATTGGAAGCGTTCATTTCCTGGATGGTTGGGGTTTCGATAACCCGGAGACAAAGGAAATTTATGAGAGCAAGGATTTGCTAGGCTTGTACAAGCATTTATTCGAGCATGTCATCAAAGCAGCCAACTCCGGAATATTCAATATTATAGCTCATCTAGACAATTTGAAAGTGTTCGGGTACAGACCTGACGAGAAGCTGCTGCTGGATCTGTATGACGAAGTAGCCGCCGCGCTTAAAAAAGCGAACGTCGCTTCGGAAATCAATACGGGTCTTGCTTACCGGTATCCGGTTAAGGAAATGTGTCCAAGTCCCGCGTTTCTGAGCAGGCTTCACGCGCACGGAGTGCCGATTACGCTAAGCTCGGATTCACATTTTCCGGACGATATCGGCACGATGTTGGATGAGGCGATGGCGTTAGCCAAGCGCACAGGTTACGAAGAAATCGTGTATTTCGAGAAAAAACAAAGAATCAGTGTGAAATGGGACGAATGAAATGGACCTGCACATGACGCCAGGCATATGGGAGATTAGCCATGCCGAACTGACGATTCGGATCGTGTCCGCGCTGATTATCGGCGGCTTAATCGGATTGGAGAGAGAATGGGGAGATCATGCGGCGGGTTTCCGCACCCATATTCTCGTTTGTCTGGGCTCCGCGCTCATTATGCTGTTGTCGATTTACGGTTTCAGCCAATTCGCCTATGAAGCGAATGTCCGTATGGACCCTGCTCGTCTGGCCGCCCAAGTGATCAGCGGCATCGGTTTTCTCGGCGCGGGAACGATTTTGCGCACGGGCTTGTCGATCTCGGGCCTGACGACGGCCGCGTCGCTGTGGGTTGTCGCCGCGCTCGGCTTGGCCGTAGGCGCGGGTTTCTACTATGGGGCGCTGCTTACCGCTTTTCTCGTGCTTGTCAGTTTGTTTCTGCTGAACAAGCTGGAGAAGTATTTTACGCGAAACCGCAAGCAGATTGAAGTTGGCCTGGCGATGACGGACGGGCCGTCCTGCTTGCAAACGGTAATAGCGCGTATGGAGCAGTATGGGGCGACGATCACTCAGATTTCCACGGATTACCCGGCAGAGGATCATACGGCTTCGCTGGTGAATCTGCGGTTGAATCTGAAAGTCGAGAAATTCAAGAAGATACCTTACTTGCTGGATGATTTAAGAACGACCGACGGAGTCGTGAAAGTCGACTATCAGTGTATCGCTACTAAAGCGCAGAAAATACCGAAAGACAGCAAAGGAAAGCTGGAAGCTACCAGCTGAGTCGTGGAAACCAAGCATGGGGCGCGAAACTTATAAATTCGTAAGCGGTGAACAAACGGATGATAAGGTGGTTGTCTTAATGGATCGAGAAGTACGGGCAGTGCCTCTCGCCGTGCGCGTCATTCCGAACGTGGACCCCGAGCTTGGCGCGCAGCTGCAGGTCAAGCCGCATATTCGCAGCCTGGGCATATTGACTTGCACGATTGATGATGTCGGGTATACCGCGATTGACGAAGCGACAAAAAAAGCCGACGTGGAGGTTGTGTACGCAAAGTCGTTTTACGCGGGTTCGGCGCATGCTTCCGGCCCGTTATCGGGTGAGTTCATCGGCATTCTCGGCGGGGCCAGCCCGGAAGAAGTGAAAAGCGGCCTGGACGCCGCCGTGGAAACGATGCGGCGCTCGGCCTGCTTCTATTCCTTGAACGAGGAAGGCTCTCATGCCTATTACGCTCACGTTGTTTCCAGGACGGGAACATATTTGTCGGAGCTCGCGGGCATTCGCCCCGGCGAGCCGCTCGCTTATTTGATCGCGCCGCCGGCGGAGGCGATGATCGGTCTTGATCTCGCGATGAAGGCGGCGAACGTCAGGCTTTGCCGGTTTTTCGGCCCGCCGACGGAGACAAACTTCGGGGGCGCGCTGCTGACCGGCAGCCAGTCGGATTGCACAGCGGCTGCTGAAGCATTCGCTGCAGGTGTTAGAAACGTAGCGATCAAGCCGATAGACTTCTAGCGAGAAAGGGGAAGCGAATGACAGAAGGAAATGGACAGGCGCTCGGCATGATTGAGACGATGGGGCTTGTCGCTCTGATTGCGGCGGCAGACGCGGCGGCCAAGACGGCTGATGTGAAAGTGCACACGTATGAGAAGGCGGATGCCGGCATTATGACCGTTTACATCTATGGGGATGTATCCTCCGTACAGGAGGCCGTTCGTGCGGGTATGGAAATGGCGAAGGCGCTTGGCAAGCTGCTCCATTACAGCGTTATTCCGAGGCCGGCGTTTGATTTTACGGAATGGATCCAGAAAAAGACGGCGGTCAAGGGAGTGGCGGCAAGCGAAGCACCTGCTACGGCTGCGAAAGCGGCAGGCGCAGCCGCTGCACCCAAGTCCCCAAAGCCGGCGCAGGAAAGCTAACCATCGAAAGTTGGCTGACGTGAATATCGGCACGTAAGGGGTGAAGAGGTTTGGCTATCGAAGATAAGGATCTTAGATCGATTCAAGAAGCCCGCGAGCTGCTGCGCAAAGCGAGAACGGCGCAAAAAGCGCTGGAAGCGCTGTCCCAGGAAAAGGTAGATGCGATTGTCGGCGCGATGGCGGAGGCCGGAGAGCGCGAAGCGGAACGTCTGGCTCGAATGGCGGCGGACGAGACTGGCTTTGGCAATGCAGCGGACAAAAAAACGAAAAACCTGTTCGCGGTACGCACGATCTATTCGGCTATCAAGGATATGAAGACGGTTGGCATTATCCGCAAGGACGAGGCGAACAAGCTGTGGGAAATCGCTCAGCCGTTCGGAGTCATCTGCGGCATTGTCCCCTCCACCAATCCGACATCGACAACGATGTACAAAGCGTTGATCTCGATTAAAACGAGGAACGCCATCGTGTTCAGTCCGCATCCTTCGGCGCTTGCTTGTACGCTGGAGGCGGCGCGCATCATGCAGAGCGCGGTCGAGCGGGCGGGCGGTCCGAAGGATGCGGTCGCCTGCATGACCGAGCCGACGATGGAAGCGACGCAAGAGCTGATGAAGTCCAGGTTGTCCGATTTGATCCTGGCTACCGGAGGCACGCCGATGGTGCGTTCCGCGTACAGCTCGGGCAAGCCGGCCTACGGCGTCGGACCCGGCAACGTGCCGGTGTACATTCATCAAAGCGCAAAAGTCAAAGAGGCGGTTCGGCGGATTTTCGAAAGCAAAACGTTCGACTACGGAACGATCTGCGCTTCCGAGCAAGCGATCGTTACCGATCGAGCGGTTAAAACGCAAGTCATGGAGCAAATTCGCGCTAACGGCGGGTACATGCTGAATCCGGAGGAGAAAAGCAAAGTTGCTTCTGTCATTTTGGCGGGCGGCAGGCTTAATCCGAACATCGTCGGCCGTTCTGCGACACTTATCGCAGAAATGGCAGGCATTGCGGTTCCGGCAGGCACCCGGATTCTCGTCGCGGAAGAGACGGAAATCGGCAAAGCGGTTCCGTTCTCGCTCGAGAAGCTGTGTCCGATTCTGGCGCTGTACACATGCGACAACTGGCGCGACGGCTGCCTGACGTGCACGAAGCTGCTGGAAAACGGCGGGCTGGGACATTCGCTCGGCATTCATTGCGAGGAGATGGACGTCATCGAAGCTTTCGGCCTTGAGAAGCCGGCTTCACGGATTATTGTGAATGCCGGGACGACGTTCGGAGCGATCGGCGCGACTAGCGGCATTTTCCCGTCGCTTACGCTCGGATGCGGCTCTTACGGCCACAACATCACTTCCGACAACGTAGGTCCGATGCATTTGATCAATATCAAACGCGTCGCCTTCGGCCTCCGGGAAATGGAACTGGAGAACCGGGTCGACCAGGCTGCCCGGCAAGTCGAAAGTAAACTTGCTGCGGAGATCAGCCGCGACGAAGTAAAGGACATTATTCGTAAGGTGCTGGAAGAAATTCAAGCAGGCCATTCATCACTTTAATTTAATCCTATGAGGAGGAATTACAAATGGCAGGAGAATACACGGCATTAGGCATGGTTGAGACAAAAGGGCTGGTAGGCGCAATTGAAGCTGCAGATGCAATGGTGAAAGCGGCCAACGTCAAATTGATCGGCAAGGAGCATGTAGGCGGCGGGATCGTGACCGTTATGGTGCGCGGAGACGTAGGCGCTGTTAAGGCTGCTACGGATGCGGGCGCAGCGGCTGCCGAAAAAGTGGGCGAGCTGTTGTCCGTTCATGTTATTCCA
The DNA here is from genome assembly GCA_900105225.1 of Paenibacillaceae bacterium GAS479. NCBI lineage: Bacteria > Bacillati > Bacillota > Bacilli > Caryophanales > Paenibacillaceae > Paenibacillaceae bacterium GAS479. Next base: position 1,608,787 of record LT629764.1, on the reverse strand, counting down.
AGACCGCACACGGATATTGAGGGCATTCTGCCGCGCGTTCAAGGATAATCAACTATGCCCTTCATCACGGAAATGCAATTGCGGGCTTCGCTGAGCAAAGGAGGATTGCCGAATCCTTATGTACTCGGCGAAGGCTGCCAATTAACGCCGGCGGCGAGAGATTTCTTGCAGAGCCGGGGCATTACCGTCGGAAAGTCAGGCGCAATGCCGGGAAAGCAAGTTTCACCGGCATTGCCGGACATCCCGATCGGCGTATCCAACCGGCACATTCATCTGTCTGTCGAGCATATCGAAAAGCTGTTCGGCCCCGGGTATGCGCTTAGCCCGCTTAAGGAGTTGTCGCAGAGGGGCCAATTCGCCGCAAAAGAGACCGTGTCGCTTGCCGGTCCAAAAGGCATGCTTAAGGACGTTCGCATACTTGGCCCGTCTCGGGGCGCTTCGCAGGTGGAGATCAGCAGGACGGACGGGTTTCAGATCGGGATTCATCCTCCGCTGCGGCTGTCGGGTGATATCGCGGTTACGCCGGGCATTGCCGTCTACGGCCCGAAAGGTTTCGTTTATCTGGAGCAGGGGGTCATTGTGGCCAAAGCTCATATCCATATGTCGCCCGGTGATGCCCAAGCTTACGGGGTGAAAAACGGGGATCGAGTGCAAGTTCGAACGCATGGACAGCGTCCGCTCGATCTTCATGAAGTTGTCATCCGCGTTGACCCGCGTTTCTCGCTTGATCTCCATATCGACACCGATGAAGCGAATGCCGGATTTATCAATCAGGGAGACAGCGCGTCAATTGTAGGCCTCTCGACTTAACGATACAGAAAAGCGGTGAAAACGTGGACATTCGACAGCTTGTCCAAGATATTGCCAGGGAAATAATGAGCTTGTCCGACAAGCCGAATTCGCAGCGGAAAGCGCCGAAACTGCTGTTTATTTTCTGCGACAGCCGCGCGCATGAGGCGCACTCGGACCAATTTATTTTATTAGACAATAACGGAATCGAATATGATCTCATGTTCCTGGACGGCGTAACGTCAGCGTGGATCGGGATGAGCCGCATGGAGTCGTCCGGCGCAGGGAAGACGATTGCCGTTGATGAATATGCGCCTGCTCCAATTGAGCTGCCCAAAGATTACGACGGCGTTGTCATTCCGGAGATCGATCTGGATAACGCCTCGCGCATCGCGGCCGGCCTGAAAGGGTCGGTCAAAGCGGAAATCGTGTTCTCTGCGCTGCTGCTGAACAAGCCGGTGTGGGTCGGGAAGGATAGCCCGGGAGTTAAAAGGAACGACCGCAAAACGTTAAAGGTGCTGAGCCTGTCTCCAGGTTACACGAAGCTGTTTCAAAAACGGCTGGCTGAGCTGGAGGAGCTGGGCATTATGTTCGGGCCGGGACAGGAGCTGGCACGAGAAGTTGTCCGTTACTTTGAACTTCTGAAGAACGATGGGGCCGGCTATGAGGCTGACGGCTCGTCCGCCGCCGCAGCGGCCTCTCGTACGGGATCAACGAGGCCGGATGTCTCGTTGATTACGGCGGATTGGGTGTCGGCCCAGGCGGCTTCACTCAACGGCTTGCTTGAAGTGGAGCGCGGGACGATCGTGTCCCCTTTGGCTAAAGATTTGTTACGGGACAAAGGGATTGTCCTGCACTTTTCGGATAAAGGGTGATGGAAATGCTCCTGGGCAAAGTGGTCGGCAGCGTGTGGGCGACGCAGAAGGAAGCCGGTATGGAAAACTTGAAGCTGATGATTGTTCAGCCGATCGACAGCTCCGGCAACAGTTCCGGTCAGACGGTAATCGCCGTTGACCGGATCGGCGCCGGTGTGGGAGAGCGAGTCATTGTCTCCCGAGGCAATCCCGCACGCATGCTGTTTCCCCAAAAAGTTGTGCCGATTGATGCAATTATCGTCGGAATCGTCGATTCGTTGGAAGTCGGGGAGCCGTAAGGAGGCCAAGCTATGGAAAAGCAACGAGTCATTCAAGAATATGTACCGGGCAAACAGATCACTTTGTCTCATATTATTGCGAACCCCGATCCCATCCTTTATGAGAGACTGGGGCTCGAGGAAGCGGGCGCGATCGGTATTATGACGCTTACACCGACGGAAACGGCGATCATCGCCGCAGACATCGCGACAAAAGCGGCCGTAGTCGGGATCGGTTATCTGGATCGCTTCACCGGCTCACTCGTCGTTAGCGGCGAAGTGTCGGCGGTAGAGATGGCCGTGATAGCCGTCAATGAATTTTTAAGCGGGAAGCTGGACTTTACCCCGGCTTCCATCACCAGATCGTAGATGAAGCGGGCGATGGTCATCGGTTCGGTCGGCGCTGGCAAATCTACGCTGATCCGGGCGCTGCTTAATGAGGAGCGGCCTGCCTCCAAAACCCAAAGCCTCGTATTCCGGGACTGGCTCATTGATACGCCTGGGGAATACTGCGAGAATCCACTGCAGTACCGCTTTCTGATCGCAACCTCCTTCGACACGCGCCTGCTCGTACTCGTTCAGGACGCGACGCGGGAGCGCAGCTATTTTCCGCCCGGCTTTGCCGGAGGGTTTCCGGTTCCATCGCTCGGTGTTGTGACGAAAATCGACAGTCCGAAGGCGGATATGGCCAAAGCGAAGCGTTTTTTGCGGCAAGCTATGCCGAAAGGCGACATCTTCGAAGTGTCCTCGATGACGCTGGAGGGCATAGAAAAGCTGCGCGAACGGATCGAAAGCCTGCTTCAGCCGAAGGGAAAGAGCGATAGGGGATAGCTTATGGATGAACAATGGATCATAAGCGTCGGCATCGATCTTGGCACAAGCACGATGAAGCTCATTGTCAGCCGGTTAAAGCTGGCCCGCAAATCGAGCCCTTTCGGCTTGCCGAGATTTGAAATTGTCGAGCGGCTGCTCGCCTACGAGAGCGAGGTTACATCAACGCCGCTTCTTAGTGAGACTGAAATTGATATGGCCGAGGTGTCGCTGTGGCTGCAAAGGGAATATCAAGCGGCGGGCATCCGGCTGTCCGACATTAAAACGGGCGCGGTGATCATTACCGGAGAAACGGCGAACAAGGGCAATGCCAAGCAATTGCTGCACTCGCTTGCCGACAGAGCCGGGGATTTTGTCGTCGCGACTGCGGGCGCTGATCTGGAGTCGCTGCTTGCGGGTAAGGGCTCCGGGGCGATGAAGCGATCGCTGCAAATGCGCGGAGTCGTCTGCAATGTCGATGTCGGCGGGGGGACGGCGAACACCTCGTTTTTCCGCCGGGGGCATATGGTGGAGACGGTGACGTTCCATGTCGGGGGAAGATTGGTCCGGCTTCGCCCGGACGGCGAAGTGACGTATTTATCCGCAGCGATCCGGCCATGGCTGGATGCGAACGGGTTCAAGCTTCAGGTTGGCCAGACGGTAAGTTTCGGTTACCTGAAAGAGGTTGCAAGGCAAATGAGCCGCAGTATGCTTGATTGCTTGGCAGGGGATACGGATTCAACCGGCGCACTGCTGAGCGTGAATGGGAAAGTGCCAATCATGCCACCGGTCGAAGAGTTGATGATTTCCGGCGGAATAGGGGGCATGTTGATTTTCGCTAACCCGCGAAGCTTGCCGGAAACGGCTGTGTACGGCGACTTCGGCCCGCTTTTGGCAGCTTGTTTGCGCGAAGAAGCGAGACATTATCCGTTCGCGCTTGCTGTTCCTGATCATACTTTCAGGGCAACGGTAATCGGAGCGGGCATGCAGAGCACGGAAATAAGCGGTGCTACGATTCATATGTCCCCAGGGCTGCTGCCGATGAAAAATATTCCTGTCGTTAAGCTGGACAATTTAGAGGTGAAAAAGGCGATCGAGCTCGGCTTGCAAGTATACGATGCCGATGCTTGCCCGCCTTTTGCGCTGTTTATTCCCCATTTGCAGACCGTCACTTACGAACTGATCCGACAGCTTTCCGAATCGCTTGTTGCCCATTACCGGACGATGATTCCGGGCTGCCGGACGTTGATCGTGTTATGCGAGAACGATATGGGCAAGGCGCTAGGGCAAGCGCTGAAGCTGCGTTCGTCCGGAGAATTATCCATTGTGTGCGTAGATCAGATTAAAGTCGAGTTTGGAGATTATTTGGATTTGGGGGAACCGATCCGGGATACGATGATTCCGGTTATTGTGAAGACGCTGGCGTTCCACAGCGGTTAGGAGGAGTACGGATGAATCTATCAACGACGGTGCTCGGCAAAACGTATACTTTTCGTCATTTAAAGGAAGTAATGGCGAAAGCCAACGAAGAGAAGTCCGGGGACCAGCTCGCAGGCCTTGCGGCCGATAATGCCAAAGAACGAATGGCGGCGAAGTGGGTGCTGGCCCATTTGACCTTATCCGATATTCGCGAAAACCCCCTTCTGCCGCCCGAAGACGATGAAGTGTCCCGGGTGATTGAGGAAGATATAAATGAGAAAATCTATGCCGAAATCCGCAACTGGTCCGTTGCCGAACTGCGCGAGTACTTGCTTGCTTCCACGACCGGAACGGACGAGATCAGGCGCATCTCCAGAGGATTGACGAGCGAAATGATCGCGGCTGTCGCCAAGGTGATGAGCAATCTGGATTTAATTCAAGCCGCCGCTAAAATCGAAGTCATTACCCACTGCAACACTTCCATCGGCCAGCGCGGCGTGTTATCAGGAAGGGCGCAGCCTAACCATCCGGCCGACGATGTGACCGGCATTCAGGCGGCCTTGTATGAGGCGTTGAGCTACGGGATCGGAGACGCCGTGATTGGCATCAATCCCGTCATCGATACAACGGACAGCGTAAAAGCGATCATGAACATGACTAAGGAAGTCATGGACAAATGGAACATCCCGACGCAAAACTGCGTCCTGGCGCATATTTCCACGCAAATGCGGGCGATCAGAAACGGCGGTTATGCGGATCTCATCTTTCAGAGTCTTGCAGGCTCGCAAGCCGGGAACACGTCATTCGGCATCGATCTTGCGCTGCTGAACGAGGCGGATGCGCTTGTTCGCAGCCAAGGCACATCCGCCGGGCCGAACTTCTGGTATTTTGAGACGGGGCAAGGCTCGGAGCTGTCCGGAGGCGCTCACCACGGCATCGATCAGGTGACGCTGGAAGCGCGCTGTTACGGATTGGCGAGAAGATTTAAGCCGTTTCTCGTAAACACCGTTGTCGGTTTTATCGGTCCGGAATATTTGTATGACGGCAGACAAGTTACCCGCGCAGGGCTGGAAGACCACTTTATGGGCAAGCTGCATCTACTGCCGATGGGTGTTGACGTCTGTTATACGAACCATATGAAGGTGGATCAGAACGACATGGATAACTTGTCGGTGCTGCTGACGGCGGCAGGCGTTAATTTCCTGATCGGTGTTGCGATGGCGGACGACTGCATGCTGAACTATCAATCGACAAGCTTCCACGATATCGCGACTTTAAGAGAAACGCTCAGGCGCAGGCCGGCGCCTGCATTTGAGCGATGGCTGGAGAATATGGGGATTATGGCAAACGGCAAGCTGACGGCAGACGCCGGAGACCCGACGATATTCCATTCATTTCGATAGGGAGGTGCAGGCGGCATGGATTCGTTAGATTTGGAGGAAATGACCAACCGAATTATGCAGGAGCTCCAACAGAGGCTTGGCAAGACATCGGAGGAAAAGGGGACGAGTCAAAGCCGCATCAATGACGAATTCCATCCACAGGAACAGCTGCCGTCTGCCGTGGTGGAATCAAACGAACCGTTTACTGGGCCAAGGCATAGCCGGAGAAACAATATACCACAGCCGCGTTCGGCGGAAATGCTGGAGGAGCTGCAAGCTGCGACGCCTGCCCGAATTGGCGTATGGAGAGCGGGGACGCGGCCGTTAACCCGGGAAATGCTGCTTTTCCGCTGTGATCACGCTGGAGCTGTGGACACAGTCTATGGCGAAGTTAGCGATAAACTTATAGAGAAGTTTCAGCTTTTTCAAGTAGAAACGCTCTACGAGAATACGGAAAACTATTTGAAACGCCCCGATATGGGCAGGCTGCTGACGGATGAGAGCATTGACCGGTTGCGAGCAGGATGCCAGAAGCGGGCGCAAGTGCAAATTGTCGTCTCGGACGGGTTGAGCGCCAACGCGATTGAGCATAATCTCTCTGACGTGTACCCCGCGTTGATGGACTCTCTTAACGCTTATGGGCTGATGGCGGGCACGCCGATATTCGTCAAGGGCGGACGTGTGGCGGTGATGGATCATATCGGAGAAATATTGGAACCGGATGTCCTCGTTATGCTGATTGGCGAGCGGCCTGGGCTCGTGTCTTCCTCATCGATGAGCGCTTATATGTGTTACCGGCCTAGAAAGGGAATGGTGGAATCGGCCCGTACCGTGCTGTCCAATATTCATCAGGGAGGAACGCCGCCCGTTGAAGGAGGAGCGCATATCGGCACAATCGTCTCCAAGATGCTGGAGCAAAAAACGAGCGGAGTAAAGCTTGTCATATAGCTGCAAAGCGAGGCATTTGGTTATGCTGTTTAGGCCGGAAATGAATTAACCATCGGAATTGTCGGTTTTTCGCTGTAAAGGTATGGTTTGCCGAGCGGGTTTGAGGTATAATCGGGGACAGGTCTTATACGAATTTATTTGCGGAGGAGTACGATGATGGAAAAAGTACTAGTTTTCGGTCATAAAAACCCTGACACCGACACGATCTGCTCGGCGATTGCCTATGCAGAACTGAAAAATCAGATCGGGCTGAACGCAGAAGCAATCCGCCTTGGCGCGGTAAGCAGTGAAACTCAATACGCGCTGGATCAGTTCGGCGTGGCTGCGCCTCGTCTTGTTGAAGCAGTAGCTGCTGAAGCAAAACAGGTTATTCTCGTTGACCACAATGAGCGCCAACAAAGCGCCTCCGATATCGATGATGTGACGGTTATTGAAGTTATCGACCATCACCGTATCGCCAACTTTGAGACGAAGGCTCCGCTGTACTATCGTGCTGAGCCAGTCGGCTGCACAGCGACGATTCTGCTCAAGCTGTACAAAGAGCATGGCGTAGCCGTGAAAAAAGAGATTGCTGGCCTGATGCTTTCGGCGATCATTTCCGACTCCCTGTTGTTCAAATCCCCAACTTGCACGGAGCAAGACGTAGCGGCAGCTCGCGAGCTGGCCCAAATCGCTGGCGTGGATGCTGAGTCCTACGGTCTGAACATGCTCAAAGCCGGCGCTGATCTCAGCGACAAAACGATTGCTCAGCTGATCAGCCTCGACTCCAAGGAGTTCTCCATGGGCGCGGCCAAAGTTGAGATCGCTCAAGTCAACGCCGTTGACCTGAACGATGTTTTCTCCCGCCAAGCGGAAGTTGAAGCAGCGTTGAACGACATCATCGCTTCCAAAGGATTGGACCTGTTCGTATTCGTCACGACGGATATTCTGAACAATGACTCCGTAGCGATCGTTCTTGGCAAACATGCGGCCGCTGTCGAGGAAGCATTCGGCGTCAAGCTGGACGGCAACAAAGCGACGCTGAAAGGCATCGTGTCCCGCAAGGCTCAGGTTGTTCCTGTTCTGACGGAGATTCTTTCTAAGAAATAATTGAGTTGAGAAAAGCGCCTACCCTGCGAAGGGAGGCGCTTTTTTTTGTTAACTTTGAGTTTGTATAAAAATTCGTCGGAGAAAGTGCATTGCTCGTTCGGATACTCTCAGGTACGATGAGAAAGGTTCTAATGAGAATGAATCTCAATTAATTCATCAGGAGAGGGATACATAATGAGCAAAAAATGGGTTATAACTGTGTTGGCCTCACTGCTGCTGGTTGGGCTAACGGCCTGCGGCAGCGGGCAGAACGAAGCTTCCAGCAACAACGCTACAGTTGTAGAGAATACACAGAAAGAAAATACGGCGGGCAATAACAGCCAGGAAGCAACAGCGGCGACGAAAAAGATGCAGGACGAGTTCGGGGAGGTTGAAATTCCGGTAAATCCACAGCGGATTGTCGGATTGTACGTAGAGGATTATTTGCAAGCGCTGGGCGTTACGCCAGTCGTTCAATGGTACAATCCGATGTGGGGCAAACAGGATTATCTGAAGCTGGACGTCCCAACCTTTGATAATAGCGGCGATGCGGAAGCACTGCTGAATTATGATCCCGATCTCATTATCGTAGACGGCGGCGCGGACAAGGTGAAATACGATGTATTTTCCAAAATCGCTCCAACCTACCGCTTGCCGGAGGACGTGCTGGACGATCCGAAAGAAACGCTGCTAAAAATCGGCGAAGTGCTCGGCATGGAGGATAAAGCGCGGGAATTCGTTGGAGTCTATGATCAAAAAGTCGCGGACGGCAAGGCCAAGCTCCAGGCTGCGGCCGGAACCGATAAAGTAGCCGTGCTGCGCATTAATGTAGCGGAAAAAACGATCGCGCTGTTCGGCGTGAAAAACCGTTTCACCGGAATCCTATATTCCCAATTCGGGCTAACCCCGATCCCGCTAGCGGCCAACATGAAGGAGTACCAACAGGTGCTGTCGCCGGAATTCATTCCGCAGCTGGAGGCGGATCGCATTATTATTTTCCCGTCCAACGGGGGCTGGGATTCTGCTGAGAATGTAGATGCGTTCAAACTGCTGGACGATCCGCTGTTCAAGTCGCTGCCTGCGGTCAAAAACGGCCATGTATACAAAATGGATCGCACCTACTGGCAGTCCGGCGCCATTTTATCGAATCAGATGAAGCTGGATGATTTGCTGAAGGCGATTGTAAAAGAATAAGGAGAGAGCTCTCGGCCGGAAACAGTGGCTGTAGAGCTCTTTTTTGTTGTGGTTGCGGTCTTGCGGCATGGTGGTTATTGTTCTCTTGCAAGTTGCGCTAAATAGATTATAATTGAGAATTATTCTCACTAATTAGCGAGCTAAAGGAGCGGAACGGGATGGAGTCTGTCGTCAACGGGGATCAACCGTCTTGTTGTTTATATGAATACGGGGATATTCGATTGTTCAGCCAAAGGAAGGATGCGTTCCTGCTTCACCGCCGGGACGGCTGGGATACGCTCTTGATTGCAACTTCGGACGGTGGAAAAGTCCGGCGGGGGAACGGAGACGCCTGTTTGCTGAAGCGCGGAACCGGCTTGTATATTCCGGGAAAAGGTGGGAGCGTGGAGGACGAGCTGGAACTGGAGGAGGCGATCGGGTATGTGCTGCGTTTTCGGCAGCTGCGTCGAAGCGGAAGTTTTTACAATGAGGCGGAGAATGAACGGATGGAATCCCCGATCAAGGACACGGAGTTCAAGGGTTCGGAGCCACAGTCCGGCACCCGTTCCAACGCGTCGCAAATTTGTTTCGAAAAGCAGGAGATGTTCCTTTGCAGACCGTTTTCCCGTTGTTTGTTGCTGCTTGAAACGCTGTTCAGGCTTAAAGGAAGCAAGGACCCGCTTGCCCGCCTCCAATGCGATATTCGTTTTCAGGAGCTGATGTGGCAGCTGCTCCAACATCGGTTGGCGGAGCCGATCGGAGGGGGACATGCTTCCGCGGTTGAACGGACGATTGGTTATATCGAGAAGCGATACGCGGAAACGTTAAGCGTCGAGGAGCTTGCGGAGGTAGCCGGTATGGAGCGGGGGCGTTATACCCGCCAGTTCAAAGCGGACACCGGCCGACCACCGCTCGATTATGTGAACGAGGTGCGGATTGAACGAGCACAGCAGATGCTGCTGCTGACCGGGGACCGGCTGTCGGATATTGCACAGTGTTCAGGGTTCAGCAACGAATATTATTTTAATCGCCGCTTCAAAGGTGCAACGGGGGTATCGCCAGGCCAATATCGCCGCCTTTACCGAAGCGGAGCGAGAATGTTCGCTCCTTTTCTGGAGGATTTTTTATTGGCGCTGGGTCGACCTCCGGTCATGCAAACCGCTCATCCGCGCTGGGGCAGGCAGGAGTATTTAAAGCTGGAAGGCGTGCCGGAGTACGATGTCACTTCTCCGGATTTGGCGCGGCTCGCATCTCTGAAGCCGGAGCTGATTTTACTCGATGACGGGTATCGGCGCTGGGGGCTCGACGAATGCAGGCAGATCGCGCCATTGTTCAAGCTGCCTTATTTTCATGAGGATTGGAGGGCGACGCTTCGTTCTCTTGCCGCCGTTATAGACGGTGAGGAGCTGGTGGACGATATTGTGGCGGATTATGAGCGCAAAGCGGCAGCTGCAAAGCGACGCCTGGGGCGGCGCATCGGTTCGCAAACGGCGGCGTTTCTGCGAATCAGCGGGAACAAAGCGTCGATATATGGCTATGAGCGAGGGTACACGGCCGAGGTGCTTCATCGTGATCTGGGGCTTAGCCCCGATCCGTTTGCAGTCCGTTTAACTGCGGGACAAAGGATGGCTGAACTGGATGAAGACTCACTGGCGATGCTGAAGGTAGACCATCTGTTCATTGCCTATGACAGAGATGTGGAAGATCAGGAGGCGTTGACCGGGAGCGCTCGCTGGAGACGGCTTCCGGCCGTTGCTGCCGGTTGCGTGTATGAGGTCGATTTTATGGCTTGGATGAACTACGGCATTCTATCCCATCACCGCAAGGTGGAGGATGTTCTGAAGGTTCTGTTGTAGCGCTGGAGGATGGATTACTCCGTTAATTATTAACGAATCCGTCCACGTATTCTCTTCTGGAGCGAGAAGCGTCGTCCAGCCAGCGCATAAGGCCATCGCGTGCTATCAGAATTTTGTTCCCTACTTTAATATGGGGAATCATCTCGCCGTTAAAGGTGCCAGTCCGATTCAACGTACCCTGCTCGGCGGCCAGCATCTGTTTCAACTCTTGCTCAGTCAAACCAAGCAGTTCGGCCGCTTCCTCGATTGTAATTAACGGCTTGTCGTCAGCCGCCCAGGCGGACGGCGCAGGCGAGGCAGCAGTTGTCGCAGCCGTATCGGATGAAACGCTGTTATCGAGAATAAGGCTGCTGGCAACTAGCGATACTCCGAGTACAACGCTCGCAAGCAAAAGCGAATAGGATTGCAGCTTCATAAAATATGAAAACCTCCTTTTATTTTCCATATCTTAAGAGTATAACAAAATGTAACTACTGTCTCATGTCCCGTAGATTATGAAAAATCCACAGTAATTCAGTCTTGAGAAGGAAAAGTCCATGCTAGGTTCAAGCCGTCACCATCTCCCTGCTGCTCTCATAGTCTATTTAAAGGAATCTTAAATTGGAGTTTAGCCAGGAGTGAGCTACTATGATTCTCAAAGCTTGGCAGGCTGAAACTAGCGGATTTGGCGGCAGCCCCAGATTAAGTATGGTATTAGTCCTTTTCATTCTTCTTTGCATTGTCGTTTCAACCTTCCTTCCAAACGGCATCATAGCTGAAGAGGCTGCCAACCTCGGACGGAATCCCGTGGAGTTTAACATCATTAACAATACCGGCTACACTTTTTTTATGTATAAAATATCGGGAGATATCGCTCAGAATCCGACATCCTTTAACCTTCGTCCTAATGGAGGCAGCACTACGGTGTTTGTAGTCAATTCTGCTCCTGTTGGATTAACTAAGGTTACTTCTAGTTTCCTGGTTCATGATCCTAGATTTGGCGGGGACTTTGATCGGGATGGGCTAGTAAATGTAACGATGGCAGTCCGCGAAACTACAATTGGCATTCCTTACAGAAGATTTGATAGCGTGCAGATTGCACGGGCTCCGCTTTATAATCCGATTGGCTACGGGATCAGCGGCTTAACTTTAACGTTTATTAACCTGTAACGCTTCTGCTTCTAAAATCAAAAGGCGAAAACGGCTCTTCAGAGCCGTTTTCGCCTTTACTATTTCACCCTGCGCCATCCCATTTCTGTGCATACTCGCCCGGCTTGATGCCCTCGTATCGGGCAAAGGCGCGCTTAAACGAGTAAACATTTGCGTAGCCAACGGTCGAGGCGATCTTCTCCATATCGCCACTGTTTTCGCGCAGCAGCTCCTTGGCCCGTTCCATCCGCAGCCGGGACAGATAATCGTAGAAGTTGACGCCTGCCACCTCTTTGAACGTTTTTGATACGCTGGAAACCGACATGTCGATCATCGCCGCCAGCGATTTGAGTGATACGTCGGACTCCGTGTAGTTCCGGTTGACATAGTCCAGCAGCTTGCTTCCGATTACCATTTCCGACGGTGTGTTGGAATACTGAATTCGCTCGCAAATGACGGTGCTTACCTCCAGTACATAACTCCACATTTCCTCCGTATCGCCTGATTCAGCGCGGCTGCGAAACTGCTTGCCGTACAGGGTAGAGTCGATATTCATCTCGGAAAGCACGCGCAGCATCGTTTCCATCATCAGCGTCAAAAGCCGCAGGATGCTTGTCGAAGGCAGGCTCCGCCGTTCGTTCTCTTCCTTGATCTCGCCAAGAATACGCATCGATGTGTCCAGATTGCCGATCTTTAAATTATTGATCAATTGGACTTCCCAGTCGGTGGGATAATAGTAGCGATCATCCGCGAGCATAGGCTCCTCTTGGCGGTTCTGGACCTGCTCTTTCCTGAATAGCGTTCGCTGCAAGCTCTCATTGGCCGCGTAATAGGACTTGCTGATGCCAATTAGGCCTTTTTCTACCGCGCCATGGCGGATGTCAGGGCGAATACGACATTCATGCTGGATCGAATCCGCGAGCTCGGCAGCGATGCGGGCCAGCAGACCGCTGTTTTCCGGCGGCTGCGGGAACGAAACGATAATCGCTTTATCCGCATCCGTCACCTCGAATAGCTGGTACTGGAGTCCGTTGCCCCCAAGTACCCGCTCCGCTGCGATGATGACGCCAAGCTCGATTTGACGGAGGCCCGCAAGTCCGGTCGCATCGCCGATGCCGTCGAGCCGCAGCAGCATCGTGCCATAATACATATCCTCGGTATACCCGATACCAGACTTGCGGAGCAGGAGGGACTGGCGCTCATCCGGAAAATACCCCTTCAGCAGCCGAAGCAGCAAGTTCGAGCGCGCCGCGCTTTCAAAATCGGCCGCCGCCTGTTGCAGCGATTGGTTCTCGTTCAGCAAGCGCCGGAACTTCCGCTCAATCTGATTGTACTCGGACCCGATTCGCACAGGCTCTGCATCCAACTCTTCCCTCCCGATCTCGGCCAGCCTGCCGAGCAGAGCGGCGAGTGGACGGTAGCTGATACGTGCCAGTCCATACGCCAGGGCAGCCCCGGCGAGCAGCGCCAGCAGCATAGCGAGCAGGGAGCCGAGCCAGCTTTTAAAGGCAATCAGGCTATCATCATAATAATGCAGCGTATACTGCCAACTGCTTGCTTGAGAGGGCAGCGTCAGCTCATGAAGCTTGCCTTGGGAGCCCGTTCCGGCGGCGTGATTGTATACGACGGCGTCGTTGGCCGTGACGGTGAATTGTTCCGAGCCGATGACGCCGAATTGCTTCAAGTATTCCGCCAAATACGCGCTGTCGATAAACAGCAGCAGCGTCGCCCTTGGCTTGCCTGCGACCTCCAGGCTTTGACGGACGGGAATGACTTTCCTATCGTTGCCCCACAGGCTGACGGTAACCGGTTCACCAACGTCAAAATACGTATAGCTGCGGACTCCGCCGAGCAGCTTTTTGCGGGCATCATCGCCAAAGACGGCGACTTCGGAGAAAAAGGCCTTCTCGGAATAGGAACCCCATTGGGAATGAACCAGCTTTTTCTCGGGATAAACGATTGCACCGAAGGAGACGATTTTCAAGGAATTAAACAGGTTTTTCAAATCCTTGTTAAGCTGAATCATGCTGAGGACATCGAATTCGCGGTCGAACACGTCGCTGTTCTCCATCCGCTTGCGAACCCAGCCCTCTTGGCTCAGCATACTGCCTGCTCTTTGCAACTCTATGAGCTGAGTATCCATCATGTCCGAGGTCCGGCGCGCGTCCGCCATGTGGCTGACGTACAGCCGCTTCTGTTCCGCCTTTACGCTGCGGTAGACACCGATCCCGCTGAACGCCAGAATGGGAATCATGACGATGAGGAAGTAGGAGAAGAAGGTCTTTTGAAAAATGCCGCCTGATATTCGCATCCTTGCGACAGCCCCCTTCTGCGATAGCCTCCATTATTGAATACTGTTATAACGATCAAGCAACTGCTGGTCGATCTCGATCAGCTTGTCCAAGCCGAGCTTTTTCATCTCTGCAATATATTGATCCCAGTCATCGAGCGACTTCTGTCCGAGTGCGAGCTTAGTTGCCAGCTCAGTTGAATAGGTGGTCAGATTGGTCAAAATTTGTGTTTTGGCATCCAACTGCTTCTCGTCCGGAATGGCTAGGAAGTTAGCCGTAGAGTTGTAGTAGAAAGGTTTGTATTTCAGCACCTGCAGCTCATTGTCAGCCTTTGGCTTCGGCACACGGGACAGCTCGAATTCAAGATTTGCCATCTGGACTCTAGGGAATACGGTGCCTCCGAACAGCAGGGCGCCTTGTACCTGCTTGTTTTTGGCGAGCTCGGCATCGGGGCCATTGTTGATGAATTGTTTGGCTCCAGTCTCGTCTAATTTATAGGTCTGGTCTTTTATCCCCCAATAATGCAGGTCGGCGTACTTCTCCGAATAGATCATATCGAAATATTTGATCGCAGCCTCAACATCTTTGGCGTCCTTCGTGATCGCATATTTTTCCCAGACGAGGAAAGGAGGTTCTACCTGCATAGCGGGATCGATTCCGTCTATCGCCTTAAGCGGCATAAGTGGAGTATAGCTGCCACCCTTCGCCACATTGAGCTCTGACCACATTTCCAGATTGTAGCTGTGGAAGGAGGAGACCTTGTCGTCGATCATTTTCTGCTGCGTCTGCTCGCCGCTGGCAGCAATCAGATTCGTATCGAGAATGCCTTCTTTAACGAGACGCTGTAAATAGCGGAAATAGTCTTTGACGCCATCCTGGTACCATGGGGAGACGATTTTTTTGCCATCGTAGTCGATGGCCGTAATATCGGTGCCCAGCCCGAACCACTGCGCGATAGAGCCGGAGAAAGAGCCGGGATTGTATAACAATACTTCATCCTTCTGGCCATTGCCGTTGGCATCTTCTTCCCGCATTTTTTTCAGCGCTTGCAAATATTCCTCTGCCGTTGTCGGAGCAGAAAGCTTCAGCTTGTCCAGCCAGTCCTGGCGAAGCAGCATCGTGAGCGATACGGGTGCGGGCTGATCGCCCTGATACGTTTTTTTGTGGAGGCTGCTGAACCAGTACATCTTCCCGTCAGGCGATATGGTTGTTTTTTTGGCGATAGGGAATTGCTCGTCATACATTTTTCTGATGTTGCCATTGCTGTACTTCTCGATTAGCGGATTCAAATCCTGAAGTGCGCCTTGCTTGGCTAGATTGAGCACCGTCACATTGTCCAGCGCGGAGATGTTGACGATATCCGGCAGCTTGTTGCCGGAGGCCATTCTCGTCTGGATGACAACGTTGTATTGCTCACTCGGCACGAGCTCATAGGTTGGGTTGATGCCCGCTTCTTTGATCATCTTGTCGATTTCCGTCCAGACAGGGTACTTCTCACGTTCTTCAAACTTAATATAGCGGTTTCCGAAATCAGGGCCGAGGAGTCGTAGATTGCCCCTCTGTGCTTCGGAGGAGCCGCTCTCTCCAGCATTGCTGCAAGCGCTTACTAATAGAGTCGAAATAAGAGCCGATAACCCAATCCATCTCAAGTTTTTTCTAGTTTTCAATGATAAACCTCCTCCAATTGTTATTCTTTCAGTGAGCCAAGCAGCGCTCCCTTGATGAAAAATCTTTGGAAAAACGGATAGGTGCAAATAACAGGTAAAGTGGTGAACACGATAATGGAATACTTCAGCTGCATGTTGGTCAGAATGTTGGCCATCGCCGTCCGGCTCTCTTCCATGGTCAGCTCCTTGAGATCGACGGATTGCTGTACAACGATCCGGTACAGATACATTTGCAGTGGATGAAGCTGCTCATTGGGCAGATAAACGAGAGCTTCGAACCAACTGTTCCAGATGCCAACGATGGAGTAGATAGCGATGACTGCCAAGATCGGTTTTGAGATGGGCAAAATAATTCGGAAAAGCAGCTGCCAATGAGAGGCGCCGTCGATGAAGGCCGATTCTTTCAAGCCTTCCGGTATCGTCATGAAAAACGTTCGGACAAGAATGATGTTCCATATACTCACTGCACCAGGTATGATGACGGCGAACATCGTGTTGTAAAGCCCCAGTTGATTAACAAGTAGGAAGGACGGAATCAAGCCGCCTCCGAAATACATGGGAATTATCAAATAGGCGATAATCCATTTGCGGCCTTTAAGATTGCGGGCGGTGAGTGGATAGGCGCCAAGCACAGCCGCGAGGCAGTTCAGTATCGTTCCGCAAGCGACATAGATCAGCGTGTTGGAATACGCCCACCACATCTGCGCGTCTTTGACGATCAGCTCATAGGAACCGAGGTAGAAGCCCTTTGGAAAGAACAGCACGTTCATGGCCGCAACCTCTCGCGGTGAGCTGATCGACATAATAATGACGTAATAGAAAGGATACAGCGTGGCGAGGCATAAAACGAGCGCTATGGCGTAGAGAAAGATGTCCACCGTGGTGGAGCCCTGGCGGATGGCGTTTGAATTTCGTTTAACCCAAGTACTCATCATGTCCCTCCTTTACCACAGCGCGTAATCAGAATATTTGCGAGCGAGTTTGTTCGCCAGAAACAGCAGGGAGAAGTTAATGAGCGAGATGAACAGCCCAATCGCTGTACCCGAGCTGAAATTCCCTCCGAGCAGACCGTATCGGTATAGATAGGTTCCGATGACATCAGCCGTTTCGTACAGAGTTGGGTTGTAAATAAGCAGGATGAATTCGCTGTTAGCACCAAGCAGGCCGCCGATGGCGAAAATAAGCAGGATGAAAATCGTCGGGCGGATGGAGGGCAGCGTAATATGCAGCATCTGCTTGAATCGATTCGCACCGTCCATCTTGGCCGCTTCATAAAGGTGGGGATCAACGGATGACATGGCAGACAGGTACAGGATGCTGCTCCAGCCGAACGACTTCCAAATCGTCGTAATAATGTAAATCGCCGCGAAATACCCCGGCTCGGTCGCAAACGAAATCGGCGTCCCTCCGAACATTTTAACGAAAGAGTTCACGATTCCGTCCGTGTTGATGAAGGCCAGCACCATGCCGGCTACGACAACATTAGATATGAAGTGAGGAAGATAGCTGGCTGTCTGTACATATTTTTTGAAGATGCCGTGTCTCAGCTCGTTCACCAGCAGCGCGAACAGAATTGGCACCCAGAAGCCCAGCACGAGCGATAGAAAGCTCAAGTTGAATGTATTGCGCATTAAACGTACGAAATAAGGTCCGTTCAGAAAATCAGTAAAATGTTTAAGGCCGACCCAATCCGTTCCACCCGTAAAGGAAAGGAAGGGGCTTCCAGGGTAGTAATTCTGAAAAGCGATCACGATTCCATACATCGGAATATAGCTGAACACAAAAATATGCAGCAGCACGGGAAGCATAATGACGTAGAGCTGGATGTTCTCCCGAAGGCGAAAATATGGAGTCTTGCGTGACATCACAGCTTCTTTCACTTGAGGGGCTGCTTTCACGTTAGGTGGCAACTCCTTTCCAAAAGTAACGCTTCGTACGGGCCCGTACCGTATGTCCCATGTTAAATAGCGATAATTGGAAGAGCAACGAACACTTTTTGAAAACGCTCGCAATTTTTGAATGCATGATGTTGAAAGGAGCAGGAAACCAGTAGCGGCGCGGCTTCCCAGCTTCTTCTTATGAACGCAAAAAAAGACCGTCCTCAAGGCGCGAGGCCTGGGAACGGTCTGTTCAACATTATTTGTTCACGATGTCGTTCATAACATCATCGATCATTTTGGAGCTTGCGATCGGGCCGTAGTAAAGCCAGCTAGAGGTACGCGGGTATTCGTAGACGTTGCCGTTTTTCACTGCTTTGACCGACTTCCAGATGGGATCGTCCAACGACTTGGAGCCTGTGTCCTTGTCGCTGTTGACCAAAATCAGATGGTCGGCGTCGAGCTGGGCCAATTTCTCCAGGGAGATTGAATTCCAGTTGCCTGTACCTGTAGCAGAAATTTCCTTCACAATGTCGGGAGCCGTGAAGCCAAGATCGCCGTAAAGCAGAGCGCCGCTCGACTGTTTGTCGCTGACGACATAAAAGCTGTTTTTCACGAGCCATACGGCAGCGACCGATTGACCGGGCAGCTTCGCTTGAATGTCCGCTTTGGCATCGGCGGCTTTTTTCTCGTAATCGTCCAGCGCCTTCTGCGCCTCGTCCCGCTTGTCCAGCACCTCGCCGAGCTGGAGCAGCGCTTTGCGCCAATCGTTCGTAACGCTGTCGCCGAGCACGTAGGTCGGAGCGATTTTGGAGTACTGTCCATACTTTTCTCCTTCAACGGTAGCGTTGGAGGCAATAATGAGCAGATCGGGCTCAAACTTGGTTACGTCTTCAAAGGGAAGGTCGTACGGAATTGTTGGAATATCCTTGAGCGTATCCTGCAAGTATTCCTGCTTGCCGTTTTTCACCGTCCACTGAGCTACCGGCTTCACGCCCAGAGCAACGAGATAATCCTCCAAGTAGGAAGCGATGATCCGCTGCGGATTGGCCGGAATGGTCACCTCGTTGCCGAGCCCGTCCGTTAGCTTGCGCTCCGCGGAAGGAGATGCGGAAGGTGCAGCGGATGGAGCTGGAGTGGCTTCGCCACCCGAATTCGATGGAGTATTAGTGGAATTGCTACCGCATGCGGTGAGCAACAGAGTCGTCAAGATCATCAGCAGCCCAATGAATGTTTTTTTCTTATAAAACAAGCAGTGTATCCCCCTCGATAAGTGATAAGTAAATAAAACAAGCATGCAAATGATATCAATTATCATTATCGATGTCAATTTATGGGGGCTTTAGTTGCGGGTGGAAGCATCCGTCGTCAGCGGACGGCTGCGCGCCCGCTTGGACCATAACTTCTCGTGCGTGATCAGCAGCCGCGGCTTCAAAGGGCTGCGATGCGAGTTGACGGTGCGCCGCAAAAAGATCGGAACCGCCGAGCTTCCTATGAAAATCGCGATTCTCGTAAATTGATTCTCCTCCATCAGCCAGCCGCAAAGAGAGCTAGCGCCGAAGTCGCACCACAGAAACTGATGGATTGAATATTTGGGAAGGATGACGATGATCATCCTTTTTCTAAGCACGGATTTCAGCATAGGATGGAACCGCCTCCTTGACTGCCGGCACGCTCCAGTTCGTCCCAAATCTCGACAAGACTGCATAAGAGATAACCGACGGCAATCGTTAGTTAGTACCATCTTATTAAGAAGCAGTTTTGTCCCATACCGAAAAATAAGGCCAAATATAAAGGCAAGATCCTTAAATTGACAGTGACTCGGCGGCAATAGTAAAGTCAGGGCATTCAAATAAGATGCGGAAGAAGGACGGAAATATTGATCATTCCACTGCCTGAACTGTTCAGTTGGTCGGCGATGCTTGGCTACTTGGCTCGCTCCAGCGATGAAACGCTGTATCGGATTAGCGACGGAGCGGTAAGCAAGCTGTTTTATGAGCATGGAGAAATGGCACTGGTTCGATTCGAATACGTGTCGGGTCAGACCACTGCGTTCCTCTCCTCCGCTCACCATCTGGAAGCAAGCTTCCTTGCTCCAAACGGTGAAGCGCCATCTCCACGGATGAAGGCATTAGTACGCCGCTATGCGGAGGAATGGTTCGATCTGGACCGCGACCTGACAGACTTCTATGCACTGGCACAGCGCGATCCGCTGCTTCGCGGGGCCGCCGAGGAATTTCACGGCCTACGCATCGTGGGCATACCCGACCTGTTCGAGGCAATCTGCTGGGGAATCATCGGCCAGCAGATTAACCTTTCTTTCGCCTATACGCTCAAAAAGCGATTTACCGAAGCGTTCGGGCGTCAGATGGAACGAGATGGGGAACTATTCTGGGCTTTTCCCAAGCCAGAGGATGTGGCCAAGCTGCAAGTGCAGGACATTGCGGTTCTGCAGATGACAGCTCGCAAATCCGAGTATCTGATCGGGGCAGCCAAAGCATTGGTTGATGGGAGCATAGACAAAGCTTCCCTGCTCACTGGCGGTTGGGCGCAGGCGGAGCGCCGCCTGCTCGCGATGCGAGGCATTGGGCCATGGACGGCGCATTATGTATTAATGCGCTGCTTGCGCATGCCGGAGGCTTTGCCTGCCGCGGATGTAGGCCTGCATCATGCAATCAGAGTTACTGCGGCGATGGACCGCAAACCGACCGAGGCTGAGGTAAGGGAGTTGGCCAAGGCGTGGGCAGGCTGGGAGGCCTATGCTACTTTTTATCTTTGGCGTACGCTTTACTAGGAACTAAGAATGAATGGGTACAAGGGACGAGCTGCATTCAGCCGTCTCTTTTTTAATTTTCTATCGCTTTCAAGATAATATGCTGGAGACATAGTATAGATTCAAAGTTTCTATTTTCCTCGAAATCTCCCTTTTTTACGCTTTTCTCCGCCCATTCAGCGATTCGCATAAAGCGTTTGAAAGACTCGCATTTTTTTCATACGGCGACCATTAACGAGAAAAATTTCAATAACCGATAATATTCGACAGCAACTGACATTAGTTCAATGGTACTATATGAGAAGAGTTTATACGAGAGTTGGCCTATTGGTGAAGACGCCTAAATCATGGATGCTATAGGAGGAGAGGAAGTTTGGAGAAAAGGCTGCCGAAAGTTGTCGTTCTAGGTGGTGGAGTGGCCGGGATGAGCGCTGCTCATGAGCTTTCAGAAAGAGGTTTTGAGGTATCCCTCTATGAAGCGAAAGCTACTATGGGTGGCAAGGCCCGAAGCATGGATGTGAAGGGGAGCGGCCAGGAAGGGCGCAAGGATTTGCCTGGCGAGCACGGCTTCCGCTTTTTCCCTAAATTCTACAAACATGTCACGGATACGATGAAAAGAATCCCGTTCGGCGACAACCGCTACGGTGTCTATGACAATCTGATAGAGGGTACGCGTCTGGGTCTGGCGTTCAACGACCGCGCGATGCTGCCGTTCTTAACAGAATTTCCGGAGTCTATCGGGGATTACAAAGTTTTTTTCCAATCCATTTTTGAAAACCATCTGGGGCTTACAAGCGAGGAAGCGGCCCATTATGGCCTCAAGTTGTATGAGATTGCAACCAGTAGTAAACTGAGGCGCTATGGGGATTTACAGCGGATCTCATGGTGGGACTTCATCGAGGCGGACAAGCAATCGGAGCAGTTCAAGCGTATTTTTGTTGGACTGTCTCGAATCCTCGTGGCGGCTAAGGCACAGGAGGCCAACGCATGCACGATCGGAAAGGTCGGAGCAACGCTAATGATGGATATGGTCACCCCGAACGGCAGTGCCGATCGTTTGTTGAACGGCCCGACCAATGAGGTTTGGATTAATCCCTGGTATGACTATCTGGAGTCGCTCGGCGTGAAAATATATCGGGATTGTCCAGTAAAAGCGATTCATTGCGACAATGGAAGCATAAGCAGCGTAACTGTGCTGATGGATGGACAGGAGCAGACTATCGTCGCCGACTGCTATGTCGCGGCGCTTCCGGTCGAGGTGATGGCCGGCCTGCTGAATGATGAGCTGATCCAAGCCGATCCGCTGCTTGCCCAACTGAAGCCGCTGAGCGAATCCGTTGAATGGATGAATGGCATCCAGTTCTACCTGAACGAGGATCTACCGCTCATTCATGGGCATATCATCTGCATGGATAGTCCATGGGCTTTGACACTCGTTTCACAGCAGCAATTCTGGCCGGGCTTCGACCTTGCGGAATACGGCAATGGCAAGGTAAAAGGGGTTATATCTGTAGACGTGTCAGACTGGGAGCGCAATGGCGTACTGTTCGGCAAACCTGCGATGTATTGCTCAGCGGAGGAGATTCGCCAGGAGGTTTGGCAGCAACTCAAGGATCACTTCAACCATGAGGGAGATGTACTGCATGACGGTCTTCTGGAGCATTGGTTCCTGGATGAAGACATTCAGTTTCCCAATCCTCATGAGGCAATCAATATGGAGCCGCTGCTCGTGAACAAGGTACATACTTGGGATCTTCGACCCAACGCATACACATCTATCCCCAACCTTTACCTGGCCTCGGACTATGTTCGCACCAATACGGACCTTGCAACGATGGAAGGGGCCAACGAAGCGGCGAGAAGAGCTGTCAACGCGATTATCGATTACTACAAGATCAAGGCAGACAAGTGCCGGATATGGGAAATGTATTCGTTTGAGCTGTTGTCCTTGTGGCAGCGCAATGATGCATCCCGCTGGGAAGACGGCCTACCCTGGAACGGGAAAATTGTCGGCTAGCTGATCGGAAGGAAATCCCTGCCGTGATAGATTACATTCTTGCGCGCGAGTTCCAGGGGCTAATGTACTATCTGACTGCGTGCCTGTTGTTTCTAATTATTACTCCACGAGTATCTTTCATCAGGTACGGGCGCAAGCTGCTGTTTGTCGCTATCCTGGCGTTGACCTCGTATTTCTATCTGGCCTATGAGGAGATTGATCCTCTGGTCTATGTGCTTCATCTTGTACCGGTTTGTGTAGCTCTTATTGCCATTTACGAAGGTTGGATTCCTGGAGTGTCCACGACAGCGGCTTTCATATGGGGCAATATTTTCATTGCAGGGAATGAGTGGTTGCCTGGCACGCTGTCGATGGTCTTTATTGCGATTGTAGGCATTATCTATCACTATCGGATGCCGTCGCCGGAAGCGGTCAAGAGGATGCTGCTTGTACATTTTCTGCTTATCCTAGTCTATATTGGGTTGTTCATCACGCTTTCCCTTTGGACTCAAGATCATATGGAATACCGAAGAATGATTGTGACCGGTATCGGGACACTGCTCTCTTCCCCGCTCGTGGCGTATACCTACTATCTGGTCAAACACCAGGAGCGGCTGACAGAAGAGCTTTTCAATGCCGAAAAATATCAACTAATTGGCCAGTTGACCGCCTCGATCTCCCATGAGATCAGGAATCCTCTGACGACGGCACGCGGGTTTCTCCAACTCATGGGCCGTTCCAATCTGGATGCCGCTACACTTGACCGCTACCGAATCAATGCGCTTGAAGGCATCGACGGAGCTAACGCCATCATCACAGACTATCTCAACTATTCCAAGCCTTCTGTGGAACAGCCGAGATTGCTGGATGTACGGCAGGAGTTGGCTAACGTTGAGCAGTGGGTCAAACCGCTCTGTGTTATGTCCAATGTGGAGCTGATATCGCGGCATAACACTCAAGATACACTGCTCGTCAACGGCGATTCCAAGAAGCTGCAGCAATGCTTGCTCAACATTATGAAAAATGCCATCGAGTCCATGCCGGAGGGCGGTGTGCTGACCATCAGCTCCCGCAAGGAGGATGAAAAGGTGTTAATCTTCATCCGCGATACCGGCATCGGCATGAATGAGCAGCAGCTCAAGCGAATCGGCATGCCGTTTTATACGACTAAGGACAAAGGAACTGGGCTCGGGCTAATGGTCGTCACCAACCTGATTCAAGCGATGGGCGGGCGTCTTTATTTCCGAAGCAAGCCAAGTCAAGGAACGATCTGCGAGGTGCATTTGCCTCTGGAGAAGACTTCTAGAGGCATTAGCGACCAACCCGCTCCAGAGTAATTTCCCAGCTCTGATTTGAAGTCGGCCGCTCGTTTAAATCAGGCCCCTGTTGAAATTGGGTCAGGGGCGGCGAGTGATCCACAAGCTCCAGCTTGCAGCCTTGCGTCAATCGTGTCAGCAGCCAGCCGGACGCACTGTCCGGCTGCCCAAGATGGGGCGGATCGTAGATCATGCCGCTTAACAGACTGCCGTTTGCCGCAAGGCAAGGCAGCGGAGCGGCTTGTGCGCTTCCGGTCATGCGTATACGAATTAAGTACACGCCGGATCTTTCGATGGTCAGAACGTCGTCATTTTCTATTATGATGGCGTCTTTTTTTACGACCGCTTGGTTCGCGGATTCCGTAGAGCGATGCCGTGCCTGCATACGGTAAACGGGACGAGTGAAACGGGAAATAGAAGGATTCATTGGCGGTCAGCCTTTCCGAAGAACTTGATCTCTACAGTTTATGCCGCAATTAGAAGGGGAGTACGCCCCGCCTACCTTATTGGGCATGAAAGATTAGGCGGTCCGTTTTTACTGACAAACCGATTCGTCTCCGCTATGATAGTGCTGATGGCAACATCTGCGTGTTAGAGGGGTTTTTATTAGAAGGAGTGGCTGCGTGATGCAAATGCATAACAAACGGGTCATACCGATTCTTCGTATATTCGACGAGCGCAAGGCGAGAGAGTTCTATGTGGACTTTCTGGGTGGGATTCTGCTATGGGAACATCGCTTCGAAAAAGATCTCCCTCTATATTTGGCGGTATCTTTGGGCGGCTGCGAGCTACATCTGTCGGAGCATCACGGAGACGGCAGCCCGGGGGCCAATATCCGGATTGAGGCGGAGCGGGGACAGCTGGAGGAGTTCCAGGCTGCTCTGCTTGCCAAACGTTATACCTACGCGCGCCCCGGCTTGCAAACCCCACCATGGGGCGGGCGGGAGCTGAGTGTGGGAGATCCTTTTGGCAACCGACTGACCTTCTATGAGCCGGATGGGGACGAAGGGCCGGAGGATGTTAGCAAGATCGATAAGTAGTCAAGGAGGCTTTACTATGGACAACAAAGAACGTTTCTCCAGTCGCGTGGAGGATTATGTTAAATATCGCCCGAGCTATCCGGCAGAGGTGCTGGATGAAATCATGGCGCAGGGCGAACTGGTCGCAGAATCCGCCGTTGCAGACATCGGGGCGGGTACCGGCATCTTCTCCGGGCTGCTTATGGAGCGGGGCCTGCGCGTTATGGCCATTGAGCCGAACGCTGACATGGCGCGCGCCGCCTGGGCCCAGCATGGCCCGAACGATTTGTTCGGCATCATGCTGGCGCCGGCGGAGGAAACAGGGCTGTCGTCTCATTCGATGGACGCGATCGTTTGCGCGCAGTCCTTCCATTGGTTCGACGCCGAGGCGGCCAGAGTCGAGTTCGCTCGGATTCTCAAGCCGGACAAGCGTGTGTTCCTCGTTTGGAACACACGGCTGTTGTCTGGCAGCCCATTTCTGGAGCAGTATGAGGAGCTGCTGCACCGGCTCGGTACGGATTACGGAAGCGTCAACCATCGTAATGTAAACGGCGACAAGTTGGAGAGCTTTTTCCGTGAGGGTACAATGACGCTCAAAACGTTCCCGAACAGCCAGCTATTCGATTTCGATGGAGTCAAGGGCCGCTTGTTGTCCTCCTCCTATGCACCACAGCCGGGCCATCCAAAGTATGAGCAGATGCTGGAGGAGCTGCGGCGCATCTTTGATGAAACGCAGACTGACGGTACGGTAAGCTTTGATTACGAGACGGAGCTGTATAGCGGGCTGGTGTAGTTAGCTTACTTAGTGAGCTGATACAGCGAACTTTCGTAACGGGCTGGTGCAGGTTGGCGCTGTGCGCCATGCGGTTCTGGCAACCCACAAGACGTTGACAAGCGCTGTCGGTTTCGCTAAAGTGATACCGAGTAAATGCATGTTCAACAGCCATATTCAGCGTGGAAGGGAAACAGTAGCGGAGCGGAGCTTCGATGCCAGAGAGCCGGCGGCAGGTGCGAGCCGGTACGACAGCCGCCCGTGAATTACGTCCTGGAGCATCCTCATCCGAACCTGCCTGCGGCAGAAGGCTGAGGACGGAAGCCGACCGATATCCGGCATGAGCGGAGCTTCTGCTGCCAGGCCATTTGGCTCTGGAGAGGCTCAACCTAGGGTGGTACCGCGATGACTCGTCCCTGTTTATGACAGGGAGGGGTCTTTTCTTTTTTCACGCTGAGTGGGTTGAATTCATATTGGAGGGATCTTGAGATGGCGCAACAACAAGCAGCCGTGAATGCGGCGCTGCTGGAGGATCTGGAGTACAGGGGCCTGGTATATCAGGTCACGAATCGCGAGGAATTGAGTCAAAAAATGAGCGAGGGCCCGGTGACGCTGTATTGCGGCTTCGACCCGACAGCGGACAGCCTGCACATTGGCAGTCTGCTCCCGATTTTGATGCTGCGTCGCTTCCAACAGGCGGGCCATAACTCTATCGCACTCGTCGGCGGTGGAACCGGCCTGATCGGTGATCCCAGCGGACGCTCCACAGAGCGTTCCCTGAACACCGACGATACGGTCGCTGGCTGGACGGAATCGCTGAAGCGCCAGCTGTCGCGCTTCCTGGATTTTGAGACGACGCAGAATCCAGCTCAGCTCGTTAACAACTACGACTGGCTCGCTTCGCTCGATATCATCACCTTCCTGCGTGACATCGGCAAAAACTTCACCGTCAACTATATGCTGGCCAAGGACTCCGTCGATTCACGCCTGGCTAATGGAATTTCGTTCACGGAGTTCAGCTACATGATCCTGCAGGCGTATGACTTCTATAAGCTGAATCGTGACCATGGCGTTAACCTGCAGCTCGGCGGCAGCGACCAATGGGGCAATATTACGGCTGGTCTTGACCTTATCGGTAAAACCGGCGGCAGCGGCGCTTACGGCATCACGATGCCGCTCGTAACTAAAAGCGATGGCAAAAAATTCGGTAAGTCCGAATCCGGAGCTGTTTGGTTGGATCGCTCGAAAACGAGTGCGTACCAATTCTATCAATTCTGGATCAATACGGATGACAGCGACGTGATCCGTTTCCTGAAATACTTCACGTTCCTCTCCCGCGAAGAGGTTGGGGCGCTGGAAGCTCTCGTTGCATCACAGCCGGAGAAACGCGAAGCTCAGCGCGAGCTTGCGCGCCAGGTGACTCGTATCGTGCATGGTGAAGAAGCGGTCGAGAGCGCTGAAAAAATTACAGCTGCGCTGTTTTCCGGCGATGTGACTCAATTGAGTGAAGCCGAGCTTGTTGAGGCGCTTCATGATATGCCTACGACGGTAGTAAGCGAATCAGCCGAAACAGGTCTGATCGACTTGCTCGTCGAGACGAAGGCAGCTCCTTCGCGCCGTCAGGCGAAGCAAGACATCGAAAGCGGCGCCGTGTACGTGAACGGCGTTAAACAAACCAGCATCGATACAGCTCTGACGGCTGAGCATCGCCTGCACGGGCGCTACATCGTACTGCGCCGCGGCAAGAAAAACTACTACTTGGTGAAGTTTGAGTAGCGAATAATCGTATGTCCTCATGGACAGCTGGTTTACCCATGCACCGCTCATTCAGGATGTGGTTCGTCGGCAGCTGCACGTCATTGGTATGGTGAAGAACAACAAGCGCTATCTGCATCACGGTGAACGGCTGGACCTAAGCCGATTGTATGCAGCAGCCGTACGCAAGGGACTACCATCCTCCCTCCATGTGGTGATTTTTCTTCCGGCTAGTATTTTCACATTAAGTGCCTCTTTCGTATGAGGGATTTGTTTCTTAAATGGAACGTTTCCCGGTATACGAGAGGTGCTTTTTTTGATCCCAAATTACTTGATTTGTTTGCTGGCCAAGGACGGAAGGCCAGATGCTGTGGAGGTGAAGGGGCTGGGCTGGTAAGCTGAGTGCTGGAGCGACTAAAAGCCCTAAGGCTGCTTCGGCCGTTGCGAGAACACCGGTCCTGCCAGAGGCTCTAGGTCAAGCTGTAGCTCAATAGTTAATCGATTCGGGTTTCAAAGATTACTTTTAATTTACGGTCTCTTACAAAAATTTCAAAGTGGATTGTCAAAATCAATAAGTGTAATTTCCCACATTCCTTTTTTGTTTTCCATTAAAGTATATACCATATTGCCGCTTTTTATCTTTTTTTCATCTGAAGTAAAAAGAAATTCAATACCTATATTAATTCGCTTGTTTTCATTGTCTTTTTGCGCTAGGTGAATGTTCTTAAACATATATTTATTTTCATTTTCAATTAAACTATTATTTCCCTCTTTGTAATTATCACTCATATTTTGATGAAACTTCTCCTTGTTCTGATCAATTACGGCCTCCAAATTGTTTTTTAACATATCTAAAATTTCAGTCGTTAAAAACTCTTTTTGATATTTGGTGAAATCAATAGTTATACCTTCTTTAAAATCACTAGTTTGTGGTTCAGGTTTAGTTTCTTTGCTGGGAACTATCAGATTTTCTATGCCTGTATTATTCTTCGATGAAGATTCACTCGGTTGCTGGTTTTCATTTGGGGTACTTGACGGTGCTTTAGAGCATCCCGATAACCCAACTAATAATAGACTTAAACATATAAGAAACACTGTCTTCATTTTTCCCACCTCGTGATATGGATTGTAATGACACCCTTATAAACGAATCAAGAAAATTAAAAGTTGCTAATGCTAAATTAGTGTGAATATTTCGATGCCATTGAGTTAATGATCGAGAGCCACTTTGTTAATCAAATAGAGCTACGTTGTTAATCGTGGAAGCCATGCCGTTGAATTCCTTCGCTACGATGGAGCATGTCCAGAAGCGGAGCGCAAATTCACAGCGGGGGGGAGAGGCAAATGACCAAGTTATCGAAACATTTACGGCTGAGCAGCATGGGGCTCAGCCAGTGCAGCATTGCATCGAGTTGCCAAATACTCGCGAAACACCGTTGGCTAGGTGTTGAACCGTAGTGGATCTATTTTATTAACACGGTGGCTCTCACAGAATAACCGGTTAGCTTACCGCATCGAAATAAGGGGGATGGAACCTATTCACAAGAAGAAGGTGTCCGTCCTTCAAGAGGAAACGAAGTATATTTTGAGTCTGTTCGCACTACTGAAGACGTACAATACGGCAGAACAAATAATGAAGAAATATTTATGGGGAAAAAGGGGAGTGAGAGCAGCTTAGCTTCTTTAATACAGAGTGTACCTAATGAAGTTAGAACAGATACTAAGTAATTACAAAAGGTAGGGCCTACCATTCTACCTCCGTGTGGTGATTTCTTCATCCGGCTAATATTTCACATTAGTGCCTCTTTCGTATGGGGGATAAGTTCCTTTAATGGAACGTTTTCTAGTATACGAGAGGTGCTTTTTTTTGATCTCAAATTACTGGATTTATCTGCGTCGGAAGGAAGGACCATACGCAGATGTTACTGATAATCGCTGTGTAGGAACCGGCATTATTCGTTTTTTGTTTGTGACGGTTTTCCTATATCTGGTTATCGGTGCAGGCATCTCGCCAAAATTCTGAATGATCGAAGCTGATCGGCTTACGGAATTTACAAAATAAGACCGAGGGATAGCTAAAATCGGTAAGAGTCGTTTCAGACGGCAGGAAGGCATCGTAGCGCCCTCCGCGATGCTGCGCGGTCATCAAACCGTCTTTCAAGGGAGTTAATTACTATGACTCCGCTGGCGTTGTGTTATTGTGCCGCAAGAAGACTGGACTGATTCAATTAAAGGCAAGCCAGGTGCATCCCATATGGGCATTGATTTCTGTTGTCAGGTGGGAGACCGGATTCTGGGGTTGAAGGCGGGGAAGGGGAATGCCAGCGATCGAAGTAGGAGATATGGGCTGTGCGTTTGGGTAAAATGGCGGCGGCTGCAGGATCACGATGCGTATTTGTCGCAAACGACGGTTCAGGTCGGGGATCTAGTGCAAGCCGGTGATGTGGTGGGCCTATGCGGTTCCACGAGGAAAAGCACGGGGCTATATTTACTCTTTGATATCTTGGCAACGATCCGATCTTGCCAATAAGAATTTTGTTGAGGATATTAACAAATAAATTGACATCTTTTCTGTGTTAATTTAACATCTTTTTTATGTTATAATATAAATAGAGGAATTCAAGGAGGGGTGATATGAACGACAAAGATAAGTCACGTCTTCCAGTGTATTTTCCACCCAAGATGAAAGATGAACTGAGAGAAATGTCAGAGCAGACGGGGCTATCCCAAACGCAGTTGGTTGTGATGGCTACGCATAGTTTAATTGAAAATTATAAGGTGGAAGGAAATGCAATTTTCAAGAGTCTCATCATGAAGACAAGGTGATTCACCTTAATTGTATTGTGTGCCGTAACAAAACGCTTTATAATACAAGGTTGAAGGGAGATGATTGTTGCGATGAAGTACCCGATTACGCTATTCGGATACTCTGTGGACTTTGAATTTATATTTGATGGTGAACATTTTCAACTCGTAGTAAGTAAAGAGGACCAAGAATCATTGAAGCATTATCTTATTCGAGCGCTTCCACGTTATAATATTTCCCCGGAGTCTACATTGGAAGGACTAATTGCTCAGGCTATAGCGGTAGAGAAAACTATACCCAAAGGTCATATGAGTGAGCCACGTCTTAAATTGCCCTACGAGTTTCAACCTGAAATTAAAGAAAAATTGATTGAAGCCGCTGAAATTCAAGAAATTTCAGCGACTAAGTTGCTGATTCGCTTGATTGAGAAAAAGTACCAAAGTGTGATTGAACAAAGGAGGTAAGGTCAATGGCCTATGGTAATAAGGTGAAATTTCACTATGATGTTCCCGCCTATGTGAAGAAGCAACTGGCCGAGGCCGCGAAGAAATTAGGCATAACGGCGACTGAATTATTATCCAAGACCATTGAGGAAGAATTCGATCGGGTTAAAAGCCGAAAATCGAAAAAAGACTAAGTCTCGGCTGCCAAATAATAAAGCAATTCAAGATCGGGCAAGGAAATCGTAACATGGGTGTAGTTGTCACTTGATGCAGAGATCGTGTCGGTGGAAAAACAATGACACACCGTGAAGTTTTCTTGCCTATTATGTTCAATGATTCCAAGCCTATATATGTAGTTCAGCTTGGTTACGAAAACAGAAAACGTTGAGTCTGGACCCGATTCAAGAACGGCCAGCACAGCTTGTTTCAAGTTAAGTGGCAGATCTGCCTTTAACAAGTCAAGGCACTGATCTGAAGACATAGCTTTGTAGAATTGCTCCAAAATCCTCTCCCCCCCTTTTTTTGCAAATTGGCAACCCATATCCCAATTATACCAAACATTTGTTCTCATGTTAATATAAAGAACGTTGGGAGTCTCTTTTTTCTGAACTTGTTATCAGTAGAACTGGCCAGTACACATTATACGAAGTTCAACTGCCAAAAGTTCCGTATATATGTTTATTGTGTTTATTGTTGGAAAAAAAGAGTGAATTTTGGGTGGAGATACAACTCGATGATGGAAATTACATGTCTTTGGAATCGTTTTGGACATGTTTGGTAGTTTCAACGTTGCGATTTTCCTTATCTAGTGCTTTGATAATCAGCGTTATAGTCTTGTTGAGCTGCGTCAGACGCTTGTCCAAAGAATCCAATCGTTTATTAAAGCTGTCGAGCAGCGTTCGTAACAGGATGAGAGCAATAAGAATCGGAAATCCGACATTACCAATCAATTCAATATAGCTTGTCAAATCTAAAGTATCCATACGTCTTCTCTCCCTTCCTAAAAAGTACATACCTTCACTATATGATATTATGTTACGTAACAACACGAAATAAATGATGGCAAATAGAAGATCCAGGCAATTAAGAGCTTATCCTAAAATAGTTGGGTAATAAAGGGTAAGAGGTGATGAGTGATGAGAATCAAACCCTGGACCCTGTCCGATGAATTTGGGGAAATGATTAAAGATGAGCTTTCGGAACCTACCAAACGAGCTCCTAACTGAACCTATAAGCGAAAGCCGGGCGGTGGTCGAAAGCCAACCGACTTAATGAAAGTGCTGGAAGGCATTTTGTATGCTCCGAACCGGCTGTCAATGGAACGCCATTCCGCGTGAATATGGAAGTTCAAGCAACCTCCATGTTTAATTTCAACGTTGGACAGAGGAAGGCTTCTTTGAGCGGATGTGGTTCCTCGGTCTGCAGATGTACGATGAATGGAAAGGAGTTGGCTGGGAATGGCAAAGCATAGATGGCAGCTTGGTTAAAGTACCGCTAGCCCTTGAAACTGTTGGGAAAAATCCGACGGATCGGGGAAAAAAAGGGAGCAAGAGAAGCGTACTGGTTGACCAGAGTGGGCTTCCGTTGGCTATTGTCATCGACGGGGTTAGCCGGCATGATGTCAAACTTCTTGAAAAAATGCTGGTCAACCTTATCCTTGAGCCTCGAACAACAATGCCCCAACCTCACTTATGTGCAGATGCAGGATATCAGGGGAAACAGCCCATCAGTACGTCATAGACCACGGTTACATTCCTCAAATTCGGTCACGAGGTGATGAGAAGAAATTCATTGTCTATCAAATAGAGGTTGAAGCAATTGAAAATCGAGTAGAAGGGGGCGGATAGCCCAATGCTGTCAGGTTAAGGATGTTCCTTTGAGTGGATATGATGGTGAAATAAAGGATCTGATTTGTAATCGTGAAACTCCCGAAGACAAGTCAAATCAACAACCCCGGTCTAATACTTTGTTTTCTCACGCATTAGTCATATCCCGTTATACTGCATAAAATATACAAACAAATTTGCAACAATTTGGAAGGTTATTTCGTTTGAATTAAGATGGAAGGGTTGTCGAGAGTGAAGAATTCAAAATAAGAAAACAGGAGGATGCTAAAGATGAAATCTCTTTTTGTAAAATTCTTTATGGTTGCAGTTTTCATCAGTATCTTTTTTCAATCTGTTGCACTGGCGGGCAGTAATCCGGTTCTTAAATTTAACAGCAAAACCATAAATTCTGATGTTCCTTCCAAGTTGGTAAATAATCGGGTACTTGTTCCGATTCGTATTATTTCAGAGCAATTAGGACATACGGTAAAGTGGGATCGAGTAAATAATGCTGTCATTATCAACCCGAGTAAAGGGGACGGAAACGTTACGCCTTCCCCACGGAAGATACAACTTGTTATAAATGGAAAAAAAGTAACGACCGATGTTGCGCCTCAAATTGTTAGAGGAAGAGTCATGGTCCCAATCCGTGTTATTTCAGAGTCTTTAAATGCAAACGTATTATGGGATGTTAAATCAAAAGAAGTTTTAATTGTAGAATTGGATCAATTAGTACAGGATTCCGCACAATCAATCCGAACTTTTGTTCAATGGGCAACCGCAACCTATAATAATCCAGATGGGGAATTGGAAACCGAGGAATTCAATAAATGGGTCAATCAAAAACTGAATGAAGTAGGTGCTTCAAAGACAGCTGTACTTATGAATAAAAAAGTATTGGAGAGAATGTATTCTTCCCAAATTAAAAACGATTCAGAGCTAGCCAATATTTACAGTCTCATCTCTGATGCCACCAAATTAATGGAGTATAAAAGTATGCAGCATAACATCATTCTCGAAGATAACGCCGAAACCAAACTAGAAGATATTTCTAAAAAATTAGACGCTATCTCGCAATAGTAGAAGAAATGCCCTTTGTTTCTAAACAAAGGGCATTTCTTCTCTGAAAACTCGCTTAACGAATATCCAAGTTGATATTTTCGTTGTAGTACGAATTGTAAGTAGTTACCGAGACCCAGGAAGACTGGTTACCGCTAGGATCGGTCACATTTGATGCCGTGCAATTGGAGCTGGTTGCATTAGCATTACTGGTAGACGTTGCAACTAACGTCGATGTCCAGCGGTTGTCAGTTACTGCAGCTGCCGCATCGTCAGCGCAGTTCAAAGCGCTAACTCGACGTACCCGTTGATTAGAGCCGTTAAGCTTCATCGGGCTGACATTGAAATCCTGCTGAAAAATTTCATTGTTGTTTGCGTCGTAAACGTAACATTTCGCTTTTCCATTTTCCGCAGCGATCATCAACCGATAGGTTGAACCTGCACTCGCTCTTAGCGTTGTGTAGGCCCAATCTTTGGTGCTACCAACAACCATACTTCGATACACCCCAAATTCGTCGTCCAGACCGGCAGATGGGTCAAATCCGAAACCGAACTCAAAATCGAAGCCAGGGCCGTTCATACCTAGGTAATTATAAAGTGAGTCACCGCTGGCCACATCACTAAGATCAGAGATAGTCGGAAGGGTAATGGTCGCTTCAATTTTGCGATACCCCGTGTTTGATTCGATTTTCCGGTATGCGTAATCTGCCATTATTCAACACTCCTCTTGGAATATGAGTTTTCTGCTAACATGCATAGTAGAGGCTACTTAGGGATAATGAGCTTTCAATTTGTACCCCACAACTTGAAGCTCATTAAGTAGTAAATTCATAATAATATATTACGTTACATTACGCAATATAGATTAATTTTTTTTTTCTATTCTTTATTTGTTATGGAAAAGAGAATGCCTTGTCTTTGGGCTTTTCCTAGTTTGGGAGGACATCACGTGAACAAAAATACGAGATTCACCTTAACGTCGAGGAACGCAAACGGAAGAGCAACTCCTCACAGCGATTTCACCTCCAAAGCCATTCCAAATCGTTGCCTTCCGCTTCTTCTGGCAGACGAAAATCACTAGACACACGGAAATCACCAGGCAATACTCTCTCTAAATCAACCTGGACCTGGATCATTCGATTGCGAACGATCATTTTGAACGCACATACACGCTTCCGAAGAACAACAATTTATAATTCACCGTATATTAATGACTTCTCGACCGTAGTCGTACGAGAGGGAACCAAATAGGAAATGCTACTGGAATTGAGCAGTAGAACTAGAAAAAAGGTGTCCAATCGTCGTTGGAACATGACGAGGACACCTTTTCTTTGTTTAGAAGGTTGCAATTCCTGCCGATCAGCGGAAATCTATTATGAAGCGCGGATGTAGCGGTGTGCAGATGTACTGGTGCGCTTATATGCATTGGTGCATTTTTATGCTCCTTGCGTTATCGCACTAGATCGCACCCGCACGGCAAACGCATTACACCAAGCCGAACTCGCGTCCGACTTTGAGCAGCGCTTGGCGTGCGAATTCCAGGTCATCGGCCGTGTGCGAAGCCGTGATGATGAAGCGTACGCGGCCTTTGTCGGCGGCGACCGTCGGGAAGACGATGCCGGGAGCGAATACGCCTTCCTCAAGCAGCCTTGCTGAAAAAGCCATCGTCCGGGCGGAATCGCCGATAACGATTGGGATGATCGGCGTTTCGCTGGCGCCGGTGTCGAAGCCGTCCGCTTGCAGCTGCGAACGGAAAGCATTCGCTGATGCCCACATCCGCTCGCCGAGCTCGGGACTTGTCCGCAGCACACGAATTGCTTCCAGACAGCTGGCAGCGACGGCCGGTGTCTGGGAGGTGCTGAACAGGAACGGGCGCGCTTTGTGGATGAGATATTCCTTCAGCTCGCGGCTGCCGGCAACGTACCCGCCGACTACACCGACGGCTTTGGACAGCGTGCCGATCTGGATATGCACCCGGCCGTGCAGGCCAAAATGATCCGTTGTACCTTTGCCGCAATGGCCAAGTACACCGCTGGCATGTGCATCGTCGATGCAGACAATGGCATCGTAACGCTCCGCCAGCTCTACGATCTGCGGCATTGGCGCGATGTCGCCGTCCATGCTGAACACGCCGTCGGTGACGATGAAGCGTGACCGATAACTGGACGCACCACGCAGCGCTTCTTCCAGGCTATCCATATCTTTATGCTTGTAAATCCGGCGCGCAGCCTTGGTCAACCGAATGCCGTCGATGATGCTGGCATGGTTCAGTTCGTCGCTGATGACGACGTCTTCCGCGCCGAGCAGCGTACCGAAGACGCCCTGATTAGTCGTAAAACCGGACTGGAACACGAGCGTGGCTTCCGTTCCTTTGAATGCGGCGAGCTCTTGCTCCAGCTGATCGTGAATGTCCATCGTACCGGAGATTGTTCGGACGGATCCAGCTCCAACGCCGTATTTTTGCGTAGCTTCAATGGCTGCTTGTTTCAGTCGGGGGTGGTCGGTCAAGCCGAGATAGTTGTTCGACGCCATCTGCAGCACGCGCCGTCCGCCCATTTCCATCCATGATCCCGAGCCACTTTCCCATATGGCGGGCAATCGGTACCGCCCCTGCTGCTTCAACTGCTCCAGCTCTTCGCTGAGCCTCTCCAATCCTGCCATGCGATCCACTCCCTCTACCTAATGCTTAAACACAATTTTAGCGCATTGCCCTGAGCTCATCAGCTCGAATGCTTCCTCGTAACGGTCGAGTGTGAATGTGTGGTCAACCAGCGACGATAGGTCGATTCGTCCGGCGTCCAGCAGCCCTTTGATCTGATGCCAGGTTTGGTACATTCTTCTTCCTGTGATGCCATATACCTGCAGCCCTTTGAAAATAATATGGCGTCCCAAATCGATAGGCACTGCCTTGGAGGGGATACCCAGCAGGGAAACGCGTCCAGCGTTTGACATCGCTTCCAACAAACTGTTGATCGCTTGAGGGCTTCCGGACATTTCCAGGCCAACCTCGATGCCTGCTCCTCCCGTAAGGCGTCGTAGCTCGGCGGCCATGTCTTTGCCAGAAGTAGGTTTCACACATTCGTCGGCGCCAAGGGAAGCGGCCATGCCGAGTCGATAATCATGCAAATCAACTGCGATAATGCGTCCAGCTCCAACGGCTTTGGCGACCTGAATTGCCATGAGGCCGATCGGGCCGCAGCCAATCACAGCTACAGAACGACCGACGATATCGCCGGAGAGCACCGTATGAACCGCATTGCCGAGCGGGTCCTGCAGACAAGCTAGCTCATGCGGCATGGAGGGATCGTTATGAATAATGTTGACCGCCTTGGTTACGGCGTAGTCGGCAAAACAACCCGGAGCACTAATGCCAAAGCTGCGCGTATTGGGGCAGACATGGGCGTTGCCGGAGCGGCATTGCTTGCAAGTGCCGCATACGATATGGCCCTCGGCCGATACATGATCCCCGGGAAGGATGCCTCTGACAGCGCTGCCAACCTCATCTACGACGCCCGCGAACTCGTGGCCGAACACGTTTGGCGTGATTACATTTTGCTCCGCCCATTCGTCCCAGTGATAAATATGCATATCCGTGCCGCAAATCGAGCTTGCTTTGACGCGGATCCGCACCTCATCTGAGGCAATCGCGGGTATTGGGAGCTCCATCAACACGGCTCCTGCCTTGCGTTCAGCCTTCACGAGGCCAGTCATTCTGGTAGACATGCCGAATTCTCCTTTTGAGAAGTTATACATTATAACGAATATATGTTCACTATAAAGAACGCTTGTGTATGTAATATTATATTAGCGAGAGTGGTTTTGTAAACAACAAAAAGAGGCCCCGGAGGGACCTCAAATTGGACTGATTCTAGAACGGATAACGAATGACGCTTTGCAGCTCGATTTCTTCTTCGGTCTCGTTGTGATAGGCATGGGATTGGTCAGCACTGAAACGAATGGCATCGCCGCAAGAGGCGGTGTACCATTCACTGCCAACGCGTAAGCGCAGCATGCCTTTGGTGACGGTGACATGTTCCTCAACGCCCTCATGATGAGGCTCGGCTTCATAAGCGCAGCCCGGTTGCATGAGGACACGGTAAATTTCAAAACGAGATTCGTCGGTATAAGGGAACAGCGGATAGCTCACATAACGCCCATCATCAGTAGCAATCGGACTGACATCCGCAGAGCGGATAAGCGATACAAAGGAGCGATCCTCCTCAATGAGATCGGTGACGGACACCCGCAGACCGCTGGCAATTTTCCATAACACCGTAATGGTCGGATTGGAGTCCGCACGCTCGATCTGCGCTAGCATCGTCTTGCTGACGCTGGTCAGCTCCGACAGCTTGTCGAGACTATGGCCTCTGGATTTGCGGATTCTCTTGAGGTTGCGGGCAACTCGAAGTACCATCGTATCCATGAGACACCTCCGTGCAAAGTAATCCTTATTCTACCACGATGAAGCGGTGTCGCGTCAACGGTATCTTTATATAATGAGGGAAGCGAGTTTCCTCTCGGCTATCGTGCTGCTCGCCGCCGCTTCAGCTCCTCCAGAGTGGCGCGGATGGTGATGCAGAGCGCTTCATGCAGCAAGTTCTGGGGAAGCGTCGGCAGGCCCGGCTTGTCCAGCGCCATCTCTGTTGAAGCCGGGAAGTGGACAAAGCCGGCCAGAATACCCAAGTTGTCCTGCTGGATGTGGTGGAGCGCGGCGTACATAGTATTGTTGCAAATGAATGTGCCTGCCGTATCAGATATGGCCGACGGAATACCGGCCTGCCTCAACTCCTGGACGATCCGGCGAATAGGAAGTGTGGAGAACAGCCCATCCGGGCCTCCGTCCATGATCGGCTCATCTTGCGGACGGACACCGGAATTGTCACCATATAGAGCTTCCGCAGGAACATCCATGATGTTGATGGCGATGCGCTCAGGCGTCACGGAAGTTCGCCCTGCAGCGAGTCCGCAGCAGATAACGGCGTCCGGCTTCAGCCGATCGATAGCTCCAGTGAGCCGATCACCGCATTCTATAAAATTGACTGGCAATAGCAGCGGATGAATGACCGCCCCAGCAAAACTTTCATTCTTAATGGAGGCCATTAGCTGCTCGGTCGGATTGATCCGGCTTCCCCCGAAGGGCTCAAAACCGGTGACTAAAAGAACGGTCATAGATTCGACTCCCTTCCCAATTATTTCATTATCCCATGAACGTCGAGGGCATTCCAAGAGAAGCTCCTGAATAACGGTCTCAATGGCTTATCCGATTGCTCACACTTAAGAGAGGTTATACCTATAATAGAATATGAACGGGCGGAAGGAGTGTCACGCCAATGCAAAGCGAGGAGCTAAAGTGGACCTGTCAGGACGGCGTCCACATTTATGGCCGCCGCTGGCTGCCGGGTCAACAATCGATAAAGGCCGCAGTAGGCATCGTGCACGGTCTCGGGGAGCATAGCGGCGCTTATGATCATGTGGCGGAGTGGTTCACGGAACGCGGTTATGCCGTATTCGGCTTTGACCAACGGGGTCATGGGCGGACGGAAGGCAGCAGGGGCGATTGCCCTGATTACAGAATCCGAGGCTAGAAAGCCCCCGGCTTCAGCCGTGGGATGAATAGACTCCAAGACGAGAGGGAGGTTTCACCCTACCTTAATCGTCTTGCCTTTTTTGATTCTATTTGCTGCAGGAGATAAAGTAAACGGATACAATAGAATTATGGAAAACGGATATAGAACAACCAAAACGAGCTGATTCACTACCACCTTTGCTATGGACACGATTCTCGCAGCGAACGTACCCGAATGAAACCATGAAGCGTACTGTCGAAGGTCAGAAAATCAAGGGGGTGAACAACGTGCAACCTATAACGATTCAGATTCGCATTTATCCGAGCAATCCTGCTCTGCTGATACAAATGGGCAACGAGTACATCAACACCGTCAATCGCTTAACGGAACAAGCCGAATTACATGGTTCATTCCCTAGGCTGACTTCCAAGACGGTGCAAGCGAATCTGCCATCCGCGATTAAGAATCAGCTTATTCGTGATGCGAAGAGTATCTACCAGAAATCCAAAAAGGACAAGAAACGTCCTGTACTGAAAAAACGTGTTTATTATGTCAACAATCAAAACTACTCGATTCGGGACGATGGAGTTGCTTTTCCCGTTGTGAGGGATGGCAAGGTGCAGCGCATCACCATTCCTGCAACGGTAACAGACCGCGACAAGGTTTTGCTTGCATCCAGTAAGCTGGGACTGCTTCGTGTTGTACAGAAGGCTAGCAAATGGTATGTGCAAGTAGCGATCGAACGCCCTGTCACCTGCCAAGACGGAGCCGAAACGATGGGCATTGACTTAGGGCTCAAGGTTCCAGCCGTTGCCGTGACGTCTACGGGTAAAACGAAGTTTGTCGGCAACGGCAGAAAGAATAAGTATATTCGCCGTAAGTACAATTCCAATCGCCGCAAGCTGGGAAAACTCAAGAAGTTATCTGCCATTCGTAAAGCCCGCGATAAGGAAAACAGGTACATGAGGGACCAAAACCACAAAATCAGCCGCCAAATCGTTAATCTGGCGATTGCGGAACGTGTGGGGGTCATAAAGCTTGAGAACCTTGCTGGTATTCGCAAAACGACAAGAACAAGTCGTAAAAACGCAACGAATCTGCACAACTGGTCCTTCTATCAATTGCAATCGTTCATTCGCTATAAGGCGGCGTTAGCAGGAATTGCTGTGCAGGAAGTTGATCCTGCGTATACGTCCCAAACATGCCCTTCCTGCGAACAACGGAACAAAGCAAAGGATAGAACGTACCGATGTTGTGAGTGTGGATATGAAGCGCACAGAGACAGAGTTGGAGCGATTAATATCATGCGACAACCTGTGTTCGATGGTCATAGTCGAACAGCCTAGTCAGCTAGATGCTCTGGACTAGGATGGGCTAATGAACGAGCCCCTAACTTAGCCGCTGGACAAAACGGAAACGGCCTGCGTCTGTAAACGAGCTAAGAATCCCACGGATTCATCCGTGTGGAGGTTCAAGGATCATTGCTGGAGCCAGTGGAGCTGCTGACGCAGGAAATGAAGAAGAGCTGCGGGGACGTGCCGCAGTTTCTATTCAGTCATAGCATGGGTGGAATTTGACGCTCAGCTATGTGCTTAGACATGCTCCGCCGCTGGCAGGAGCTGTTGCTGCCGGGCCATGGCTTAAGCTTGCTGCTGCTTCGCCTCCTTTGCCGCTGCTGTGGGGGCGTCTTCAGGAAAAAATAAGACGAGATTATCGTTATCCGCAAGCCAACATGCGCGGTACCTCCGACCCGGATATGCTGCGCCGCTATAACGAGGACCCGCTGCGCCATGGACGGATTACGCTGCGAACGTTCAGCGGAGTGAGTCAGGCCGGCCGCTGGGCGCTGCGGCATGCTCATGAATTGAAGGTGCCGCTGCTGCTTATGCATGGCGATGCAGACCGCGTTACCTCTTGCCGGGCAAGCCGCAGCTTTGCCGCCCGCGCTGGCAGGCGCTGCACTTACCGCGAATGGCCCGGCTTTCGGCATGAGCTGCATACGGAGGCTGGCCGACAGGAAGTGCTGGCCTATGCACTGCAGTGGATGGAGGAGCGTCGCGAGCTGGCGGAGTCTTGAAGCTCAGCAGGGTGTAGGCGAAGCAAGCCCTGTGGAGAGCTGGATGAATAGATTAAATACCCCGGAGGCTTTGCTTCCGGGGTATTCACTGACGAAACGAAATTGATAACAATTAGTAGTTTAGACCTATTGGAATTTAATTTCCAAAAAATATACTTAAATTGTAATTAAAAATATATAAAAAAAGGAATTGCTGGTCGAAAAATGAAACGGAAATTATTTACTTTAGCGCTTGTGTTTTCAATGTCTAGCTCAGTAGGCTTTGTTCATGCTCAGGAACCACCCCAAAATATGACGAGAGTTTTTTTGAATTACACAAAAAAAATGTAATTTTAGATGAACTATCATCAATGGGGGCATCATATAATAAATCCTTCACTCTAAATAATATAAAAAAGGATTTGGTTGCAAAATCCACAACGGACGAGTCTAAAGAAGAATTAGTTGAAAGAATAGAATACTTAGAAAATGCAGATTACGTTTATCTCAGTGAAACTGGGGAAGTCTATAGTTCTAAACGTGGTTATTTGGGGAAAGCAGAGAAACAAGCTACACTAACCGAAAACAATGCCATTTCCTCTTTAGCTCCTATGAGCCAAGCCGATCCAACTCCTTCTGAAATCCACGGAGGATCAACTGGGGCATTTGAAAGGAAACAATTAAATTTTAGTGGATTCGACGGAATTACTGGGAATGTAACATTGCTGAGTATTAGCAACTTAGGGGCAAATGAGCAGCCTTGGGTATATTATGGATTTGATAGTAACACTCAGGGCGGGATTGAAGGAGGATATGCTTATCAAACAGGAACAAAAAAATGGTTACCATTTATAAGAAATGCAAATGGATTTGTATATGCTGATCCAACATATGCTAAATTGGATGGTAATGTCGTGAATAACTTTAAATTCTATGTTAGATTACAAACAGATCAAACTTACTATACTGCTTATCTAATTGATGGAGGCGCAACTGTTAGATTTGCTAGCACGCCATTTACTAATATTTCTAGTCTTTCAGTTAAGCGTGCTACATCGATTGCTAAAGAAGGTTTTAACGGATCAAATATCTCTGGAAAATCTATGAATCAAAAATGGGATTCTATTCAAGTTTCAAAAAGCAATTCAGATTACTACTTCAATTGGTCCGACTATTCCGAGTATAGTTCTTGGACAAATAATAAGTGGTATGGAACGATTGACTGCATTGCTTCCTATATTTATCGATCTGGCGGGTTCACATCCATATATAAGCAGTAGAGTAGGAAGTTTAAAGGTCTCCCTCAAAAAGGGGGACCTTTAAACTTAAATAAATAATTAAATACTTTTGTTTCTTTACTTTCCACATAATAGCAATTATTATTTAACTTAAGAAAGGAGGGGGAGATTATGACACATAATAAAGTAGAATATTAAATAGTCTAATTTCTCATTAAGATAACAAAGAAAGCGAGGTTTTTATTTTGAGAATAAATCAAAAAACAGGATATTTTGTTGTGTCGTGTATTGTTTTTATATTAATTGCAACAAATTCTTTGTTTTCAAACCCTGGTACAGCTTCAGCTGAAATGAGTAAACAAAACTCAATTCACCTTAAAATGGGTGAGTTCTTCATCCTATATACCAAACCAAGCGCTCCTTTTATAGATCAAAAGAAACGTTTGATGATTCCTTTGAGATCAATTCAAGATTTAATGGGAGGTAAGGTAAGCTATGATGAACAAACAAAAACAGCAACTGTTTTATGGCTTGGTCATACTTTTGAATTGAAGATAGATTCATATACCGCTTATGTCGATAGAACCTCGATTAAAATGGATACAAAGCCCACCCTTATAAAAGGCGCGATGTATTTGCCGCTACGTTTATTTTTAGATTATACGGATGTATCGTACACTTGGGATCAAAAAAAGGGTCTATTACATCTGACAGATGATCGAGTATTAAAAGGAAAAGTGTTTGAAATATTTGCAGGTAATGACTATGCTGATGTGAAAAAAGATCATGCATTTGATTTGTTAACCTACAAAATTGTTCAGAATAAAAATAAAACATCTTTAATTATAACTGCTAAAAATATGTCTGGTAATAAAATAGAAGAAGGTAAGAGTGACATTCATCCATTACTATCCTTTTCAAATAATGGAGGATTTTTCACTGATTCTTATACCCGCCCCAACAACTCTTCAATTCAATCTGTAGACAAGGATGAAGTTATTACAGTCACTCAAAATATTGAGAGTTTTAAAAACGTAGACTATATGATCTCGGTAGGTAGAGAGATGAATTAGAAAGTACGGATACGCATTCCTTAAAATATTTATTGTTCTACCTCTTAGGTAAAATCAATGAAATTTTAAGGGGTGCATTTTTTATGTGCGAAACCGGGAACAAAGTGGCGTGTTCGGTTTTTCAGACACCTCCCAA
The DNA here is from genome assembly GCA_900105225.1 of Paenibacillaceae bacterium GAS479. Lineage (NCBI taxonomy): Bacteria > Bacillati > Bacillota > Bacilli > Caryophanales > Paenibacillaceae > Paenibacillaceae bacterium GAS479. The sequence continues at coordinate 1,565,412 of LT629764.1, read as the reverse complement.
TGCTGACAGACTGTTGTCAGGGACTCTATGTTATTCTAAATTTAGGATGAAAAGGAGGGCGATGGAATGAAAGTAGAAACGTCAGGACAAACGATAGAGCTGTCGAATGGAAAAGTATGGGCTGTAGTATCGGGAGAAGAGGTCAAAGGCACGGTGTTAATGTTCCACGCGGCTATGGCCGACAGCAGCATGTGGGACAGCGCTGTTCCAGCACTGAACGGGGCAGGGTATCGGACCGTGCGCTTCGACATGCCTGGCATGGGGCAATCGGAGCTCCCGTCTGGCGAGTACACCGTTTATGAAACGGCGAAGGAGTTGCTCGACAAGCTGGCGATTGAGCGAGTGGCGCTCGTCGGCGTTTCTGCGGGCAGCCACTGTGCGCTGGAATTCGCGATAGCTTACCCGGAAAGAACGGAGAAGCTTGTGCTGGTCAACGGCAGTATTTTTGGCTCTGGACTCGAGTATTCGCAGCAAATGCAACAGGATGATGCCAAGTTTGCAGAGGTGCTCGAAACAGGCGATATAGCCGAGGCGGCCCGCGTTTGGACCGAGATGTGGTTGGACGGTCCGGGACAAGACGAATCTCGGGTGAATCCGGAAGTTCGGCAAGCTTTTATTCGGTATATGGAAGAGCGCTTACCTAGTATGATGACTTATCGTTATCCGAATATGATGACGGACTTAATTCAGCGTCTGTCGGAGCTTAAAATTCCAGTGGTGAGCCTATCCGGCGCATTAGACTATTCCGATACATTCCAGCTTATCCCTCTACTGGAGCAGGGAATTCAAGACTGGAGAGGAGTGGTACTGACAGACTCCGCGCACTTCCCAATGCTGGATGATCCCGATAGTCTAAACCGGGAAATGATTACTTTTTTGAACAAATAGCCCTGCCCGTCATTCCGTCTTCGATGTTTTTTAATCCGCTGGGCTTCATCTCCTTGCCCTTAGGGTAAGGAGATAAGGCACTTTAGAGAGATCTGATTGTCTCTGTCGGTCGCTGTAATCTTCTTGCTGCGTTTGTTGAGATCAATGAACGGCTCCATGTTTTGTTGGTCAAAAAACAGATTGGAGGTAAGGTGATGATTAGAAGGTCCATTTTCATAGTTGTAGCGTTAATCGTATTCCTTGCCGGTTGTAGTCAGGAACAAGAAAATAATGCCTCACAAATTCAGAACCCATCCAACTTAGATCAAAGCAATGCAACCCCAGAAGTTCAGAACCCACCCACCCCAGATCAAAATGAACCCAACTCAGAAGTTCCAAGCCCATCCGTTTCCAATCAAAGTGAACCTCAGACTTCCTTAACCGATGAAGAAATATTAATGAAATCTCCAGGAAGTTTGGCTGGAGCTAACTATGATGAAGGGAAGGTCCAGGAGGCTCTGGATCAACTATCAAGCGATTTGACTGCTGATCAATTTACGGAAGAACTCCTCCTCCTATTGGCTGAAGATTATCGTGCTTATGTGACCACTTTCAACAATTTTGAAACAGAAGTTAAAGTGAATAATGAGCGGCCTGATGGCAACATCAAGTTACCCGCAAGTAAGAAGTTGCACATTTCGATCCTGCTTGATGCCAGCGGTAGCATGAAAGCAAAGATCAATGGCAAATCAAAAATGGACTCTGCCAAAGAAGCTGTGCAGATCTTCGCTGCTAAATTACCCGAGAATGCACAGATATCTTTGCGGGTATATGGACATAAAGGAACCGGAAATAAGAAAGATAAACAATTATCATGCAACAGTACAGAAGAAATTTTTAACGCCCAAGGTGGCGGGACAAAGGAACTAAAAACGGCTCTGCAGGGCGTAAAAGCAGCGGGATGGACACCTATTGCCAATGCTCTGAAATCTGTAAAAAAAGATATTAATCCTGAGACAACCGACTCGGTTGTATATGTTGTTAGTGATGGAATTGAAACATGTGGAGGTAATCCAGCACAAATTGCCAAAGAACTCCACCAATCCAAAGTGAAAACAGTTGTAAATATTATTGGTTTTGATGTGGATAACGAAGGACAGAAATTGCTTCGACAAGTGGCTAAATCTGGTGGTGGAGAGTTCACTTCTGTAGATGATGACAAGTCGCTTAAAGACTATCTCAATAAAGCGTATGCCAAATTACAAGGCGAGTGGATGCTGTGGAAAGAAAAAGGAGAAGGACAGGCAAATATACAAAAAGAACAGAAGCAGGGAGCTATTAATACTACAGAAATGGAAATGCAAATTCTAGTGAATAAAGAAAATGCCAATCTGCTGGCAGCCCTTAAGTATCTAGAAACTAAACACGGGAATGTTATCCCTCGCGGTGAGGTCTTGCAACAAATTACGGAACGCAAAAATTTCGCATGGACTTATGCTCGTGATACAGGTAGGCGTTTGTACAACGAGGTCACTAAAAGTGGAACTCAGGTTTACGATGATATCAAGGATGAAGGCGAGAAAAATATCGATGATTTGAACAATAAGAAAAATAATTAGCGGCAGCGGCGTGCTCGCTTGAGGTGGGCATTCAAAGGAGGCGTCCGCAATGAATACGATCTGGTCCATTCGAACCGGAATTCGTGATTTCGTTGAGGCCATCATTCGAACTTGCCAATCATGGATTGAGAAATACCCGTTTATAAAAATGGCATATACGATTTTTTCTTGGCTGTCGCTACTCCTGTTTGTTTTAAGCTTATTTTTCGTTAAAGAATCACGTACCATGATGGTTCAATATTTATGGTCGTTTTATGTGCTGCTGCAATTTTGGATTCTATGCCGAAGCAAAACGATGCCGTGGAAACCGATCGTTATGTTCGTTTTGGCAGGCGTATTTTTGGTTGTACCGTTCACGACGCTTACGGTTAATGCTATCCACATGATTTTCGGAGGCGAAACATCCGACACTTGGTCCGTTGCCGTGATCACGCCCATTTTCGAAGAATTGTGGAAGCTCCTTCCGCTCGGCCTATTCCTCTTGTTTTCACGTCGAGCTTCCGCCTTGAGTTTAAGCGATTACACGCTTATAGGCGCGGCGACAGGCGTCGGATTCCAACTGATGGAAGAGCTCTCCCGAAGGTGGCTGAGTACCGGCGTTATTCAGGAAAAGTATGGCTACAGCTATACATGGCTGGGCGGCGAAACGATCCATTGGGATTTTTTCGCGCTCTTTCCCGGGCGATTCGAAGAAAGTCTGTTGCCGACATTAATGACTGTCGGTCACCCCGTACATACCGCTATGGTCGCGCTTGCATGCGGAATTGCCTATCGGCTGAGGACAAAACTGACAAAATGGGTTTTTCTGTTCCCAGCAATCATTTTACTTTGGTCCATCTTGGATCACGCGGCATATAACGGTCAGCACAAGCTGCCGGATTGGGTGTTTCGGCTTCATGATTGGACTGGTAGCGGGTATAAAACTCAGTCAGTATTCCTGTTGATGCTGGCAGCATCGCTTTTTGCCGATTACGGGTCGTTGAATAAAATACGAAACCGCCTTCCGTTGCTGCCAAACGAGCTGCCCCTTAATCCGTTTACCGAGCTGTGGAATATGACCCGCTCTTTATGTCTGGACCGGGGAAAATTCATTTACTGGCTTGGCTTTTACCGGGAGCGCAGAGAGCTTGGATTTCATTTGCTCTACGGAAACGAGGAAGCGGCAGACCGCCGGGAGCCTATTCAAGCTCGGGTGAGGGCTCTTTGCCAGGCGCTGGTCGGACTCGCGCTGATTGTGCTCGCAGCCGGTCTGTTCTCAGGTTTCGGTACTCATACGGTCGGAGGGGAAGCGGCCTGTTACGCCTGCATATTCGATTCGCTGCAAAACGGGTGGGATCGGCTGGAATGGTATGAGCAGGGCGCAATTGTGCTTGGAGCTATTGCCTTATCTCTGCTATTCGTCGGATTCATGCCCGCTTTAGGCATCGCGTTGACGGGGGCGGGAATAGCCGGGAGCGGACATGAGATTGCCGGTTATATCCGCGATCCGAAGAAGCTGCTGACTCCCGATAGATTGCTTTCCGTTGGCATCGCTATTCTACTGAGCCGAATCCCATTCGGCAGAGTGCTCAAATGGGTTAGTAAGAAAGGACGGCATTATGTACGCAAGCTTTTGGATAAGCTTGGTTCCCGGAAGCCGGATATGCATGCACCTGTTAAGCCAAATCCCCCGGGGTTGAAAACCGAAGAGGTTATTGCTCCACAGAGCGGTAAAGCCATTAAGGTTTATACGGATGGAAAAACGATTATTCCCGTTGATAAAATCGAGAAATATTTGAGGGGAAAAGTCAACGTTAATATTGAGGATGTGAAAAAAGAACTTCGAGAGTTAAAACAATTAAAACAGAGCCAAAGAAAAGTATTTGATGCAGACCCTCAAAACGAAGCCAGAATTAAAAAGCTTAAGCAATTGGAACATAATTTTGAACGTTCAGACAGTATGAGGAAAAGCCTCGAGAGGATAGGGCTTGATGATACAATGGAAAATAACCAATCCATTGCCAAACATTTATTGGAAGTGGGTAAACAGATCAATCCTGAAAATATAGTGGATTTCCCAAGTGTGCTAACTGGCTCTGCTGGAAAACTCAAAGTATTAACAACCTGGAAGATGGTCGAAGGACAGCCATATTTAGTGACTATCAAGCTTATTCCAATGACCGTTTAGTAATGGAGGTGCAGGATGGAAAACAAGGAGCAGCTGGCAAAAGCAACAGCTTTGGACAGAATTGTTAACTATGAGACGTATATTCCCAGTATGAATAATAACGAATTAATTGCAATTATAAATTCTTTGGAAAGTGATGAAGAAGTCGCGGCTGCTTTAACGGAACTTTCCATAAGGGATACTAAAACAGCAGCACCTCTGTGCTCTAAAATAGTGGCAGAAAACTTGGGGGACGAATTCCTTCAAGCGGTCGCCTTTAATTTGCTTTATGAAGGTGACTTTGAAGAAGCGATATTGATTATTGCCAAACGTGTCGCACATGCGCCTGCAACATTATTAGGGGCAATGATGGATAGCTTATCTGAGGATAGTTTGCAACCCGTTGGCAAGTCGCTTTCACCAGCGTTTCTCCATTCCATTGCAGCTAGGTATTTAGAATTGAGCGATGAGGATAAGGAGCGTATTGTTGAGAACTATGAGTGGTTTCAGGAATCCTTTGAGGACAAACTGTTGTAAGCAGCCCCATTTATTATCCAGTAGCATCCGTCATGCCGTCTTCGACTGCCACATAGACTTTAGGCAGAGGAGGCGGCTTTATCTATGAAGACAAGCATCATTATCCTCACACATAACCAATTGGAGTACACGCTGCGCTGTCTGGACAGCATCAACCGCCATACGGAGGACTACGAGCTGATTCTCGTCGACAACGGCTCAACGGACGGGACAGCGGAGCTGCTGCTCAAAAGCTCCTTCAAGACGGTACTTAATCCGGGCAATGAAGGTTTTGCCAAGGGCTGCAATCAGGGGCTGGCACTGGCGGAAGGTGATACCGTCCTGTTTCTGAACAATGACGTCGTGGTCACTCCGGGCTGGCTGACGGCGATGCATCGGCTGCTGGAGAGCGAACCTTTATGCGGCATGGTCGGCCCTGTTTCGAACTATGTGAGCGGTCCCCAGCAAGTCCATGCCGGATACGGCCCAGGGCTAGCGGGACTGGAGGCTTTCGCGGCCGAGCGCTCGCGAGTTTGGCATGGCCACTTCTGGGAGCTGCCAAGGCTGGTCGGTTTTTGCCTGTTGCTGCGGCGATCACTTGCGCTGGAACTAGGCGGCTTCGATGAGCGGTATGGACTTGGCAACTACGAAGACGACGATCTATGCATGCGGGTGCGCAACGGAGGCTGGCGTCTGCTGACGGCATGCGATTCTTTTATTCATCATTACGGGCATGTGACGATGAATTCGTTGGAGGAGTTTGACCTGCCGAAGCTGCTAGAGCGTAATAAAGCGATTGCCAACGCCAAGTGGGGCGAGGATCTCGTGAATTTGTTGTACCGCAAAGTGCCAACGCTCAGTTGCTCGGTCGGAACCGGTGATGATGCCGATGCTGAAAGTCTGAACCGGACCTTGAACAGCATCGTAGGCTTTGCGGATGAAATTATGCTCATCCATCATGGAAGCGACAGCGGCTGGGAGACGGTGCGGCATGTAGGGCAGCAGAGGGATATCAAAACGGTACGCACGAACCGCGGTGAGTCCGCCGGTGCGGAAGCTGCAATTCGTCAAGCTGGGCGCGAATATGCCCTGTGGCTGCGCGCCGGGGAGGTGCTTTCACCTGAGGAGGGACGCCGTCTTCTGGCGCTGCGCCGGAAGCTGACCGCTGGAACGGCACTTGTGTCGCTGCAATTATCGAGTGGCGGGACCGCAGCGCGGATGGCGCTTGTCGCGGCGATGCCCGTATGGAATCCGGAGGCTGGCGGATACGCCGTGGAAGCTGGCGCGAGCAGCGGTGGAGCTGTGGAGGCGCCGATTATGCTATCCGTATCGAGCTCTAGGGAGGGGCTGCCATGAGTTGGATGAGGCCGACAGGCGGCAAGCCGGCTAGCGTACTTCGGCCGGGGGTCACCTTTGAGACAAAATGTTACGAGCAGGATTGGCAGCAGTTGCTGTTAACTGACCGGTTGCGCCGAGCCATCGAATTCCATGCGTATCCGTTTGCTGAACGGATTTTGTACATCAATAACGTGGAGCAGCCCGAGCTGGTCAGTCAGCACGCGCAGAAACTAGTGGATACGGGCGTTCTAACGTCTTACGTCGTGGTGGAGGAGCATAGCGAAGAAGCGCTGCGTTTTTTCGGCTTGAGCCGAGAGGACTTCCAGGGGGGCTATTGGTATTCCATAGCAGAGCTGGTAAGCATCTATCTATGCCGCACGGAGTATTTGCTGCATTACGCTGGAGATTGCATGTTGGAGAATACGGCAAAATGGGTGGAGCCTGCGCTTGAGCGAATGCGGCTACAGCCGTCCATCGTTTGCGCCAATCCCGTACCGAACGGCTGGTTTGAGGAGGCGCAGCGGGAAGCGATGCTCACGCGTGGAGATTTCCACTTAGGTTATGGCTTCTCTGATCAGTGTTATCTGATCCGCACAATGGATTTCCGAGCACCGATCTATGGAGCACAGCACCCTGCATCGGAACGATATCCAGCCTATGGCGGACAGCTTTTCGAAAAGCGAGTAGACGCATGGATGCGCTGCTCGGGCCTGATGCGTCTGACTTGGCGGCATGACTGCTATTGGCATCGCAGCGTTCGCAATCCCGTTTCGCAGAATCTGTTGAAGATTTCGGGATTAGCGGAGAGTCCATATATTAATGGCAGCGCGGAGAAACTGGGTGTTGTGGAACGGCTTCGTTTTGCGGATGATCTGAGTCTTGAGAAGAGGCTGAGTCTAGCAGAGAATCTGAGTCTGGGAGAAGGTATCAAAGAGACTGGCGTTTCGAATCTCGAGGAGGGCGTCAATACAATGGATGGTCCGAATCTTGTGAAGTCTCTAAATCTTGCAAAGCCTGCGGTTGCTTGTTATCAAGCTGGGGTTCGAGCAATGGAGGAGAATGATTACGAAACGGCGATCCTTTGGCTTCAGCTTGCCGTGAGTGCCAGATCTCGTGAGCAGCAGACTGGACGAGAACCAGATCCGGGCTTGAAATGGCTGCCGCAGCTGCAACTAGCCGTCTGTTTTGATCGTCTTGGAAAAACGGAAAAGGCCTGGCTAAGCAATGAAGCAGCCTCGGTGCATGCACCTCACGGACAACCGAGCATTGTCTCTAACCGGAGTTATTTGCATGAGCGGCGGCTGTCAGAGGCAGCGGGCAAAGGGCCGCTGTATAAAAAGGCCGTAGACGGGAGCGAAGCAGCCAACTCCAGTCGTTCTGGGGAGCTGCTGTTATCGGTGTTGATTCCAACCTTGCCCGATCGAAGCGCCGCTATGGGCTCAATGATGGAGGAGCTTCAGGCACAGATGCTCGGACTTCCTGTGGAGCTGCTCGTGCTTACCGATAATCGCAAGCGGACTACCGGGGCGAAACGTAATTCGCTGCTGGAGCAAGCTCAGGGGCGATTTATTGTTTTTATTGATGATGATGACAGGATCACAGAGGATTATGTGCATAGGCTTCTGGATCAGATCCAACGTGAGCCGGATGCGGACTGTATCGTGTTCGATGTCATGGTTCATTCGGGCGGCAAACCGCTGCGTCCATGCAAATATGGTACGGAATATCAGTACGGGATGGATGCCAGCTTCTATTACCGCAAGCCTAATCATCTGATGGCGTATCGCAGGAAGATTGCTCAGCGACATCACTTTGCCGATGTCAGCTTCGGTGAAGATGATGAATGGGCTGCTAGAGCAAGCGCTGACGTAAAGCGCCAGCTGCGGATCGATGCGATCCTATACCATTATGATTGGGAGATCAGACCGCAATCCTGGTACGGAGGCTCGTAGCGGCAAGTTGGATCGTACGGGGTATTTGGATGATTGGGAAAAGGTAAAGGACAAGGAAGAGAAAACGGAAAGGGAAGAAGAAAGGGAAATAGAAGAAGAAAAGGAAGAAGAGAAAGAGGAAACGGAAACGGAAAGGGAAGAAGAGGAAAAGGAATAAAGGGAAAAATGGAAAAAGGGAAAGGCAATAGAGGAAGGTACCACAGGGAAAAGGCATCAAAGCTAAGCTGCCAGAGGGAAAAGGCATCAAAGCGTAGCAGCCGGAGTGGCTGCAACGCTTTGATGCCTTTTTTGGCTTAAGGATGTAGCACCTCCTTGGCATAGCAGACCCGTCTGTCTTGGACAAGGAAGGTGCACGACGGAGATATACAATGGAGGTAAGAGATGGAGATAAGTGACGAAGGTATTAGGATGTAGATAATATTATCCGCGCTACTACGCCCGGGCGATTGGATGGTTGCCAAGGCAGCAAGCAAGTAGCTTTTGTTACTTGGTTCGGGCTGAAGCGATGCCAGGAGAGAAAGCAAGTAGCTTTTGTTACTTGGTTCGGGCTGCAGCGGCGCGAGGGAGAGGGAGCAAGTAGCTTTTGTTACTTGGTTTGGGGTGCTGCGTTGCTGGGATAGCAAGCAAGTGGCTTTTGTTACTTGGTTCGGGCTGCAGCGGCGCGAGGGAGAGGGAGCAAGTAGCTTTTGTTACTTGGTTCGGGCTGCAACGGCGCCTGGAGAGCGAGCAAGTAGCATTTGCTACTTGGTTCGGGGTGCTGCGTTGCTGGGAGAGAAAGCAAGTAGCTTTTGTTACTTGGTTCGGGCTGCAGCGGCGCGAGGGAGAGAAAGCAAGTAGCATTTGTTACTTGGTTTGGGTTGCTGCGATGCGTGGAAGACAAGCAAGTAGTTTTTGTTACTTGGTTTGGGTTGCTGCGATGCGTGGAAGACAAGCAAGTAGTTTTTGTTACTTGGTTTGGGTTGCTGCGATGCGTGGAAGACAAGCAAGTAGTTTTTGTTACTTGGTTTGGGTTGCTGCAGCGCTGGGAGAGGGAGCAAGTAGCTTTTGTTACTTGGTTCGGGCTGAAGCGATGCCAGGAGAGAAAGCAAGTAGCTTTTGTTACTTGGTTCGGGGTGCTGCGTTGCTGGGAGAGAAAGCAAGTAGCTTTTGTTACTTGGTTTGGGCTGCAGCGATGCGTGGAGAGGGAGCAAGTAGCTTTTGCTACTTGATGAGAGCTGCAGCGACGCGAGAAGAAAAACCAAGTAGCATTTGCTACTTGGTTCAGGTTGTCCGGGCTGAGCGCGCTGCACTGGTTATGTGAGCTGAGCCAGGCCCAGCGTACTAGCGGCTATAATGCTCCTGCAGCGCCGGGAGGTTCGCCAAAAGCAGCTCCATGACGGGACCGGAGCCATTCGGAGCGGCAATGCCAAGACCGGCTGAATGGCCGAAGCTGAACGAAGGGCAGCGGGCGGACAGCTCCTGCCACCATTGCCAAACGCCAAAATCTCCGATTCTCATCTCCGTATCATGAATAAGTAGCAGCCCGCCTGGAGCCAGCTTGGGCATCCAAACCTCGCAGTCATGCCGCACAGCCTCGTATGTGTGAAGTCCGTCCACATGTAAAATGTCGATCGAGCCGTCAGGATACTGAAAGCTCGCATCGTCGAATGTATTGCGGTTCAGGAGGGCGTGGGGAAAGCGCTCCGCCACCCGGCTGACCATCGAGAAAACATTCTCGTCGTAATGACCGGAATGAGCATCTCCCTCCCATGTATCCACCGCGTGCAGCTGCGTTCCTTTCAAAGACAAATCCTTGGCCGCCTGACAAAAGCTGAAAAATGAACTGCCATAATGGGTACCCAGCTCCACAACCAGAGGAGGACGAGTGTTGGCCACGAGATCATAGCCGAAGCGGACATGTCCTCGCCAAGCGGATTCACTTTCGAATAGGGGAGAGATTAGGTTCATTTCAAAGACAGGATTATAAAATGTCCAAGTTTCAGTCATGCACATCAGCCTCCTTGATCCAGTTGCAGGTTGCAATGCCAATCTTCTCTAAGATATGAATGGAACTTTCTATTATGAAGGGACGAGCTCTGAATGATGCGATTTTACAACGAGGTAAGGTTCAGCTGATTAACGGTTAAGCTCATAAAGTTCGGTACGGGGAAAAAAGTCAGAGTCTGGTTATTGCCAGTAGGGTATTAATAAGTCTGGAGATTAATTCGAGGAGGCAGCGACAGCAATGATCAAAATCGTGCTCGTCCGCCATGGACAAAGCGAGTACAACGAGCAGAACCGCTTCACGGGATGGACCGATGTGGATCTGACGAAGCAAGGTAGAGAGGAAGCCCGCAGGGCAGGGGAGATTTTGCGAGCCAATAAGTTTGTATTCGATGTCGCCTATACTTCTGTGCTGAAAAGGGCAATCCGCACCCTGTGGATCATTCAGGACGAGATGAGCCTGTTGTGGATTCCGACCGACAAGTCATGGATGCTTAATGAGCGGCACTACGGCGCGCTGCAAGGGCTGAATAAACAAGAGACCGCTGAGAAATATGGAGAAGATCAAGTTCAGCTTTGGAGGCGTTCGGTCAGTGTAAGGCCGCCGGCGATGGATAAGTCAGACCCGCGCTACGAGGGCGCGGATCCCAGGTACAAGGACGTAGTCGATTCAGTACCCGTCACGGAAAATCTGGATGATACGGAGCAGCGGGTGCTGGCCTACTGGAAAGAGAAGGTTGAGCCTTCTCTGCATGAGAATCGGCGCGTCCTAATCGTGGCTCATGGCAATACAATTCGAGCGCTTGTCCGATATTTGGATGACATTCCGGGAGACGGAATTGCCACGCTGAACATCCCTACGGGTACACCTTTGGTCTATGAGTTGGATGAGCAATTGAAGCCCGTACGCCATTACTATTTGGAGGAAAATAAGCGCAAAGTCCACGACGCGGCGGAAGCTGCAGAAGGTGCTCCGGACGTCCGCTCGGAATAAGGGGCAGGTCTGGTCAGCGACTGACGCTAATTCGTCTTTCACTTCGTTAAATTATTGCGTTGCTCCATACTCGGACCGCCGCTTTGGCTCGTTTAGCCAGTCATGCTTTAATTGACGAATGTGGAAAAGGGACTTAAACTAATTTTACTGACTTTTCATCCTGTAAATGATTCGCTGAAACAAGATTTAACCTCAATAAATAAGGGAAAAGGGGATTTAAAATGAGCAAAAAAATATTGGCAGCAGCGCTTCTGTCGCTGACGCTGATCGCCGCAGGTTGCGGCGCCAAAACGACAAACGATGGAGGAGCGGCAAGTCCTGCTCCATCCGGCGGAGCGGCTGAGGGCGGCAAAAACTACACGATCGCCATCTCGCAAATTGTTGAGCATCCTTCTCTGGATGCAACGCGCGACGGTTTCCTGGCTGCGCTTAAGGATGCTGGTATCGAAGAAGGTAAAAACCTCAAGGTCGAATTCGACTCCGCTCAGGATGATCAAAGCAACAATTTGTCCATTGCCCAGAAAATAGCTGGCGGCAAGGCTGATCTTGCACTTGGTATCTCGACACCTTCGGCTCAGGCGCTTGTTGAAAATGTGAAGAAAGTGCCGGTTCTGTTCGCGGCCGTGACAGATCCAGTTGCTTCCAATATCGTGACAAGTCTGGACAAGCCAGGGGGCAATGTGACAGGAGCTTCTGACACCAATCCTGCCGCTGTCGTTCAGCTGATGGATTTCATCGCATCCGATTTTCCTAAAGTGAAAACGGTCGGTATGATCATTAATGAGGGCGAATCCAACGCCGTTGTCATGGCCGACAACGCCGAGCAGGCGCTCTCCAAGCATGGCATCAAGCTGGTGAAGGCTCCAGTGACTAACACCTCCGAGGTGAAGCAGGCTGCTGAGTCGCTCATTGGCAAAGCCGATGCACTGTTCATCGCGCTGGACAACAGAGTTGTCAGCGGCTCGGATGCTATCATTGAGGTGGCCAACGCAAACAAGATTCCTTTCTTCTCCAGCGATCGCGATACGGTGGAAAAAGGCGCATTTGCCACGGTCGGCTTCAAATATTATGACCATGGTTACCAAGTCGGTGAAATGGCTGCCGAAATTCTGAAGGACGGCAAAAATCCAGGGGATATGCCGGTCAAAATGCAAGAGAAGCTAGATCTCATCCTGAACCTTAAATCCGCAGAGGCACAGGGAATTACTGTTACAGACGCAATGAAAGGCCAAGTCAAGGACGCGGCTGCGAATATTATTCAATAAGAGGTGTTTTTGCGATGATCATGTCCCTCACCTCCTTCAATGGAGCGATTGAGCTTGGTCTTATCTATGCCTTGATGGCACTCGGGGTTTACATCACGTACCGCATTCTAGACTTTCCCGATCTGACCGTAGACGGCAGCTTCACGACCGGGGCCGGTATCTCTGTTATTATGATCGGCCAAGGTTATCCGGCTTTGATCGCTACATTGGCAGGTATGGCAGGGGGCATGATTGCCGGAGCCTGCACAGGGTTGTTGCATACTAAGGGCAAAATCAACGGCCTGCTAGCCGGTATTCTGATGATGATCGCTCTGTATTCCATCAACCTGAGGATTATGGATAAGCCTAACTTGCCGGTCAAAGTGCAAGAAGGCCTGTTCGGCAGCATTGTCCGTTCCGAGGTGTTCTCGCTCGGCGGTGTATCATGGCTGTACGCTACCGTGCTGGTTGTTGTTATTCTGCTCGTCTGGCAGCTGCTGGTTGCGTTTTTTAATACCGATATGGGACTGAGTCTCCGGGCGACCGGCGACAACAAACGAATGATCCGCAGCTTTGGCGGCAATACCGACCGTACGACTATTATCGGCGTAAGCTTGTCCAATGGTCTTGTGGCGCTGTCGGGGGCGCTTATTGCGCAAGACGCTGGTTTTGCCGATATTAGCATGGGCATCGGCATGATCGTGATCGGACTCGCCTCGGTCATTATCGGTGAAGCGATTTTCGGCTCCAGGAGCATACTTGTCACTACGCTGGCTGTTATTGTCGGCGCCGTTGTGTACCGTGTCGTCATCGCGGCTGCTTTGAATGCTGAATTTTTAAAACTCGAGACATCGGATCTGAAGCTGATCACTGCGGCCATCGTAATCGTGGCGCTTGTTGTGCCGACCGTTAGTCGGTCGGTCAAGCAGAAGCGGCAGGCGCGTCGCCGCACGGCCGAGCTGGCCGGCGTCGTCCCTGGAAAGGGGGGGCTGTAATGCTCAGAATCCAATCTGCATCTAAGCTTTTTAATCCCGGTACCGTTGATGAAAAGATCGCTCTAATGAACATCAACCTTAATCTCAACAAAGGGGACTTCGTTACCGTCATCGGCAGCAACGGTGCCGGCAAGTCGACGATAATGAATCTGATCTCCGGCGTTATGAAGCCGGATCTTGGCAGCGTCTTTATCGCCGGTTCGGATATTACCGACCTGTCCGAAGCGAAGCGCAGCCGCTGGATCGGCCGTGTATTCCAAGATCCGATGGCCGGTACGGCTCCGAATATGACCATCGAAGAGAATTTGGCCATGGCCTACAACCGCGGCAAGCCCCGCGGCTTCGGCTGGGCGGTGACAGCCCGCCGTCGCAAGCTGTTCCGTGAGCAGCTAGAGAAGCTCGGCATCGGGCTGGAAAACCGGCTGCGCGCCAAAGTCGGCCTGTTGTCCGGCGGCGAGCGGCAGGCGCTAAGTCTGTTGATGGCGACGTTTACGGAGCCGGATATTTTGCTGCTGGATGAACATACCGCAGCGCTTGACCCGGCCCGGGCAGAGCTGATTACCCGCCTCACCGAGACTCTGGTGCGCGAGATGAATCTGACCACGCTGATGGTCACTCATAACATGGAACAGGCAATTCGTCTAGGCAATCGCCTGATCATGATGGACAAGGGCCGCATCATTCTCGACATCCCGGAGAGCCGCAAGCAAGGGCTCACCGTTCAGCAACTGCTCGGCGAGTTCGAGCAGATCAGCGGCCAGAAGCTGGCCGATGATCGACTGGTGCTCGGTTAGAGCGAGCTGGAACAATATTCCGTGGAAATGGATATTACAGGCTGCTTACTGCATATCAGAGCGCAGCGGCAAGCGTCTAAAGCGATGCTAAGCTTATTGGCCGCATAATTTTTACCATCTAAATTTAGCCTGCATCCCTAATGGGGATGCGGGCTTTTTTTTAAAATTCTAAGTTCAATTTATATAGCAATTAGATAGAAAGTCCGATGGGCAATTGGAAAGTGAACGTAGGAAGAAGTGGCTTATTGGCATCTAAATATCTGAAATAATAGACTCGATTTTGAAGGAAACTCCAGTCTCTGCGTTGCATCCATGCGACTTTCGGTACAACTTGCTGTATAATTAGATATAATTTTGTTGCCAAATATGTTTGGCGTATCGAACTAGGAGTGAATGAAGCTATGAACAAAAAGCCGATTTTAGGCATTGTTGTACCTTGTTATAACGAGGAAGAAGTGTTGGAGCTGACAGTTGTTGAGCTCGACGCCGTTCTGGAAGGAATGGAAAAGGAAGGAATTGTTTCTTCAGAAAGCTTCATTATGTTCGTAAATGATGGCAGTCGGGACGGCACATGGCAACTGATTGCCAGCCTGAAGGAACGCTATCGTAGAGTATCTGGCCTGAATCTGGCTGGCAATGTTGGCCATCAGAACGCATTGCTGGGCGGTCTCATGACCGCGAAGCGCCATGCGGACTGCCTCGTGTCCATCGATGCAGACCTTCAGGATGATGTAAGGGTCATTCGCGATATGGTGCTCCGCTTCCAGGAGGGCTGTGATATCGTCTACGGCGTTCGCAGTAGCCGTCAGACGGATACATGGTTCAAGCGGACGACTGCATTGAGTTTTTATAAAGTCATGGACAGACTCGGACTGCGTATTGTGAACAACCACGCGGATTATCGGCTGATGAGTCGACGTTCGTTGGACGAGCTGGCGAGATTCACTGAGGTTAATCTTTTTCTGCGAGGTATCGTGCCCATGCTCGGTTTCCAAACCGGCATCGTTTATTATGAACGGCTGGAACGGGCGGCGGGAGAGTCCAAATACCCGCTCAAAAAAATGATTAGTTTTGCGCTGGAGGGCATTACTTCACTGTCGGTCAAGCCGATCCGAATGGTTACGGCAGCCGGTTTTATCGTATTCGCCGTTAGTATCATCATGGCTCTTTACGGTATCGTTTCCAATGTGATGGGCAATGCTGTCAGCGGCTGGTCTTCACTGATCGTCTCCATGTGGTTCATCGGGGGTGTGCAGCTGTTGTCAGTTGGCTTGATCGGCGAATACATCGGCAAGATCTACCGTGAGGTCAAGCGGCGTCCTCTCTACATTGTGGAAAGGGAGCTTGTACCGACTGTGCGCCTGGAAAAGACTCATCATCGCGATAATCAGCCAGAGGAAGCCCTCCATGCCCTGTACTAGGAGGAATCGCATATGAGAGATCGGCTGAGATTGGAATATATCGCAGGAGCCGGGGCAGCTGGCATTTTGATTTGGCTGCTGTTCACGAACCCGTTTGTCGGCATGGCCGACAACGGGGATTTCCTGCGTGTAATGATGACGGCGGGATTGGACTATAATCCGGCTGCAGTTACATACGAGGATCGTTTTTTCGGCTGGGCGAACTCTGTTTTCGCTTATGACAACATCCGAGGAGTCTATATTACGTCGCAGTTGATTCCGGTTTTTGTCGCGCGGACGTTCGGCTGGCTGTATGATCAAACGCTGTTCCATATTCGCTTCCTCGGAGCGGTGTATGGAGCGCTGTTAGTGGCCGCTATTTTTATGATTGTGCGGTCCGGCAGGCAAGTTAGCTTGGGCGCGGCGTTCACACTTGGCGCCGGGATGTTGTTCTTTTTTCTTGATATACATTATGTGGCTTACTTCAACTCATTCTTTGCGGAGCCATTATCGCTGGTGTTTCTACTGCTGACGGTTGCGGCAGGCGTCAGGCTGTCCCAACAGGAGAAGCCGACGATTGGAGCGGCGATTTTCTTTTTCTTCTGTATCTTCATGCTCGTCTGCAGCAAGCTGCAAAATACACCGCTCGGCATTGTGCTGGCGCTTTACTGCTTGAGACTTCTCCCGCTCCGCTGGGATAAAGCTTGGAGGCGCTGCGTTTTATGGGGCTGCTCCATGCTGTTTCTGCTGTCGACTTTGCTCTATATTTTTGCCCCGGACGGGCTCAAGCAAATTAATCTTTACCAGACCGTCTTTTTCGGCATTTTGAACAAGTCGCCCGATGTGAAAGGCGATCTGAAGGATCTTGGACTTCCGGAGAAGCTGGCGGTCAATGCTGGCACGAATTATTTTCAAAGCGATGCTCCAATTAAGCAGGATGCCCCGGAGATGCAGGCGGACTTCTATGACCGTATGTCTCATGGCAAGGTGATGCTCTACTACTTGACGCATCCGCAGCGGCTGGTGGGGCTGCTCGAACGGGCCGTGGAATACGGCATGAATATGAGGATCGGCTATCTTGGCAACTATGAGAAGGCGGAGGGACAGCCGCCGCTTACACTGAGTAACAATTATAACGGATGGAGCACCTTTAAGCCGAAGTACATGCCGAGCTCGCTTTTGTTCTTGGTCTTGTTTTATCTGGTGTATTACGCGGTTTGCGCCATGGAGTGGCTGCGCAGCCGCAGCATGTCCTCGCGTATAACGGCGGAGATGCTCATGTTGATTGGTTTTGTCGGGTTGTTCTCCTTGGTCGTTCCTGTGATGGGGGACGGCATGGCGGATATCAATAAACATTTGTTTCTGTATAGCGCCGCGTACGACATGATGCTGCTGGCTTCGGCCGCATGGCTGGTCCATCGGATCAGTGTTATTATCGGCTCTCGTAGAAGAAGTCGCAGCGCTTATGGCTCTTATCGGTTTAGGTAGGAGTGTCCCAAAAACACGCTGCATTAGAGTGTAAAGCCCCCTGCCGTCTTGTTTCGAGACGGTAGGGGGCTCTTTATATGCACATGAAATCTAATATAGTTCACATGCGATGGAGTGATGGGAAGGATAGAAAAATGGGCATTCGTTAAAATTGAAAATCGGCTCTGCACCGCTTCTAATGCAATCGCCCGATGCTCGTTCCAGTGCGAAGCTTATAGGCCATCAACGCCATTTCCAGGCCAATGCGCTTGTGCGGCTCAAGGAAAGGTTCACCGATCAGCTCGGTCAGCCGCTCCATGCGGTTGTAAAGTGTCTGACGGTGGATGAACAGACGGCGCGCCGTTTCATGCTTGGAGCCGAAGCATTTGAGGTACATGTCCAGCGTCTCCAGCAGCTGCTGGCGGGATTCCTTCTCCTGCTGAAGAATTTCCCCAAGATGGTCCTGTACAAAGGCATCCAGCAGCGCCGCATCGGGAATCGCCTGCAGAAGCTGGTATGCACCGAGTTGATTGTAAAAAACGACCGGCCCAAGCTCCGGCACGCGCCTGGAAATTTCCAGCGCTTGCGCGGCTTCGCGGAATGCGGCTGGCGCCTCCAGCAGCGCTGCGCGCGGCTTGCCGGCGGCGGCGCGCAGCCGCAGCCCCTCGAGCTGCTCGCTGCAGAAGCGCAGCAGATCTTCCAGCAGGCTGTGCGCTCCAGCCAGCAGCCGCTCGCCGGCTGCCGCTGGCGAGCCGTCAGCATGCAGCAGCAGCTGAATGCTGCTGCTGGATCGCTGATGCAGGCTTCCGCGCAGCCCATACTTGCGGATCAGCGTGCGAAGCAGCACAGGCAGGTCGCGCGAGGCGCCTTCCAGCCGCTCGGCAATGTCCTCCGGCCCGTGACTCTCCAGCTCCAGTGCGAGGGCTAGCGCCGCTCCTTTGCGATCAGTTCCTGAGCGGGCAGGCAGCCCGGCCAGCGAGCGAGCTTGATCCTCGCTGCGCACCCGTCCCTCCAGCAGCTCAGGGATCAGCTGATCCTGGCGGCGTGACTCATGCTCGCGGCTGAATTGTGTGCGCAGCGTCAGAGCAGCTGCAGCCGATGCGGCTGACTCCAGGTAGGGAGAGAGCGCAGCTGCATCGCTCTCGTCCTCCGCGAGCAGCCCGACTGCGGCCAGCAGCTGACCGTAGCAGAGCACCGGCCTCAGCAGGAGCAGGCCGTTTTCCAACTGCAAGACCAGTTCGCTGCGGCCATCGCCGAAACGTCCCTCTCGCTCCATTTCGCGGAAAGGCAGCTCGGCCAGCATCAGTTGTTCCGGCTCCGAGTTCAAATGCGGATGCTGTCGGTCCGGCTCTAGCAGCGAATAATACACCGTCTGCCGACGGGTGTCCCCATGTAACAGCCGCAGTACGGAGGAGACGTCGCTATGCTGAAGCGTCAGCTGTTGAAGACGGCGAGCGAAGCTGTCGGCCAGATCCTGGTCCACCCGGCGGCGGTTAATGATGAGTGAATGGATGTCCTGCGTAATCTCGGAAAAGCGTACAGGATGATCAAACACGATGACGGGGAAGTCATGCGCCTCGGCAAGTTCCAGCACTTCCACCGGCACTTCGTCGATGCTGGTTCCGATTTCGAGAATGAGGCCGGCGGCTTCTTGCAAAATAAGCTGACGTAAATAATCGAGCCGATCCTGCTGAGACTGTTTGAGCCACAGCCCTGTGGTAAGAATAAGATCATAGCGGCTAATAAAAGGGGCGATCTGTACGATCTCGATAACATGCACCCAGCCGACCGGGCGGTTCAGCCCACGTTGGCCCGCAGCTAGTCGCGCGTCCTGGAACAATGGACGGTGCAGGATGTCCCCAATTTGCAGTTCCGTAGGATTCAAGGAGGGACAACACCTTTCTGCAATGCATATATGGAAGTAAAAGTAGCAGAGTGATGTCAGCTATCGGCAAGAAGTCGAGCCCAAAGGGGAAAAATATCGACAACGTGTAAGATGCCGGCCGAAGCACTCTCCCGTAACATAGGAGATATAGAATATACCCATTATAGACGAGGTGGCTGTCCCATGATAATCGGAATCCCTAAAGAAATCAAAAATAACGAGAACCGTGTA
This sequence comes from Paenibacillaceae bacterium GAS479, assembly GCA_900105225.1. NCBI lineage: Bacteria > Bacillati > Bacillota > Bacilli > Caryophanales > Paenibacillaceae > Paenibacillaceae bacterium GAS479. The sequence continues at coordinate 1,545,981 of LT629764.1, read as the reverse complement.
GCCTTAACGCCCATGGGGGCTGCGGAGTTTATCCGTGCTGGACACAGCGTACTAATCGAGCGTGGAGCGGGCGAAGAGAGTGGTTTTGCTGATGCCCAATATGAAGCAGTGGGAGCCGTCATCGTAGCAGAGGCAGCCGAGGTATGGAGCAAAAGCGAGATGATCATGAAGGTGAAGGAGCCGTTGCCTTCCGAGTATGGTTATTTCCGCGAAGGACTGCTGCTGTTCGCTTATTTGCATCTGGCCGCAGAGCCGGAGCTGGCAGAGGCGCTGCGTGCGTCAGGAGTGACCGGAGTTGCCTATGAGACAATTCGGGTAAATGGCGCGCTGCCGCTGCTCGCCCCGATGAGCGAGGTTGCCGGTAGGATGGCGGTCCAGGTTGGAGCTCAGATGCTGGAGAAAGCCCGCGGCGGCAAGGGCATTTTGCTATCGGGAGTGACCGGCGTAAAGCGCGGCAAAGTGACGGTCATCGGCGCTGGCATCGCCGGTACGAGCTCGGTACAGCTGGCAGTCGGTCTCGGAGCCGAGGTGACTGTGCTTGACACAAACACGAATCGGCTGCGTGAGCTGGCACTCGTTTTCGGTAATCGACTCCAGACGTTGCAATCGACCTCGTATAACATCGCAGAGTCGGTGCGGGAGTCGGATCTGGTCATCTCGACTGTTCTGATTCCAGGCGGCAAAGCACCTAAACTTGTAACAGAAGAAATGGTGCGCTCGATGGAAAAGGGCTCCGTCATCGTCGACGTGGCGATTGACCAAGGCGGCAGCGTGGAAACAATCGACCGCATTACGACGCATGATGATCCGGTATTCGAGAAGCATGGTGTCCTGCATTACGCTGTAGCAAACATTCCGGGTGCCGTGCCGTACACCTCTACGATGGCGCTTACCAATGCCACGCTGCCCTTTGCTTTGCAACTGGCCAAGCTGGGCGCCGCCGAAGCTATCCGCACCCAAGCGCCGATCCGCGAGGGCGTCAATACGATGGGCGGCTATGTAACTTACGAGGCGGTAGCCCACGATCTAGGTTATACGCATAAACCAGTGGCGGAGCTGATTTAGCCAGAAGCTAAAAGTAAATTAGCAAGACGGGAGGAGACTGAGCCAAGCTCAGCTTCCTCCCGTCTTTTTTTGTGAAAGCTTCTATCGCATGGCTTGCAACACTAGTGAAGCTCATCGCGCCTGAGCTCATTCATGCACTAGTGGAACTCATCGCGTTTGAGCTCATTCATCATGCACTAGAGGAACCCATCGCGTCTGAGCTCATTCATCATGCACTAGTGGAACTCATCGCGTCTGAGCTCACTCATCATGCACTAGAGGAACTCATCGAGCCTCCGCCCTTCCATTCATATACTAACGGTACTCAGAGAGCTTATTCACCCGTAAACACAGGCAGTGAATCACATAACGAAACTGAGCGTGTTATTGGGGGCAAAAATGATGATATTGCCGTGAAGTCCCCTCAATAGCGTCTCTGAGTTTCGTTACATTTCAAAACCCATCCATTTTGCTAAAATAAGGTTTCTCAGTTTCGTTACGAATGGGAGCGCTTAATTCATACAAAAGAGTGGGTCAGGTTTGTTATGTGCGTCAGCTTGCAGGAAGTTAAGTAGACAATGCCGCTGAGGTTTCCGCCTTTTTTTCATGCAAAAGAGAAACAGCAACGCCGCCGCAGCGGCTCCAGCCGTCCTTGTTCATCGAGCGGATGAACAGCTCGCTCAGGCCATAAAGCTAAGTCTCCACAACTACACCTGTTTTTGACTGAATATGTGTAGCTTCCTCCTGGCGGGCGAATTTCGGCAACGTTAAGGCATACACCAGGCAAGTCAGGAATAAAAGGCCGGCAACAAACAAATAAAGACCGAGCAATGTAAAAGCGGACGGATAAAGCCATGCGATCAGGCCTAGCATAAGCGTTTGCCCAGCCATTTTGACGGGATCGAGCCAAGCGGACACCCTGCCCATCATGCTCGGCTTGACGAGCTTGGGCAGCCATCCGCCGATCGCCATATCAAGCGGAGCCATAAGGCAGGCCGTAATGAAAGTCACAATCAGGTAGACCCAAGGTGAAGAAGCAAGGCCCAGCATGATGACGCAGCATCCGATTAGCAAAAGGCAGCCCATTAGTATTTGGTATAGTTTGAATTTTTCTAGCAACTTGGCGCCTAAAATGCTACCAATGACTAAGCCTGCGCCGAGAAACAGCGAGTAGAGCGAAACAAAGAACTCATAGTTGTTTGGAGCCAGATCATATTTCATTGTGAGCATCGGAAGCATCGTGAAGGAGCCGCCGATCAGTCCGAACAGAACGAAGCCGCTAATTAGAGATAAGAGAAGCTTGCTGCTGAGAATATAACGGAATCCGCCTCGAAAATCTCCCCAGACTGACTTCATGTTGAGCGTGGAAAACGAAGTGGGTCCGTTCGGCAGCCTGACCTCGACCGGCACGTTAACGGATCGTACCAATAGCGCCGTGATGAGGAAGCCGATCGCATCAATCGTTAAAGCCCCGAGCACTCCGACTGAATAATAGACAACAGCTCCGAGTCCCGTACCGAAAAGAGTGAATACCCCGATGGCGGTTTGATTGAGGCCGGATGCTTTTACATATTGGTCTTCTCTTAATAACCCTTGGATCATAGCGTTCTCAGCAGGAAAATAAAACTTAGTCACCGCGCTGCGCAAAAACAGCAGTAGGAACACAATCGGGATCCATACATTTGCGGCCAGAGCGGCTAGCATCAGGAGCGAGAGCACGGCTCGAATCCAGCCAGTATTCTCGGCAATGCGCTTGCGGTCGAAGCGATCGGCAAAAACGCCGATGAAGAGGAACACAACAATTGTCGGCGCCGAATATAGCATTTCGGCAATAGATGCATAGGCTGGTTGACTGGAGAAACGATCTAGAAGATAAAAAGCGAATGCCATCGTACCGATCGTAGAAGCAAGCTGCGAGCAAACAGTAGCCAGAAATAACCTGGTAAAGATGCGGTTGCGGAACAATTCCATCATTGCTTTTCAAACCATCCTTTTAACTCATTTGGTAATTTATACCTTGAGTATAAGATGGTTTGCAGGTTTGCTAAAGGGGCGCGGGATTGAGCTTACTATCCAACCTAAGTCTGTCTGCGATCTCATTCTTTAGAAGGAGTCGAGAGCTGATTTAAATGACTCATAGAAATGGAAAAAGTACCAATTCTGGATAACCGAACAGATCCACATTATAAAATATCCGGCTGGATCTAAATCGATCAAAAGGTTCAGGTTCTCCAAACACTATTCGAAAGCTTATAAATCCGGCTCTCAAACCCCTGTTTTGGAAGGAGTATTGAGCGGTTGTATTTTCCGTAATACTAAATCGGACCAATTCGCCGGGGCGAAGCACTGTGGGGAGACGGGGACTTGTGGATGAATCTAAATTCAAGGGATAAAGCGTAGATGCGTTCCGAAGTTCAATTAAAAATGGCGCAATATCAATCGATGGATCGTCATTTGAACAAGGACCGGAGCAAAATAGTTGAGTGATGATGACCAGCAAAATAAATAGTACGAGAACAACGCCAGTGGTGTTTCCATTAAAGCCGCTAATATCTGCTCTCTCAAAAATCATAATACCATCCTCCATTTAGATGTTCTACTAATCAACATATGGAGATGAGAGTCTCGACGGTCCGGCTAATGTCCACTCTGCGAGAAAAAAGATAGCTGCCCTCTTGCCAGTTTTATGACAAAGAAGGCAGCTATCTTTTATCCAAGCAAACTGCTGAAATCATAAAAACCTATCATTCGCCGTTAAGGTAGCCGTTACTTCGCATCCTCAAGCAGATGCTCTCCGGCAATGCCAGGGGAGGTCATCGCATACGGATTGAGAATTTCGGCCATTTCCTCCGGCGTTAGCAAGCCGCGCTCGAGGATGAGCTCGCGGATCGTCAAGCCGGTGGCGAGCGCTTCCTTGACGAGTTGGGCGGCTACTTCGTAGCCGAGATGCGGGTTAAGCGCCGTCACGATACCGAAAGAGTTGGCAACGTAGTTCTCGCAGCGCTCGCGGTTCGCTTCCATGCCCACGACGGCATGCCTCAGGAACACATCCACGCCATTGTGCAAAATTTTGAGCGATTGCAGCAGGTTGAAAGCAATAACCGGCCCCATGACATTAAGCTCGAACTGTCCGGCCTCACAAGCCATGCAGATTGTATGGTCATTACCCATGACCTGGAACGCGACCTGATTGACAACTTCGGCCATGACAGGATTTACTTTGCCCGGCATGATAGATGAGCCTGGCTGACGAGGCGGCAGCGACAGCTCGCCCAGTCCTACACGTGGACCGGAGGCCATCATGCGAATATCGTTGCAGATTTTGGACAAATTGACAGCGCAAACTTTGAGTGATGCAGACAATTCTGTGTAAGCATCGCTGTTTTGCGTGGCGTCAACGAGATCTTCTGCTGCCACGATTGGCAGGTTAAGCTGCTGCTGCAGATGGCCGATGACGGATGTAATATATTCCGGCTTGGCGTTCAACCCGGTGCCTACAGCAGTTGCGCCCATATTAACCGTCAAGGCGTGGTTCGCTGCACTGCGAATACGGCCAATGTCGCGGCCGAGTACGGCGGCGTAAGCACCGAATTCCTGGCCCATCCGGATCGGCACGGCATCCTGCAGATGCGTCCGGCCCATTTTGATCACATCGTCGAACTGGTCTCGCTTAGCAAGGAAACCGTCCTGCAGTGCTTGAATCGCCGTCAGCACGTTCTGAGTTAGCGAATAGGCCGCGATACGAAGAGCGGTTGGGATCGCATCATTGGTTGATTGCGACATATTCACATGGTTGTTAGGATTACAGTGGAAATAATCGCCTTTGGTGTGGCCGAGCAACTCAAGCGCACGGTTGGCGAGTACTTCGTTCATATTCATGTTAATGGATGTTCCCGCGCCGCCTTGGATACTGTCAACGATGAACTGGTCTAACAGCTTGCCTTCGATAACCTCATCGGCTGCTTGCACAATGGCTTCGCCGATCGGAGTTGTCAACAAATGGACGTCCATATTGGCCTTTGCGGCGGCTTTTTTTACATGAGCCAAGGCGATCAGCAGCTCGCGGTGGATATTTACACCGGTAATCGGGAAATTTTCGACCGCGCGAAGCGTCTGGATGCCGTAATAGGCGCTCTCAGGGACTTCTTTTTCACCAAGAAAATCATGCTCGAGTCTAAATGCCATTGTCCTCATCCCTTCTGCGAATCCAATCTAGTTTTAGAGCGCTTGCATACAATATACCAATTAGGAGATGAACAGGCTATGATCGAAGCCGGCAAAGATTCTATCATTTCCTCCTATCGTCCGTCAAATGAACCCCACGCGAAGCCCGAAACGAGTGGCTATTATCGTAGTTAAAAGCAGAGCGGACGGAGAGTGGGGCGAGCTGACTTTACACAAAATCGTATAAAAATACGACTCGATTGTTTCCAGTTTCGACCATGTTCCAGAGCCGACAGGTAAAAATGTCGATGGGAATTAGCGTCAACTGAAAACGTCCTTCACCAGCCCCATGTTTATCTGGTGGAGGACGTTTTGGTATAAAGCGCAGCATTCAAATATAACTCAATCCAGCTGTATATGGAAAAGGCAGCGGGAAGAAATCGCGGAGCAGCTCGGCCTGTGATTCGCTGAATGGCAGCAGACGATTGTCCGTCTTGGTCCGCGAACTGGTGAGCTTGATTGTAGATGCAGAGCTTGAGCTCGTTCCGGCCTTTTCTGGAAGATGCTGGGCTGGAGCTGGGGATCTAGTGCTCGTACCAGTCATTGCGGGCAGCAGCTCGGCTTGTTGTTCAGAGGCCATCTTGCGGACAAATGCATCCGGGCCGTCGTCCGGCTCCGCATCCGGGCCGTCAAACAGCAGCAGGGCCCAAGCGCGAGAGCTGAGCGGAATCAACTCATCGCCTAGACGGAGTGCGTATTCCTCGTCCGACAGACGTTTTATGCCCCACGAGGGCATGACCCGTCCTGCCGCAGCGGCTGCAGCTTCAAAGTAGGGCTCCAACTGCGCCCATAACAACGGTAAATTCATAATTCGCACCGTTCCCTGATTATGGCTGCTCGTATAAGGATGTCCGTCCAGCAGCTTCATCATGCGGCGTTCATGGGAGGTTGCGAACAACAGCATGGAGGAGAGCTTCATCCGTGTCATCGCTTCCTGGATCAGCGGCAGTGCAATGGCGGCCTTGCCGCCCCACTCGACGATGAAGGGCTCCAGGTCGGAATCCGCAGGAATCGGGCCGGAGGCGATTACGGCGTAAGCTTCCAGTTGTCCGTTCTTTTCCGCGACAAAAACATCATGATGGAACCGATACATGGCGGCTACAGCCTCGCTGTGCAGCTCCTGCGCCAAATCCGCGATGCTGCGACGATACCCCGCTGGTTTGCTGTTGGCAAGTGCTTGTAGGCGGAACCAGTCGCTGGGCTCCAGTCTGCGTGCGGTCATGCCAGTTGGCATATTCGACTTGGTCGACTTATGGGGGATTCGATAACGGCGCACTGAGCCGAAGGCGAAACAGCCGTTGCGGCGGTACAGGGAACGCGTGCCAGAGATGAGCATGAGCGCCGCTCCCATCGCTTCCGCTTGATGGAATGCTTCGCTTAGCAGGACGCTGGCATGACCTTGTCCCCGATAATCGGGATGAGTGCAAACGGAGCCCAAAGCGCAGACGCTGAGCACCGCCTTTCCGATGAAAATTTGCTGTGGAACGAACCCTATGAACGAGACGAGCTGGCCCTCTTCGGTAATGCCGAGGGATAAGCCGATCGCAGGATCAAAAATGCGAGGGAAGCTGTCGCCCATCGAGCTTTGCTCCCCGTCGCGGAAAACAAGATCGGCCAAGGCGACCGCTTCATCCAGCTCCTGCCGGCTTAACCGCCGGCGCAGTTGTTTAAAACCGATCGAATTCGTATCCACCTTGACTCTCCCCTTCTCTTTACAAACATTTCTCGCAGTCATGAATTGATAGATTAAAGGCGCCTGTCCAATCCAAACATAGCTGTCTATCATATGCTATTCCATCCTCTAAGAAAGGAGGAGTTTTGCATGCCAGAATTCCTCGATCTAAAATCAAGCCAGAACGCCAGCTTTGCGAATTCGATTTCTATTCCGATTACGGTGATCAACACCGGTCAGCTCATCGCTCAACAAACGCTTGATCTGAGCGATGGAGAAGCAGGACAGACGCGAGTCGATTTCAGCGGCGTATGTGGAGTTCAGCTCGGGGTTTCGCAACCTGTCGCGACGATAACGATCTCGGTCGTTCGAGGCACTCTGCCTACCGATCCACTCGTTTTCTCGGGGGCCCAGACTCTCGACACCAGCTTGAGCGGACCACAGTTAATCAATGTTACTGGCTCGGATTTCTTTGCACCGAACACGGTTCAGACCTATACAGCGTTTGTCTCGTCTTCGGCATTGGGTACTATCCGCGTAGGTCCTGAAAGCTTTTATTTTATCGGTACTTCCGACTCGTAACGGCAAAAAAGCGGTAAGCAGCCAATGGCTCTGACCGCTTTTTTGAATGTTGAGGAAAGGAAATTCATGGTGAAGTTTTCGGTGAGCGTCTACGCTCATAACGCGCGTTGAAGCGGAAAATCGGATCCAGAATACGGTACACCAGCTTGCTCTCCTTTGTAAGCAACGGCCCCAAAATCGCCAAAATGAGTACATACAAGGCAGCAAAGGGCTGGATAATGGCTGCAAGACCGCCGGCCAGCGCCAGATTGGCCATGATGATGGAGAATTCGCCACGGGCGACGATCGTCAGCCCGATCTTGGCTGAGGCATAGGGCGGGATTCCTGCGCTGCGTCCGGCGAGCATGCCGGCGATGAAGTTGCCGATCAGCGTTAGTACAACAGCGATAAGCGCCATCCATACGGCGCCGCCGAGTGCGGTTGGATCGATGGTCAGGCCGAAGCCGAAAAAGAACAGCGCTCCGAAAAAGTCGCGGAAAGGCAAGATCAACTTTTCGATTCGATGGGCATGATTCGTTTCGGCCAGCACAAGTCCGACGAGCAGAGCACCGATTGCCTCGGCAACATGGATCGTTTCGGCAAAACCGGCAATCAGGAAAAGCGCTGCAAAAATAACGAGCAGAAACAGCTCATTGGAGCGAATGTCGAGCCATCGATTGAGCAAAGGCACTATTTTGCGACCAACGACAAGTACGCCGAGCATGAAGAAAAGGGCGATTAAAGCGGACAGGATGACACCGCCTACGCTGGAGGAAGAGCTAAGTACAAGCCCAGAGACGATGGAAATATACAGGGCGAGGAACACGTCCTCGAACATGATGATGCCGAGAATCATCTCTGTTTCCTGATTGGCGGTCCGCTTGAGATCAACCAGCACTTTCGCAACGATTGCGCTCGAGGATATGGTGGTGATTCCAGCAATGATGAGAACTTCTGCGAGCGGAAGGCCGGTCAGGAATCCGAACAGCAGTCCCAGCGTGAAATTTATGCCGATGTAAATGCTGCCGCCTACAGCAATCGATTTACCGGATTTAATGAGGCGGCCAACTGAAAATTCAAGGCCGAGGTACAGCAGGAGGAAAAGCACGCCGATGCGGCCGAAAAAATCGATCAGCTCCGCGCTGTTAATAAAGCGAAAGTCTAGGTAGCCCCAATGGAACGCATGAGGTCCGACAGCCATTCCGACCAGGATGTAGAAGGGGATAACGGAAAATTTGAGCTTGATGGACAAAATACCAGCCAAAACGCAAAGCCCGATGGCGAGACCAATTTCCAGTACAATATGATCCATCGGTCATTCACATCCATTCTTTAGGATGTCGCGAAATGCTTTTTGCTGGCTGCGTTCACCGGCTACAATCAGGAGAGCCTCCTCGGTCAGCACTAAATCCGGTCCAGGGCTGATATGTTTATATCCGCCGCGCTCTACGACGGCCAGCACGCTTGCGCCGGAGCGCCTGCGCACATCAAGCTCACCGATGGAATGGTGTACACAACGATAACCAGGCTCAACACGGTACCATTCAATAATAAGATCGTCGAGCACCATCTCGATATTTTCCAGGGCCCGCGGTTTGTACTGCATGCCCCCCAGAATCGATGCCAGTAAACGCGCCTCGTCATCATCAAGGGAGAATACAGGCTCGAAGTCGTCGTCCTGATCCGTCTGCATATAACATTCCCGTCGTCCGTCGTCATGCACAACGACGATCAGCACGTCGCCGCCGCGAGAGCTGATGCGGAATTTCTTGCCGATCCCCGGCAGGTGGGTTTCTCTGATGTCCATCTATGTTGCCTCCTGTCAGTTGTTGAATCCGTCTTTAGCTTTAGGTTGCCTTAATGGGCCGAATCCAATCGTCAGCTGCCAAAAAAGTGCAGATTCAAATCGCATGTCGGAAAATCCAACCCCCATGCAGGTTTTTGTAAGCTAATTACCCAATTTATAAGTTTTTTAAGCGAATCGGGACAAAAAAAGAGCCTCATCCGTGTTTGAACGGATAAGGCTGGTGATGAAAAATGAAGATGAGTGTTAGAGGCTGCTGTCGTCAATGCTTTCCAGCCACTGGCTGATTTCACCGATTACGCTGGTCACTGAGCCCTCTTCGAACGGCGAGAGCAGCCCGGCGCTTGCGACAAGGGCGGTGAAGGACTGGCTGCCTCCAAGACGACATAGCGCGAGATAATCCTGCCATGTCGTGTTGAAGTCTTCTCTGGACCGTTTCCAGAATTGGAAGGCGCATAACTGGGCGAGCGTATAATCAATATAATAAAACGGAGCTTGGAAAATATGACTCTGTTTCTGCCAAGCGCCGCCACGCTCCAGATACTCATTGCCGTCGAAGCTGCGGAAAGGACGGTACATTTTTTCGATCTCGCGCCATTTGGCCTTGCGCTCTGCTGGGGAAGCCTCCGGATTTTCGTATACAAAATGCTGGAATTCATCTACGGATACCCCGTAAGGGATGAAGCTCAGCGCCGAGGCCAAGTGGTCAAAGCGGTATTTGTCGGTATCTTCTTTGAAAAACAGCTCCATCCACGGCCAGGCAAGGAACTCCATGCTCATGGAATGAATTTCAGCGGCTTCCATCGTCGGCCATAAGTATTCTGGAATATCGAAGCCGCGGCTCATATAAACCTGGAAGGCGTGGCCCGCTTCATGGGTCAGCACGTCGATGTCACCGGAGGTTCCGTTGAAATTGGCAAAAATGAATGGAGATTCGTATTCGCTGAGATACGTACAGTAACCCCCGCTCTCTTTGCCTTTTTTGCTTAGCAGATCCAATAGCTCCCTATCCGACATGAATTTGAAAAACTCGTCCAGCTCAGGACTCATTTCACGGTACATCTGACGGCCCTGCTCCAAAATCCAATCGGGATCGCCCTTTGGAGTGGCATTGCCGCTCATGAAGCTGAAGCCCTCGTCGTAGTAGTTAAGCTTGTCTACACCGATACGCTTTTGCTGACGCTGGGCAAGACGGACAGCTACGGGTACGATATGCTCGCGGACTTGGCGGCGGAAGTTCGCGACCATAGTGGCGTCGTAGTCTGTGCGGCCAAGTCGGTCATAGCCTAGCTGTACATAGTTTTCATAACCGAGCTTGTGTGCAATTGTTGTGCGCACTTTGACAAGTTCGTCGTAGATGCGGTCCAGTTCAGGCTCGTTGCCGGCCATGAAACCGTAGAGAGCCTCGCTTGAGTCGCGGCGTACGTCCCGGTCGGTCGACTGGGTGTAAGGAGTCAGTTGGGAAAGCGTGCGCTCCTCGCCGTCAAACGGAATTTTGGCGGAAGCGATCAACTGGCTATATTCGCTCCGCAGCTTGTTCTCAAGCTGCAGCTCCTCGATGATTTCGGGTTTAAATGTTTTGAGCGCAAGCTCGGCCGTGCGGAGAAGTTGGGTGCCGTAGCGCTCCTCCAGTCCATCACGGAAAGCGGATTCTGTAAGAGCACGATAATAATCGGTCACAAATTCCTGAAAGACAGGTCCGACTTCATCGGAAAAATCTTGTTCCGCTTTGTAGAACTCATCGGTTGTATTTACAGAGTGGCGGATATATACGAGTTGGAACATCGTTTCAACTTCACTGCGCAGCTTGTTCACTGCGGCAATTACCTCAAGCTGTTCCTCCAGGCTGGAGGCGTTGCGAATTGCTGTTATTTTCTCCTTAAAGGCAGTTGCTACAGCATCGCGGTCCGGTCTTTCATAACGGTATTCGCTGAACTTCAACATATCGGCACCTCTTTCAGAAGGTAGGTACGCCATAATGGCTCTCTTATTATAGCGAAAGCTTTTGGAATATGGAGGAAAATTTAGCTATAACCGAATTTGCTCGTCCTCCACGGAGCAGTTAAACTTATGCTATTGTATGAAGTAGATCAAGCGGGCACAGTCTGTCTGCACGTAGAGAGGACGATTGGAACAGTGAGTCAACAAACGAAGGTGACGCTGCCCCGAGTAGCGGTAGCGGGCAGCTTGAATATGGATTTGGTCATTAGCATGGAGCGCATGCCAAAAGCAGGCGAAACGCTCAGCGGCAGTGCGCTGCACACATTGCCTGGCGGCAAAGGGGCGAATCAGGCAGCAGGTTGTGCCCGAATGGGTGCGGAGACGGCGATGATCGGCCGGGTCGGCCGGGATGCTTTCGGCGGCCAACTGCTGGAGCAGATGCGCCGAATGGGCGTAAATACAGCCGGGATTGGCGAACATGAAAGCGCTCCGACAGGCATCGCCTCCATTTACCATACTCGCGAGGATAACTGCATCGTCATCGTCGCTGGTGCCAACGGCGAATGTGACGAGAGCTGGATTGAAAGCAATCGTGGTGCAATCGAGGAGGCACAGGTACTACTTGTGCAGCTTGAAATTCCGCTGCCTGCTGTACAGCGTGCTCTTGAAATTGCCCGCGCAGCTGGTGTGGTCACGGTGCTTAATCCTGCTCCGGCGCGTGAACTGCCGCGTGAACTGTTGGAGCTGGCGGATTATATCACGCCAAATGAGACCGAGTTCGCCGAGCTGTCCGGCACGTCTGCGGAATCCGAGACGGAGCTGCGCGAAGCTATCTCCGCGTGGCAATCCCAGGTTGGCAGCCGCGTAATCATTACGCGCGGCAGCGCCGGGAGTTCTTTCCTCGGCGTCGACGGTCAATTGCTGACCGCTTCCGCACCAAAGGTGGAGGTCGTGGATACGACCGGAGCCGGTGATACGCTGAACGCGGCGCTTTGCGTGAAGCTGGCGGAGCTGATTGGAGAGCGTGGCGAGCAACGCCAGGCAGAAGATGGCGCAGAGGCGAAAGAGACGAGTTTGGGGGCAACTCCGGTCGGAGACGCGGAGCTGCTGGAGTCGCTGCGGTTCGCCGTGCAGGCGGCGTCCTTGGCAGTTACCCGCTTCGGCGCGCAGGACGGACTTCCTTCGCGGGAAGAGGTTGAACAGGCTCTGGCCTTGGCGGCGACGGCTGCGGGCGAGTAGTAGCCTTTGAATTTATGTAGCTCGCGTTGCTGATTAGCAGCGAGCGAGAAGCGTGAGCATCTAGCGAAGAGCGGGTGCTGCTCATTAGCTTGAGCAGTGAGCAAAGCGCGGATGCTGCTCATTAATGTGATCTTGAGTAGTGGAGCGCCCCCGGGGGGCGCTCTTCTTGTTTCAAAACGATATAATATGATGAGCTGCTTCTAAAAAATGAAAATGACAGAGGATTAGCTCTCGCCATCATTTTATATAACATTATTAAAACCATTCTTTAGTAATACGGAGGTCTAGTCCCCCGCTTACGACAGGAACGATTTCTTTTAGTGCTGCTTAAAAGGTCCCCAAGTAGTCGAAGCTACTTGAAAGCGTCGGAAATGGCCCCGAAGAATAAACCAAGTAGTCGAAGCTACTTGAACGCGTCGGAAGCGGCCCCGACGAGTAAAAGAAGTAGTCGAAGCTACTTGAAAGCGTCGGAAGCGGCTCCGACGAGTAAAAGAAGTAGTCGAAGCTACTTGAAAGCGTCGGAAGCGGCTCCGACGAGTAAAAGAAGTAGTCGAAGCTACTTGAGCGTAGCCCAAGAAAGCGCCGAAGCCCACCTGCCCCCTAAATCAGAAGTGACCCAGAATAATCCCGGTTAAATTGGGACTTTTTTCGTTTGAAGTCAGGCTCGGCGGACTTGCTGCACGCGGTATCTAGGGTTTGTCTCATTCCAGAACGACGCCCCTATTGAGGGTAGATTCTTCTAAGGAGGTAGGCCGTTATGGGAAGGTCATTCGGATTGTGACACGAACGTAAGCGGACTAGCTTGACAATTGAAAAGAAATCCCATATTGTTTTATTAGACCGGACGGTCGGTTTGAGGAAGGGGATGACGGCATGACTAAATCTACGGATCATGGTGAACAGACAAAGCGCAACATTGCGGCCAAGGCGAAGGAACTATTCGAGCTGAAGGGCTATGCGGCGACTACGATGGACGAGATTCGGCAGTTATCGGGATCAAGCAAAGGGAGTATATATCATCACTTCAAGAACAAGGAAGTTCTTTTTTTGTACATTCTTGAGCTGTCAATGCTCGAGTGGATCGGCAAGTGGCGCGACATAGAGAAGCCACTCGTTACGGCACGCGAGAAGCTGTACCGGCTTGCCGAGCATTATGCCGAGGATTTCCGGAATCCGCTGTTGCGGGCTGCGGAAGAGTTTTCAGGCAGCGAAAACGGGGATCGGGAGATTCGGGACAAGCTGCTTGAGCTGACACGAATGCATTACCCTGCCTTTCAGCAGCTGTTGGAGGAAGGAATGCAAAGCGGCGAGTTTCGACCGATACCGCTTGAAGATCTAACTTTAATTTTATTCGGGCTATTTGGAGGCCTGAGTGTTTCGTATTACAAATACGATACCGATCGGATTGTCGGCTTATATCGGACTGCGATCGACGTCTTACTTCAAGGGATAGAGAAGCACTAAATTTTTTTGTCCAATAATTAGACCGGACGGTCGGTTTGGTTCCGTCCTTAAGGGGATATGTTATGAAAGCATTGTTTGCCAACCGGGTATTCCGGGTCGTGGCGTTCGCTGACCTTCTGCAGCAGTTGGCGATCTGGATCCGAAATATCTCGCTGCTGTTCTACGTGATGGAGCAGACTGACAGCGATCCCGTCGCCGTTTCGCTGTTGAGCGTGATGGAATACGCGCCGATATTTCTGTTCTCTTTCATCGGCGGCGCCTTCGCCGACCGGTGGAACCCGAAGCGGACGATGATTACCGGCGATCTGCTCAGTGCACTGTCGATCGCCGCCATTTTATTGTTCGTGCTTGCGGGTTCATGGCAGGCCGTATTCGCCGCGACGGTCGTATCGGCCATCGTCAGCCAGTTCTCTCAGCCTTCCTCGGCCGTCATGTTTAAGAGGCATGTGCCCGAGGAGCTAATGGCGCCGGCAATCAGCATTTCTCAGGGGATCATGTCCTTGTTCATTATTGTAGGACCGGTCGTAGGGACGCTCATCTATTCTTCGCTCGGTCTGACTTACTCGCTGGCGGTGATGATCGGGTTGTTTCTTACAGCGGCAGCCGTCCAGTTCTTGCTTCCTCCCTCGCCGCGCTCGCCCGAACGGGGATCCGTGCCGATTCTCGAGGATGTGAAGGAGGGGTTACTCTATATCCGCCGCCATCGGAATTTGATTGTTATTGCGCTTACTTTTGCCTGTATCGGGCTTGGGTCTGGCTTGATCCAGCCGTTGGACATCTATATCGTGACCGAACGTCTTCAACTCGACAAGGAAAGCGTCCAATGGTTCTATGCACTGTCCGGCGCCGGAATGCTGATTGGGGGCGTAGCGGCTGCGATTCTTGGTCCGAAGATGAATCCTCGTGTCGTCATCTTTGCAGGCATCGCGTTCCTGTCGTTCTCCATCATCGTCGAGGCTCTATCCGTCTGGGTGTATCTAACGGCTGCCATGCGCTTCATGGTCGGCGTCATGACGGCGTTCATGCAAATCGTGCTCGGAGCTATTATGATGAAACTGGTTGAGGAAACCTACATCGGGCGTGTGAACGGTACGATTACGCCACTGCTCATGGCCGGGACGCTGACCGGGACCGCTCTGGCGGGTCCGCTCATGAAGTCGATTACGCTTGTTCCCGTCTATGGCCTGTCCGCCGCGATTATTCTGATTGCCGCTTTTGCGAGCCTTAGCATGAAATTTGACGGTTCCGCAGCCAAAGCGGATCAATCCGGAGCGCATTCGGATAAAGCCGCGCTACTCAAGCGGGAGCTGTAAAGAAACACCAAACTATGCTTAAGTACGGAATAAAATAGTAGAAGCAAGCGCTTATCATCAGCGCAGTGAACAGAGCAGGCCGATCATGCGAAGCCAGGTCGTTTGAAAATAATTCAAGTCCGAGGCGGAAGTCATGACGGGCTCTCTCCATTGGTATGAAGGCAAAGTCAGATTCGGTATCGCGCGAACGGCTCTCCATACCGGAAAGGTCGGCTGATGCGCTCCAGCTCATCTTTTATGGCGGGCTCGGCAGCCAGTTCGAGGCTGCGCAGGTTCGCCTCTAGCTGACTTACGCTGGTAGCGCCGGCAATGACGGATGAAACAGCAGGTTTATCCATCAGCCAGCGGATGGACAGGGCGGCGGGCTCACAGCCAGCTTCCTCCGCCAGCTCCGTCACATCCTGTCCGAGGCCGATCACATCGCCCTTGAGGAAACGGGCGAAGGAGGAGTCCTTTTCCAGGCGTGAACCGGATGGAGCATCAGCTCCGGCGGCATATTTTCCTGTTAGAATACCACCTGCCAGCGGGAAATAAGGGATAAGACCAATTCCCTGATCGAGGCATAGAGGGACAAGCTCAAGCTCCGGTGTGCGATCAGCTAGAGAGTAGCTTGTTTGAATCGACACGTATCTTTCCAACTGTAGTCTGTCACTTATGCCGAGTGCTTTCATTAGCTCCCAGGCTTGATAGTTGGAGGCGCCGATGTAGCGGACTTTTCCGGAGCGCACCATGTCATCCAGCGTGTGAAGCGTTTCTTCTAACGGCGTGTTGGGATCAAAGGTGTGGATCTGATACAGATCTACATAATCGGTGCCAAGGCGGCGCAGGCTTCCTTCCAGTTCATTCAACAGATGGCTGCGAGAAGCACCGCGGTTGCCCGGACCGTCGCCTGTAGGTAGTCCGGCCTTGGTGGTTAGCACGACGCCCGACCTGCGTCCGGCCAAAGCTTTGCCGATAATCGTTTCGCTGAGTGTTCCGGCATAAATGTTGGCGGTATCCAAAAACGTAATGCCGCTGTCGAGCGCCGCATGGATGATGCGGATGCTTTCTTCTTCGTCCGTACGCTTGCCGAACGCATTTGTGCCGAGTCCGAGCGCCGATACATGCAGTCCGCTGCCGCCCAATTTACGATATGTCATGCTCATGCTGATCTTCCTCCTAGGTATTGTTCATGAATATTCCAGTGGCTCCAATCCATACTAACGCTAGAAACATCAGCTAGAGAGGTGGAGCTGTTTATGTATGCCCGATTGAAAAAACGCCTGCAAAATCTGATGAGGCGAAGCCGCAGAACGGGGGCGCTGCTGGGCTGCTCGCTAGCAGCATGCGGTATCGCAGGTACTGCGGTAATAGCTGTTACAGCAGCACCTGCCGCCGCTGCGGCAATTCCTGCCGATATAACGGCTGAGCCGACCGTGGCAGTTTTTGCTGTTCCAGCCGCCGTGTCTGTCGAGCGGACCGTAGCAGTTTCTGCTGTTCCAGCCATCGTCTCGGTTGCGCCGCGCATTGTCACAGCTGCTATAACCGCCGCTCCTTTTCAACTTGATAAGGACATCGTGCCAGAAAATGCGCAGTCTGGCGTGGCGGAGCTGGTTAAAAACGCAGACTGCGTAGTCATCGGCCGCTTCTCGGAAGCGGATCGAATGGTTCCGACCGGCAAGAGCGCTCCGCAAGGCCGCCTCGTTAATTTTGTGCAAACCTTTACCGTGCGCAAGCTAATCAAGGGTAACACCGGAGGGCAAGTGACCGTCATTACAACGGGAATCGAGCCTTTGCCGCCGCCTTCTCAGCTGGAGGCCAATGAGCGATATCCTGGGGCATGGGCCTCTGGTCCGGACTATTTGCTCTTTTTGCGAAAGCTGGAAGGGTCGGATGAGTATGCCCCACTCGGGATGCTGCAAGGCGTCTATCCCATTCAGGGAGGCCGCACGATCAGCATTGAAGGCAAAGGCTTTTCGCAGCTGAATGGACTTCCTGAGTCCGGCTTGCAGAACACCGTAAACGAATTGCTCGGACGGAGCTGATGCTTACTAGGAGCGCGGCCGCCAAGGGTATGAAACAAGTAGCCCATCGGTAGAAATAAGTATGCACCAATAGCTCGGCAGCCAGAAACGAGTAGTTGATTCCCGCCTGGCCGGGACGGTTTTGCCAACGATTATACCATAACTGTCTGCCTGAGGCGTGCCGCTGCGAGCAGTTGGAGTGCTCAGGTTTTTGTTCGCTCGGGAGAAGGGAGCCGGTGTGCAAGCCGGAAAAACGGCATGGCCGATGCGCTATTCCTCGGAGATGCCGTACCGGAGCGCGACTGCAGAATGCCGAAGGAGGAAATTGTGGTATCCGGTGGGAGGAGCAAGGTCACATGCCCGTCCGGTAAAGCTTGGGCGACGCCTTGAGCTGCGTCATACTCGCATCCGGAAGCGCCGGATACGAGCAATAGACGCTGGCCTTGTTGTAGGCGGAGCGATTGTAACAGAGGGAGCAGGCCCGGCTGCTCCCTCCTGGCAAGCAAAACAGTTCCGGGGAAGCGGCGAACCGGAGCTTGATTGGCATTTATCGCTGTTGCATTGGCAGCAATCGCTGTTGGCAGCGATTTGGAAACCGCATATGCCTTGAATGCTGCAGTGTTCTTTTTGGGCTCGATCAAGGAAGTGGAAATAGAAGCCTCCGGACTTTTCTTGATTGCACTAGCATTTGCAGCGACATGAATGGACAGGCCGCGAGCTGCCCAGTGGGCGATAAGAGCGGTCAGGAACAGGCGGATGTCGCTTTGTATCCATACCATATTCGGATTGCCGGGCGGCAAAACGCGGATGTCTATGTCTACGCACGCGCCAGCCGTTTGATATGGGAGCTGCTTGCAGCCGAGGGCTAGTACGTAATCGACTGTTCGGGCATTCGGAGCATTGGGCAGCAACAGGCCAATACTCTGACTGTCATCTATGGGAAGTGTGTCCAACCCTCCTGGTGTGGCTGCAGCCGGGATGCCGGTGAGTCGCATTAGCTGCTTCAGCTCGGCTGAGGCGCCAGAATGGCGGACACCGCCGCCGACTACAAACAGCGGGCATTTGGCTCGGAATAGGCCGTTCATAATTCGGTCTAGCTCTATGTCGTGGATCGGAGGTTCGGAATCGAGTAGTTGAAAAAAGTCCTCACTCTCCTCATATCCCCCGAGGGTTGGGGGAAGCTCCAATTTGCGGCGAACAAGCGATGGTGGAAGCTCTACGAGCACAGGCCCTCGCCGCCCGCCCCCGGCCGCGAGATAATAGGACTTCTCAAGCTGGAGGAGGCCGGCCGTTTCTTCGTACAGCGCTGTGCTCCATTTGAAGGGCCAACTACTTTGGCGGGCAGTCGCAGAGGAAGCGGGGTTGCCGTGGTTTATACTTGGTTTGATAAGTAGCAGAGGGAGGCTGGCTAATGCAAAGCCTTCTGCGGCAGTGATCTCAGAGTGGGATAGCTGAGCGCTTGTCCCGATTGCTGCCGCGGGCACGCCGTCGGATGCGAGTGCATAACCCTCGGCAGCGCTGAGAGCGGCGAGTAGACTGGATCGTCCGTGGACCGAGATTCCGGCTTTGCGAGCAGCTGCGATAAGGGAGCAATTGAATGGTGTTTCTGATGTGCGGTCGTAAAATAGCTGTCGCAGTCCTTTGGCTGCCCATACTGTCATGATGCTGTCAGACCCATTCATTGAATGCTGTTCCTTCCTTTCGCTTGAAAACTTCGCGGCGGCATGCGCTTCGGGAACGACTGGTAGCTGGAAGCAGCCTTTAAACTTCTATTTGTTACCATATGAAGCGGTCAGCAGGTTGGAAAGGGACATCCGGCGGGGCTGGGAAAAGAAGGGCGGAGAAAGTGGTGGAGCCTCGCCAAAGCGGAGAAAGCGGCGTAGTAGGCAAGTGAAATTCCTCTCGCCAAGGCGATGATAGCGGCGTTGCCAGCAAGTTAAAGCCTCTGCGTCAAAGCGGGGAAAGTGGCGCTGCGGGCAAAAAAAAGCTCCTTCTCCAAACTGGCGAAAAAGTTGCAGTATGCAAGTAAAAGCCCCTTCGCCAAAGTGGCCGAAGGGGTAGGTTTTACCAGGTGCGCGGACCGATCAGATCGGTCACCGTTGTTGTTTTAGGATATGACTTCGTAAGTCCCATGCCGCTACGGGCTTGGGTACGGATAGTCGTAAGATTTGAGCTTGAGTAGAAGAACAGCATTTTTTCGTCCCTGCGGTCGGCAGGCTTTACCGGCTTGTCGTAGAGAACAAAGGCTGCCCAGGCATCGGCGATATCCTCCTGTACCTGATAAGCGCTCGCTTCACGGAAGAAGAGCTTCGTATAGAGCGTTGTCATCGGTTTACCAGCGCGGGCCGCTGAAATGACCTCTGGCGTCCAGAACTTGGTGTAAAAGCGGGTCATGAGCGAGTCCTTGCGATAGTAAGCCCACTGACTGCTGCCGCTTGCTGGACCGGCGAATGCGGAACCGAGCATCCCTCCAGCGCCGTCTAGTCCGCTGGATGCGCTGCCGATATGGTCGAGCTCCGCTCCAGCCGGACCTTGCTGGGTGACAAGTTTGCCAAGCTCGCGAACGAGCGCCCAGCGTGTCTTTTCCTTCGCAGTCGGAGTGAGATCGGACGGGTCGATGACGAGCCGAACCTGACCTTTGCCGAGTGTCTCGACACGGGAGATTCCGCCGCGATGCACTTCAAGCCGTAGCTGCTTCACCAGTGACAGATAGGACTTTGGATAGATCAAGCGTACTTGCTTCCAAAGCTGATCAGCGGCAGTCTGCTGCGCGGATGTCATCGTATAACCCGTTTCTTTGCGAGCCTTCAGTGATCCATCAACGTTGATGTCATAGAGGCCGACGGAAAAAGAAGAGCCATAGATCTCGCCGCTCTTCACGCCGATGCGGCTCAGCTCGGATGCGGAGAGCGCTTCGATAGAATCGAGAATTTCCTCATGAGTGGCTAACATCTCGGTATAACGTCCTTGTTCGTACTGCTGAAAAGCGAGGTCAGCTTTTTCTTCCAGGCGGTTGTAGGTCGATGCGGACAAAACGGGCTTCGCTTTAGATAGAAAACCCGTAATGCCCTTAAAGTATGTCGTGGCCTGCATCGTCGAACCTACATTCGAGCCGGAACCACCGGCATTGCCGTTGCTGGACCCAGAACCTGAACCGGAACCACCGGCGTTGCCGTTGCTGGAACCCGATCCGCTGCCGGCATTACCGTTACCCCTCCCAGCATTTCCACCGTCTCCTGCGGAGCCGCCCGTCATGCGGCGGGCTCCCGCATAGCGCTCCTGCCAATAAGGCGAGCTGAGCGAGGATAGCTTTACGCCGTCCACTGTAGCAGCTGCGAACTCGTGATTGCCGATGTAGATGCCGGCAAAGCTGGCAGAGCCGCTATTATGGAAAAAGACGGCGTCGCCAGGCAGCAGTAAACTCTGTCCGCCAACTGCCGAACCGCTCTTGAACTGCTCCGCTATCGTGCGGGGCAGTTCAATCTCCGCGGCGGAATTGCGGTAAATATAATAGAGGAAGCCGGAAGCATCCAAGCCTGCCGGAGAGCTTCCGCCATATTTATAAGGCGTGCCCAGATAGTCGAGCGCGTAATCGGCGATTGCTCCTCCGAGCGCTTGCGAGCTAAGCGGTCCCTTTTCGGAGATGGGGGAGTCGGATTCGGCCGACAGAATGCCTACTTTTCCGTCTGTTGTTTTCCCCGCCGAAGAATCTGCAGAGCCGCCAACCGTTGCGGCAGGAGCTGTTGTCGATGGTGCCATGCCCGCCAGTATGCGAGCGGTATCGGCATTGGCATTGGCATAGGGAGCGGATGAAGCGCCGCGAGCGTCCGGTCCTGGAATGTTTTTTGCTCCTGATGAAAGTCTTGAGGGTTCCGCATAAACGGTTCCTCCTGCTGATGCAAGCATGGCAAAAGCGGTTCCGGTCCATATCAAACGTCGCATGATATCTCACTCCTGGTCCTAGTCTAGGTGCAATTCCATAGGCAAAATTCGCCAAAGTCTCCCGTATTATAACAGGATAATAGTTGGTGTTAATCGGACTTACGACATATGAAATCTTTTATATCGATTTATTTCAATCAGCATCTAAAGTCCTTCATCTCGTCTTTAAAATAAATTCACGGCCTTTCTTTCCTAAGATAATAGAAGTTTAATTGGAAAACTGAGGCTATAGGAGTGGGACTTGCGGCATATCGGCGCAAAAAAGCGAGACAGGATCGTATGGAAAAACAGTTCCAGCGATGGCGGATTAGGTTATAATGGTGGAACATATAGGCTCGTCTCTTCTTTGCCGGATTTTCTTGGCTGGGAGGGATCGACAGGCCGCAGGAGGAGGTAAGACTGCAGCATGAATCAGGTACCGGTCATTTCATTCCGGGGAGTAACCAAGCAATTTGAAGACGGGGTTCCCGTGTTGAATGATGTCTCTTTCGACATTGAGCGAGGCAAATTCTACACGCTTCTGGGCCCGTCAGGCTGCGGCAAAACGACCATTCTCCGGCTCATCGCCGGTTTCATGGAGCCGACAAGCGGAGAGATTCGCATGGACGGCAAACTTATTAATGACGTTCCCGCCAATAAGCGGCAGGTCAATACGGTCTTTCAGGACTACGCGCTGTTTCCGCATCTGAACGTATTCGATAATGTTGCCTTTGGCCTGCGCATCCGCAAGCTCAAAAAGGACGAGATCGAACGCAAAGTCAAGGAAGCACTGCGCTTCGTCAATTTGGAAGGTTATGAAAAGCGGGAGATCCGCGAGATGTCCGGCGGCCAGCGCCAGCGTGTTGCGATCGCCAGGGCGATCGTCAACGAGCCGAAGCTGCTGCTGCTCGACGAACCGTTGTCAGCGCTTGACCTCAAGCTGCGCACGGAGATGCAATACGAGCTTAGGGAGCTGCAGCGGCGGCTTGGTATTACGTTTATTTTTGTTACGCATGATCAGGAAGAAGCTCTCGCCATGTCGGACGAGATTTTCGTGCTCAACAAGGGCAATATCGAGCAAAGCGGAACTCCGACAGATATTTACGATGAGCCGATCAACCGTTTTGTGGCGGACTTTATTGGTGAGTCGAATATTGTGCCGGGGCGGATGCTGGAGGACTTCCGCGTGGAATTCGCGGGCAAGGCGTTTGAATGCGTGGACGGAGGGCTGCGGCGAGGGGAGCCGGTTGAAGTCGTGCTGCGCCCCGAGGATTTGCAGATCACTCCTGCGGGAGCTGGCAAGCTTTCGGCAACGGTGGACACACAGTTGTTCCGCGGCGTTCATTACGAGATCATTTGCATGGATGACGCTGGCAACGAGTGGATGGTCCATTCGACGCGTAAAGCGATCGTCGGCGAAGTCATCGGCTTGGACTTCGACTCAGAGGCAATTCACGTCATGCGCTTTGGTGAGTCCGAAGAGGACTTTGACCGCCGTCTGGAGGCGTACGGGGATTTGGAAGAGGAAGATGAGTTGGATATGAATCCTTCCCTTTCCCAAGGGGCCAGCATGGCCCGAGTTCAGGCAACCGATTCAGGCGCGGCCGGAGCTGCGAAGGAGCCATCCCGCAATGACGGCGGGCCGATGACTGGACCGTCTTCCGCACAGACGGGTCGGCCGGGAGGGAATAGCTAGTGCCCGTTCGGAGCCGTAACTTTTTCCTCGTACCCTATATGCTGTGGATCATCCTGTTCGTGGCGGCGCCGATCGCGCTGATTGCGTACCGGTCGTTCTTCGACGTGGAGGGCTCATTGACGCTGGACAACTATGCGCGGTTCTTCACGCCGGTTTACCTGCGGATGACGTTCAGCTCGTTTTGGTACGCTTTTTTGATCACATTGTTCTCTCTTTTGATTGCCTATCCGGCGGCTTGGCTGTTGACGCGGACCAAACATAAACAGTTATGGCTACTGCTTATCATTTTGCCTACCTGGATCAATCTGCTGCTCAAAGTGTACGCGTTTCTCGGCATTTTTGGCACGTATGGCGCGATCAACAAGTTTCTGGAATGGATCGGCATCGGCACACAGCAAATTCTGTTCACCGACTTCAGCTTTGTGTTTGTGTCGGTTTATATTTTCATCCCGTTTATGATTCTGCCGATCTTCAACGCACTGGAGGAGCTGAACCCATCGCTCGTGTTCGCTGCGCGCGATCTCGGCGCTTCCGCGTGGACAACGTTCCGCAGAGTTGTGTTCCCGCTGACGCTTGATGGCGTCAAGGCGGGCTGCCAGGCGGTGTTCATCCCCGCGCTGTCGTTGTTCATGATTACGCGGCTCGTCGCCGGCAATCGGGTTATTACGCTCGGTACGGCAATCGAGCAGCATTTTCTCGTGACACAGGACTGGGGCATGGGCTCTACAATCGCCGTGTTCCTGATCATCGTCATGGTGCTGATCATGTTTGCAGCTGGACAGAGAAAGGCGGGATCTAGATGAGCGAAGCCCGTAAATGGCGCTGGTCCCATCTGTACCTGATCGCTGTATTCGCGGTTATGTATGCGCCTATTTTCTATCTGATGTTTTATTCGTTCAACAGCGGCGGCACTATGCATGGTTACGAAGGTTTCACGCTGGACTGGTACCGCGAAGTATTCGCGGATACCCGTCTGCTGATCATCGTACTGAACACGCTCGTTATCGCATTGCTGTCGGGAGTGCTGTCCACAGTGCTCGGCGTAATGGGCGCGCTGGCGATTTATGAGGTGCGCCGCCGGCGGGCCAAAAACACGCTGCTCAGTTTCAACAATGTGCTGATCGTCAGCCCCGATGTAATCATCGGTGCATCGTTTCTGATCATGTTCACGATGATCGGCATCAAGCTCGGCTTTATCTCCGTGCTGCTGTCGCATATCGCGTTCAGCGTGCCGATCGTCGTTCTGATGGTGCTTCCCAAGCTGCACGAGATGAGCACTTCGCTCATCGATGCGGCGCGCGATCTCGGCGCAAGCCGCTGGCAAGTATTGACTGGCGTTGTGCTGCCGTTCATTCGCCCGGGTATATTCGCTGGCTTTTTCATGGCGCTGACTTACTCGCTGGATGACTTCGCCGTGACGTTCTTCGTGACGGGCAATGGCTACTCCACCCTCTCGGTGGAAATCTATTCACGCGCTAGGCAGGGTATCTCGTTATCAATCAATGCTCTGTCCACGCTGATCTTCCTGTTCACGATTCTGCTCGTAGCGGGGTACTATTTCATTACCCGACGCAGTGGAACAGGCGCGCAAGCTGCTGCGGGACGGGGCGGCTCAGCCGCCGGAGCCGGGAAGGGGGAATCGCGTTGAAAGTCCTGATTCGTTCGTTTGCGGCGATTCTCGTGGCGGCGCTCGGCTGCTTATACCTGGCGACCTACCTCAATTCCAGCGAGGGTTATTCCGGCTCTAATACGCTGACCATTTACAATTGGGGCGACTATGTTGATCCCGAGTTGCTCGAGAAGTTCCAGAAGGAAACGGGCATTACGGTCATTTACCAGACGTTCGACTCCAATGAAGCGATGATGACCAAAATCCAGCAGGGCGGCACGACCTATGATGTAGCGATGCCCTCGGAGTATGCGATTGACAAAATGAGGAAGGAAAACCTCTTGCTCCCGCTCGATCAAGCCAAGCTGCCCAATCTGAAGCATATCGACGAACGCTTCCTGGATCTGAGCTTCGACAAGGGCAATAAGTATTCGGTGCCTTATTTCTGGGGCACGGTAGGCATTGTGTTCAATCCGGAGCTTGTACCTGAGGGATTGACCTTTGACAGCTGGGATGATCTGTGGGATCCTCGGCTTGGCAACAGTATCATGTTGGTGGATGGAGCACGCGAGGCCATTGGCTTTGGACTTAACAGTCTCGGCTACTCGCTGAACGATACGAATGAAGCTCATCTGCAGGAAACGCTTGCCAAGCTACAAACGCTCACGCCCAATGTGAAAGCGATCGTCGGCGACGAGATTAAGATGCTGCTTGCAGGCGAAGAAGCTGCAGCCGGAGTGGTTTGGTCGGGCGATGCCGCGGAGATCATGGACGAGAACGACAAGCTCGACTATGTAATCCCTAAGGAAGGGTCCAACGTTTGGTTCGACAACATGGTCATTCCCCGGACGGCGAGTAATCTGGATGGAGCACATAAGTTCATGAACTTCATGCTTGATCCCGAAAATGCAGCCCAAAATGCCGAGTACGTCGGTTACTCCACGCCGAACAAGGATGCTATCCCGTTGCTTCCGGAGGAGATTTCCTCCGACGAGCGCTTCTATCCGCCGGCTCAGCTAACCTCGCGGCTTGAGGTTTACAACAACCTTGGCAAGCGCATGTTGTCGCATTACAACGAGCTGTTCCTGGAGTTTAAAATGCATCGGAAGTAAAGATCGCGGGGCGGGAACCCTTCCGCATAGCGGCAGGGGTGTCCCAAAACCCCTAGAATACTGGATTAGCAAGAAGGAAGGAGACTGAGCCAAGCTCAGTCTCTTTCCTTTTTTGTGTGAGAACTCCGCGTTGACAAAGCGAAAAGGGGCTGGGATAATATTGAGAATGATTATCAATTAGAGAATGAATGATAGCGACTAATACAGAATCCACGAGGAGGTTGTTCAATGGAAGCAAACCTAACTTCTCCTCCGTCTGGAACGCTGCTCGGTATGCCGATTCGCTTGCATAAGCTGGAGGGAAAGAAACTGGCAGCCGGTGATGGGGGCAATTGCAGTCTGCTTTTTGTCTTATGGCGCGGCAGTTTACAACTGCAATATGCAGAAGATGATGATGGATTAGTAGAAAGGCCGCTTAGGCTGGAGGCTGGTGAACTGTTGCTGCTTCCGCCAGGACATCCTATTAGGCTTGAGGCGAACGCGCCTCTCGGAACAGAAGGTATGCTGCTTGAGCTGGAGCTGTATGGCTCGGATAGCTTTGATGGTTTACATGTGTTACAGAGCGGTCTACGGCTCAAACAGGCGGACGAAGGTTTGCTCGCAGCGGCCAGGCAGCTGTTTCACGGCTGGAGCTTGACCCGGCAGCAGCCGTGGCAGCTCCAGGCATTGTTCGTCGAGCTGATGCGACGTCTGTATGAAGCGGCTGAACGAAACGATAAGGGACCGGAAACATGGATGGAAGATAGCCTTGCCTATATTCAGGCCCATTATCAGAAGGAACTAAGCCGCGATCTGCTGGCAAGGCGGGCTGGGGTCAGCCCGGAGCATTATTCTCGTTGTTTCCGCGCCTGGACAGGGTCGACTTTGACTAATTATTTGTCGCTGCTGCGCGTGCGCCGTGCTCAAGAGCTGCTACTGTCGGGACAGGGGAGCACTTTGAACCAAGTCGCGCGTGAGGTTGGGTATAGTGAAGGCTTGTATTTGAGCCGAAAATTTAAGCAGGTAACAGGCATGTCTCCTTCCCGCTACAGAAAATCCGTCTTGCGTACGGCGGCGCTGAACATCAACCACAGCGCTTCTCTATGGGCGCTAGGTGTGGAGCCGCAGTGGGGTGTATTCTCCGATTGGTTCGCCCAGTCGCAGGGAGCGCGGGCGAATTACTCTACGGACCAACTGCTGGCAGGACGGGAAGGGCTTGGCGGAATGGAAGAAATGGGGGCTTCAAGCGAGCAACCGGATGTCATTTTGAGCTACGAGCTGTCCGAGCCTATGGGCAGGCTGCTTGAGCTTGCTCCAGTTGTGCAGCTGTCACATCTCCGAATGAGCTGGCAAAGCCAGTTCCGCCTAATCGCTGATATTATCGGGCGTCGCAGTCAAGCGGAGGAACTGCTGGGACCAATCGGTGAAGCAGCCGATCGCTTGCGTCATCGGTTATTTCAGCGTCATGGAACGGCGCGAAGCGCGGTCATCTGGGAAATTGGTCATGACAATAAAGCGTACGCGATCGCCGCAAGTCATGGAAGGGGAGCGCAGCTTTTATACGGAGAGCTCGGTTTGCGGATGCCTCAGGCTTTGCTGGAGTTAGGTGCAGAACGGAGAGGTTTTGTGGAAAAGACAATGGATGATATCGCTCAGTACGATGCGGATTTTATTATCATTACGGGACCTCCTAGCTGTAGGAAGGCGGCTCGCAAGCTGGGGGACATTTTTCGCTCGGAGCGGTGGCTCGGTCTGGAAGCGGTGAGAGCCGGCAACGCCCATCTGCTGGAGGAGTCGAATCTGTTCCACGGGTATGATCCCCTATCCAGCCGGGAGCAGCTGCGCGTCCTGGAAAAGACGTTGTTCTAATTCATTCCATCACAAAAGTCCATCTTATCTTATCATGGACAGGCATGGTCAAAGGCTGCCGAGCTGTGTACCCTTAATTGAGAATCAATATCAATTAGACGTGGGGGCATACGGATATGAAGAAGCAATTGAATGGAGCAGCGAAAAGAATGATTAGAACAGGACGAACAATGCTGCTGCTTGGCTGTGCACTGCTGCTTGTCGTACTTACCGCATGCGGAGGCGGCTCGGGATCGGCAACGAATGGAGCTGAGCAGGCGGCGACAGCAAATAGCGCAACTAATCAGGCGGCGAATTCTGGAGGAACAACGAATGCTGGAGAAGCAGGAGTGTCACCATCTCCGTCCCCGGCGGCTGAATCGTCCGAGTTTAAAAAAATAAAAACCGTGAGCGGCGAAATCGAGGTTCCCATATATCCGAAACGAATTGTAGCGGAGGAATATTTGGGCAGCTTGATCCCGCTGGGAGTCATTCCGGTCGGAGCGCCTGGACTAACGCTGCAAAACCTCTACTTTAAGGACGCGCTTAAAGGAGTTGCGGATACCGGAACCTATGGCAAAATGAACCTTGAGAAGATCGTTGAGTTGAATCCGGACCTGATCCTATCCTCGAGTAGCGACAATTATGCTCAATTGAGCAAAATCGCGCCAACTGTCGTTGTTCCTTACGGTAATTTGAAAAATGCGCATGAGGAGCTGACCTATTTCGGAGAGCTGCTCGGCAAGCAGAAGGAAGCAGAAGCTTGGTTGAAAAATTATGATGAGCGCATTGCTGCTGCCAAAGAGCGGGTAGATAAGGCTGTCCCAGCAGGGGCGAGCTTCTCGATCCTTGAAATTGCGGATAAAACGATATATACGTATGGAGACAACTTCGGCCGAGGCGGACAGCCGATCTATCAGGCGCTTGGTCGTAAGCCTCCTGCCAAGGTGGCGGGAGTGATCATGGAAAAGCAGTGGGCTGAGCTAAGTCAGGAGATGGTGGCGGAGTACGCTGGTGACTACTTAATTATTACCTCGAACAGCCGAACACTGGAAGAGCTGAACAAGGATCCGCTGTGGAGCACGCTGCCTGCCTTCAAGAACGGAAAGGTTTATGTTTGGAAGGAAGAGCGCTCTTGGTATTATGATCCCATTGCAGTACTTTCCCAGACGGAAGAGCTTGCCAATTGGCTTGCCCCTGCAAAGTAAGTCCGGAGTAGATGAGAGCTGCCAGCGGCTCAGTGTCTCAGTGATTTAGTCGTGGAGAGGAAGAGGGATCTCCTTAAACCAGAGGTTTGAGTCAGGATCTGTTTCGTTTCCGTGTGCGTAATACAGTCGTACCTTCTGGACGTCCGTCCCCGGCGGAAATGAGAAAGAAACAGTTTCCGGCTGCCGCGCGTTGACGGGAATCATATAAGCAGGAGCGCCCTCTGGAGCATCCGGCGAAGATTTTAAATAGTTGGAAATGCTGCTGCGCAAATAACTTGTTACCGAGTTTTCTTGCAACGGCAGCGGCTGGGCTTCGAGCGGTTTTGTTCCATAAGGCAGGTAAAACAGGATGTGATCCTGTTCGCTGTTGTCAGAATCCCACTGGCGAATCCATTGGAAGCGGATTTCATACCGTGCTTCTTGTTGGCTTACGCTGAATTTGATGTCCTCCGGCTTGGCCGGATTGCCGTCTGAGCCTAGGAACAATTGGAATAGAAAGTGCCCTAACACGGCGGCGCCGAGAAGAAGAAATAGAAGAATAGCAAAAAATGAAGGGCTTATAATCAGCAGCGTTCTGGCAAAGCCGGGTAACCGACTGCCTCTGCCGTCTGAAGGTTCTCTTTTGAGATCATGCCGATTCAGCAAGCGGAAGATGATCCAGTTTGCAGCAGCGAAGAGCAGCAGGATAACTGCAACAAAGACGAGGGTAAGAAACATCGGACTCATGAATGAGAAGCTCCTTTCTGTAACCTTTCCCGGTATGGATCGATTGGATAAAATTCCTAATATTGAACGCCCGGGTGCATCAAATGGTTTTAACGGCCCGAAGGCCGGCAGCTGTACCACCCAAAGATGAAAAGCTTGCTTCCTGCCCATCCAGCCGGGAAGCAAGCTTTTTGCGTTGGAATCGAATTACCGGACCAAATAAAAAGAAGGACAGCTCCCCTATTTGCTTTTTCTCGCAGGTTAAAATGGTAAGTAGGAAACCAACCATTTCAGAGCTGCAAAGCAAAGGGAGCCGTCCTACTATGCAGTCTCGGTTGGCGGCATCATCCGATTGAGGTAGGATATAGTCTGGAGTAATTAAAGCACGATAGAAACGAGGTAACTGAACATGTCATCATCATCTTCTAATACAGCAGACGGCGAGGAGTCGGCATCCCCTGCGCCAGCGGCCCGCCGTTGGGGGCTGGCTATCATGCTTGGTTCGCTTACGGCCATCGGCCCTTTTTCGCTGGATATGTATCTGCCTGCGCTGCCAGAACTGACTCGGGAGCTCGGCGCGACGGACTCGCTTGGTCAAATGAGCTTGACCGCTTGCCTGATCGGTCTGGCGCTTGGTCAATTGCTGGCTGGACCGCTCAGCGATGCTAGAGGCCGCCGAGGGCCGCTGCTCGTCTCGCTCGGAATCTATGCGGCGGCTTCGCTGCTTAGCGCATTCAGCAGCTCGATTGCCATGCTGCTGGTTTGCCGCCTCGTACAGGGGCTTTCCGGTGCAGCCGGTATCGTCATCGCGCGCGCGGTCGTCCGCGACTTGTATTCCGGCAAAGAGATGACGCGCTTTTTTGCCCAGCTCATGCTTATCAACGGCGCGGCGCCTATATTAGCACCGATCTTCGGCGCACAACTGTTACGGTTTGTGAGCTGGCGTGGAACATTCGTTTTTCTGGCGCTGCTTGGTGTTGTTTTGCTCGTATCGGCTATGATTGCGCTGCCTGAAACGCTGCCAAAAGAGCGCCGCGTCACCGGAGGCCTGAAAGGGACGGTCGGCAACTTCGGCCTGTTCATGAAGGATCGCTCCTTCATGGGTGTCGTCTTGACGATGAGTCTTGTTTCCGGCGCTATGTTTGCGTATATTTCGGGGTCATCCTTCGTGCTTCAAGGTGTATATGATGTTTCTTCTTCTACGTATGGCTTTATTTTCGCCGCGAATGGCGTCGGCATCATTCTTGCATCACAGCTGACCGGCAGACTGACGCTGCGTTATAGCACGGAGCGGATGTTCCGAGCCGGTGTTTGGATTGCACTGTGCGGGGGCGTCTCGCTGCTGCTGTCAGCGCTGCTGGATGCCGGACTATGGGCCGTGCTTGTCTCGTTATTCATCGTTGTTTCCAGCGTTGGCATCGTTGGTACCTGCGCTTCATCGCTAGCGATGGAAAATGCAGGCAGTGCGGCAGGCAGCGCTTCGGCACTGCTCGGCATGCTGCAATTCCTTGTCGGAGCGCTGCTCTCGCCGCTCTCTGGACTTGGCGGCAGCGGTAGTGCGCTGCCTCTTGCAATAGTTATCGCTGGCGCACATGTACTGGCGCTGGCCTCAATGTTCCTACTGCTTGGCCGCCAGAGAACGGCCCGGCAGTGAGTGATGCTTTAGCGCAAAGAGGTTGCCACTACAACAAGTCCGTTTCAAAACTTCATGGTAACAGGATCTAGCGGCGCCTTTGGGCGCCGTTTTTTTGCGCAGAAACCCACATCTGCCTCAACTTTTCTTGCTACTGACATCCATAAAACGGAACTTATCCTGCTGCAGGATGAGGTCGCGGGCCGACTTCGGTTGGACGGCAAGTTCAATCCCGCGCCCCTTAAGCATGCCTGCAAACCATCCTATACTTAAGATACAAATTAACCAAACGAATCCGATTATGGAAGGATGGTTTTGAAAGTTATGATGGAATTATTCCGTAACCGCGCCTTTACTCGGCTATTTTTTGCTACAGTCAGTTCGCAGCTTTCTTCAACGATCGGCGCGATGGCATTCGCTTTTTATCTCCTAGACCGCTTCTCCAGTCAGCCGGCCTATGCGTCTATTGCCGAAATGTTATACTCGGCCCCGACAGTTCTTGTTTTCCTCTTCATCGGCGTGTTTGCCGACCGCTTCGATCGTAAGCGCATTGCGGAGAATACCGGTTGGATTCGAGCCGTGCTCTCGATCCTCATGCTGGCCGCTCTGGCCGCAAATGCATGGATTCCGATTGTGTTCCTGCTGCTATTTCTGCGCAGCGCGGTGACCAAGTTTTATTTTCCAGCTGAAAGCGCTATGATCCAGGGATTATTAAGAGAAGACCAGTATGTAAAGGCCGCCGGCCTCAATCAATCTTTAAATGGGGTTTTCACCCTGTTCGGTACGGGACTCGGGGCTCTTGTTTATCATTCGGTCGGCGTGCTCGGGGCTGTAACGGTTGATGCGATTGGCTTCCTCATTACGGCTCTGTTGGTGCGTTCCGTTAGTGTACCGGTCGAAGTCAGGCTGCCGAATGGACCTACATCGTTCTCCTCGCTCAAAATGAAATCAATCTGGGGAGATTTCCGAGACGGCTTCCATTATATTGTCAGCAACAAACTACTCCTGTCCCTGATCAGCGGCTTCGTTCTGTTCGGCCTAATCGGCGGTTCCTTCACGATGCTTCCGATGCTCACCATGAAATATGATTTGGCTCCTGACAAATATCCCTTTTTCGTTTCGCTCTACTCGGTGTTTCTCGGTGCAGGTTTCGTCGTTGGGAGTGCTCTTGGTTCCAAGCTGGTGGAAAAATTCAAGCTCTATCAAATTCTGATCAGCAGTTTATTTTTGACCGGCTTCTTAATCCTCTTACTCGGTTTCACATCCTCTCCTTGGGCCTATTTAGTGTTAGCCTTCGTCACAGCCTGTGTTCTGGCTCCGCTCAATATGGCTATCGGTGGATGGCTGCCTAAGCTTGTCGCGCCTCATAAAATGGGCAGAGTTTCCGCCTGGATCGATCCCGTTATGATGGCTGGGCAAACGCTTATGCTAGGCTTGATTGCATGGTTATACCCGTCCTCCTTCACGCTGCTCGGACTTTATTTGTTCATTGCCGTCTTGTTGTTCCTGACTTGTCTGGTTTATGTTTTGACGCTGCCAAGATTCGCTCGTCAACAGGAAAGCGTTCAAAGCCAGGCAAAGCAGGGCGTGAGTTTGGGAGCTTAATATAGGAGTTGTAATTTATAAGATTGATTATGGAAGCCTGAATCTGAATCTGAATCTAGAGCTAACCCCCTTGTCTCTGGAAAATTGGCTCAACCCTGCCTGCAAGGAGCTTCCTTTCCCTGAAATGGAGCTCCTTTTTCCTTTGGTGTCATTGAGACAAGGGAGATCGTCCGCTTTCTTATCGAGATATGGTACAATAAGGAAATGAATTGAACGAGGCTAGCGGCAGAAAGTCTGCTCTAGTCTCGCTTAAGTAACCGAGCGGACGGGGGAGTGGAGCATGGCCAAGGCGAGGGTATTTATCAGTTCGGTGAACGAGGACGGCCTGAAGCCGCTGCGGCGCAGCGTGTTCCGCGTGTTAGAGGGACTCGGTCATGAACCTCTGATGTGGGAAGAGAATTTGGGGCCGTGGCCGTCTTACCAGAACCCGGTTGAAAAATGCCTGGAGGCCGTGGAGCAGTCCGATCTCTACCTGCTCTTCATCGGTACGAGGGGCGGCACCTTCGATGAGGCCGCAGGCTTGACGGTGACTCATTCGGAGTTCATTCGTGCAGTTGATAAGGGTAAAACAGCGCTAGTCTGGGCAGACGCGGAGACAAAAGCTATTTTCTTTTCCGGCATCGCCTGGAAACTAGATGAATACATAGCACATACAGTGCAGGAGAGCGGCAGTTATCCGGCCCCCTTGCAGACACTGGATTTTCTGCGCTCCTGCCAGGAAGCGCCCCCTCACATCGATCCCTATGTCTGGTTGCTGCTGCATGATATTCGCCAGCGGGGCATATACGTGGAAGATCTGGCACGAGGCGTTGAGACGGATTGGAGAGGTTATTTCAGTGATCTGCTGCGCCGAGGGCTGCTGCTTCTGCCGCTTGAGCCGACGATTGCTGAGAATAGCAATCGGCTGGAGGAGGCCGAAACGAGTTTTGATTTGCTGGCGGCTTTGCTCCCGCAAGTGGCTCTTGAGCCGCCGCATGATTGGAAAGTGTGGCTGAACACAATCCGCGAGCGGCTGCAGGGTCGAACGATTGAGCATCGTTACGGACGTTGGAACCGAGAAACCGTTGGCAGCTATGAAGCTTGCAACGCGGCCTCGTTGTATCGGCGAGACGGAGATGCGATGCGTTTCATTTCCTGCTGTGGACGGGCTTCCGCTGTGCGGAGCTTTGCGCTGAACGATCAGAGTTCCTATAT
The DNA here is from genome assembly GCA_900105225.1 of Paenibacillaceae bacterium GAS479. Taxonomy (NCBI): domain Bacteria; kingdom Bacillati; phylum Bacillota; class Bacilli; order Caryophanales; family Paenibacillaceae; species Paenibacillaceae bacterium GAS479. The sequence continues at coordinate 1,512,206 of LT629764.1, read as the reverse complement.
CGCTCTGACTTACGCCATGGGACCGCGCGCAGAGCAGGTCTATTACACGGAGTCAGGGCAGAAATTTTTTTACTGCGTCAGAAGCGGGCCTTTTGTGGTGACTTTTCATTTTCCGGCAGGATCTTCCTGGGATCAGCTCCGCTATATCCGCTACAAAGACAGTGTCGTTAGTGCTATAATAGGACCTAACACGAGACTGGTGAAGCTAGTTCGCTTATTGCTGGGAGGGATGAGGGCATGAAGGACGGCATATGGGTATCCAAGAACGGCCGTGTCAGCGAAGCATCCGGGCTGCAGCCCAGAGACGCGCTTTTGTTCGCGCCGCACGGTATGACCTCGGAGGATCTGTTGCAAGAGCAGCGCTCCGCATTACAGCAGAATATTAAGCTAATCCGAACAAGGCTCGCAGAGGCGACCCGTCGGTAGCGCTTCCATTAATCCGTCCTTGGGCGGATTTTTTGTTGCGTATCGGGTTGGCAGATGAGGAAGTCAGGGGGCAATGGGATGGAATCCAGGCTTGAGCTGGTCGTCCGCTCTACCGAGATCGACGTGAACGGGCATGTGAACAATGCTAAATATTTGGAGTATTTGGAATGGGGCCGGGAAGACTGGTATGAGAGTGCCGGTCTGGACTATGCCGCGTTTTTGGAAATGGGAATACAGACGGTCACAGTTAACATCAATGTGAATTATCGCCGCGAATGCGTACAAGGAGAGCGGCTCATCGTGCGTACCGAACCGTCGCGCGCGGGTCGTACAAGCTATGCGCTAAAGCAGGAGCTGTTGGACAGTATGGGCGTGGTTCGAGCCGATGCAGAAGTGACCTGCGTTTGCATGGATTCGGTTGAGCGACGGAGCCGCGAGCTGCCTCAGCGGTTGCGCGAGGTTCTGGAGCGCGGCGGGGATGAGGATCAAGTAGCGGAAGCTACTTGAGGGGTTGGATTGAGGGCTGCGCGGTAGGAAGCAAGTAGTCAAAGTTACTTGAGGGGCGATGCCGCAGGCTCGATGGGCCGAAGCAAGTAGTCAAAGCTACTTGAGGGACGATGCCGCGGGCTCGATGGGCCGAAGCAAGTAGTCAAAGCTACTTGAGGGGCGATGCCGCGGGCCGAAAAGCCCGAAGCAAGTAGTCAAAGCTACTTGAGGGGCGAGCCGCAGGCCGAAAAGCCCGAAGCAAGTAGTCAAAGCTACTTGAAAGGCGAGCCGCAGGCCGAAAAGCCCGAAGCAAGTAGTCAAAGCTACTTGAAAGGCGAGTCCTGGGCTCGATGGGCCGAAGCAAGTAGTCAAAGCTACTTGAGGGGCGAGCCTCGAGCCGAAAAGCCCGAAGCAAGTAGTCAAAGCTACTTGAGGGGCGAGCCGCAGGCCGAAAAGCCCGAAGCAAGTAGTCAAAGCTACCTGAAAGGCGAGCCCTAGGCCGCGCAACCCGATCAAAGTAAAACATTTCATTCAGACATAAGGAAAAGGGGAGTTCTCACTATGACGGGCAAACTTATATTTTTTGATGTAGACGGTACACTTCTGGATCATGACAAGCGGATTCCGGCTTCGGCCAAACAGGCGGTACGTGAGCTGCAGGATGCCGGACACGAGGTTGCCATCGCTACGGGACGAGGTCCTTTCATGTTCAAGGAGATTCGCGAGGAGCTGGGCATCGACTCTTTTATAAGCTACAATGGTCAATTCGCAGTCCGCAAAGGTGAGGTCATCGTGCGAAATCCGATCCAGCCGGAGTTGCTGCAACAGATTACGGACCGGGCGGCTGAGCTGGATCACCCAATCGTATATATGAACGATGTAACGATGAAAGCGAATATCGAGCGCCATGACTACATCGAGCAGAGCATGGCTTCGTTATCGTTGAAGAATAAGGTCATGGAATGGGACAAGGAGTTTTACCTGGGCCGCGAGATTTATCAGTGTCTACTGTTCTGTACAATCGGCGACGAGAAGGGCTATCGTGAGGCATTTCCGAATCTCGGCTTCATCCGCTGGCATCAGTTCTCTATGGACGTGCTGCCACTGGGCGGTTCCAAAGCAAAGGGTATTGAAGAATTCGTTCGTCGCGCCGGTGTGCGTCCAGAAGATGTGTATGCATTTGGCGACGGGCTGAACGACATTGAAATGCTGCAGTCGGTACACAACAGTGTGGCGATGGGCAATGCAATCGAGACCGTACAGAAAGCCGCCAAACATGTGACGAAGGATGTAACCGAAGACGGTATCCGTCACGGATTGGAGCTTGTCGGCCTACTGTAACGGAAAATGGTATCCGTCACGACAAGAATCCGATCGGTCTGCTGTAACAGGCTGTTTCGGCGGATATACCGAATTGCACCTACTTTCTAATATATGGAAGTAAATCTTAGTATATGGTTGAAAATAACAAATAAAGGGGGCGTCCTATTAGTCACTCATTAGATGACTTTCGGGGCAGCCCCTTTGTGAAAGTTGCTGTCGCTTCGCTTCAACACTAGGGAAACTGGAAGCTCCTCTGCTTGTCCACGAACATGCTTACGAAACTGAGAGAGCTTATTTCGCCTCAAAACAGGCTACCGATGATGTAACGAAACTGAGAAGCGTTATAGGAGTCAAAATGTTAATTTTCCCGAGAAATACCCTCAATTAGCGTCTCTCAGATTCGTTACGCCTCGAAAACCCTCCATTTGGTTGAAATAGGGCTTCTCAGTTCCGTAACGCTACCGAGGGAGGAGTTTGAATAAATGGGCGAGCGGAACTCAGAGCGTGAGTGTATAGCTTGACCATTCATATAAAAATGAAAGCTCAAGACACTTCAGATTCGAAAACGATGCAGCGCCGTCAGCTTATATGGAACTGGCGGCCTAAATAAATAAGGATCAGCCCCGAAATCATCTAAAGATGACTTTCGGGTCTGACCCTTATTTAACATAAAAATCTTATCACCACAGGTTGCAGTCAGTAGTGGAATTTTCCCTGAACCTGCCCCTAAGCCCGTTCCGCCGCCAGCTCCGCATGCCGTTCTAGATGGCGGCTGCGAATCAGCAGAGCGGCGATGATCAGCATCGTGCCGTTGAGGACGAATACCCAGCGAATCGGGATGACGCCGCCAAGCGCGCCGCCGATAATCGGCCCCATCATCGTCGCGAGCTGCGTCGCAGATTGGTTCAAGGCAAAGGCGCGGCCGCGGAACTCCGGCGCAGTCACTTTTACGATCAATGCATTTAGCGAAGGGTACACTCCAGCGAAACATAACCCGTACAAGAAACGCAACGCGCCGAAAGCGACAAAATTATGCGCGAAAAATTGCAGCAGATTGCCAATCCCTCCGCCCATCAGGCCGATGACGAGCACATTCGTGTAGCCGATACGCGGGCCGAACTTACCCCACTGCGGCGCTGCAATTAACGTGGCGATACCAACTGCGGAGAAAACGACCCCAGCCAGCAGGCTCGCATTGCCGTCGCTGCCGCCAATATCCATCATATAAACCGTAAGAAGAGGCTCCAGAATCATCACGGAAAACGTGCCAAGCGATACTAAACCGAGCATCGTTACTAACACTTTGTTGGAGAATGCTTCTTTTAAATCCTCACGGATCGGGGAGCGGACAGCACTCCGGTTGAACTTATGTTCCTTGACGAAAAACACTGCGATCAGCGCGGACACAAGTACGATGAAGCCGGAAAAAATAAAGCTCTCCCGATTACTGAAATAATGGCTGACCAAGCCGCCAATCAGCGGACCGATGATACCACCTGTCGCACTAGCGGTAGCCATTATGCCGAGCGCATAACCTGCTTTGTTCTCGGGTGTATTCGTGGCGACTAGAGCAATTGCTGCCGGGACGAATCCAGCCAGCAAACCTTGGCCGACGCGTACCCCGAGGAATACATAGGGATCATGCACGAAATAGGTGACCATATAAAGCGCCGCGAGCGCGAAGCCGGAGCGGATCAGCATGGGCCTGCGGCCGTATTTGTCCGAGAGAGAACCCCAGTAGGGAGCAATGAGTGCACTGGCGAGGAAGGTGATGCCAAAGGCAAATCCCGACCAGAGCGTGAGGTTATTCGTGATTCCGAGGTCATTGCGCAGAAACATGGGCATGAAGGGGATGGATACGGTATAAGCGGTGCTGCAGAAAAAAACGCCGATCCATAAAACGAGCAGATTTCGTTTCCATAAATATGAATCCGCCATATAAATATCAAGTCCTTTCCGGGGCTGGCCGGACCCTGTTGCAAAGCCGAATCTAAGCCGAATCTAAGAGGCATGTTCAAGAAATAAAAGTGGTTTTCCGCACATTTCTGTCCTTTATATTGTACTCCTCCGCTCCAAATAATCCAAGCTGGATGGGGAAATTCGGGCTAAACGCTCAAGCAGGGCTCGGATTAGAAGGGGGCATGATACGGTAATAATACGAAAAAGCCAGGTTCGGAAAGGGTGAAAACGATGCGTTACGATGCACTCATTGTCGGGGGTGGACTCGCGGGTTTAAGCGCTGCGGTGCAGCTGGGGCGGTATAACCATAACGTGCTCGTTATTGATTCGGAGGACGGGCGGTCGAGCTTCTGCCTTCGTTACCATAATTTGATCGGTTGGCCGGACGGAGTGAGCGGACCGGATCTTCGTAAGGCAGGGAGAATTCAGGCGGAAAAGGTGGGCGTCCGTTTTGTAAAGGATAAGGCTATTGAGGCTTCAGCGTTAAACGGTGAGGGCTTCTCCGTGCGTACAGAAGCTGGCGAAACGTATGAGGGCCGGCGATTATTGCTGGCGACCGGCGTCATGGATCGGCTTCCGCCATTGGAGGGGCTTCGCCCCTGTCTTGGCATCAGCATTTATGTATGCCCGGACTGCGACGGTTACGAGCTTACGGGCAGGCGCGCTATTGTGATGGGATCGGGCAATCCGGGGGCGCATATGGCGGATATTTTGTCCTATTGGACCGATGAACTTGTCTACATCAATCACGAGAAGGCGGAGGTAAAGCCGGAGCTGCTCGCTAAGCTGGAAGAAAAGGGCGTTCGGATCGTGGCAGAGCGAATCGAGCGATTGGTGACAGAGGGCGATCAATTGCAAGGCGTAACGCTCGCTACGGGTGAGTGGATCGAGGGTGGACGGGCTTTCGTTGCTTTTGGCGGCAATGAGGTGCGCTCTGGACTCGGCGCGCAGCTTGGGGTCAAGCTTCACGGCAACCGTCATATCGAAGCCGACCCTCGCACCAAAATGACCAATGTGAAACATGTGTGGGCGGCGGGAGATGTGCTCGCACACTCCGAGCAGGCTTCGATCGCCATGGGCGATGGATCGCAGGCGGCGATCTGGATGCACAAAAGCTTGATTGAAAAGCCGGGAAGCCCGGCGCTGCGGCCGCTCCAGGATGCTGTGCGGGATGAGTAGCAAGAGAGCTTTAAAGCGCTAGCTTCAGATCCGCCAGCTTTCCTCTGTGCGAATGGCATGCCGAGTTCGCCATGCTTCAATGGAGGAGCTGCGCCGAAAGGTCAGCAGGGACAGCAGCGACAAAGCGAATAAAGTCAGGTAACGGCCATCAAAAATGCTTGGTTGGCATTCATTCTTTTCGATGAGATGCTGCATGGGCATAGGAATGCTCCTCCTCGTATGGGTGGGCAATTAGATCCCGCGCGAATGTTCACTATTCTGTAAAAGTATACCAAATGATGGAGTCATCTGTCTTTCCTTTTCCGGCAGCCAAGGGTACAATTAGGTTCCTGGAACATGTGTTTGGTTGGCATGCTGTCATGGCATGAGCGGACCGACAATTTTGCGGAGGAGGACTCAGACGATGCCGTTTGTGTTCAAGGCCGGTGATTATCCCGAGAAGCCCGGCTGTTATTTGATGCGCGATGCGTCAGGTCGCCTGTTATATGTCGGAAAGTCCAAAAATTTAAGGAGCCGTCTGCGCTCCTATTTTTATAGCAACCAGAAGATCAGGAGATTGCAGGAACTGGTCGAGAACATCGCTGAAATCGAGGTGCTTCTCGTCAACAACGAAACGGAGAGCCTGCTGCTCGAAAACAATCTGATCAAAATTCACAAGCCCCCGTACAATCGTGCGCTGAAAAAGGATAACAGCGGTTATGCGTATTTGATGCTTACCGCAGAACGGATTCCGCGGTTGGCGGTTTATTACCGTGACCGGCGTGAGGCTGAGGCGAAGCCGGATGAGCAACTTGATAACGCAGACGGCAAGTCTGTAGCAGCCCCCAAAGGCGGCAAGCTGCTTGCTGAGCCGAAGCGTTTCGGCCCTTTTGCCAGTGCGCGCTTCCGCAATGAATTGCTGGAGTTTGTCGCGGATCATTACAAGCTGCGATCCTGCACTAAGCTGCCCAAGCGGGCTTGTCTGTTATATCACATAGGCAAGTGCAGCGGTATTTGCGAGGGACATATCAGCGAGGAGGATTATGCGCAAGATGTGCGCCAAGTATCGGAGCTGCTGTTTGACGGCGGCAAAGATGCACTCATCGCCCGGATGTACGCACAGATGTCGGAGTATGCCGAGGAACTGAAGTTCGAGAAGGCGCAGAATATGCTTAGCCATATTCGCAACCTGGAAAAGACGCCCGAGAAGCAAATCGTTGATCGGGAAACGAATCTCAACCAGGAGGTGCTCTACTTCGGCGAACAAGGCGTAATGGTCGCAAAGGTGCAGGAGGGCATGCTGCGCGAGCTTCAAATGGTTGAGCTGGAGCGTGGTTATGACGAGGCGGCATGCGATCGTTTTTTAATTCGCCGCTATCGCGAGCAGAACCGGCCGGATGAGCTGATCGTCAACCGAATCGCTGATCCGGCGGCGGTGCGCCGCGCACTTCGTCGTCCGGGCGACCGGTTGGCTTCCCCGCTTACCATCACGCAGCCGAAGCGCGGTTTGAAGCATTCATTGCTGCAGTTGTGCAAGGAGAACTATGATTTCCGTGTGCAAGGTATAATCGTAGGCGGGAGTGGCAGCGCAAGAGAGATTGCAGCGAGCAGCGAATATGAGGGGGACTAGCCATAAGTCAGCCGATCATGCTTGTAACCGGAGGTAATGCCGGAATGGTATTCGAAACGCTCATCGGGCTAGCGACCTCTGGAGCCAAGATAGTGCATCGTGCTGACTTTCTTGTGCTTCAAGGCACTCTTAAGGCGAATTGCACCAGTTCTTGCTGGAAGCGCTCTGCCTCATCTTGGAAAAGCCCATGACCGCTCTTCTCGAAGCGGATCACGTCAGCTTTCGGAAGCGATGCTGCCAGTTGCAGGGAAGCTTCCGCCGGGACGATGCGGTCATGCACACCATACATGACCGTAACCGGAACTCGGATATGTGGCAGATCCTTGCGTTGATCCTCGTCCCGAAGCGAGCGGGCTAGGCTAAGAGTAGCGCTGAGCGAACCGTCCATCGCAAGATTGGCGAACCAGCTCATATATTCGGGGCTGTGATAGCGGTAAAACATCTGGCGCGCAAAGGTTGCTGCCATCTGCGGACGGTCCAGCCCAGCTTGCTGGATTAAGCGCTCCAACTGTTCTGGAGGCAGGCCGAATGGCCAGCCGTCACGTTTGATGAGCGATGGCGTTGCAGGAGAGATCAGCGCCAGACCGGCGACACCTTTTCCGCCATGACGGTTCATATAGCGAACGGCTGCAGCCGCACCTGAAGAGAAGCCTGCCAGAATTACCCCGTCCAGGCAGAGCGAGTCGATGATATCGCGCAGATCATCTGCGAGGCGATCGCAACAGTAGCCGCTCGAGGGCGCATGAGATCTACCGAAGCCGCGCAGATCCGGTGCGGCACAGCGTAGTTCAGACTCCGGCAAAAAAGCTAGCTGGCGATCGAACATGCGGTGGTTCAGCGGCCAACCGTGAATCAACAGCACGGTTCTGCCTCGCGCTGGACCGGATTGGTGGACGTAGAGCGTGACGCCGTCGTCCGTAGTTACCCAGGACATGGGCTGCATCCTCCTTTGTTTTCTAGGCTGTCAGTTACTTTATGAACTGCATATTCAGCTTATGAAGCTTGCTGACTGTAGCATGATGCCAAGTTATACTGGGAAGCATGTCTATGCATGAGCGGCAGTGTGGTTGTTGAGATGATTGACTGCGAAATTGGAGCAGGCGGCTATCGCGATTGCCTATGAAGCGGGGGGAGCGCATCATTCCGCTTTTCGGCGAATACATTGGTTGTCCGTACCGAGAATGGGGAGATGTAATGGCCCGGAATTCGAATGAATCGAATACAATAGGCCGAGGAAACCCGGCTCGATGGCTTGCAGCTCTGCTGTATGTGGCTGCTCTCGTGTTAGTTCTTGTTTATCGAGTGCCGATAGGAGTATGGCTGGACAGTGGACAGCCCTCGCTCTTACTCATGCTTGCGGCGGCATTAGTGCTGGCCCTCTTTCCGGTATTCCCCTATGCGATTGTCATTGGTGCGCTTGGGTATATGTTCGGGCCACTGGGCGGCAGTCTGATCAGCCTGGGCGGAACATGGATCGCGTCATTGCTGACATATGCGGGATTCCGGCTGTTTTTCCAGAATCGTGGACGAGTGTGGATCGCCAAGGCTGGCCGGCTGGATAAATTCGTGCAGCTGACGGACCGGAGCCCTTTCTTATTCCTGCTCATAGCACGCGTACTGCCTGTCATCCCCGAAATGAGTGTGGACGCCTATGCGGCGATTACCGGAATCAAGCTGCGAGTCTATGCTTTGGCTTCCTTGCTCGGCAAGGCTCCCGGCATGTTGTTTTTCGCTCTGCTTGGCGGCAGCCAGGGCAGTAGTCCCCTGCGAATAGCGGCGCTTATTCTTGCTTATCTCGCATTCCTCGCTGCGGCGCTCATCGCGTACCGGATGCTGACAACTCGTCCGTCACTGCCTCCCGACTCCTAATCGGCGATGAATGAATGAAGCGCCAAAAGGGTATAAGGTAGGCAGGAGAGGCACATGAATGCCTCTTGAAAAAGAGAGGGGCGCCCGATTTTGGGATTTATATTTATATTGGTTTACCTGGTTCTCATCCTGCTCGTGTTACGGATCAGTACCGTGCTGCTTGTCATGACAGGCCTGGAACCGAGTCAGTCCAGTTTTCAGGCTGTATCCATGCTCACGGGAGCTGGCTTCACTACTTCGGAGTCGGAGCTTATTTTACGCCACCCGGTGCGCCGTCGTATCGGTATGGTGCTCATTCTGTTCGGAGCTTTCTCCCTCGCTGTGTTGATCTCCGTCATAAGCAGTCTGTTGTCGGAGAATCCCCATTTGACGCTGATGATATCGATTGCTTTGATGCTCGCAGTTGTGCTGATCAGTTTACGTATTCCAAGTGTGAATCGAAAGGTTTCGCGTTGGATTACAAGCCACTTACCTTCGCATACCGAGGGAGGGCCGATGCCGATGGAAGAGCTGGCGGATGATGAGCGCAATGAGGATGTTGTAGGCCTGCACATAGCAAGCGATTCCGCATTGATTGGCAAAAAGCTGCGCGAACTGCTGCCCGAGGGCGAAGAAGTTGTACCGCTGGTAATCAAGCGGGATGGCGAAAAAATCCGTAGAAATGTGTTGGACACCGTGCTTGAAGAGGGCGATTTCATCCTGCTTTATGGTGATGAATCGATTATCGAGTCCAAGTTCTGTGTGAAGCTGGGCGACCATGGGGCGGTCAAGGACAAGGAATAACGTTAACACCACTACACTACACAGTTAAATATACATGGGAGCGGCATGTCCATGAGCATGGGCAGAATGGCTCAGCCCAGGACTTATGTCGAGGAAAGGATAGGCCGAGATGAGTCTGACGGAAATAAGTGAAAAATCATTTCTTTCGCTAGGGAGGCTGCACCGTAAAGAAGCCTTGTTCTTTTCAACTCCGCTATGCGGAACCTGCAAAGTAGCAGAAAGAATGCTTGCAATTGCAGCTGCGGCGCCTGGAGCAATGCCGGTGGCGAAGCTTAACGTAAACTTCGCACCGCAACTGCGGGAGCGTTGGAGAGTGACCAGCGTGCCGGCGCTGGTTGTGCTGGAGGACGGCCAACCGGTGCGAATTGTGTATGCGATGCGATCAGTGGGAGATTTATATGAGGCTCTGAGACTTCAGGAGCAGGACTAAGCTAACGGGACAATAGGAATGGAAGCAATCTTTCGACATATAACGCGTCAATCTACCTGACATGTCGGGTAGATTTTTTTATTTTTTATAGGTGAAAAGTCGCATAAATTAATAAAGATCGAAAATTTGGTTCAAAATAGCGGACATTTGAGTTATTATAATTAACACGACTATAACGTTTCCTACTTGGGAACGGGTCAAATTGGAATTATCCTTAGGCGATTGGAGGCCAGGCATGATCTCTTTCCGACAGGTCAACAAGCATTACGGCAGCTTTCATGTGCTTAAGAATATTGATCTGGATATCGCTGAAGGCGAAGTTGTCGTCATTATCGGACCATCCGGCTCGGGTAAAAGCACATTGCTGCGTTGCATCAACCGTCTCGAGGAAATCTCAGACGGCAACTTGACGGTGGATGGCCAGGCGGTCCATGACAAAACAACGGACATCAACGCCTTGCGCCGGGGCATCGGCATGGTATTCCAGCATTTCAATCTATATCCGCATTTGAAAGTGATCGACAATATTACGCTGGCGCCGGTGCAAGCCGGAGGGATCAGCAAAGAAGAAGCTCAGAAGACGGCCATGCTTTATTTGGAGAAGGTCGGTATTCCTGAAAAAGCGCAGAGTTATCCTTCGGAGCTATCTGGAGGCCAGCAGCAGCGCGTCGCGATTGCTCGGGGACTGGCGATGAAACCCAAAATCATGCTGTTCGATGAGCCGACATCAGCGCTTGATCCAGAAGTAATCGGTGAGGTGCTGTCCGTTATGAAGCTGCTTGCTCAGGAAGGCATGACGATGGCTGTTGTGACACATGAGATGGGTTTTGCCCGCGAAGTGGCGGATCGCGTTGTGTTTATGGACGAAGGCCGCATCGTGGAACAGGCCGCTCCGGCAGACTTTTTTGCTCGGCCAGAGTCTCCGCGTGCGCAGGATTTTCTCAGTAGGGTCATCAATCATTAACTTTTAGCGATGAAAACGAGAGGGGTTAAAGGCGATGAGAAAAAAGAAATGGCTTGGCATGGGCGTGTCCCTGATGCTGCTGCTTACTGTTGTTCTATCCGGATGTGGCGAGAAAAATAGCGGGGAGAACAACTCTGGTGGAACGGCAGGGTCGCCTGCTCCAGGAGAAAGCGGCGCTGTAGGCAAGATCAAGGAGCGCGGCAAGCTTGTTGTCGGCGTGAAGTATGACACTAATCTGTTCGGACTTAAAAACACTAAAACGGGCGACGTGGAAGGCTTCGACGTTGACGTTTCCAAAGCGATTGCCAAAAAACTGTTCGGTGATGAAAGCAAGCTTGAGCTCAAGGAAGTAACGAGCAAAACGCGTATTCAGATGCTGAACAATGGCGATATCGATCTCATTGTCGCTACGATGACGATCAGCGAAGAGCGCAAGAAGGAGGTCGACTTCTCGGATGTGTATTTCCAAGCGGGACAGTCGCTGCTGGTGAAAAAGGGCAGCCCCATTACGAGCATCGACGATGTGACCAAGGATACAAAGGTCATCGGGCAGAAAGGCGCTACTTCCATCAAAAATATCGAGGAAAAAGTTCCGGGACTCCGCGTGCAGCAATATGAGAATTACCAGGAGGCGTTTACCGCTCTCAGGGCAGGGAAAGGTGATGTGCTTACGACGGATAACGCGATCCTTTTTGGTATGAGTCAGCAGGACCCGAATTATGTTGTTGTCGGAGGTATGTTTTCTGATGAGCCATACGGCATCGCCGCCAAAAAAGGCAACACGGACTTAGTCACCGCGGTTAATGAAACCATTAAAGAGCTAAAGGACAGCGGTGAATACGCTGCTCTCTACGAGAAGTGGATGGGCGAGAAACCGCCGGAGGCATAAGTATGGACTTTTCCTTTGTCGGCGATTACTGGGGAGATTTCACCGAAGGGTTTAAAAACACGATTTATGCCAGTTTACTCGCGCTAGCGGGAAGCTTTATCCTCGGCATTCTGTTGGCGGTGTTCCGTATATCGCCTTGGAAGGTTTTAAGGATTCTCGGAACCGCTTACGTGGAGTTTTTCCGTAATATCCCGTTGCTGCTCGTTGTGTACGTATTTTATCTCGGCCTACCATCTATGGGAGTGGATCTGGATGGCTTCACTTCCGGTACGCTGGGACTGATGGTGTACACGTCCGCCTTCATTGCCGAAGCGATTCGGGCGGGAATTCAGTCGGTACCGACGGGCCAGATGGAGGCGGCGCGTTCATCCGGTTTGTCTTATGTGCAAGCGATGCGTTTTGTCGTACTGCCGCAGGCCGTGCGGATTGTCATTCCGCCGATCAGCAATCAGTTCCTGAACCTGGTCAAAAACTCCTCTATTTTAGGCGTTGTGGCCGGATTCGACTTGATGTATTTTGCTGATAATGTCAACAGTTACTCCTTCCAGACGATCGAGACGTATATGATCGCTGCTGGCTTTTATCTCATTCTGACGATCCCGCTGGCCTATGGTACGAATGTGCTTGAACGCAGGCTGGCGCGGACGAACTGAAGGGAGAGAGTACGATATGGATTTTGCAGGCGCTTACTCTCCCCATAATCTGATGTTCATGCTTAAAGGTTTTGGTTTGACACTCGTTATAGCCGGAGTATCGATTGTACTGAGCTTTCTGTTTGGCACTCTTCTGGGTGTCATTCGTTATAGCCGAATTCGATTGCTGTCACCGATAGCCATGATCGTGACCGAAATGATCCGGAATCTGCCGCTTCTGTTGCTCATATTTTTCGTTAAATTCGCTTTGCCAGAGGTTGGGATCAAGTTTTCCACCTTCTGGGCGGCGGTCGTCGCTCTGACGATATTCGAGGGAGCGATGATTGGCGAGATTGTGCGCAGCGGTTTGCAGTCGGTCAATAAAGGTCTGGTCGAGGCAGCGCGTTCTTCCGGATTAACGGCGGTTCAGACGCTGCGACATGTGGTGCTGCCGATCGGCCTGCGCCGCATGGTACCTCCGCTTGTGAGTCAGTTCATTTCGCTGCTCAAAGATACCTCACTTGCTGTTGTCATCTCGTTACCGGAGTTAATGCATAGCTCCAACATTGTCATGGGACAAAATGTAAGCCAGGTATTCCCGGTGCTACTGCTTGCTGCGGTACTTTACTTCACCGTCAACTATAGCCTTTCGCTATTGTCGCGACGTTTGGAAAGCCGTGAGGGCGGACGTCGTCGCACGCCGGGAGCGGGTACACCAACCGCGGCGGGCAAAGTGAACACAGGCAATGCAACTGCTGGGGCTGAAGGCTGATTGTTCAGGTGGATGTTGGTTAAAAGATGCCATCTATTCTGAGCGCAACATTAGGTTTTATGGGTCTGAAACAGGTTTTGCCGATTGCGGCAGAGCCTGTTTTTTCGATGTGGAATAGACTTCCGATTAATAAGCGCCTAGCATTTCGATAGAACGAAGATTTTAGAGCAATCGAGGGTAGTCTAATATGGCGTTCATGCGCTCCGACAAAGTTGAGCTGCGTGTCGTGCTTTGGCTGTTCCCGCTTACGGTCGCCGGCGCTACTGGCGGCACACTGCTGTTACAGCAGATACCATGAGATACGAGCTCCTCGTTTGCCCATGTTCGCTTATCAATTTGGTTCAGCCGACCTTCCCGAAATGTATTTTGGTAAAGCCTACACGATCAGCGAGTACATTCCTTGATGGTCGATGAGAGGGTAGGAAGCCATGGATAAACTCATTTATTACACTTCAACCGTACTGGTGCTAATCATGGTCTGGCTGGTGCAGGAAGAATTCCAATCCTGGGATCATCAGCGCCAACTTCTTAAGAATGGCAATAACCAAGCCGTTCATACAGCGGATGATTTTAATGAAGGTGTACTCGACATCGTACCCAAAGATGCTTTTGTCTACCCGTATTCAGAATGACAGAAAAACGACCGTACACCCGGCATTCCGCATGAAATAATTTCACAAAAATGAATTTCAATTCTAAACAGAAACAGGTAGGTATGGAACCGAATCGTTAAACGTCGCTTGAGATAACCGCGGAGTCGGTATAAATCGAGATATTATGGCCTGCTAAACGGATAATCCGTTTCACCTGGTCATCGACATGTGCAGAAAGACCGCGTATGCGAGTTCCGCCCATCGTGACATGAATGACTTGAATAGACTTCAATAAAGCAAGTAGCATCTCACCTGTGGGCTCAAAGCTTTTGCGTTTGTCGGGGAGGATGAGCGGCTCCTTCTCTTGCTTGAGATTTTCTCGTACGCGCCACTCTAACAAACCGTAGATCAGCAAGGCCATAACAAAGACAACACCGAGTGCCTCCACACGCTTGGGTTGTTGCTTGAGATAGATGGCATTCAGCATGACCGGATCTTTGAGCAGGCGAAAGCGCATCTCCGCTGCAGCCTTTCCTTTGTAGGTTTGCAGCACCCGCGTGCTGTTCCACCCTTCGCTTTTCGGATGGTTCGTGACCAGCACAAATAACCCTTGCTTTTGCGCCTGCATGAGCAAAGCTTCTTCCTCATAACGAAGCTTTGCTCATGCAGACGCCATTGTACAGCCATGGCTGGCCGCTCATCTGCTTTCGGACGCCCGCGTTTAATACGCGGCAAGGGATAGGTTTCCGATTCGGCCTTTAAATCGATGGCATACCATTTCCATTTTTGCTGGTTGCCAAATGCCGCTATGCGCTGCTGAGCATCATGCTCACAAGCAAAGCGTTCCGCAGCTAAGCTCCGCAGCGCCTGATCGATTTTTTCTCTTTCTTTGCTCATCTGACGCTGGAGCGTCTCGCGCTGCTTGGCTTCGAGTTGGCTGGAATGGACCACGACAAAACGCAGCGCCTGCCCATACAGCTCGTGGTCAAAGGATTGTACAAGGTAAACGGAACGGTGGCCCTCTGGGGAATTCGGCTCTACCTGGTGCCACTCTTCTTGCCACATGGCTTCTTCCTTCAACTCCGCACTCAGGCTAAACGAATCGGGCAGTCTCGTGATGAAGGCGAGTCCTTCTTGTCTCATAAGCAGCAGATTCTCTTGCGTTGCCAGCGCACTGTCGGCCACGTAGGTTAGTCCGTCCCACTCTTCCTGCGTCAGCATCGTCCGGGCTCGCTTAATGAACGTATGGTTCCAGGTTTTGTCGTCCAGATTGCCGTTCTCCACCTTGGCCATCACCGACAGACGTTGCGGCGTGACGCCCAGACCGATGACGATTGTCCTTGTTGTAGCCATACGTAATCCGCAGATCATTCTGATCCGCGTAGTCCCCTTGCAGGGAAAAGGAAGTCGTATCCGCATGAAGCAGATCCAGCGGCAATTCTAAGGTGCGTAAAACGGTAAGCGAAAGCTCGGAGTACACCTTCCAGCTTTGGGCCTCAAAGAGACGATCAAGTGTACGGCCTAGAGCATCGTCGTTGAAGGAAGCTGCGACGTATCCCTTTCCGAAGAGTTGCTCCGTGTCTTGCGTCTCATAGAATTCCGCGATCCGATATAAGGGCATGCGCGAACAGAGGATGTTAATCACAAGCGCTTTGATGTGAGTACCTGGAGATACCTTCCAGTATGAAGGCTCCCACGATACCGCCCCGTTGATGATGTCTTCCAATCCGATTTCATCGCAAAGCGCCGAAATGAGTTGGCTCGGTCCTGCTGAGATGGATACCATATCTTCAAATTGCATACGAAATTCCCCGTTCTTCTGTCTATTTCGGTATACGTTCGAGGAAAACGGGGAGAAATCCTCTGTCATTAATTCAAGTTTTCCATTTTATTCATGCGGAAAGCCGGGTACACAGATGGAAGCCCTTATCGACGAGGAAGGCGCCACGTATCTATTCGATCGCGGCTATGTGGATGACAAGGCGTTTGATGATTCCACGGAGCGTGGCATCCACTTTGTCACCCGGCTGAAAAACAACGCTGTCATTGAACCACTAGAATCCTTCCTCATCCCGAATGAAAGCAGCGTGACGATGGATGAACGCGGTACGGATCGGATCGGCGTTCAAGTGGGCTAGGCGGCAGTACCGTATGATTTAAACGGCGGATTCGGAAGGAAATCTGCTCATCCTAGTGACCAACCGCTTCGATCTGACGTGCGACGAGATTTCGGATATGTACCGGAGCCGCTGGTCGATCGAAACGTTCTTCAAGTGGATGAAGCAGCATCTACGAATCAAACGGTTTTAAGGCACCAGCGAACGAGCCGTGCAAAACCAGGTCTGGATGGCGCTCATTGCCTACTGCCTGCTATACATCGTTTTCGATATTTTTAAATTAAAAATCGAATTATCACTTCTTTTGTCGAATCTGTTGGATTAGTGGAAAATAAATGCTAGAGTAGAGTAGAACCAGGAAGAGATATGAAAAAATACTAAATAAAGGGGATTTATATGCCTGATATCTCTTAGCTTTTACTGCTTTTTGTGGGTGCTAACCCGAATGTTGTACCCAGCGAAGCAAAGCTAATACCATCTCTGAAAAGTACATGGATATTTTATGTAGGTGGATGAAGCTCCGTGGCCCGCTATTCCTATTTTCATTTTATTAATTATCGTTACTACTTAGTACTAACGAAGTCTAAGCTGCCCCGGTAGCGCCGAGACAAGAGAAGGGAGCAACTCCAACTCGTCGAAATCACACTTCGTATTCGAGCGAATTGCTTGGCATCTTCCGTCGTTTTAACACTTCCAGAAACCTTCTGCTTGACCTTTACCATGCGCAAGTCTCTTTCCGCCTGATTGTTGTCAAACGGAACCTGGGCATCCCAAAGAAACCGGAGAATCGCCGGTCTATGCTTCGCCAACCGTTCGCCCAAGTTAGCGGCTTTGCTCTTCGGCCCCGGGCACCAGACTTCTCGGCTGGAGCTTGCGCCCATTTCGCCTGACCGTCTTCGAGAATCGCATCGTAGTGCGCCCCGATGGCCTCGATAACATCCGGCGAAATGACCTCCTTACGCTGGCGGAAATCCTTCGCCAACTGCCAGGCATCATGAACGACGATGCCGAGATAAAAGGGCAGTTGGTCCAGCTCGTTTTCATTGCTGGGCTTCAGCCTCGTCCATCCCGGATCGGACACGACTTGCAGCCAGCACAGTTTTCCTATGACGCGAACACCCGTCTCGTCGGCATGAACCAGCGGTTTGTTGAACAGCGCGGTTCGAATGCGGGAGCAGGCTTCAAGAGATACGACAATTTTATCGGGATTCGCGCTGAAGCGGAGGGTATGACCACGGTGTCCTGTCGGCGTTCCCTTTTTCACACCGGCTTGGCGTAAATTCTTCGGTTTGCGCAGACCGTCGCTAGAAGGAGGCTTACTGCTGTTTTGGCCCAACTGCCGCTCCAGTTCGTGGACACGTTGCTCTAAGTGATCGATTCGAGCGGCCTGCTGCTCCTCGATGGCCATTAAGTTAAAAACCATCTCAACGAGCTACCTAAGTAATAGCTAATAAACATAACTAATTATCATTTTCATGAGGATAATTTATAGATATTAGTGAGCCTAATCTGTTGGGTTTCTTTGAATATTTGTATAATGCAAAATATATTTCATTAACTTTTATTAAATTCCAAGTGTTTCGAGATGTTTTTAATTCGATTGATTGCGGGTTAGATTCATACGAATTAACCACAGTAATCCAGTATTCATTACCATCATTTTTTTTGTCTATCACCTTAATATATGATGTTGCATTAACATTGTCATTTTTATTGCACCCATTGAAGATTAATATTAAACCTATTACAAGTATAACGTAAGCAAAGATGGATTTCTTGTAGAACATATATCTTCCCCTCCTACTTGAATTTTGGATTCCCCGAAAACCGCTAACAACAATTTTAACATATAGAGAATCAAGGGTTTATGCAATGTTATTGACCCTTCATACTAGTATACTCTAAAAAAGGGGGGATTTATCTATAAACTAAGATTTTAAATAAGCTTCTTACTAACTGGTCGTTATGCCTCTTCAGGTGCAAAAAAAAACTCAAAGGGAGAGAATCGAATGAAAAGATTATTACTTTCCATGTTGTTTTTGGCATTGATTATGACTACGGTTTCCGGAACGGCATCTGCTAAGAGTAATCATATGTCTGAAAAGGAATTGAATAAATTCCTTTTGAATGCAGGGACTCCTCAAGAGATTTTGGAATCTATGGATTTGGATACTAAAGAATTCATTTATAATAATTCTTCAGATGGTGAAGTAAATTATGGCGCTAAAAATACTAATTTTTTCAGTGTTGATCCACAAACAAATAAACTTACTAAAGTAGTGGAACCTGATGGAATGATGTCAGCAAAAGCTTATATTTCCTCATCGGATCTGAAATTGACTCTATATCAATTCAATGTGACTTCAGGTGGCGTTTCATACAAAGACATATACGCAGAATATAATTGGATTGATTATACCGGAATGGGTGGAAATACAGGGGTCGATAAAGATCATATTGCAATTGCCGTTCCTGACGGTTGGGAAATCCAATCAGGCCAGTATGCATGTGCTAACCAATGGAAAGCTGATTATAGCGGAGCAACTTGGTCTGCTCCTAATTCTTCTGCTTGTAATAATGGTAACCCTGGAGAATACAGCCTCTATGGCGCAGGCTGGCAATTCACTGGTCCAAAAATTGACTCTGTGTTTCATAAAGGAACCGTAAAATTAAGAATGAGAAAACAAGATTCTGATGCAATAAATAGAGTTGTCGTTCTATATAGTGAAGCTAACAGTAGTGCTTTTGGTTATTCAGTTGGATTTACATGGGGCCCTGCTTCAGTCTCAATTACCCCTAATACAGGTAGTAATAACACGGGATCTACGGATCTTTCATGGTAATACAAGGATAAATAGTGCCCGCCTAAGAAACGAGGCCATTTAAAAATCGGCTGCTTCTATTGTAGCGCATCATGTTTTTTTCCAAGTGTCACTCATTTGATAACACCCTCCATTTGTCTTACAGGTCGAGGTTTCCCAGTACTTATTGGAAGTGAAGCGCTCGCTCCGTAATACCCGATACGCAAAGAGCCCATTACCGTTATCTCTGCCGTGGATACGGGGATAAGTTGTTTTGATGCGAGATATTGCGCGTTCGGGCAAAAGCGTTCGGCTGGCCAACTACATGAAAAAGGTGCT
The DNA here is from genome assembly GCA_900105225.1 of Paenibacillaceae bacterium GAS479. Taxonomy (NCBI): domain Bacteria; kingdom Bacillati; phylum Bacillota; class Bacilli; order Caryophanales; family Paenibacillaceae; species Paenibacillaceae bacterium GAS479. The sequence continues at coordinate 1,493,035 of LT629764.1, read as the reverse complement.
GCATCTATAAACGAGGCCAGGAGATGCGGAGGGGTGCGGAGGGGTGAAATAAAGAATACGAATAGCTCAGTAGGTGACCTTCGAGCGCCCTCATATGTTGGGTCCGGACAGGTCCGCCGCTTCTCCCGGGTTTACAACTGAATCAGTGTTGTGTTAGCATAAATTCGGTTTGTCGTTCTTCCAGCTCTTAAAATCTAGCATTCGTTTAATGGAGTCCAGAGCGGTCGAGAGCAAAATGTCATACGAAATAAGCCCCTAGCTCGAATCCCATAAGCTAGGGCTTTTCGCTGTGTAGCGCTTCTCTGCTCACTCAGTTAGCACAGCAGCCCCAGGTGCTAAATAAGCATTTACACCATATTAACTAAGCTACATTTATCATCGCAGTCATTGGGCCACTTGTTTCCTCGGTCGCTTTAGTTATGGCCGTAAGGAGTCGTTTGAGTGAACTGGGATCTATTGGAACGTATTGTGGGAAAAACGGAAGCAGCAGAAAAGTGGAATCTCCATCCAAACACAGTTGCTCGTTATTGTAAAGAAAAAAGATTCGGGCGAAGTTGCTCGAAGGAAAATGGGCCATCGACAAAAATTAGGATAATCCTGCTCAGCCCGATTCGCCTTATAATTGGAGGAAGAAGAAATCCGATTGAAGTTCATTCAAATTCGCGCATTGCCAGCAGTAGTAAGCGAGCAAGTTCTGACAAGACTCAACTATTCAAAACAGATTCCGAATTCGGATTGGTTCCGCCGCTCGTTGTCATTTTGCTCATTCTGATCACCCTGTATACTGTGTTCAAGCGCAGCTGGAGGAAGGATAAAGAGCAGCCTTCAGCCGTCAAGCATCCTGCTGCTTGTTACGGCCGCTTTCATTCTATATAGGTGCGAAGTATATTCGGCCGTTATTTATTACGATCAGCTCACTGCTGATTCTCAGACAGGCCTGGGAGTTGTTTGTGAGCTAAGATTCCCACGGATCCATCCGTGTGCAGATTTACTCGGGCTCACTTATTGAAAGTAAATTCTCTGAATTTCCCCTGAAAGGATGTTAAAAATGGCGCTTGCACAGTGCAGCTTTTTCTCCGACGTGCTCGGACTTTCCTGCTCCATGAATGTTATTCTTCCTCAACAGACCCGTCGTCAGATCGGTATGGAGGGCAGAGCTTTCACCGGTAAATTCCCTGTGCTGTATTTGCTGCATGGCCTGTCGGATGATCACTCCATCTGGCTGCGGCGTACCTCGATTGAGCGTTATGCAGCCGACTATGGAATTGCAGTTGTTATGCCTACCGTGCATCGCGGCTTTTATACCGATATGAAGATTGGAGGAAAGTACTGGACATTCATCAGCGAGGAGTTGCCGGATATTGCAAGCTCGTTGTTTCCTTTGTCCGAGCAGCGTGAGCAGAATTTCGCGGCAGGATTGTCGATGGGTGGTTACGGTTCTTTCAAGCTTGGTCTGAGGAAGCCGGATCGTTTTGCAGCTGTGGCCAGCCTATCAGGAGCGCTCGATATTGGCAGCATTTATGAAAGACAGGATATTATGCAGCCTTGGGAAATTGAGTCGATTTTCGGTAAACGCGAGGAGGCGGCTGGCGGACTTGATGATTTATTTCATCTTGCGGAGCAGGTCGCTCTGCTGCCGCCAGAAGATCAGCCACAGTTTTTTCAAAGCTGTGGGACGGAAGATTTTTTGTATCCGGACAATTTGGCTTTCCACACACATGCGGTTAAGCTTGGGCTAAGTCTAACTGTGGAGTATGGTCCAGGAGACCATAATTGGAGCTACTGGGACGAGCAAATCAAGCGAGTGCTGGATTGGTTGCCCTTGAATGGCCTTTAGACTCCTTGTCTACCATCCATTCCCTGCAACCAAGCTGCTGGAACTCCCGTTGAATAGTAAACAGCAAAAAGCCTTCCCGAAGGAAGGCTAACAGGCTCCAGAGTATCGCAAATACCCATTAAGTGTTTCTATAAATAAAGCTTGTCCTTTAAAGAGGTTGTTAAAAAAGCCCCCATTGATCACGAAGTGAAGCAAGAAACCGACTACAGTACGCGGCGTGCCGTCGTGTAGTTTTTGCTCCACCAGCCGGAGTTGATCGTATCGATCGTTACGCCCGGATCGCCGTAAGTGTGAACGACCTTGCCGCCGCCGATGTATAAGCCGACATGCGAGATTGGGGAGTAGAAGAAGACCAAATCACCAGGCTTCAAGTTACTTTTGGATACATACTTGCCAACTTTGGATTGGGCTTTGGAAGTACGCGGCAAGTTGATTCCAACTTTATTGAAGGCATATTTCATCAGGCTTGAGCAGTCGAACATTCTTGTTGTACTCGTAGACGCTCCGAATTTATATGGTTTGCCAAGCTGTGCCCGGGCTGCAGAGATCGCTGTGTTCGCTTTAGATGTAGCAGATGCGGCGTGAACTTCTGTTGTACCGAATGATTGGGAAGCCGGAAGTACGGCCACTCCTGTCACGGCGATGGAAAGGGCAATAGTTGCAGCGGCAATTTTATTAGTAAGAGAATTTTTTCTAAGGGTGAAGTTCATGATGTAAATTCCTCTCTTCTTGTGGAAGTTTTGGAGTGCAGATGTATATTGGCTCCAGCTTTGTTCAAGCTGTTGATTAACCGGTACAACCAAGATACCACACTCCGAAACTTCCAGCCCTTTCCTCTGAGACTATTGAACCAGCGTTATCATGCCTTTTTACCTATTTGTGAGAAAAAAATGAGAATGCTCTCATCCTTGTTTAAGATTCCCTTCATACTCGTTTAATCCTTTGCTGGACGCGCATCTGGATATAGCCGGTGCACCGCTTCCTCGAAGGCAGCTTCACGCATTCTTGCGTCCTCCAGCTCTCCGAAAGTCTCCAGCTCACGCAGTATATTCATAAAACTCCGCTGTTCCAGGCTGCATTCAACGATGATTGTACGCTCCTGCAACTGTTTGCCTCCAAAGCTAGCTGCACCAGCGCCCTGCAAATGCGCCCACGCTGCGTTCGCTTGCTCCAATGTACGGAAAGTCGCTTCAATTTGGGCAGGCATCCCGATCCGAGAGCGCAGCCCATCTAATGAACCATCATAATGAAGCGTGCCTTCCGTTATAACCAGCACCCGACTGCATAGCTGCTCGATATCATCCATGTCATGCGTCGTTAGCAGAATCGTAGTACCGAGTTCTTCATTGACGCTGCGCAAAAGAGAGCGGATGTCCCGTTTGGCGGAGGCATCCAGCCCAATCGTCGGTTCATCCAGGATGAGAATAGAAGGTTCATGCAGCAGTGCCGCAGCGAGATCGCCGCGCATCCGCTGTCCCAGCGAGAGCTTTCGAACAGGCGTATCCATGAATTCACCCAATCGCAGCAAGTTGTCAAGCTCCTGAACCCGGCGTTTTCTTCGCGTTTCTTCCATGCTGTACATCGCTCCGAGCACCTCGAACGAATCCTTTAGCGGCAAATCCCACCACAGCTGCGTCCGCTGGCCAAACAACACACCGAGTGAGCGGGCAGCTTCTCTGCGCTTTCGATGAGGATTGATGCCGCTCAGCCGGACTTCTCCTGAGGTCGGATGCAAAATGCCGGACAACATCTTGATCGTCGTAGATTTGCCTGCACCGTTAGGCCCGATGAAGCCGGTAAACTCTCCTTGCTTAATTTTAAAGCTGACGTCGCGTACAGCTTCCTTAACAATGCTCCGTGGTAGGAGCAGATTGCGAATAGCACTTCCAGAGTCTTTTTTTCCGGCTCGCAGCCGGAACGATTTGCTTAGATGACTTGCTTCAATCATGCCTTTCATTCCTCCTTAAGCATTGCTGCTGGCTCGTCAGCTTCCTGTACTCTGATAGCGGCTTATTCCCCATTTCCATAAAAACGCGCCAGCACCAAGCACAGCAAGCGAGGCCGCCGCGCTAAGTGCAAGCATCCATGGCCCGGCCTCGCCGCGCACTATGTAAAGAGCGGGCATATAATTAACAAAAGCAACCGGAAGTATGGAAGTCATAATGCCCTTCAACCAACCGGGATAGATGGAGAGCGGATAGCGAATTGCAGTATGGGCCGCGTCTTCCGTTAAATTTTGCAGCATATCGATTCTAGTCAGCCAGAAACCGGTTGCGGCGGTGGCAAGTCCAATGCCAAACAGCAGCAACCCGCCGTTAAAGGTAATCAACACGCTGAGCGGAATCGCGACCCACAGCTGGATTTGGTCATCCGCTGCAAGGCTGCTCAGGCTGTAAGCCAGCATACCTAGGCCGAGTAAGGTTTCACCGAAACGAACGGACACGTTCTGGGTCATCAGCACAAGCAGCACTGGAAGCGGCCGCAGCAGCAGCCCATCCAGATCACCGCTTAGCAAATACTTTTCAAGATGATGGACATCGGAAGCAAAGGTTCGGTAAATCGCTTTGGAAAGGATCAGAATGGAATACAAATAGGCGGATTCCTGAACACTCCAGCCCTGAATCGTGCCGAAACGGCTCAAAATGACGGCCAATAGAGCAAATTCAACGAATGCTATGAGAGCTGCAATTATCGAGCCAAACCAGAAATTAAAGCGGTACTGCATTCTGCTGCTGAAGCTGAAACGGATAAGCAGTTTGTACATAGAAGCCATACCTTTCAGGTCCCGGATCATCCTCCTTGCACCTCCGTTTTGGTCCGCATCAGCCCTGTTACCGCGAGGCATAGCAGAGTTAGACCGGCACACCAGGCGAGCGAAGGAAGCAGTGCGCTGATCCCTTCCATTCCAAGGTAAATGCGCGTTGGTATGTACTGCAGATAGGGGTAAAAAGACCAGCGGCTAAACCAGCCGAGCCAGCCCGGCAGCCATTCAATAGGAATAAGAAAACCGGAAAACAGGGTAAGCATCGCATGATTAAGCCAATGCAGCCACTGGGACTCTGTCGTCCAAAGAGAAACAGCGCCGATGAGGTACTGGACACAGAGGGACAAATAGGCAGCGCAGAAGAGTGCAGCAAGGAAGGCAAATACAGTACTAATGCTGTGTGGAAGGCGTAGCGGAATCACAACTAGATACAACAAATAGATCGGCACGCTTTTGTAAAGAAACTGATACCCGATATTGCCCCATTCCCGACTCATCATGTTGTAGAAAAGATGAACGGGACGAGCTAGCTCAATCGCAATGCCACCGGTTCGTACGAGCTGAGGGAGTCCCAGGCCATAATTCGTAAATGCGGTCACCCAGAGCAAACATTGGTTGAGCGCAACGTACGAGACGAGTCCAGACATGCCGTATGAGCCGAGATCTCGGCCTTCACCAATTCCAGTCCATATGGACAAGTAGATGAAGCCAAATAGAGCGCTTGCGACATTGTGGAGCAGATGTGAAGCCCGGTACTGTAAGTTGCGAGAGTAGCTGGCGCGCGCGAGCGCGAAAAAAAGCATGAGGCACCTCATTTCTTCAGATTATTGGAACATCTTCAAAAAATAAGGTGAAATGCGTTAGAGAGCGGATGAACATCATACCAGTGCTTCCTGCATTAGGCAACAACTTTTTCCAGTAAGAATGACTATTGAACAATTGGAGAAGGATAGGAAACATACGGAAGGGAAGGAGAGAGAAACATGCCGTTGTGGGTGGAAGTCATTCTACGTACGTTAAGCTCGGTTGTTGTGCTGTTTTTGGTTACTAAGCTGCTCGGTAAACGCCAATTATCACAATTGTCGTTATTTGAGTACATTACTGGCATTACGATCGGTAATATTGCTGGCTACATCTCGCTCGATACGGATTCGGAATGGTATCTCGGATTCGTCGCCATAGGCGCTTGGGCTATTGTATCTGTCGGAATCGAGTTTTGGACGATGAAAAGCCGCTTAGTTAGCGCAATTGCAGACGGCAAAGGAACCGTCCTTATTAAAAATGGAGCCATTCTCGAACAGAACATGTTCAAAGTAAGAATTACATTAGATGAGCTTTTGGAACAGCTGCGCAAAAAGAGTGTTTTCAAAGTAGCAGATTGTGAGTTTGCAGTCATGGAGAAAAGCGGCGAAATCAATGTGTTGTTGAAAAAAGAGAACCAACCGCTTACACCAGCGATGCTGGGTTGGAAGATGACGACCGAAACCGAGCCTCAGACCGTCATTATGGATAGCGAAGTTATGCAAGAGCCTCTGCGCAATACAGGCAAGGATGAGGACTGGCTGCGTCATGAGCTGGCAAAGCTGAAAGTGAACCCAGATAAGGTGTTTCTTGCGCAGGTGGATACTCAAGGAAAACTAACGGTGCAGACTGGCAATCAGGATGGAGCACTGGAGCCGAAGAAGGAGACGCCTCGTCAGCAGCTGCTTAGCACGCTGGAACAATGTCATGCAGATTTGGAGCAGTTCGGAAGATTTTCTCGCAGCGACGAAGAAAGGGAGGCACTTTTGTCCTGCTCGCGCCAGTTGAAGCAAGTCATTCGCCAGGCGCAGCCAGAACTAAAGTAACCTCCTATAAAAAAGTCTCTATATTATAGAAGAAAAAATAAAAGCCGGGTCATTTTCCTCGGCCCATCATGCCAGTATTTCCGGCACTGCCGCTGTTCTGATCGTTCATGGACTGGCCGCTTCCGCTCAGTTCTTCAATGCTTTTGCCCTTGGCCGCCCGTTCTTTAATGAGGTTCAAGGGCACAGGCATTGCGTTCCCACCTGCAAAATGCTTCTGTACAAGTATATTGAACGGCTTAATGTAACGATTAATTTCCCGACCGCCCCATGCTTCCCGAGCATATTCTACAAATTGGTTCACCACATCGCGGTTAGCTGTAATGTGTACCTCCTGCACGGCTGGAGCGAACTTTCGTACACGCACGGCAATCGTTTGTTTGAGCTTGGAGGATAATTCGTTATGGTCATTGACTGAAAAATAGGAATTGTACGGCGTAACAAGCTGCCGGTTATTCCAAGTATCGCTGCCTGTCTTATTATTGTAGACACCTTCCGTCCAGCCCCCGTTGTCCTGCTCATTTAAAATGGGTCTGCCGGTTTTGAGCGTATGCGTCGCAGTCGCATCCAAAACAATGCCGACATAAGCATTGCGGTCTGTAAGCATGACAATCCCTTGACCAATTCCATTTATGTTGGTAACTTCCCGGGATAGATGGGAACTAAACTCAACAAATCGATTGTTATGCTGGCCCGAACCCGAGCCGGACTTGCCATACATTCGTCCTCCATACATCTTAGGATCATTTTTCTGGCGGGTTCCGTAATTTTGATCGCTGTCCTGCACGAGCTTTTTATAGCCGCAGGCAGAGGCAAGCAGAGTCAAAATCAGCAAAGCGCCCAGCAAGACAATTTTGCGGTTGAATGGCATCGATCATCAGGCCTCCTTCAGATATTAAGCCGTGATCTTAGGGTTAGCCGGAGTGGGTCAAATATGCGTCTTTTGCTCCATACATAATTGCCCATGGGTTTGGTGCAAAATGAGTAGGAGTACAGGGTGAAAAGGAATTGAATGACAGTTGAAACAGGTTAAAATGCCTTTTTTGACATCTTTGAGAACAATTTGTGAACTCTCTGTGGAACATTGACAATTTAGGGCTTCAACTTTATATTTAATAAAGTATTTGACATGCAGGAGTTGCCAATTTACAGCTAAGTATGAAGCATTTGCCAAGACGTACATAAGGAAGAGAAAGCGTTTAACCGGCATATTCCGGGGTGTTTTCCAACTTCTAGCTTGATTCCGTAAACGGATAGCTGCCGACTGGCGGTTCTCCGTTTTTGCTTGGGCAAATGCGAAAACGTCAAAAGTGGGGTTGATAATGATGAAAAGGTGGCACCTTGCACGACGTCTCCTGCCGCTGCTCGCAGGGATGGCCTTGCTCATGGCCGGATGTGGACGAGATGATCTGTCCACTATGAATCCACAAGGTCCGGTTGCAGAAGAGCAATTCGGGCTGATGAAGCTCTCCATTTCCATCATGGTGCTTGTCGTTATTGTCGTTTTCGCGCTGGCATTCTATGTGATGGTGCGTTACCGCAGACGTCCCGGCGACAAAACAATTCCCGTTCAAGTGGAAGGCAATCACAAGCTGGAGATTATCTGGACAGTCATTCCGATTGTGCTGCTGCTGATTCTCGGCGTACCCACAGTCAAGTCTGTTTTCGGACTGGCCAAGGATTACACGAAGGATCCCAATGCGGTGCAAGTCATTGTAACCGCTAAACAATATTGGTGGGAATTCGAATATCCTCAATACGGTATCAAGACATCTCAGGAGCTTATGATTCCTACAGGCAAGACGGTTTCCGTTCAAGTTAAATCCGCCGACGTTATCCACTCGTTCTGGATTCCGGCTCTAGCTGGTAAGATCGATGCTAACCCCGGCGCGAATGTGAATACGATGTACTTCAGCGCAGATCAGGATGGAGTATATCTCGGCAAATGTGCCGAGCTTTGCGGACCTTCCCATGCTCTGATGGATTTCAAGGTCAAATCGGTTAACCAAGGTGCTTTCGACCGCTGGGTAACGGCGATGAAGGAGCCTGGCAAGCTGCCAGCAGATCCTGAGATCGCGGCCGTCTTCGAAAAGCAATGTCTGACCTGCCACGCTGTTGGCGACAAAGGCATGCAGCTCTTCCCGAACCTGACTGGAATGGGAGACAAGGGAACGGTAGCCGGCATTCTTGTTAACACGGATGATCCTAAATATAAGAATGAAGGCAGCACCTATGAAAACTTGAAAAAATGGATCGAAGATCCGCAATTGGTTAAGCCTGGCAACTCAATGCCGAAGGTTAACCTGACTCCGGAGCAGATCGATGGCATCGCCAAATATCTGTCGGAATATAAGCTTGACGTGGAGCAATAACCTATCGGTAATTGAAGGGGGTACCAGCCTTGGCTCATGCACATCCGGTCAAGCGTTATACCGGTCTTATGGACTGGCTCACAACGGTTGACCACAAAAAAATCGGCATCCTTTATCTAATTGCCGGTGGATTCTTCTTCCTCATTGGCGGCTTTGAAGCCTTGCTGATCCGGATTCAGCTTTGGAAGCCTTTGAACAACTTTGTAAGTGCAGACACTTACAATGAGTTGCTCACGATGCATGGTACAACGATGATCTTCTTGGCGGCGATGCCAATTATCTTCGCTCTGATGAATGCCATCGTACCGCTGCAAATCGGAGCGCGTGACGTTGCTTTTCCATTCGTCAATGCTCTTGGTTTCTGGACATTCCTCTTCGGAGGTCTGCTGCTTAACGTCAGTTGGATCGCAGGCGCCGTCCCTGATGCGGGATGGACCTCTTACTTGCCTCTCGCAGACCCGACCTATAGCCCTGGCAAAGGGGTAGACTTTTACGTGCTTGGTCTACAGATTGCCGGTATCGGTACTCTAGTAGGCGGTATCAACTTCCTTGTTACGATTATCAACATGCGCGCACCTGGCATGAGCTTCATGCGTATGCCAATGTTCACTTGGAGCGCATTCATTACCTCGGCTCTGATCCTATTCGCTTTCCCGGCTCTGACAGTTGGTCTCGTTGCCCTTATGTTTGATCGTCTATTCTCGGCGAACTTCTTTAATGTAAGCGGCGGCGGCAACACAGTTCTCTGGGAGCATATCTTCTGGATCTTCGGACATCCTGAGGTTTACATTCTGATCCTTCCGGCCTTCGGCATTATCTCCGAGGTCATTAGTACCTTCTCCCGCAAGCGGCTGTTCGGATACAGCTCGATGGTATTCGCGACAGTGCTGATCGGCTTCCTTGGCTTCATGGTATGGGCTCACCATATGTTTACGGTTGGTCTTGGACCTGTTGCCAACGCACTGTTCTCGATAGCAACGATGCTTATTGCCGTACCAACTGGTATCAAAATCTTCAACTGGATCTTCACGATGTGGGGCGGCTCCATTAGATTCACGGCAGCCAACCTGTTCGCTGTAGGATTTGTACCTACCTTCGTTATGGGTGGCGTTACCGGCGTTATGTTGGCAGCGGCTCCGGCCGACTTCCAATACCATGACAGCTATTTCGTTGTAGCCCACTTCCATTACGTTATTGTAGGCGGCCTTGTTTTGGGCCTGTTCTCCGGTCTTCATTACTGGTGGCCTAAGATATTCGGACGGATGCTTAGCGAGGGACTTGGCAAGCTGACGTTCTGGACCTTCTACATCGGTTTCCATCTGACCTTCTTCATTCAGCATTTCCTTGGCTTGCTTGGCATGCCTCGCCGCGTTTGGACGTATCTGGATGGATTAGGCTTCAACTCGATGAACCTGATTAGCACCATCGGCGCTTTCCTGATGGGTATTGGCACGATCATTTTCATCATCAACATTATTGTTACAGCTGCCAAGCCGAAGACGGCAGGCAACGATCCTTGGGAAGACGGACGGACGCTGGAATGGTCTATTCCATCGCCAGCTCCGGAGTACAACTTCCTTCAAACGCCTCTGGTTCGCGGTTATGACGCTCTATGGAAAGAAAAAATGGATGGCAATACCGGTATGTCACCGGCAGAGCCAATCGGACCGATTCATATGCCGTCTGGATCGATTCTGCCTTTCATAATGTCGTTTGGGCTGTTCGTGGCTGGCTTTGGATTCATGTATGCCAACAACGATTGGACCGGGTTTGTTAAAGACCTCTTCGCATCTCATGCTGTAGCGGGTCTTGGACTGGCGATTACACTGACTTGTATGATCATCCGTTCCCTCAAGGACGATCACGGCTTCCATATCGAGCCGGAAGAACTGACGAAAAAGGAGGTTAAGGAATGAGTGCGCATTCCCATCTAGACGGTGAGCTGCCTCATGAGCCGGAGCGCGCAACCTTGGAAGGACGCAACAAGGTTCTTGGCTTCTGGTTATTCCTTGGAGGAGAGACCGTATTATTCGGCACCCTCTTCTCCATCTTCCTGGCGCTTCGCGATCAAGTAGGCGACGGCAACCCGACGGGTCAAGAGCTGTTCAAGCTCGGAACGGTCGCCATTGCAACGTTCATCCTGCTTACCTCGTCTCTGACAAGCGTATTCGCTATTCAAGCGATGCACCGCAATCATGTCAAAGCAATGCAGGGCTGGCTGATTATAACCGTTATTCTCGGCTTAGGGTTCCTGGGCCTGGAGATTTACGAGTTTTACGAGTACATCCATGAAGGCCATAAGTTTAGTACGAGCGCGTTCAGCTCATCGTTCTATACTCTAGTCGGCTTCCACGGAGCGCACGTACTGTTCGGGATTGTGTGGATATCGCTGTTGATTTTCCAGGTGGCTCGTAAAGGCCTTAACGTCGTAACCGCTCCTAAGGTTTATGTAGCGGGTATGTACTGGCACTTTATTGACGTAGTATGGGTGTTCATCTTCACCGTCGTCTATTTGATGGGAAAGGTGGGTTAACTGATGGCAGCTAATCACTCGTCTCATTCCGAACAGCCAGCCAAGCGCCACAAGCATGAAGGCCCAAGGAAACATGTCATCGCCTATATCTTCTCACTGCTGCTTACGCTTATCGCATTTGCAACGGTTATAGGCGGAGAGATTAATACTTCTTTCATTTATATCCTGCTACTGGTGATGGCCGCTCTTCAGGTCGTTATCCAGATGGGCTTTTGGATGCATATGAAGGATCGGGGACATCTTTTCCCGATTGTAGGTATTATGACCGGCGTGTTCGTTGTGTTTACGATTGTCATTATGGCGGAATACTGGACTTGGTGGTAAGCCGCGTATAAAGGGGAAGAGGAGCGTCTGCCTGCAGACCTCCTCTTTTGTTGTTTTGATATTGAAGCGCTTTACAATGCTCTAACAGACAGCGCAACTGTTCGCAATATTGACCTTTGCCATGTACGACTGCTTCCGGTAAAGTAAGGCTTATCAACCCATCTGCTGCCTTTAATTGTGGCGGTTGCCTCTCTGATCGAGAGGAAGTAGGGAAGGAGATTATCCGCAATGCTTGGATTGGAATACTTCGATTTCAAAGCTTTATGGAGCCCGTGGATGCTCTTTACGATGCTGGCGATTCTTATTGGCTACTTCTATCTGATCGGTCCATGGCGGGAGCAGCATTATTTAATGGAGAAGCGTCCAGGTTTCTGGCAGCAAGCGATGGCTGTCTCCGGCATTGTACTGCTCTATTTGGCTCAAGGTGGTCCGATGAATCTGCTTGGCCATATGATGTTCAGCTTTCATATGGCAAACATGTCGATCAGCTACCTAATTGCTCCGCCGCTGATCATCATGGGCATCCCAGCTTACGCTTGGCGTTCTGCGTTCCGCGCACGATTTTGGAAGCGGCTCAGTCCGGTCATGAATCCGATCTTTACGCTTGTTTTGTTTAATGTTCTGTTCTCGTTCTACCATTTACCAAACGTCCAGGATTACGTCATGACCCGCTACTGGTTGCATGAGGGATTTAACTTGCTTTTATTAATAGCGGCTATGATCATGTGGTGGCAAATTACTTGCCCGGTTCCAGAGTGGACCCGTCTCAATGGCCTTCGCAAAATGGCCTATGTTTTTGCTAGCGGTGTGCTGCTGACCCCGGCTTGTGCCTTGATTATTTTTGCGGGCGAGTCATTGTATGCCGTCTACAATAATCCGGCCGTATGGGCGCAGGCGATGAGCTATTGCGTATCCGGCGATACAGCTTGGTTGCTGCAGAAGTTTGAGGGACCAATGTTCTTCAATCTGTTCAGCGCCAAGGAGGATCAGCAGATCGGCGGCATTTTGATGAAGCTCGTGCAAGAAATTATGTACGGCTGCATTCTCGTGTTTATTTTTAGACAGTGGTACAGTCAGGAAAATGCAGAGAACGACAGTGATCTGCGCGGTGTTGACCCGGTTTAAACGCCGGGTTGCGGGATCGCTAGATTGGAAAGTGAGGGAGACAGCTTGGATCGTTATACAATTTTTCCGACCATCAGCACCTTTTTCATCGTTTTAAGCGCTATTTTGGTTGCTTTCGGCTGGAACCTTGCTATTAAGCGCCGCTTGGAAGCACACAAAAAAATGATGATTGCCGCTGCAATTGCTGCAATTATCTTTTTTATCATCTACTCCTCACGGACGCTGCTTGCTGGAAACACGGACTGGGGCGGACCGCCAAGCCTTGCGCCATATTATTATGTATTTCTCATCTTCCATATCGTATTGGCGACGGTCGGAGCAATATTTGGCATTACAACGCTAGTTTTCGGCTTTAAGGAGAAGTATGCCAAACATCGTAAGCTGGGCCGCGTCACCTCCGTCATCTGGTTTGTTACCGCCATTACTGGCGTAGCTGTTTACGTTTTGCTTTACCTCATGTATCCCGGAGGACATACAAAGCCAGTATTTGATATATTGTTCCCTCAGTAGTAGACAGGAGGACTGCAACAATGGCAATGGTATTTACGATCGGCGAAGCGCTCATAGACTGGATCCCGGCACAGCGGGGAGTGGAGCTGAAGCAAGTGGACGGCTTTACCCGTGCAGCTGGAGGAGCACCTGCAAATGTGGCCAGTGCAGTAGCCCGTCTAGGGGGTAGCAGTGCTTTTATCGGCAAGCTAGGGGAGGATGCGTTCGGCGACTTTCTGATCGAAACGATGGCGGCTGTCGGTGTGGACGTATCGCGTGTGTTGCAAACGAAAGAAGCAAATACGGCGATGGCTTTTGTCAGTCTGCGTGCTGACGGCAATCGTGATTTCAGCTTCTACCGGAACCCGAGCGCTGACATGCTGCTGGAAGCGGATGAGATTGGTGACTGGTTCAGCACAGGAGATGTGCTGCATTTTTGTTCCGTTGATCTGATCGAAGCTCCAGTCAAATACGCTCATCGAGAAGCGATCGCCAAATGCCGAGAAGCAGGCGGGATCATCAGCTTTGATCCCAATGTGCGGCTGCCGCTGTGGACCTCCCCGGAGGCTTGCCGCCGGGCCATCCTGGAATTTTTGCCGCTGGCTCACCTGGTCAAGATCAGCGATGAGGAGCTGGCTTTTATTACTGGCATTGAGGACGAGCAAGAGGCGCTTCAGGCGCTCTTTGTTGGAGATGTCCGCCATGTCATCTATACCCGTGGGCCGGCTGGTGCAATGTGGCTGACTCGGGAGTTTCAATCCGAGGTCCCAGGATACGCCGTTAAGACGATCGATACGACAGGAGCGGGTGATGCCTTTATTGGAGCCTTGCTCTTTGGCGTCGTTCAGCAAAGGGAGTTTCTACAGGGTATCCCGCAAGAGACGGCAGTCAGGCTGCTTGCCTTCGCCAACGCCGCTGCTGCGATTACAACGACAAGAGCAGGCGCGATTTCTGCTCTGCCGACACCTCAAGAGGTTGAGGCGCTGCTAGCTCAGAGTGTTTGAGATCTCAGGAGCTAAAGTTTACGTTGACACATTCCGATATTTCCCTATTAGAATGATTAGGCCTAACAGGTGAAATGAGGGAACCAAACGTGATTTCAGTATCCGAAAAAAGACAGAAGCAATTGGATTTTATTCAACTTACGGATGAGGATCTCAACCGGCTAAGCGAAGCTAGACCCGTATTTGAAGAGGCTGCGGACCGGATCGTAGACTCTCTTTATGAGAATATTGTGCGTCAGCCAGAGCTGAAAGCGATGATCGAGAGGCATAGTACGCTAGATCGACTCAAGCTGATGCAGAAGCAATATTTTCTATCCATGACGGCTGGGGTAATCGATGAGCAATATTTTCAATGGCGACTGAAGGTCGGAGGGATCCACTCGCGCATTGGCTTGACCAGCCAGTGGTATCTCGGCACCTACATAACCTATCTGGATTTGACCTCTTCCCATCTGTCGACTGCCATGCCGGAGAAGTGGACCTCTGTGCTCCATTCCCTTGCCAAAATGTTCAATCTCGACTCCCAGATCGTGCTGGAGGCATATGAGAAGGACGAGAAGGCCAAGCTGCAAAGTGTAACCGATATGCAGGGAGAGATTCTGACTGGCGTCAGCGTCGCTGTGCAGGAGCTGGCGGCAGGTATGGAACAGGTTGGGCGAAGCGCGGATACGGTCGGCCGTCTGGCGGTCAAAACAGTAGATTCCCAAGAGCAGACCAATGCGGAGCTGTCCAGTCTCGGCGAGCAGATTAGCGTCATTGAATCGATGGGCTCCCTGATGACCAACATATCGGACCAGACGCATTTGCTCGGTCTCAATGCAGCTATTGAGGCGGCGCGTGCTGGTGAAATGGGAAGAGGCTTTGAGGTCGTAGCTGGTGAAGTGCGCAAGCTGGCTCGGCATTCCAAGGAATCGCTGGAGATGATCCACGAGAAGGTAGAAGCGATCAACAGCGCTCTGAGCAAGGTTCAGGCACTTTCCCATGAGACTGCAGAGGCGGCTCAGCAACAGGCTGCCAGCTCATCGGAGCTAGGATTGTTTATCCGCATGATCGAAAATGTATCTCAGGAGCTGGAGCGCTTGAGAGACAAAGTCCAGTCCTCGGAAGGCATCTGAGCTGGCCTCAACTAAGTTTCACTGAAAAAACACCGTATTCTGCTAAACGTCCTCATTTAGAGGTGTTGGCAAGATACGGTGTTTTTTTCCATAATATTCTTGACAGTGGAATGTAGAGTGTATATACTGTGTATAAAGATATATACAGTATATACACTGTTTAGCTATAAGAACCTCGCACTAATTTCAGAAAAAGTCATCTTGCAGGGGGAACGATCATGAGCATTTGGAGAGGAGCTAAGCTTCTGACTCGCTACGAGTGGGCGATGGCCGGTTATGGAGCATTATTCAATCTCTTCCTTATTATTTATTTTCTTCTAGCGATGTTTACCGACTTTCAGGAAGTCAAAGAAAATAGTTCTTTCACCGGATGGACTACCAATTTTCTTATGCTGGCGATCATTCCTTGTCTCGGCTTTTTCATGAACCGGGCCAAGTTTAATGGATGGCGGTTGAATCATATGGCATACTGGCTGGCCGACTTGCGTCGGCTGCCGATCAGCTTCCGCCACATAGCGGCAGGCAAGCTGATGACCGTCGCAAGTTTGTTTTTACCCACCTTTCTGTTCCTGCTGCTTCTCCAATATTTGATGCTGCTTGATCAATTTTTAACTCCGCTGCAGATGCTCAATTACTCCTTGTTCTGGTTAGGTTACGGTGTTCTGGGTTCTTGTATCTACGCTCTGTTTGAAATCATTTTGAATGGAAAACGTTACTTAATTCTTTGCATAGTTTTGGCTGCAGTATTTTTAAGTGTAGCCATAGCCCTGGCAGAAGCACAAAGGAGCGTCATCATGTGGACTCTAGAGCATGCTGACAGTGGTAATTGGCTACCGTCCCTGATTTCCATCTTAGCTGGGATTATAGCGGCAGCATTTATATACAGACTGATGGCGAGGCTGCTGAGCCGCCGCAGCCTGATCGAATAGTTCCAATCCGGTATAACGAGTAGAAACATAGATTTATTTAAGCGAGGTGCAGTCGTGCGGCTACCCATACAAATCAACGAGAATAGCGCCGAACCGCTGTACCATCAGATTAAATCCCAGCTGCGGGCGCTGATTGCAACCGGCCAGTTGGTCGAAAATACGCTGCTTCCCTCCAACCGTGAGCTGGCGCAATCGCTGAACTGCAGTCTCATAACGATCCGCCGTGTCTATCAGGACCTGGAGGTGGAAGGACTGCTGCGCACTCGGCAGGGCAGCGGTACCTTTGTAGCCAAGGTTGACACGGATGCAGGCTCCAAGCAGCTGCTTCTGACAGCTGAGGCGGCGATCGAGGCAGCAATCGAAGCCGGACTGGCAGCGGGCCTGACGCGTCAAGAGCTGGAGGAAGTATTGCGCCGCGAGCTTGATCAGCGTTACGGCAAGCAGCAATAAAAAAGATTAATTTCACTTATCGCGCAGAACAGGCAGGAGGAGAAGGCATTGAATAAAGCGATCGAGCAGGCGCAGGGCCACATGGAGCAATCTGCTGAAGGCAATGCAACTGAAGCTAGTTCTGCTAGAGGTAACGCGACTGAAGCTAATCTTAACGAGATTAGCTTAAGCGAAAAAGAGCCCTCGTCAGCGGTAACACTGCGCTCTGTCATACAGAAGCGCAGCCGCTTCAAGCTTGGGCCGCTGACGCTGGACGTCCCGACCGGGTATGTGACAGCCATTGTTGGACCTAACGGCAGCGGCAAGAGCTCAACCTTCAGGCTGTTGATGGATCAGTCCCGGCCGGATGAGGGTGAGGTGTGGCTGCTCGGAGAGCCGGTAGGCACAGGCTTGGACGATTCCCTTTTGAAGCAAAGAATTGGTTATGTGCCGGAAGAGGATAACAAGCGTGATGCGGGATTGCGAGGGACGTTCAAGGCAGACTTCACATCCGAATGGTATCCGAGTTGGAACGCCAATGAGTTCGAGCGGTTGCTTCGGGAGTTCGAAGTGGAGCCTTCGCTGCGGCTCGGCAAAATGTCCAAGGGAATGAGGCGAAAATACGAGCTCGCGCTTGCTATGGCGCTCGGTCCCGATCTGTTGCTGCTCGATGAGCCGTCCTCCGGGCTTGATCCTATTTCCTGGCGTAAGCTGGTCGATGAGCTGCATCGCTATATGAGGCGCGGCAGCCGAACGATTTTGATGGCTACGCACATCATGGACGAGGTGAAGAGGCTTGCCGATTACATTGTGATCATGGCAGGCGGGAAAATTATCGGCATGTATGAAAAGGATGAATTGCTGTCGTCCTGGCATACGTTCTATGTAGGTCCGGCAACGTCAAGATTATCTGCGCATGAAGCCGGTGCAGCAGCATCAATTGCTCTGGAATCCGTCCAGGCATTGCCGGGACTCGTAAATGCCGAGGAGGCCGGCGGCGGAACTTGCCGCGTGACCACCTGCAAAGCCTGGGAAGCAGAGCTGTGGTGCCGCCAGCAGGGATTTGTCATCAGCGGACAGCGAGCGCTTGAGCTGGATGAGATTATGGTATTGCTCATTCGCGACAGCTAGTTGAGTGAGTGGAGTTATTTTCGCATGAGAAATTTGAATGGGGGAGCAGAATATGAAGCCGCTAGTAGTAGATCGAATTGTTAAGCAATACGGAGATAAAACGGCAGTTAATGGCATAAGCCTTGAGGTGGATCGTGGAGAAATCTACGGCCTGCTCGGAGCCAATGGCGCGGGAAAAACGACCACGATGAGAATGGTGCTAGGGCTGATTTTCCCGGATGAAGGACAGATTCTGTACGATGGCAAGCCCTATTCCAAGGAGCAGCTGCAACGAATCGGCTACTTGCCGGAGGAACGCGGCCTGTATCCTAAGGTCAAAGTAAGCGAGCAGCTTGTGTATCTCGCTCGCTTGAAGGGAATGACGGCATCCGCTGCCGACAAGAGCCTCAAGAACTGGCTAGAGCGTTTTAACGTGCCGGAATACTATGACAAGCGGGTCGAGGAGCTGTCCAAGGGCAACCAGCAGAAAATCCAGTTCATCGCCACGATTATCCACAGCCCGCAGCTGCTCGTTCTTGATGAAGCGTTCAGCGGACTTGATCCGGTCAATGTCGAGCTGCTCAAGAGCACGGTCAAAGAGCTGCGTGACAATGGCTCGACCATTCTATTCTCTACCCATCGCATGGAGCATGTCGAGGAGTTATGCCGTAACATTACGATCCTGCATCGATCCAATGAACAAGTCAAGGGCAGTTTGAAGGAGATCAAAAGTAGATTCCCAAGGGAGCGGGTAAGGCTGACGGCGGAGAACGAGATTACAGGGCTGGAGCAACTGCCTGGAGTGCTTGGCGTAAAGCTGCTTGAGCAAGGCGGTTATGAAATCCGGATCGCTGATGAAGCATCTGGACGGGGCATCCTGCGCCACGCTATGTCGCAGTCGGAGATCAGTCGATTCGAGATTATGGAGCCAACGCTCAACGAAATCTTTATTAAAACGGTAGGTGAGAGCCATGAGTGATTTTTGGACAGTAACCGGGTTTACATTCCGCAATAAAACGAAGGGCAAAGCCTTCATCGTAACGACGACTATTCTGGTCATTATTCTTTCCCTAATTATCAATCTGCCGTATATCATCTCGCTGTTCAAGGGAGACGGCGGGGCGGACGTCAAAAATATCGGTTATGTCTCCGTGCAGAGCGAGAGTGTAGAGAGCAAGGTTACACCAACACTGGTCGGGGCTTGGCTAAAGGAATATTATGCCTCGCAGCCTAAGGAGAACCGGAAGCTCGCGATGGTTGCAATCGAAGGCAGCGGAGATACGGCTGCCGACGAGGCAACGCTCAAAGGAGCGATTGCCGATGGAAGCATCGACGGATATTTACAGCTGAAGCCTAATAAGACGACCGGCTTCTACGATGCCATTTACAACTCCGAGAAGATGATGGATGACTCTGCTACTGAGGAGCTGCGGACCGGCTTGCAAATCGTTAAGTCCAATGCAGCGGGACTGACTGATGAGCAGAAGAAGCTGCTCTATACACCTGTCGAGGTTTCGACGCTGCAGATCAATGCAGACAGCGGCGAGGGGAGCGGGCGCACAGCTACTCAGCAGGGCGTCAACATGGGTCTTGTGTATGGGATGCTGTTCCTGCTCTTCATGACGATCATGGCGACAGGAACGGTAATTGCGAGCGAAGTGACAACGGAGAAGAGCTCCCGCATTATGGAAGTGCTCATCACGAGCGTCTCGCCGCTGAATAGCATGTTCGGTAAAATCTTCGGCATGTTCCTAGTTGGTCTCTTGCAAATTGCGATTTATGTAGGAACAGTATTCATCAACGTTAATATTCCAACGAACAAAGAAGCGCTCGGCAATATGAATATCAACCTGAGCGATGTAAGCTCTGATCTGCTGATCGTCGCGCTGCTGTTCTACCTGACAGGATTTTTCCTGTATGCAACGCTATACGCAGCAGTAGGCTCCATCGTCAGCCGCACGGAAGATCTCGGCCAAGCGGTTATGCCGCTCACCTTCCTTTCGCTCGGCGGTTTCTACCTCGGTATGTTCAACCTGACGAATCCAGATAGCATGCTTGTCAAAGTTACCTCGTTCATTCCGTTCTTGTCCCCCTATGTAATGGTTGTTCGTACCGGTGTCGGCAATGTGGAATATTGGGAGATCGGCGTTTCGCTGCTCATCATGCTCGTCAGTATCTATTTGCTTGGCTGGCTGTCGGCTAAAATATACCGGACCGGCGTACTGATGTATGGCAAACGCCCGACGATCAAAGAACTTCGCAAAGCGATGAAGGCTTATAAATTTTAAATTTTGGAGGAATTCAAATGAAAAACTTAATCGGAATTATTAGCCCATTGTTGTTTGTATCTTACCTGTTAGTTTCCCATTTTGAGGTTCCTGTACATGATTTTGTAAAAGGTACAATGGTTGGATTAATCGCGGTTGGAAGCTGCTATGTAATAGGACAGTTCGGTTTTAACAAGAAGAAAAAAACGATTTAAATAGGATTAAGGTGATGGGCCTGATCCAAAATATAGGACCAGTAAGAACGAGGATTCTTGTTCTTACTGGTTTTTTCGTTGTGTAGTGCCGCTAATACGTTTGTTTGTAGTTCAACATAGAAGCTACATATTTATACGTTTAAACGAGTAAGAATTCTCTCATATAATAATTATGCTCATCAAGTATGTGTTATTGTTGTGATAAGTGCGCTTTTATATAAAAATAATTTCCGTAATAAGCTTGTTCCTTACCGATATTTAATTTATTCTAAACGAAGGAAAACGGCTAACGATTTAATAGTTACAAATTAAATAAAAGGAGGTGGGGGACTTAACAATGAATGGATTTGGGACTAATTGAAAGAACATTTTCTAAGGAGGATTATTGTGAACGGATCAGTTAAAGTAAATAAGTTAATCATCGTTCTTTTTTTAATTTTTGCTATGGTGGTTTCGTTATTTTCGCCGATTGGAGCCTTACATAAAGTGGAAGCGGCTGCTATTACGGTAGATGGCAAGGCAGCTGATTGGAGCGAAGTGAATTCCCTTTCAACCAATACAGGAACGGCCAAGAGCTTAAAAGTAACAAATGATGAAACGAACCTGTATCTACTCGTTGAAGGTACGGGCCTAAGTACGACAACAAGCCACTTCTGGCTGGATACAGACAATAATCCGGCGACCGGTTATAAGGCCAGTGGCTGGGGAGCTAACGGCGCCGAGTGGATGATTGAAAACAACACGCTGTATAGCTACACAGGAAATGGAAGCTCGTGGAGCTGGAGCTCAGTGACGACCCTAACTTCCAAGCAGTTTTCCCGCAGTGGTTCAGCTGTTGAAGCCCTTATTCCTTTATCCACGTTACAAAAGAATGTAGGAAGCACACTCAAACTAGGCTTCATTGATAACAACTCAGCAACAAACAGGCTGCCAGCGGCGAAACAGACGCTCCCTGCCTATGTCATGACTGTTGTAGCTAAAGCGCCGGAAGCGGCTGCTATTACGGTAGATGGCAAGGCAGCTGATTGGAGCGGAGTGAATTCACTTTTAACCAATACAGGAACGGCCAAGAGCTTAAAAGTAACAAATGATGGAACGAACCTGTATCTACTCGTTGAAGGTACGGGCCTAAGTACGACAACAAGCCACTTCTGGCTGGATACAGACAATAATTCGGCAACCGGTTATAAGGCCAGTGGTTGGGGAGCTAACGGGGCCGAGTGGATGATTGAAAACAACACTCTATATAGCTACACAGGAAATGGAAGTTCGTGGAGCTGGAGCTCAGTGACGACCCTAACTTCCAAGCAGTTTTTCCGCAGCAGTTCTGCTGTTGAAGCCCTTATTCCTTTATCCGCGTTGCAAAAGAATGTAGGAAACACGCTCAAACTAGGCTTCATTGATAACAACTCAGCAACAAACAGGCTGCCAGCGGCGAAACAGACGCTTCCTGCCTATGTTTTAACTGCTGGTACGAAGCCGACAGCAACGCCGAAGCCGACAGCGACGCCGCAACCAACGGCAACGCCGAAGCCGACGGCAACGCCGCAACCAACGGCAACGCCGAAGCCGACAGCAACGCCGCAACCAACGGCAACGCCGAAGCCGACGGCAACGCCGCAACCAACGGCAACGCCGAAGCCGACGGCAACGCCGCAACCAACGGCAATACCGCAGCCGGAAGGAACTATGGTTACTTCCAATCTTACAGAGCTGAACAGCCCTTTGAACAACCCTTTTAAAGGCTGGGCGCCTTCTGCCAAATCAACATCTTATGCCCAGCCAATCAAGCTTGTTTACGCAGGTGTGACTTGGAGAGATCTAGAGCCGACAAAAGGTAATTATAATTTTGAAGCCATCGAAAAAACATATAACTTTGCTTACTGGCAAAGCAAGGGCGTAAAAGTTGTGTTCAGGCTTCTGTTGGATAATCCGACGGGTCAAGCGCATCGTGATATTCCAGACTGGCTATACAACGAAATGGTCGCTGCTGGCCAATCGCCCGGGACTGCTTATAGGGATGAGACAGGCGGTATGGGCAGCGGAAATAATACGGGTTTTTCTCCTAACTACAATTCGCCTTCGGTAATCCAGGGGCATAAGCTGCTCCTCGACGCTATCGCAAATCGTTATTATACGAATGAACGCCCTATTGCTTTTGTACAAATCGGTTCACTTGGACATTGGGGTGAATTCCACACTTGGCCGTATAGAGGACCAGATGGTGAAGAGAACAACTATACCGGGGAATTCCCTACAAATGAAGTCTCGAATCAGTATGTTCAGCATTATCTCGATGCCTTCGCTGGCAAAGAAGATAAAATGCAGGTACTGATCCGGCGCAGTATTGGGCTGGCTACCAACAACAATAAAGGTATGAAGCTCGGAATGTTCAATGATGTATTTGGTGATAAGGGAAGTTTCGATGACAGCTGGGGATGGTATACAGGTACGCAAAACGGCTACTCGGATGATCTTAGTCAGAAACAGCCCGGAAACCCTAACTTTTGGGATAGCCGTATTTCTGCTGGAGAATTTTATGGCGGACAATCCGGTATGACGGCAGCTTTGACATCAGGGACTGGCTTCAATGAGACAATGCGTCAAACCGAGATGAGCAAAATTAGCTGGCTTGGTCCCAATGCGCCTGCTTCTTTGGCTGTTGGTAATAGTCTGCAAGCGAATATGGATAAGTTAGAGAAAAGAATGGGATATCATTTTGTTCTGAAACAAGTCAAACATTCTTCAGTTATTAAGGGAGATTTACTCCCGGTTGAAGTTTCAGTTGAAAATAAAGGAGTGCAGCATTTCCCATTCAATTGGTCCGTTGAAATTCAGCTTCGCAGCGAAGGCAAAGTAGTCGCGACAAAGAAAACAGGCGCTGACCTGACAACGTGGAAAACGGGAAGTTATACAATTGCTGATTCCATTCCGACATCGGGACTTCCTTCCGGAAAATACGAAATTTCGATTGCGATTATTAACCCGGAAACTGGTTTGCCTGGAGTGGATTTTGCCAATGAAGGCAAATACCCAGATGGTGCATTTAAGCTCGGTAACGTAACTAAATAACTTCAAGTTAAACTCGGTTTGATTTTGAACTGCACCCCTTAGAATAGACATTGGAACTTAACCAATGAAATTCTAGGGGGTGCATTTTTAATTCTCCCTTAAATATTTTCCTTGTAAAATATTTAAATGACGTAACATTTCTTTTATATAATAATATTGATTATCAATTGTGTACTATTATTATTGATTAATTTAATTATAATAATTACAAATAAATTAATTTCCATTAATATTTCATTGTGAGTTAATGATATTTAATCTATTGTAATCAAGGGAATGGAAAAACCATTTCATAATACAAGGGAAAATAAGGAGGAGTTAAATAACACTCTAAGCTTGAATTAATGAATTTGGTATTAATTAAAAGAACAAATTTCTAGGAGGGTCTTTTTGAACAGTTCAATTAAGGCAAATAAGTTGTTCGTCGTTCTGTTTTTAATTATTGCTATGGTGATTTCGTTGTTTCCACCGATAGGAAGCTTATATAAAGCGGAAGCGGCTGCTGTTACGGTAGATGGCAGTGCAAATGACTGGAGCGGAATAAATTCGCTTGTAACTAACACAGGAACGGCTAAGAGCTTAAAAGCAACGAATGATGGAACAAACCTGTATCTCTTCGTTGAAGGCGCGGGTCTGAGCACGGTAACAGGCAGCTTCTGGCTAGACACAGACAATAATCCGGCGACCGGTTACAAGGCATCCGGCTGGGGAGCCAACGGCGTCGAGTGGATGCTTGAAAACAACACTCTATATAGCTACTCCGGAGATGGTACTTCGTGGAGCTGGGACTTAAAAACAACTCTTGATTCCAAGCAAATGTCCCGCAGCGGTTCTGCTGTGGAAGCGCTCATTCCTTTGTCCACCTTGAAGATGAACGTTGGAAGCACGCTCAAACTAGGTTATATTGACAACAGATCGGAAATAAATAGGCTGCCTGCGGCGAATGGTACGCTTCCTGCCTATGTTATGACTGGCGAAGCGACAGCTCCAGTAGCGACAACTCCATCTCCAGTAGTCACAGCTCCTGAAGTTGATAAGCCAGCAGGCAAAATCACTGTAGATGGCAATGGAAGTGACTGGAGCGAAGTGAAAATAGCTGCTACTAATGGGGGAGCCAGCAGCCCTACCCTGAAAATAACGAATGACGAAACGAATCTGTACCTGCTCCTAAACAGCAACAAAAATGTGAACAAAGGTACTGTTTGGCTGGATGCCGATAACAATCCGTCAAACGGGTTTAATGTACGCAGATGGAATTTGAAGGCTGATTGGAAAATTGAAAATGGCTCCCTGTTTAAATACGAAGGCATGACAAATAATACGCCAAAATGGACTAAAGTTACGGTTGATCACAAATTCTCCCAAGGCTCTTCTGTGCTGGAGGCTTCCATTCTTTTGTCTGCTTTAAATAGCACAATGGGATCAAAAGTAAAAGTTGGTTATGATAACGTTGCAGAGCTGGAGAGATTACCTTCAGACATTCTCCCGACTCCTTCTCATCTCTTGGTTACGGAAGCCGAGGCGTCCAAATCGGTCACACCAACTACGGTTACTAACAATCTTGTAGAAATGGACAGCCCTTTGAACAATCCGTTTAAAGGCTGGGCGCCTTCTGCTAAGACAACGTCCTATTCGCAGCCAGTCAAGCTGGTTTACGCAGGCGTAACCTGGAAAGAGCTTGAGCCGACAAAAGGCAATTATAATTTTGAGGCCATCGAAAAAACGAACAATTTTGCTTACTGGAAAAGCAAAGGCGTAAAAGTTGTGTTCAGGCTTATTATGGATAACCCGACGGGCCAAGCACATCGTGATATTCCAGACTGGCTTTATAACGAAATTGTCGCTGCTGGCCAATCACCGGGAACGGCTTATAGCGATACAACAGGCGGTATGGGAGCCGGAAACAATACGGGCTTTTCTCCTAACTACAGCGCTCCTTCGGTAATTCAGGGCCATAAGCTGCTCCTTGAAGCTATTGCAAACCGCTACTATACGAACGAACGTCCTGTTGCTTTCGTCCAAATCGGTTCCCTTGGGCATTGGGGCGAATTCCACACCTGGCCTTATAATGGACCAAGTGGTGTAAAGAACTATACGGGAGTTTTCCCTACATTTGAAGTTTCAAACCAATACGTTCAGCAGTATCTCGATGCCTTCGCTGGCAAAGAAGATAAAATACAGGTATTGATCCGCCGCAGCGTTGAGCTGGCTACGAACAATAACAAAGGCATGAAGCTCGGAATGTTCAATGATGTGTTTGGTGATAAGGCTAGTTTTGATGCTGACTGGGGATGGTATACAGGAACGCAAAACGGCTATTGGGACGATCTTGGACAAAAGCAGCCTGGCAATCCTAATTTCTGGGATAGCCGCATTTCCGCCGGAGAATTTTATAGCGGCGAATTCGGGATGAAGGCTTCTTTGACATCAGGCAGTGGTTTTGATGAGACATTGCGTCAAACCGAGATGAGTAAAATAAGCTGGCTCGGCCCTAACTCGCCTGCCGCATTGCCTGTTGGTAATAGTCTGCAAGCGAATATGGATACGTTAAAGAAAAAAATGGGCTATCATTTTGTTTTGAAACAAGCCACGTATCCTTCGCTTGTTACGGGTGGCTCGTTGCCGGTTAACCTCACCATCGAGAATAAAGGCATGCAGCATTTCCCATTCAATTGGAAGCTTGAAGTTTTTGTTTACTACGGCAAGAATCTCGTTTCGAGAACGGCAACCAACGCCGATCTTACAACGTGGAAAACGGGAACCCATAAAGTTGATGTTACCCTTCCGGTTGAGCATCTTCCATCTGGAAATTCCTACGAAGTTTATGTTGGAATCATGAACCCAGAAACGAGTTTGCCTGGAGTGGACTTCGCCAATGAGGGCAAACACCAGAATGGCACATTCAAGCTCGGCAATATAACTAAATAACGTTGAGTTAAACTCGATTTGATTTTATCCCCTACCGGCAGACAGTGAAAAAAGAGTTCATGATTCCATGAATTCCGCACTGTTGGCCGGAGGGGGATTTTTTATTTTGGACAAAAATATCATCAATTTGAAAAAGACAAATTTGTTACATAAATAGGTTAAACCTATTCCTACTAACCAGAAATTCTTGGTGTTATGCTTTGAATAGCTCTTCTATAGAGAGGGTGTATTTTATCGTGACCATGTTTTCTGATAATAGGGTAAGCGACTCAGCCTTAGTTTCCGCAGCTACGACTTCCGTAACCATTGCTGGCAACGGAACGGGAAGAATTTTTGAAGGAGAAGGTGTAGTTAGTGGCGGAGGTGGAAATACACGTCTGTTGATTGATTATCCCGAGCCTTATCGTAGCGACATTCTGGATTATCTGTTCAAGCCCAATTATGGGGCGGGTTATACCCATTTAAAAGTCGAGGTAGGCGGAGATGTCTTTTCCACCACTGGGACGGAGCCAACCCATGCGAGAACGAGGGAGGAGCTCGACAATCCGAATATGCATCGCGGCTACGAGCTTTGGTTAATGAGTGAAGCGAAGAAGCGGAATCGGGATATCAAACTTGATATTTTGCAGTGGGGAGCCCCGGGGTGGATTAACGACTTCAGCAGCAATATCGGCAATGACAATAACAACTACTATAAAAACGCCAACAGCAAGTATGCTATGTATTCTCAGGACAATGCGGACTATTTGGTGAGCTATATTAAGGGAGCCAAGAGAGTTTGGGGCTTGGATGTCGACTATGTTGCAGGCAATCAAAATGAGAGCTTTGTAGGGCTTGATTTAGTGAACCCTAGTGACCCAAACAGTCCTTCTTATTTGAGGAACTACATCGTCCATATTTTGAGACCTACGCTTGATCGAAATGGATTACAGCATGTGAAAATTGTCGCTCCTGACATCGGCGGCAGAGAAAATGAACCCTATAACCCTAGATCGCCCTGGGCTTTCATTGATGAGGTTTTAGCCGATCCCGCGCTGAAAAATGCTGTATCCGTCATTGGCTATCACTATGTGAAGAGCACTTCTGCGGAAACCGCTCAAAACTCTGGTTTGACGTTATGGGAGAGCGAAGGCTGGACAGGAAGCGGTAATTGGGAAAGCGCTGACAACCAGAAGGGCGCCCTGGATTTGGCTAAGATCATGAATAACAATTATATTAACGCCAAGGTCACCAAAACAAATGTTTGGCATATGATCGCGTCATCCTATCCCAATTTGTCGTTTCCAAAAACAGGTGTCATGGTAGCCGACGAACCATGGTCAGGTAATTACAGCGTTATGCCTGGGATTTGGGCCGCCGCGCATACGAATCAATTTGCTCAGCCGGGCTGGAAATATGTTGACAGCGGGTGCGGTATCACGGCAGGAGGAACTTCTTACGTAACTTTGAAGCAGCCGGATGGCGGTGACAATTACAGTATTATTGTGGTAACTTGCAGCTCTGCGGAGGAGATGACATTCAATCTGACAGGCGGCTTATCGACTGACACGGTTCATGTGTGGAAATCAAATGCTGAGCAACAATTTATCCAACAGTCTGATATTACTCCATCAAATAATTCGTATTCGATTAACCTTGAGCCGAATTCGATCTATTCAATGACAACAACGACGGGGCAGCAAAAAGGTTTATCTGATCATCCAATCCCGGTATCTCAATCGTTCCCTAAAAATTATTATGATGATTTTGAAAGCTACGATGTAGGAGAAACGCCGAAGTATACATCAGATGTTGAAGGTGTGTTCGAGGTTGCCGAAAAGTTTGACAGCGGCGGCAAAGCTTTGCGCCAGGTTGTTGCAGGTCCAATGAAGCAGTGGGATGCTTGGATGACCCCTCGTATCCGATATGGTACACATACTCAGCTGGGCGACCTCGATTGGACTGATTATGACTTCAGTTCGGAAGTGTTAATTGAAGATTCCGGAACAGATATGTACGGGAATGAAATGTCCGGAACGGTATCCATTATTGGGCGCGTTGGCACCAAGCCACGTCAATGGATCAATGATACATTGATCACTGGCTACAAGCTGCAGGTGGATCAGACTGGAGAGTGGAGCTTGCGGATTGCAGACCCGTTAAAAAATTCCGATACCATCCTGGCTTCAGGAAATGTACCTTTTTCAGCAAATACTTGGCATCATTTAAAATTAAGCTTCAGTGGTACGGATATTAAGGGCTACATTGACGGTCAACTTGTTGCATCGCTCAACGACAGCACGTATGCTTCAGGCATGGTAGGTCTGGGAAGCGGCTATAATTACGCACAATATAATAGTATTTCTGTTATTAACCGTTAGCCGAATTCCGTTGAACGAGACGATTCTGGAAAGCTCTAGAGAGCTCTGGAGAGCTTGTGACAAAGCAAGTTCATCGGTTTTGCAGTAGGATAACGAGCCATTCTCCGCACGGAGAATGGCTCGTTGCACTTAAGCCTGCTGCGACATTTTTCGGTACTGTCCCGGCGTGACATCGCCCCATTTTTTGAAAGTTTTCACAAAATAATTGTCATTCGGAAAGCCGACGCTTCGTCCGATCTCGCTGATCGGCTGGCCGGTTTCTTTAAGCAGCAGCATCGCTTTTTTCACTCGCAGCTTCTGCAGATAACAGATGAAGGTTTCACCGGTTTTTTGCTTGAACAGTCGGCTTAGGTAATGCTCATCCATCGATACGAGGCGGGACATTGCCTTCAGTGTAATATTGTCCGCATAATGACGCTCCAAATAATCCAGGATGCGATTGATCTCAGGATGGCTTATGCCTTGGCGGGTAGCCCCGCCGGACATGCGGCTGATCAGTCCGGTTGCCCGCTCAGCAATCCGGGAGAGCAACTCGTCATGAGAGCGGGCCGTTTCGGGATCGAAGCTGGGGAGTCCGGTTGCGGCGGCACCGGTTATATTCGTGAAAATACGGTCGAGCGAGCGCGCCGTCTGCCAGACATGGGAAATTCGTACCCGGCTGTTCCGCATTTCGCGCCAGTAAGCGGACAGGGCGGCTTCAGTGTCATGAGGACGCAACTGCTCGAATGCGGCGATGATCTCCTTTTCCATACGCCATGAAGGGTTAAAGGGAGCGAACCCTCGGAAGAGTGGAGATTCTTCATGCTCCACTTGTGCCAGAACAGCTGAAGTCTCCGCTATTCCCTCCGTATCCTCGTACCATCGCTCATTGGCCAATAGGAGCAGCCGCGGCCACTCCTCCTGCAGATGGGAAGGGGCAACCGAATCGCTATAAACTCCTCTCAGGGAGCGGTCGGGCAAAGCCTGTAGGTTCACCGTCAGATCGGCGTCGGACCAAAAAAACAGCGTTGTGACGCCTTCGGCAGACAATACGCCCGGCCAAATTCTCGACGAAGACGAGACCGCTCCGGAAGCGATCAGAGCTTCGGCGTTCGGCTTGGCCTCCGATTGAAGGACAGACAACAGACATACCCGGCCGAAGGCGGCAGGAGGAACAGGCGGGGCCAATGTCGAGCTAGCCGTTCCATCCGCCGACAAGAGAGGCAAGCTTTCCCGCAGCTGAAGGTAATAACGGTCGAATGCTCGGATGCGCTCAAGCTGTTCCTGCTGCGTGCTGCGCTCAATTTCCTTACCGGTTTTATGCAGCATGTCTTCCATCTCGGCGATGCTCATGGACAGTTTAAGCACGTAGCCGCTCGCTCCGAGCTCAAGTGCTTTCCGCGCATATTCGAATTCTCCCATGCAGGTCAGCATAACGAATCGACAATTCACTCCTTCGCTACGCACCTGTCTCAGCAGCTCCAGACCGTCCATGCCCGGCATCATAATGTCTGTAATGACAAGCTCTGGCTGGATTTGATGGATGAGTTCCAACGCCTCTTCGCCGTCCGAAGCTTCTCCAGCTACCGTAAAACCATGTTTTTCCCATTGAATTAACTTGCGCAGCTTACGGCGGACAAAAACTTCATCCTCCACTAAAAGAATCTTCCACATGTTTATCACCTTCTGACTGATATGGATTGGATACCAGCAGCGGAATCGAGATCCGGGCGATTGTACCGCTGCCGGAATCGGTGTTGGACAGCCAGAGCTGACCTTCCTTGCGGAAAAGCAGCTGTAGCCGATGGCGTACATTGTCTAGTCCGATGCCTTTGCGGTTGTCTTTACGGGCCGTTTGCTCTGCCTGCTTCAAGCCGATTCCGTTATCTTCAATTTCGAGAATAAGCGTCTGATGCTCGGTAAATCCCCGTACGATGATTTGGGCTTCGCCGTTCAGGACGGGAAAAGCGTGTTTCAACGCATTTTCTACAAGCGGCTGGGAGATTAGCTTCGGGATGAGCGCATGCTCGATTCCTTCCTGAATATGAAAATGAACTTCCACTAAGCCGTCGAATCGGAAGTTCTGAATATAGATGTAAGCCTGAAGCAGCTCCAATTCTTGCTTGAGATAAATCAGCTCCACGTCGGAGTTGAGGCTGGTCTCTAGCAGCTTGCCAAGCGCGATGCAAATTTCCGCCGTATCGTTGTCATTTTTGTCGAGCGCGTTCCATTTGATCGTATTGAGCGTGTTGAGCAGGAAATGCGGATTCATTTGCACCATCAACATCTGATAATGCAGCGCTTCTTTCTGCCGTTCCTCCAGTTTGAGCTTATGAACCAGACCTTGAATATCCTCCATCATCTGGTTGTATGTCTGAGCGAGCTCAAGCATCTCGCCTCTGAACAGCCGCTCTGGAACGCGGGTTTGCAGCTCTTTTGAAGCGGAGCCTGCCATATTGCGCTGCAGTAAGGCGAGCGGGCGTGATACGGCATTGGATATAAGAAACGTAATGGCGATGCAAATAAGCGATAAAAGCAGCAACGTCGTTATATTTTTATATTGGATTTCCTTCATATTGCCCAAATAAGTGTTGAGCGGAAGTGAAGATACGATATACCAGTTAAAGTTATAAATCGAGCTGGCGGTTAAAATAGCGGAATGTCGCTCATCGGTCCGTTGGACGAACGGCTTTGAGTCAATATCGTCAATCATAGCTCGAACTAAGTTTACATTCATAAAGCGAAGCGACTCGGAAGAGTTAAGCGGCTGTTTGTCCGCATTGAGGAGGACATAATTCTGAAGCAGCAGCAGATCGTCCGCGATGTCGCTAAACCAACTGGAATAGGCAAAATCTATCCGCAGATAACCGAATTGTTGATCTGCGTTGTCCGTCAATACGGCAAACAGTGAGAGTGTATCGCCGGCCACCCAGCGATAGCTGTCCTCGGAAGGAGATAGCCCTTCGAAACCGGGATTTTGCAGAAAAAGCTCGTAATCCGGATTGGCTAAAATTTGGTCGTTGCTCTCATAGATATGGCCAAGTCGGTCCGCTAGAGTAACATTTACAAAGGGAGGCAAGTCTTGAGACGGCGGCCGATTGGAGCTCCATAACATGGAGGCGCGTAGCGACTCCTTAACAGCTGTTGGCTCCGTAAGCGCCCAATATGTCCCCGGATCTTTCTCCAGATAAATATAATAGAGAAATAGCTTTTGAACCTCGCTAATAAACGTTGTTTTCACGACGCCCATCTGTTTAGCGGCCTTTTCGCTGAATTCCTGGGAAATGGATCGTTGGATCAGCTGATAGTTGTAAAACTGAATGAGAAATACGGGCACTAAAATAAAAGCAACAACAGCTGCAAACAGACGATATTTGAATTTATCCGGGATGATTAACTTCAAGATTCTCATGCTGGCTTTCCTCCACGGTAAAGTCTGCTGCTAGGCAACATTCAGTATAGCATGGAACGGTCCTCGCTCCGACGGTCGCATCAAGAAGGTCAGAAGCAAAGAGGCGGGATGCCTGCGCATCTCGCCTCTTTGCTCTGTTATGCATCCGTTACTTGGCGTAACCAAGGTCCTTCAGCTGTTGGAAACCGCTGTCCAGATACGTTTGGTACTTAAACGTTGTGTTAAGCTCGTTCAGGAACTTGTCGAAGTTCTCCATCTTGTTTTTGTCCAGGTAGAACTTTAGCAGCTCCTCCTGCTTGTAGCGGTCGGCATCAGCCGCATTGTAATCTGTAGGGAGAGTGATAACGTTATTGTAACTCTCGAGCTTTTTAAGCTGGTCGTTTTTCTCGATATAGGGAGCCTGGTTTGGGAACTTGGTTAACAGGTATTCTTTTTCCGGACGACCCGAGAACTGGTACACCCACGTGAAGGAAGCTTCGGACGCTTTATCGGTCAGTTTTACTTTGCCGTTTTCTTTCGTAAAGTGGGTGCCTTCCAGGCCAAATTGCACCAAATTGGCCCCTTTATCCTGCGCAGTATAGTTGAACAGATCAAGCACCTTCTGCAGCTTGGCTTCATCCTCCGCTACCTTTTTGGAAATGACCATCCGATTGCCAACCGCTGAGACGCCCACAACTGCCATGTAATCGGCTTTTGGCCCTTGCAGCTTGTCGATCATAACAAAATCGGCATTTGGATTGGCGCCCTTCCATTTAGCTACTTCCGCGTCCTTCATCACACCTGTCCAATCCGAGAATATAATTCCGGCTTTGCCTTGGAAAGCTTTATCCTTGGCGCTTTCGGGTTTATTGCTGGCAATTTCAGGATCGAGAGCGCCAGTGGCGACCATTTTTTGCACATAGATAATCGATTCTTTCATTTCAGGTTGGGACAAACCGTGGACCATTTTACCGTCTTTAATATAAAAACCTTCAAAATTTCCGTACTGTAAGTTGACGAAACCTGCAATATCCGTGAGCTTTCCCGTAATGCCGAACGTATCTTTTTTGCCGTTGCCGTCCGGGTCCTTTTCGGTGAACGCCTTAGCAGCCTCCACCAGCTCATCCAGCGTTTGTGGAACAGGAAGATTTAGTTTGTCAAGCCAATCTTTGCGGATCCAAAACGAACCTAAATTAGTCGCCTGATTTTGCGTAATGGCGTAGTACTTGCCGTTAATAGCCGCCCGGCTGAGAAAATCTTCACCAATAAAGCTTTTCAGAGGAGCAAGCTTTTGCTCATAGGGTTTCAATTCCAGCAGCAAATTCTTTTTCACATATTCCTCAAATACACTTTTTTGCGCGGGCGTGAATTGAATGACATCCGGCAGATCGCCGCCTGCGGCGCGGACGTTCAGCTTTTGAACAAGCTCATCTTGCGTGCTGGTGAGCGTCAGGTTCAGATCGACGCCCAGGTCTTTATCGATAGTTTGTTTAACGAAGTCGTCCTTAGGCAATGTCAAAGAGGAGCCGGACAGCATCACTTCAATTTCCACTTTCTCGTTGCTTTTTTCTGTAGACTGCTCCGAGTTAGATTCGTTTTGAGCTCCGGAGTTGGATCCAGAACTGCAGCCGGCTATTACGGCTGTGGCAGTAAGGAGGTTAAGCATGGCGAATGCTACTTTCCGTTTCTTTTTCATGGATGATGCCCCTCTCAATAGGTTGATCTATTTGGTGAAACGAAAGCCCGAAGGAAATAGCGTTAACCTTTCAACGCTCCAACTAACATGCCTTTAGTCAAATGCTTTTGTACAAAAGGATATACAACGATAACTGGAAGGCTGGCGATGACGACGGAAGCCATCTGCAGGGTCGTTGTCGGCAGTGTAATATCGGAATTGCTCGTATCTAGCTCGCTGGTGGATACCAGCAGTCTGCGGACAATGACTTGCAGCGGGTTCAAGTCGTTGTCAGTAATGTAGAAGACCGCCGAGAAAAACGTATTCCAGCTTGCTACGACGCAGAATAACCCGATAGTCACCATGACCGGAATGGACAGGGGAAGGGCGATGCTGGAAAGCACCTTGAATTCTCCGGCTCCGTCGATGCGCGCCGATTCGAATAATTCCTCCGGCAGATTTTCGAAAAAGGTTTTGACGATGAGCACATTCCAGGTGGAAATCGCGCCAGGTATGATCATCGCCCAAACCGTATTCAGCAGTCCTGTCCACTGGACGACGAGATAGGTTGGAATCAGCCCGCCGCCGAACATCATCGTAAACACGATCATGAAGATGAAAAATCCACGTCCAATAAGATGTTTACGGCTTAGAGCGAATGCCAGCGGAATCGTCAAAATCAGGTTGAGCGCAGTGGACATAACAGTAACAAATATCGTGACCAAAAAGGCACGTGGAATCTCTTCCATCCCGAATAAGATTTTATAAGCTTCAAAGGTGATGCTTTTCGGAATGAGGATGAAGCCGCCGTTGCGAAGCACTTCGCTGTAAGGTGTTAGCGACACCGACAGCACGAACAGCAGCGGGAAGACGCAGATGAACGCCAGCAGCAGCAGCAGGACATAGATGAATATATCAAAATAGCGCTCCGAGCCGCGGCTTACCATAGATTACCGCCCCACTTTCTAGCCAGCTTGTTGGATAAATAAACGAGGATGAGACCAATGACGGATTTGAACAGCCCGACAGCGGTGGCGAGACTGAAGTTAAGCTGCTCCAAGCCTACACGATATACCCAAGTATCAATAATGTCCGCTACCGGATAAACTTGTACATTGTACATAATATAGATTTGCTCGAAGCCGGCATCCAGGACGGAACCGATTTTGAGTACGAGCAACAAGATGATGACGCTGCGAATGCCGGGCAAAGTGATATGCCAGATGCGGCGCAGCCTGCCGGCGCCATCGATGCGTGCGGCCTCATATAACGTTGAATCGATGCTGGACATAGCGGCCAAATACACGATGGCTCCCCAGCCGAGATCTTTCCATACGTCGGTTCCGACAAGGACGCTACGGAAATACGACTCAGAGGAGAGGAAAGGAATGGAGCTGCCGCCGTTTTCTACGATCCAGCGGTTGATTAAACCGGATGTTTCCGAGAAGAAAGCGATTGCAATTCCGTAAATAATGACATACGAGAGAAAGTGAGGCATGTAGCTGAGCGTTTGCACGATGCGGTTCAGCCATGGAATGCGACCCTCGTGGATAAGCACGGCGACAAAGATAGCCAGCACTGTACCCCAGACGGTTTTGTAAAAGCTGATTAAAAACGTGTTTGTTAACAATTGGTTGAAATAAGGCGATTCAAAGAAAAATTGGAAGTGTTTATACCAAGGATCGGCCCATGGGCTGTTGACAATGCCGGACAAAAGATCGTAATCCTTGAAGGCGATTAATACGCCGTACATAGGGACGTATTTGTACACGACATAGTAGATGATTCCGGGCAAAAGCATGGAGTACAAGGAGCGCATGCTCCATAGGTTTTTCCATAAGGAAGTGGATTTTTTTCCCGGCTGGATACCTGTCCGGCTTGCCTTTAATGCGGGTGGAAGGGCCATAAATGTTGTCACCTCTTTCTCTTTGTTGTGGTGAGCGTACCGTAATCAAAGCATAACATCGGGAATTCGGCGCTAATAGGAACGGATTTATCGCATTAATAGAACAAATTTGTCTTTTGTAATGTAATTGACAGTTGAATGAAGATGGAATATTATGCAATTAATGAAACCGATTACATTAGTGGTCCATGGGAGAGAATGTAATTGGTTTTTTATTGTTTAAACGGCAAAATGAAATCGGTTACATAAAAGGGTAGTTCTAAAAGGAGAGTGTGAGGGAAACAGAATGTTAGCGAAGCACACCGTCAGCGAAGTCAACGCTCGATGAATCGCTTGAATTCGATACAAAAACAAGAGGAGGAATAGAGTAATGAAACGAACCGGAGTAAAAATGTTCAGCGCTGTGACAGCCGGCGCCATCTTGTGGACCGGATTGGGAGTTGTACAGGACAACCGGGCTTATGCAGCTGTCTATACGGCTGTGGTGAATCCCTCTGTCCAAAACCAGACATGGGAAGGCTGGGGCACTTCGCTTGCCTGGTGGGCCAATCGTGTAGGCGGCGATGTGTACTCAAGAGACGAGTATGCCGACCTTTTATTCAGTGACGAGGGGCTCGATCTCAATATCGTTCGTTATAATATCGGCGGCGGCGAAAACCCGGATCCCGCTTCAATAGGACTCGAAACACCGATGGATCTGCGTGCACAAATTCCGGGATATAAAGCTTCCGCGAACGCGCCTTATGATTGGACCCAGGATGCCAACCAGCGATGGGTACTGGATGCGGCCAAGTCCCGAATCGACCAGAACGAATTCATTGCCGAGGCATTCGCTAACTCCCCACCGTGGTGGATGACGAAAAGCGGAAGCGTCACCGGCAACAAAAACGGAACGGAGAACTTGAAGGAGGATATGTACGACGATTTTGCGGACTATTTAACGACAGTCGTCAAGCAGTTCCGCGACAATTGGGGGACGGACTTCCGGACGTTATCGGCGTTTAATGAACCGAGCGCAGGATACTGGTATTTCGACAATCGCCAGGAAGGCAATCGGATGCTGCCGCCTAACCAGGGGATCATGATTGGGGAACTGTACAATGAATTGGCCGCAAAGGGATTGACCACCGGCATAAGCGCACCGGAGGAGACGAATATTGATGTTGCTCGCGATACGATCAATAGCTATTCTCAGGCAACCAAAGACAAGGTTGTGCAGTTTAATACTCACTCCTATGAGGGAAGCGATCGCACCGGGCTTAATGTCGCCGCAGGCGGAAAGCGGATCTGGAACTCTGAGCATGGCGACGGAGTTTGGGACGGCTTGACGATGTCTAGAAACATTTTGAAGGATATCAAGGAAATGAAAAGCAGCGCTTGGGTCAACTGGCAAGTAGTTGAGAATACGGGCAACGGCTGGGGCGCGATCGGCACTCAGTTAAACGATCCAAACGCAAATTTGGGCACTTATACGATTAACAAGAAATATTACATGTTAGCTCAATGGAGCAAATTCATTCGTCCTGGCTACCGGATTATCGACATCGTCGATGATAACTCAGTAGCTGCGTATGACAGTGAAAACGGTGAGCTTGTTATTGTAACGATAAATAGCAACGATGCCGCAAATACGATAACGTATGATCTGTCGCAATTCACGAATGTGTCCGGCTCTCTTAACGGATACTGTACAACGACCGGGGGCGAAAACCTCGCGGCAATTACGGGTCTGAATCTGTCGGGCAAAAGCTTCACAAGCACCGTCCCGGCCAAGGCGGTCAGTACATTTGTCGTTACGGGCGTAACGGGCATCGAAGCGTCTCCTGTTGATCCAACGCCGGGCCTGCAAACGCTCATGACGGATAACTTTGAAGACGGCGACGCGCAGGGCTGGACAGCGGGAAGTGGAAGCTGGTCGGTTGTTGCCGACGGCACCAATGTGTACAAACAATCGGCTAATACGGCTAACGAGGCAGTTACGACAAGGGGAGATACGGCTTGGACGAACTACGACATACTCGCGGACGTTAATCTCAAATCGACCTCTAACACGGCGGCGACGGGAATTCTGGGGCGCTACAAGGACAACAACAATTACTACTATTTGCGCTTGAATTCGGGTGAGAGCAAGCTGCAACTGCTCAAAAAGGTGAATGGGACGTTCACATTACTTGCTAATTTGCCGCAAACGGTATCCCTTAATACGACGTACAAGCTGAGGCTGTCTATGAACGGCAGCACTATCAAGGGGTATCTTAACGGAGAAGAGAAAATTTCGGTGACGGACACCAGCTTGACGGCTGGAAAAGCCGGCATCCGGACCTACAGCCAAGTGGCAACGATCGACGGGGTCAGAGTGGCTGGCGTGCCAGTAGTTGTTGTCGTTGACAACGGCGATCCAGGCTTCTCGACGACAGGTGCATGGACAGCGAGCACGTATGATCAAGGCTACCAAGGCACAAACTATTTACATGACGGCGCGGAAGCGGCTAATGCTGATAAATGGGCTGTGTGGACGCCGAACATTGCCGAAGCCGGTACTTATAAGGTGTATATGAAATGGACCGCAACATCCAATCGTCCAACGGCAGCGCCGCTGGAAATCAAATACGGTGGAGTGCTGGATTCGTCTAAAACGGTCAATCAGACCGTAAACGGCGGCCAATGGGTTGAGCTTGGCACTTATGTCCTAACGGCTTCCTCCACGGCCAATTCCGTGAAGCTGCTAGCTTCGGCTTACGGGTATACGATTGCTGATGCTGTGCGCTTTGTGAAAATCTAATTTATGCGCTTGCGTGCGACAACGTCCGTCAAGGGCGGCCGGAACGCATGATTTGACAAAAAACCTTGTTCCTAATGGGAACAAGGTTTTTGTCTTTGAAGGCGGATATCTTATTTAAAAATTCCGTTCTGAACCGCTTGTTTGACCCATTCCTTTGTTGGCGTTCCGCTCACATGATCCGAGATCGTTGTCGCTGAACTTCCCGGTTGTGGCATCAGCTGACCGTTATTTCCGATCCAAGTATACAAACCAGCCAGTCCGGCACTCGTTTCTGCTCCGAGGAATGGTGTAAGCGCCGCTTCAAAATCAGTGGTGGCCAGGGAGTGGAAATTAACAGGACGGCCAAGCGCTTCACTGAACAGCTCGGCGAGTTGATCACCAGTTACAGCATCAGGAGCATGGACTTGCACGGTTTGGCCAGCAAGCTCAGGGTGCTCAATCGCGTAAACAGCATATTTTGCAGCATCTTCAATGCTGATCCAAGAGATAGGCATTTGCGCTGGAACAGGGTAGGCAAGTACATTCCCCTGCAGGATGCCCGGCAGGCACAGGTTTTCCAAGTACAGTGTCGGCTGCAGGAAAATATAAGGGAGGCCGCTTTGTACAACAGCGTCCTTTAATTGTCTTTTTAGTTCAAGAGCTGCTGTTTCAGTTGCTTGCTCAGGAACAAACACATTGGTGTTTACGACGAGAAGTTCGATTTGAGCTGCTTTTGCAGCATCTACGGCATGCTGGATAAAGCGGCTAACCGCAGTGGAATTAAACAATACCGGAAGCTGCAAATAAACGATCGTTGCCGCTTCATGGGCTTTGGCGAGACTTTGGACATTGTCCAGGTCTCCGATGACCGGATTAATGCCGGCGGAGCGGAGTTGTTCCGCTTTTTCATTTGAACGAGCAAGAGCGTGAACTTCATATCCGCCCTCGATTAATTTTTGTGCTACAGCTCCGCCTTGAACGCCTGATGCTCCATAAACTAGAACCTGTTTTTTTGTCATGATGAACTTCCTCTCTTTTATATAAATGTATGGCAAGTTGTCTCGGATTGATTTCCTATGCTATAAACATAATAGTAGATAGATCGTGATTACATAAGTACGCACATTTTTTATATGTAGGATCATTTTTTATACTGGACAGGAGATGAATCAGAGTGCATGAATCGATAACGGAATGCCCGGTTGAGGTAGCCGTGAAGCTGATTGGCGGGAAGTGGAAAATTGTTATTTTAAATCAATTGGCGTACCACGGGCCTAAGCGGTTCAATGAGCTCAGAAGGATTTTCCCGGAGATTACCCAGAGGATGTTGACTTTGCAGCTTCGTGAGCTGGAGGTTGACGGGCTTATCAATCGAAAGATATATCATGAGATCCCGCCTAAAGTGGAATATTCCCTATCCGAGCTTGGAAGCAGTATTCTTCCTGTATTAATTAAGCTGCAGGATTGGGGCTTGTACTACATGGAACAGAAGAAAGTAAATGAGACCGTATAAATTAGAAGCTGCATTTGGTATGCTTTAATGAAATGGAATTTGTGAGGTCGGGTGTTTTCAGCGATGAAACAAGTGACAATTTATGATATCGCCAGCGAGGCAGGGGTTTCCGTTGCTACGGTTTCGCGAGTACTAAATAATACAGCGCCTGTTAAAGCGAGCACGCGCTCCAAAATTATGAAGTTAATCAAGCAGCATCAATTCCAGCCGAATGCGCTGGCTCGCAGCTTGCTCAAAAAGGAAACGGGAACGATTGGTGTTATCGTCCCGGATATTACCAATCCTTTTTTCCCTGAGGTGTTCGGCGGGATCGATTCCGCGGCACGAGACAAGGGTTTTACCTTTTTCTTGTGTGATACACTCGGCGATTATGATCGTGAATCGCAGTACCTGGATATACTGCGCAAAAAGCAGGTTGATGGCATCATTTTTATGGGAGGCCGCATCAACCTGGCCAAATGCCCGCCTGAACTGGTTGAAGAGGTTGTAGAAACAGCAGCCAGAATTCCTATGGTACTCGTCAACGGTAATTTGCCGGGAACGGAGCTGCATCGTGTTGCAGCCGATGAGAGTAAAGGCGCAGCGATGGCCACGCAGTATTTAGTCGAACAGGGCCATAGAGACATCGCTTTTATCGGCGGTCATGATTATACGTCAACGAATGCGCAGAAACTCAGAGCTTTTAAGCGAGTTATGAATCAGAATGGACTTACGGTGGTCAAAGAACGCATCTTGTACGGGGATTTCACGATGGCCGCTGGCGAACGTTTAATGAAGGAAATTCTTCAGGACTCCTCGCGTCCTCGTCCAACAGCCGTGCTTTGTGTTAATGATTTTACAGCGGTTGGGGCGATAAAAGCAGCGATTAAGGCTGGCGTATTCATCCCCGATGATATGTCCATCGTAGGTTTTGACGATATTCCGCTCGCCTCGGCTATTTATCCGGAGCTGACATCGGTGAAGCTGCATATGGACCAGCTGGGCAGAAATGCGGTTGATGTTCTCCACAAGCTGATTATGAAGGAAAAAGTGAAGCGAATTACGGTTATCGAGCCCGAACTGGTCGTCCGTGACAGCACCAAAAAGCTCATTCACCGCGAATAAAGGAACAGCCAGCATCGCTTATCGGATGCTGGCTGTTTGTTGTTAATCGGTAAGCTTCAGAAGGGAATCGCGAAGCTCGGTATAAGCGTCATTCCAGCCCATTTTGGCAAAAAAGCGAAGGCCATCAAGCCCTTTGAAATAACGAGCTCCAATTAGCCGCTCCTTGAAGTTGGAAATAATAATTCCCGCTTTATCGTTATACTCCTTATAAGCTTCAACAACGTCCAGCGTTCCAAGTGTATCTGTTAGTGTGGCAAGATCGATCAGGAAATCTCCGTAAGCGAAGTTTCCATCGATAAACCCTGTAATTTTGTGTCCGTCCGAAAGGATGTTCCAAGGATGGAAGTCGCCGTGGATAAAATGCCGATGCGGTTCATTATAAGAGGAATAGGCCAGTAACCGTGCATAACATTCCTCAAATACATCCCTTTGCAGGCAAGTTGTGTCGAATAGATCATACCACCCCTCCCAGAAGTTTCCCGTCTGATCCTCAGCGAAAAAGGATAGGATGTATTCGTTCCAAGAGGAGTAGCTGCCGTTTCCATCCGGTTTTATCGATCCATAACCGCTTGTAGTTCCGAGATGCACGTTGTTCATCAACACCACTTTTTCGATAAGCTCCGGAAGCTGACTTTCTTTCTGCTCATCGGTGCATTCGATCAAATTGCGGCCAGGGATGCGGTTCATAATCAAATATTCCATCGTTCCAGCGTTGCCCTGCCCAATACATTGCGGAAAAGAGACGCCTTGCTGGGTCAAAAGCTGCATGACAAAACGATCCGTTTCGTAAGCATTTTGCATACGGCTGAACTTAATGACGCCGTCTTTTCCTTCATGGATAAATGAAAATACACCATCCATATTCCCGCCTTCCAGGCGTGTTAGGGCAGCCACGTCGGACCCCATATGAGAGTTCAATACCGCCCTCACATCTGCGATCTCTAAGGCTGGCTTTTCATAGATTGTCATAAAATTATCCCTCCATTCACTCTCTCCGCTTCCTCGCTCTTTCCTCTAGTTCGTCTCAAATAAGATGTTGCGCTCATAATAACACGACGAAATGACGAGGGAACGCCCCACTTCTGTTTAAGTCGTTTTCTACTCCATTTGTTTTATGGGAACGGTTGCAATCATCGGCATCGTCCCTTATAATGGCATCATCGGGATATGCAGGAGGGAATTTCATGAAGTCCAAAAAGGTTACGATTCTCGATGTAGCTCAGCTCGCCAATGTAACCAAGTCGACGGTTTCCCGAGTCGTCAACGATTCGCCTTTGGTCAACGCTAAGACCAAGCAGCGGGTATGGAAGGCGATTGAAGAGCTTGGTTACACGCCAAACCGTACTGCGAGATCGCTTGCACTTGGCAAGACGAATGTCATCGGTTTTGTCGTTTCCGAGCAGCAAATTAGCGACGTCGTTTCGAATCCTTTTTTCCCAACCGTGCTGAAGGGGATTACAACCGTTGCCAATCGCGAAGGCTACAATATTCTGTTGCTTAGCTTGAGCGGGCAGGACATCACATCGTATAAGGAAATTATCCAGCGTCATACCGTTGATGGTTTTTTGATTTTAGGAGGTCCTTCCAATCCGAAGCTCGGTTCGGATCTTGATAAGCTGAAGGTTCCGTATGTTTTCATTGGTAAGCATGATCCTGCAGCCGAACATAGCTATGTCAGCACGGATAATGAAGAAGGCGGTTATATTGCCGGGAAACATCTTATCGAGCTTGGCCACAGCGAAATCCGGTTTATGGTCGGAGAAGTGAAAGGGAGTTTGTTGTCCCATAACATCGAGCGGGTTGCAGGTTTCAAGCGTGCACTCCATGAAGCCGGCATGCCATTTGCGGAACATCTCATTGTGAAAGTGCCGACCGATATAGAGAGCGGTTATCATTTTATGAAAAGTTATCTGGCCAAAGAGGGACCGAGTGGACTCATTCTGTCCAACGAGGTTACCTCCACGACTTGCCTGAACCTGCTCATTGACGAAGGCATCGCGGTTCCGGAAGAGATATCGATTGTATCCTTTGGCGACGCCCAGTTTTTCCGCAACACTAGACCTAGCCTGACAACAGTCAGCCAGAGCGTGGAATGGCTTGGCAAAACAGCCATGGAATTGTTGTTGCAACGGGTGAGCGGTGAAGTGCCGTATCCGTCCCCAATCGTTCGCAAACCTGAAATTGTTCTGCGAGGCAGCACGAAGAAAATGCGATAAGCAAGTCGCATTTTTTTAAACCCTTTTATGCAACCGTTCCCAATAATTTTATTCTATATTAAAGTTTTCAGTAATCATATTAGGTATTACCGTATGTATTTACTTGAATTCAGTATGAAACCGGTTAAATGTAAGCGCTGTATAATCATTGAGAGGGGGGATTTCCTGCTAGCTGCTTTCTCTGTTTAGCTCTCTTCATTCTAACGACGACGGTTAGCCTAATTTCGGGAGGGATTTCACTTGGGAAAAGGATTAAAGCTCGGAACGGTTATGCTCGCTGCTTTGCTCGTCAGCGCCGGATGCTCTGGCAATGCCGCTAAGCCGGAAAAAACCAATGGAGGGACGGAAATTACCGTACTGTCTTGGAAGTTCGATCCAGAAAGCGATTCCTGGAAAGACATCGTATCCGCTTTTAATAAGAAATATCCCGACATTACGGTTAACGCCGTGAACGCCCCGACTTCAGAGATTGATCAGAAAATTACGTCCATGGCCGCAGGAAAACAGCCGCTTGATGTATTGTTTACCGATTCAACTCGCAATTTATCTTTTTCATCCAAAGGACTTCTTGAAGATCTCGGCCCCTACATGGAAAAGTCGGATATCAATCTCGAAAGGGACTATTACGTTAAAAGCCTCTCGGATCACAAATACCAAGGCAAGCTGCACGGGCTGCCCATTCTGAATATGACTTATTTCATTTATTACAACAAAGATTTGTTCGACGCTGCGAAGCTGCCTTATCCGACGAATGACTGGACGATTGACCAGTTTAAAGAGACTGCGATCAAGCTGACAGACGCCAAGAAAAATCAATTTGGCTACAATCTTCGCCCGTGGGTTGGCACTCATTTTCTAGCATGGTCCTATGCAATGGGCGGTCAATATTTCTCCGAGGATGGGAAACAGGCTCTCGTCACGAGTCCGGGAAGCGTGAAGGCGATGCAGTTCCTCAAGGATATGGTGTACACGGATAAAACAGCTCCTGCACCAACGGCGCAATCGGCGTCACAAGCGGGCGGAGTAGCGTTTGAATCGGGTAACTTGGCGATGAACTGGTCGGGCTCTTGGGATATTGCCGGAACGGAGAAAAAACCTTCCAAATGGGCGTTCAACTGGGGAGTTGCGATGCCGCCTCATGGTGAAAACGGCTCTTATCCAATCATAATTTCCAATGCATGGGGCATGTACTCCAAGTCTAAAAACAAAGACGCCGCTTGGGACTTCATCAATTGGTGGATGAGCGATGACGGTCAGAAGGTGCTCGCGGAAAATGGGGAATTCCCAAGTAAAAAGGACATTGCGCAGAAGTATGCGTTCACTCATCTCGATGCGGAAACACGCGACACCGTGTTCAAGACAGCGGAGCTTGGCGTGTCCCGTCCGACGCAATATCCAGCTATGCCGCGTAGCGAAACAACCTTCGGTGCAAAAATGGAAGAAGTGTTAGCGAGCAAAAACTCCGATGTGCCAAAAATTATGGAAAAGGCAAACGAGGAATTGAACGAACTGATTAAAGACGTCGAA
The DNA here is from genome assembly GCA_900105225.1 of Paenibacillaceae bacterium GAS479. Taxonomy (NCBI): domain Bacteria; kingdom Bacillati; phylum Bacillota; class Bacilli; order Caryophanales; family Paenibacillaceae; species Paenibacillaceae bacterium GAS479. Next base: position 1,448,246 of record LT629764.1, on the reverse strand, counting down.
GCCGGCAAATAAGCGACGCAAGGAGTGGTGTTGGATGAAGCGCTCAAGGCGTGCCAGACGTGAAGAGTTGACGGGTTGGCTGATGGCCTCGCCCTGGATTATCGGCTTTCTGTTCCTGACGCTCGGGGCGATGACCTTTTCCCTGGGAATGAGTTTTACAGATTATGATTTTTTCAATAAGCCAAGCTTTGTCGGACTTCAGCATTACAAACAAATGCTGTTTGAAGACGAGCTGGTCTGGCATTCGATCAAGATCACGACGCTTTACGCTTTTTTCAGTGTACCGCTCACGCTTGTGTTCGGCTTGCTGCTGGCGATGATCTTGAATCAAAAGCTGAAGGGCATCGCACTTTTTCGCACGGTATATTACTTCCCTTCGGTATTGCCGGAGATCGCCACGATATTTCTGTGGATTCTGGTGTTCGACCCGAGCTTTGGGCTGTTCAATTCGGTTTTAAAATGGTTCAGCATAACCGGCCCGAACTGGCTCGGCAGCATGGAATGGGCGCTCCCGTCCTTCGTTATTATGAGCCTCTGGGGAGTCGGCGGCGGCATGCTCATTTATTTGGCGGGCTTGCAAGGCATCCCGACCGAGCTGTACGAGGCGGCCACGGTGGACGGCTCCAATCGATTCACGACCTTCATGCGCATTACGCTGCCGATGCTGTCTCCGGTTATCTTTTTCAACCTTGTGATGGGCATTATCGGTGCGCTGCAGGTGTTCAATCAAGCTTATATCATGACCAATGGCGGTCCGGCGCGCTCGACGTACTTTTTCATGCTCCATATTTTCTACACGTCATTCCAGGAATATCGAATGGCTTACGCGAGCGCGTTATCCTGGCTGCTGTTCCTGTATATCGGTCTGCTGACTTTTATCGTCTTCCGATTCGGCGAGAAAAAAGTATTTTACAGTTGAGATGAGGTGAGCAATTTTGTCCGCTTATGCACACCGCAAGACATCAAGCGTTCGTAAAAGTGGGAAGATCATGAACAGTTTTTTATATGTATTACTGACCGCTGGCGGGCTGGTCATCTTGGTCCCTTTTATCTGGATGCTCAGCACCTCTTTGAAAATACCGAGCCAAGTATTCGCATGGCCGATAGAGTGGGTTCCGAAACCGGTCAAGTTCAGCAATTATGTGGAAGCATTGTCTATGCGCCCGTTCATCCTGTATTACGGCAACACTTTTTTCATTACGGGACTGGCGGTGCTCGGTCAGGTGTTTTCCTCGTCCATTGTAGGTTATTCGCTCGCTCGGCTGCGCTGGCGTGGAAGCAATCTCGTGTTCGCTTTGATTATGAGCACGCTGATGCTTCCAGAAATCGTGAGGATGATTCCGACCTTTGTCATCTTCAGCAAAATCGGCTGGGTGGACACATTTACTCCACTCATTCTGCCTCATTTTTTTGCCGGCGCGTTCAATGTGTTTCTGTTCCGCCAATTTTTCCACAGCCTGCCCAAAGATCTGGATGAGGCGGCTACCGTAGACGGAGCGAGTTTGTTCGGCATTTACTGGCGAATTATATTGCCGCTATCTAAGCCTGTTATCGGCATCGTCGCGATTAATACTTTCCGGTACAGCTGGAATGATTTCCTGCATCCGCTGATCTATCTCAACGATACAAAGTTATGGACGATCACGCTCGGCCTCCGGGCGTTTCAGCAGGAATTCAACATTGACTGGAATTTGCTAATGGCCGCTAGTGCGACCTCGATGCTGCCTATCCTCATACTATTTGTCATTGCCCAGAAATACTTTATCCAAGGCATCGTGTTTACTGGCGTGAAAGGATGAAATTGAAATGTTGACGCAAGAAGCGATCTACCATGTACCCAAGGATGAATATTGTTATGCCCTTGATTCAACAACGATCCGAGTTACCATCCGAGTCCGCCGTACCGAATTAAAAAGCGGGAAAATACTGCTGACAGACCGTTACGCGCATGAGCGGTTTACGCCTCCTGCCGTTTCATACGATTTGCGCCTGGCAGGCAACGATAAGCTTTTTGATTATTGGTTCGCAGACCTGACGATTGAATCGAGGCGTCCCAAGTATCTTTTCCGGCTGTTCCATGGATCGGGTGAAAATTGGTTCAGCGAGGAAGGTCTGACCGAAGTCAGACCGGAGATGAGCTGGTTTGAATTCCCCTATATTGCAGAGGCGGATGTCATCCGCCACCCGGAATGGTTCCAGGAGGCGATATTCTATCAGATCGGCGTAGACCGCTTCTTCAACGGCGACAAAGAGAATGATCCGTCCGGTGTTCTGCCATGGGGAGAGCCGCCTACGATGACGACTTTTTTCGGCGGAGATTTGAACGGCATTATAGAAAAGCTGGATTACTTAACGGATCTCGGCATCAATGCTCTTTATTTGAACCCGATCTTCCTGGCGCCCTCGACGTTTAAATATGATACGGCCGATTATTATCAGATCGATCCGCAATTCGGCGGCAATCCAGCGTTTGATCGGCTGCTTGGCGCTTGCCACGAGCGGGGAATCCGTGTCGTTCTGGATGCTGTGTTCAACCACGCCGGACTGCTGTTCGAGCCGTTCCGCAGCGTGATTGAATATGGCCCCCGCTCCGCTTATTACGACTGGTTCTACATCCGAGAGTGGCCGCTCGAAGTGGAGGAGCCTAAACAGAGCTACGACACATTCTCCTTTACGGCCCGGATGCCTAAGCTGCGTCACGAGCATCCCGATGTTCGCCGGTATTTGCTTAACGTTGCGGCCTACTGGACACGCAAAGGCATTGACGGCTGGCGGCTTGATGTCGCCAATGAGATCGATCACGCTTTTTGGCGGGAATTCCGCCAAGTTGTGCGCGGCATTAATTCCGAGGCGTTCATCCTCGGTGAAGTCTGGCTAGACGGAACCACTTGGTTGCAAGGCGACCAATTTGATTCCATTACGAATTATAGGTTTCGCTCCGCCGTGCTGGACTTTTTTGCCTATGGGAAAATCGGCGTCAGTCAGTTTGACGAAAAGCTGTTCTCCGCTCGAATTCGCTATCAGGCCCAAACGAATCTCGTTATGTTCAATCTGATCGGCAGTCATGACGTCCCGCGAATTCTCGATCTATGCGATGATTCGGCTGAGCGGGTCAAGCTGGCTACTGCTTTTATGTTCGCCTATCCCGGTATTCCAATGATTTATTACGGGGATGAGGTGGCCATGAAGGGAGGTGACTTTGTTCAAGCGCGGCATTGCATGGTGTGGGAGCCGGAACGGCAAAACCGTGAAATGCTGGAGCTGTATCGGAGCTGCACGAGATGGAGACGAGAATATGCTCCTTTGGTGGAAGGGGAGTATCGCAAGCTGTTTGCTGACGATCCACAAGCAGTGTACGGATTCGCCCGGGAAATGCCGGGAGAGGCAGTCTGGGCCTTTTTCCATAATGCTCCTGGAGAAGCGGTAATCCGCGTAGAAGCGCCCGAGGGGCTATGCTTCGTTAATATTGCTAGTGGCGAGACGGTTCAGAGCGGCGACGGTGGTCTTGAAGTGAAGCTGGATGCGTTTGGATTCACCCTGTTTTATACAAAGACAAGTGGAGGGAATCAATAATGACAACGGTAGAAATGAAGGACACGCAGCTGTATGACAAAATTTTCGGCTCCATTGCCGCTTCCAATATTGGCTCATCTATGGGAGCGATGGTAGAAACCTGGGATCCCGACCGCATCAAGGAGAAGTACGGGGTGTTGGATAAACTTGAAGGTTACTGCCATTACAAGGCCTATCAACGCAAGCCGGGCACGACGGAGGACGGCATTGAACGCCAGCGCCTTATGGTATCTGCGATCCATGACAAAAACGGAAGAATTACGGCAGAGGATTTGAAGCAGGTATGGCTGCGGGACATCAATCCGGACAACTTCAACGTGCAGATGGAGCCTTGTGATGAAATTTTATATAAGCTGGCTGCTTCAGGCCTTCCAGCGGGTTATGTCGGCAATTATTCCGATTATATGGGAATCGTGTCCTTTGCAAGATCATGTCATCCGATCGGCCTAATCAATGCATGCAATCCGTATCAGGCTTATCTCGATACATGGGATGTCGGCCGTTTGTACCAGCCGCTTCATGCTTATGGCTTGGACTGGTCAACGGTTACGTCGGCTGGCATTGCCGAGGCGATGCGCCCAACAGCTACGATCGATTCGGTGGTAGATGCGGCGATGCGCTATGTTTCCCAGCCGGTTCGCAATGAGCTGGAAAGAGCGCTTGAAGCTTCCAAAAACAAGTCAAGCATTGAAGAGCTGCTGCCTTGGTTCTATGAACACTATAACGGGGTTGGTACGCCTTATTGCTTCAGTATGGGCAATGAAATTATTACGAAAGCGTTATGTCTGTTCTATGTTGCAAAAGGTGATCCCGAGCAGCTCGTTATCGGTGCAGTAAATTTTGGCCGCGATACGGATTGCCTGGCCGCTGTTGCTTCCGGACTTGGCGGCGCTCTGCGCGGTTCATCCACGCTGCGCAAAGAGTGGATCGAGACGGTGGACGATGCCATGACGACGAATCCGTATACGGTTTCGCGTCGCTCGCTCAGCGAGATGTCTCAGGTTATTTATGAAGGAGTGCTGAACGAGCGTTCCAAAGCGCTGGCTCATGCGGAGGAAGTAGCTGCACTAATAAAGTGAAAAAGAAAGCGGAAAAAGTAAAAAGTAACTCCACTAAGTTAATCGGATGAGAATGAGGAAGTAGGGAAAATGAGCGTTCCGGGTAATTATAGCTAAAGGTGGTGAGGTAATTGATCGTAGCAATCGGAAGTGACCATGCCGGTTATCCGCTCAAGGCCCATATCGTAGAAGCGATGAAGGCAGGGGGCATCGAGATTATGGACTTCGGGAGTTATACGCCAGAGCCAGTGGATTTTCCGGATGTGGCTAGGCTTGTATGCGATGCTGTGCGGGAGGGCCGGGCTTTTCGGGGCATTATGGTATGCGGCACAGGAGTTGGTGCAGCCATTGCCGCCAATAAGATCCCTGGCATTCGGGCAGCAGTAGGCCATGATAGTTATAGCGCAGTGCAATGCGTAGAGCATGATGATGTCAATGTTCTGTGCATCGGTGCACAGATCGTTGGACCTACTCTAGCTGCCGCTTATGTGACCGCTTTTCTCGGCGCGGAGTTCAGTACCGAACCGCATTTCCGCAGGCGTGTGGAGAAGCTCCACGCTCTGGAGCGCGCAGCGGTTATGGAATGGCTGTCTTCTGAGGACGGCTTGAAGAAGCCTTGATAGGTTGAGAGACTAGCTGAATTGGATGCTAGTCAATCAGTGTAGCGAACCGATCTTTCTGTAGAAGCAATACGGCATTGCCGTCCTCATTCATGGACGGCTCCAAATGCGATCGCACAACGGAGATCCTTTCTATATAAGTTGTACTAGAGATGTACGCACGAGGAGAAGCGGAGCGAGCCAGTCCTTTTGTAGAAGCAATACGGCAACGCCGTCCCCATGGACGGCTCCGTATGCGATCGCACAACGGAGATCCTTTCTATTTAAGTTGTACTAGAGATGTACGCACGAGGAGAAGCGGAGCGAGCCAGTCCTTTTGTAGAAGCAACGCGTTCGCCTTTGTAGGCGGATTCTCCCCTTTTAAGGGATAGGAATCAAGGAATCTGACTACAAGAGCGATCGGAAGAAGGACTGGTTCGCGCAGCGGACTTCTCTGTTAAATCTCTAAGCTGCAACTTAAATAGCCCTAAAGGATAGTAGAAAATTAATGCATTCCTAGCAATTTATAGATATAATTAGACCCGTATTCGAATAGTTTAGATTCATTCAGAACTATTGCACAGAATAGGGGAGAACTCACCATGAAAAAGCTCGTTCCAATTGCCATACTCTTGTTGCTGATTGTCAGCCTGCTCTTCAATCAATTTGCCGAGCCGCTCAGTGATTTCTGGGTAGGGTTAGTTACCGGACTTATCATTACGGGTATCATATACAGCTTGGCGACTCGCTTTTGGGTGAGAACCTGACGAAACCGCTTCCACAAAAAAACCTTGTTTCTGGTTCATAGAAACAAGGTTTTTTAATGTAGAAGTTTGTAAGTTTAAGTGCAATTTTATCCCATTTTAATGAAGTTTACTGCCAGTTGAGCCGATATAATTCGAATTAGGGCTTTTCGAAAGCGAGGAGGGATGAGGTTACTAGTGAAGAGCTGGGCTTTAGAAAGAATACAGCTTGAACAACACAGTGGCATTTGTGGAGGAGAACAGCTTGAGCACAAAGTCAAAATGGTCTGAGATGATTGGCGGGCTGCGAGGGAAGAATCAAACTGCAGCCGAAACAGCTTCCATCGTGACCGAGAGCAAGGCTGCTGAGGAATCAGCGGAGCAGTTGAAGCTTAAAGAGGCTTTTGTACTATCGTCGCAGATGGCTGAGTCTTCCTCGAAGCTGGTTAAGGAAGCGGAATTCACCAACGACTTGGCGGAAGGGATCGGCTTGGCTATCCAGCAGGTTTCTAATGGGAGCGAAGCAATTGCTTCAAGCGCGAAGGCGAATATGACGATGCTGGAGGAGGTTTCTCTAGGCATGGGTCATATCGCGGAGTTTTCCATCGCGCTCTCTCAAGAGACAGCGGATGTAGCGGACAAAGCTGTCAGCGGCCTTAGCACAATCGAAACGGCGGTAGGGCAGATGAATCGTGTCGCGGCGCATGCGCTATCGCAGGCAGATGCGATGAGTACGATGAATCGGCTCAATGAGGAAATTGAGGGAATTGCACTAGTCGTAGGTGAAATTTCCAGCCAGATTAACTTGTTGTCTCTCAATGCAGCCATTGAAGCCGCTCACGCAGGGGAATACGGTCGAGGTTTTTCGGTCGTAGCGGATGAGATTCGCAAGCTTGCCGAGCAGTCCGCAGTCTCAGCCCGCAGCATCGGCAAGACGGCGGCGGATATACGAAGCAATTCCTTAAAGTCGGTCGAGGGTATGAAACGATTCAACGAAGAGTTGGAAAACGGTGTGCAGCATGTCAACGCAGCCGGACAGTCGTTTCACCAGATTGTAGATTTAACCGGAAAAGTGTCGGAAAAGGTCCAGGAGATCTCCAGCGTAACTCAGCAGGTGAATGCTGGAACAGAGGAAATTCTTGTCTCGGTCCGCGAGACGACAGATAATACTGAGCTGTCGATGGCTAGCTCCAAGGAGATTGCTTTATGCGTTGAGGAGCAGCTCCAGTCTGTTCAGCAGACGCTTCAGCTTGCGCGCACGCTTAAGGAGCAAGCTCTCAAGCTGAAGCAGGAGTCGACGTCATCATCATCAGCGGATAGGGGATAGGAATGAACACGGAAATGCAGCATGTAGATGAGATACTGGCACAATTAGCTAATTTTACAGGAGTAAAGGATATTGCCTGCCATCGAATCGCAAACGGCAAGCTTAATCCGGTGCTAAAGACAGAAACCGACCAGCTCGGCATCGAGCGCTGGAAGCAGGTCCATGGAGAGAAGCCAGTTTATATCAGCGAAGATCCGCTTCTTACGTCCATATTGAAGGAGCGTAAGACGGTCATCATTGATGACGTCGCCACTGACCCTAGATCACATGAGGAGTTCTTTTTCTTTGGCATCGATAGTCTTATGATTGTACCGGTTATCCGTGGAGAAGAAGTAGAAGGTTTGCTCATAGCAGCATCCATCGGTAGTAGGTTTGCTTTCACGCCGGAGCAAGCAGCTGAGGGAGAACGTTTGGCGGCTTTGCTCTAGAGAGAAGTATTAGTAGAAGGAGTGGGGATATGATCGTAGCAGAGGCCATTCTTCGTTATTTGAAAGCGCAAGGTGTTGAACATCTTTTTGGAATCCCTGCTGGAATCATAAGTCCAATCTACGATTCACTGATCGATGTTGGCATTAAACCGATCATCACGAAAAATGAAGCTGGCTCCGCCTACATGGCGGCAAGGTACTCCAGCACGACTGGCAAGCTATCCGTATGCGCTGGAGCCGGAGCTGTCGGTGTCAGCAATATGATGAATGGCATTGCCGACGCCAAGCGTGCGAAGGCGCCGATGCTTGTCATCGCTGGTGCGATCAACCGCTGGCAGATGGGTAAGGGAGCTATTCAAGAGCTGGATGGCGAACAGATGGTCAAAGTCGTGACGAAGTACAGCGCCACCGTACTCCGCGAGGAGGATGTACTGCCTGAGCTTGACCGCGCAGTGCGTGCAGCGCTGACGCCGCCATGCGGCCCAGTATATCTGTCCATCCCGATTGATATCCAACGTGCGATTTTGCCGCAGCTTGAGCTTCCGACACCGCCAGCGTTAGATACCCCAATTGCTGCTGAACCCGAGCCGGAAGCGCTTGAGCGGGCAGCGGCTCTTATCCGTAAAGCTGACAAAGGCTTGATCATGGTTGGCCGCGGAGGACGTGGCTTTGGGACACTTATTGAGGAGCTAAGCTCCAGGCTCGGATGGCCGATCATTACGACGCCAGCTGGCAAAGGAGTTGTATCCATCGATTATCCTCTTAATCTGGGCAACTATGGCTTTTCCAGTACGGATGCGGCACAACGCTATGTGAACGGCAGCGAGCCTGAATGCCTGCTCGTACTCGGGACAAGCCTTGGAGAAGCGTCTACATGCAACTTCAATGAAGTGCTCGTTAAGGGACGGTCGGTCATTCATGTCGATCTGGATCCATCCGAGATTGGCAAAGTGTTTAAAACGGATGCTCCTGTATGCGGAGATTTGCGGTACGTGCTGCCATATTTGCTAGATAACTGTGGTCCGGAAAGAATGCCTCAGCAGGTTGAGCGGCCCGTCAATGACGCTTACGAGCGGAATCATACGGGATTGTCGCTGCGTCTATTCCTTGAGGGACTTAGCGATGTTTTGCCGGTAGAAACACGGTATGCCTGCGATATTGGTGAGTTTACGAACTTTGCGCTAAAATACCTGTCCGTTCCACATGAAGGAGATTTCGAGATTAATCTCGATTACGGAGCGATGGGCTCTGCGATTGCAGGAGCCGCGGGTCTAGCTATTGCGGAGCCAGGCAAGCCGGTTGCCGTACTGGCTGGTGATGGCTGCTTTTTCATGAACGGCATGGATATTTTAACGGCTAAAGAGTACCGCCTTCCTGTTATCTACATCATCATCAACAATGCCATGCTTTCTTATGTGGAGCGGGGCCAGCAGTTCCTATTCAAGCGTACACTGCCGGATTATAAGCAGGAGCGGATTTCGATCGCAGCGATGATGGGAGCCGCAGGTGTGCGTTCGATGACGATTGACAATATAGACGAGATGGCCCGAATTCAGGAATTTACCTGTAATCTCGCTGGCCCGTGTGTAATTGAGGTCGTAACGGACGGTAGCGAGCCGGCGCCGATTCTGGATCGGCTGAAGGCGCTTGTCAGTCAATAACTTTAACCGAGGAGGATTATAATGGGTTCTTTTAATATCAATATTGATCGTACGGGCAAGGTTTTTCATGCAAAGGTGGAAGGAACGTTTTCGCCAGAGGACGGGATGGAATCGGTAAAAGCTTATCAGGAAAGCATCGCTCAAATTACGGTTCCGGAGTATGAGATCCACATTGATTGCACGGAGCTGAACGTATCCTCTCCTTCTGCTCTGCCAATTCTCGAAGCTTGCTTCCAAATGTACAAGCAAGACGGATTCAATAAGGTCGTGCTGACGCTGGCCAAGAACCCGATTCTTAAAATGCAGCTTGGACGCGTTGCGCGCACCGTTGGTCTGGAAAGCTGCGAAATCAACGAGGTTTAAAAACCGATTAAGAGAGGAGATCCGCTATTATGACAGCAGTGCGTATTCGCGGAATTGAGATGTACCATCCATCCAATGAGGTGGACAATGAGTATTATATCAATCGTTTTGCCGAGGCAGGCGTACCGGTATCGGGTCTGATGAAAGCGCTGGGACGCGAGAAGCGGTATATCATCGACAACCAGGATGAAAATACGTTTACGATGTCCGTAGCGGCGTCTCGCAAGCTGCTCCAGTCTGCGGGCGTGTCCGCAGAGGAACTGGACCTGATCATCTTCACGTCGCAGACGCCGGAATATTTGATTCCTAGCGTATCGATGAAGATCCACGCCGCCCTCGGAGCTGGAAAAGGAACGATGTGTTACGATATCAACGCCAATTGCGCTGGCATACTTGTCGCCATGGAGCAGGCAAGTCGCACGATGATGGCGAATCCTCGCGTCCGCAAAGTGCTTGTCGTCGGAGCGGAGCATCTCTCCGTGCATAGCACCGACAATCCGGTGTATCATTCCAACTTCGCGGACTCTGCGGCAGCTATACTGCTGCAGGCTGAAGAAGGCGAAGGCGGCTTCATCGATTCCGTGTCCCAAACCAATACGATGGTTATCGACAACTCCCTGTTCCCGGGAACGGGCCTGTCCAACATGTACCGCGACGGAGTGGTGCCGACGGATGTCCACGTCCAGTTCACGCCGTTCGACGATTCGGTATGCGTGGACTCCGCCGTTGATTGTGTACGGGAGGTAATGGAGCGTAATGGAGTGAAAGCGGAGGAAGTCGGACATTTCTTGTTCTCGCAATTCTCCATCGGCAACAACAAACTCGTTGTTGACCGGCTTGGCCTGGATGAGAACAAAGTCCACTATGTCGGCGACAAATACGGGTACACGGCGAGCAACAGCCCGATTTTGGCGCTGCATGACGCTGTGAAGGCCGGCAAAGTCGAGCGGGGCGAGTATCTGGTGTTCTGGACGGTCGGCGCTGGCTGGCAGAACATTGCTCTGCTTATGAAATATTAATAGTTGCAGATCGTTAAAAACCCTGTTCCGGTTAGCCGGAGCAGGGTTTTTGTTTGTGCCTTGCATCATTATATCAACAGCCCTATTTTTACTAGCAGGGCTATACCACAGTCATTTTAGAGTCAATACGCATTTTTTATATTATGTATTTTAATGCTAGACCGGATGATAGAGGGGGAGGTTTTTGAATGGATGTTATATCTGAACGTGTTTCCATCAGCGGAAGTGGAGGCACGATAGGTGTCGTATTAGTTTTATTTATTTTGGTCGCTATCGTAACCCGTATCTTTAGTGACTCGTCGGTGTTGCAAAGTTCCCCGAACGGCGATCTACCCCCAGTTACAATAGCCGCTACTTCAAGTTTTACTATTTATAATCAAACGGAAAATCTAAGCTTGGAAACGACGTTGCTTGTCGGAGACTTCGCACCGCCAGTTCCCCGTATCCATGTTCTTAATCCAGGTCAAAGTTATGCCTATTCGGTCGTTGTCTCTGACAGTCAATATCAGAAGGTGAACGGTTATGTCCGTTATATAACAATTGATGGCAGATATATTGATATAACGTTGACCACAGAAAGGAGAGAACGTAGTCGTATCTACGCATCAATAGCAGTTACGGCAGTTGAGGGGCTGTCTTACTCTCAAAATGTACAATCCTTATTTATTAAAAGAGTATACGTGCCTTAAAGAAGCATGAGGAGGAATGAATGGATATGAACGCAACACCCCGAGATGCATTTAACGGTAATAACTCCATCGGCATATTTTTGGTCTTGTTCATTCTGACAGCTATCGTCAGCAGCATCTTTTTGAATAAAGCCTCCCGAGCGGAAGATGCGCAGCAGGATGCTCCCGTTGGCATCGCTGCATCAAGAGCTTTCCACGTTTACAATGAGTCCATCTTCACCTTAACAACTATCGGCATATATGGGGATTTTGAACGCAGACCCCCTGCGCATACCATTAATGCCGGCGGAAGCTACGGATACCAGATCTCATTAAGTTTATATAAAACGTCTATCGCCACTGTTTACTACAGTTACGAATATCGGGATGCCGGCGTAACTAGAACGGGAAATCTTATCGTGGATATGATTGCGGATACAAATGGGGTGGGCGACAGCACAGCCTATATGAGGTTGTATACAACTGGACCGATCAATTATTACAGGGAAGACAATTACTCTACGTATGTGCGGATCAGAAACTAGCGACTAGCGCGAGGAGGCGTTGAAATGAATGAAATAAACCAACGGGCAACGATCAGCGGCAGAAACACCGGATGGAACCTGGGCTTTATTTTGGTCTTGTTTATTCTGGTCGTTATTGTAAACAGCATCTTCTGTACGCCATCCAGGGCGGGAAATGGGCCGAACGAAGATTCAGTTTCGACTGCAGCTTCCCGAAATTTCAACATTTATAATTTAACGGGTGATCTCATCCTTACCCCTGTCGATTTATATGGGGACTTTGAGCCGCCGGGCCCCGAATATGTGCCTATACCCCCGGGAGAGGGCCAAGGCTTTGAAGTAAAGTATGCTGCCGGCTCGACCTATGCCGCATTTGCCCGCTACATTACAACAAACGGAAATATTGTTACGTTGACGATGCGGACAAAAACCGGAGCGGCAGAGATCGCGGTTTCGTTTTTAACTGCGGGTCTAACATCATTTACAGATAATGGAACTAGAACGGCATACATTTATCGGAAATATTAGAGGCTCTGAGAGGAGGTTTAACATTGCTGTTGGTATTGTTTATTTTATTGTTCATTTCGTTGGGCGTATTGAACAAGGACAGAACATTGGGAAACGCCGCCGAGGACGAATATATATCTGCTGCCGTTCCAGATGAGCGAGTTTTCCTTGTTTTTAACGATACGTATGTTAACGTTCTTGATCTTGTTTCCGTAGAAAACGGAACGGCGCTTTCGCCGGCTCGCATGGGTCCCGGAGAAAGAACCTATATCCGGGTGCTCAACGGAACGACGGCTACCGTTCGCTACAATGTGAGCAACGCTGCAGGCGCTAGAGTAGGAGAATTAGTGTTTCGCATCGTTTGTAATGTGGTTGGCAGCCGGGATCTAAGCTACTATGCGCTCACTGTCAACACGACTCCGCTTGGTGCGGAGACGGGCAGAAGAACAATAGATTCGGCACTGGTTTTGTTCCTGATCAGAGTGTAGCGTTTGGATTGAGTTAAAAAAATCCTCCATGAAAGAAGTGAATATTTTGGAAGGCATAAACGATCGGGCTTTCACTTCAGGAGCGAATCAGACCAGTACGGCCATTGTGCTTATTTTATTTATTCTGCTCGTTTTGGTGACAAGTGCTTTTTTCGGCAAGCCGGCTTTACCCGGCGACTCCGGCATTGCTTCAGCGGATAATGAGAGAAATCTTCGTCTTTACAATAGTACAAATATTCTGGATATAAAATATTTGGGATATTCTAGCGATGCACTACCTTCGACCTCCGTAGCTGTCAATACAACCTACATTCCCTTTTACGATGCATTTGTGCCGCAAATTATAACGTATGGGTGTTTTCCGCAAAACGTTTTGGGAAGATACGCGCGTCTGAGCTACGAAATCATTTATCCAACCGGGGAGGGGGAAGGAAAAAGCTACGGCAGCTTGCAGATTAGATTGAGGTATGATAATTGCGCATCAGGGGGCTACGGTTGGGCAGATGTGGGAATCTCCAACCCGTATGTCAGCGTTGAGCTCTTGAACAACACCGTAGCCAGAATAACGAGGCGCTGAATGGATAAAATTTGCATTATTTCCTTTGACGAGACTCATTCAACTGAAGCATGCCGAACAGCCATTAAACATCAGAAGGCCTTAAACATTCATAAAAAGAAGATTTGTGCCTTAACCAAACTGCTACTTTTTGCGGCAAATTTACCGTGCAGCTATAACGCTGCCCGCATAAATCTTAAATCCGGCAAACTTCCTTCGGACAAGCCGGACATTCGGGACAGCCGCAAATGCGTCGCAGAGCGGCTTGATCCAGAATGGTGATCAGGCCGCTGCGGACGGCTACAATCCCCTCATCCTTCAGGGAAGCGAGCATCCGATTGACGCTTTCGCGGGTTGTGCCAATGAACTCAGCCATCTCGGCGTTTGTTAGCCGCAGGCCGATTTCCACACCATCTCTGCGCAGAACTCCGTAGCTATTAGCAAGGCGAATCAATGTGCTGGCGAGCGCACCGGGTTTACCGTATAACAGCAGGTCGCGAAACTTGGATTCCGCAATTCGCTGTTGCAGCGCCATGCCGTTCATCCAGCGTACAGCCAGCTCTCCGCTTGTCAGAAGCAGTTGCTCTACATCTTTCCAGAGTAAAACGCCAATCCGCGCCTCCTCGGCTACTTCGGCACTGAATCCGTACACGGATCCCGCTTCAGTGCTGCCGATTAAGTCGCCAGTCTGCAAAATCGAAAGAACAAACTGCTTTCCGTCTTCCGTCGACTTCCGCAGCTTGACCTTGCCCGACAGGACGCAATACAGCTTGTTGGCGGCTTCACCTTCTGAGAACAGTAAGTGGCCAGCTTCAACGCGGCGCTCCAACATAAGCTCCACAATATTCTTCCATTGCTCTTCTGTAAAACAAGCGGAAAATCCCGCGCGCTTCGCTTCGCTGTGCTGACTGCCATTATAGGCCGAACGTTCCGCCGGCTTACTCATTGCCAAGACCGCTCACTCCCTCTGTTCCATCTGACTTCATTGTACTTCTAGCGGCGAAGCCTTGTTATCGGGGAACCTCCTGAGCTATCTGGGGGTAATTCCCTTATTTTTAAGTGATCAACATCACGTTCCAACTGCGCGGTCGGCTATAATAGAAGAAATGAAACACGAGCAGGGAGGCAGAGGCTTGATACATGTACTTGTGGTCGATGATCATGCCGTAGTTCGTTCTGGCTTGGTCCAGCTTATGAACGGAAGGAACGGGCTAACGGCGGTGGGCGAAGCGGCTGACGGAGACGAGGCCATCGTCAAAGCACTGGAGCTGCAGCCGGATGTCGTGCTGATGGATCTCAGTATGCCGCATGGCAAGGACGGGTTGACTGCCACAGCTGAACTCAAAAAGCTGCTGCCGAATACGGCCGTACTCATCCTGACGATGCATGACGACGAGGAATATTTGTTCCGAGCGATCCATGCCGGGGCATCGGGTTATATTTTAAAAAACTCCCCTTACGAAGAGTTGTTACAGGCAGTCCAACATGTTGCTCAAGGCAATGCCTATCTGTATCCTTCGGCTACGAAGCGGTTGATGAGCGACTACCTGGAGAAGGTCCGCAGCGGAGATTATGGGGGAAGCTTCGAGTCGCTTACGGAACGGGAAAAGGAGATTCTCGCCAAAGTGGCTCAAGGTTATGCAAACAAGGAGATTGCCGAACTGTTGTTCATCAGCGTTAAGACGGTGGAAACCCATAAGAGTAACCTGATGGAAAAGCTCGACTTGAGAACAAGGCCGGATCTGGTGAAATACGCGGCCAAAAAGGGGCTGCTGAATTTTGAGTAACTCGGAGGGGTGGAACCATCAAACGGATTCACAGTCAGCTCCTTCGGGAGCTTTCGGTGCCAATGCATCTCATCTGCTGGATGGAATCGGTAACCGTATGGATGATCCTTTGTTCAAGGAACAGCTGCGAGAGTCGCTCAAACAGCTGGTTGATGTTAAGTTTGCTCTGGACGAGGCGTCGATAGTGGCGGTGACAGATGCCGCAGGACGGATTCAGTATGTTAACGACAAGTTTTGCGAGATTTCGGGCTACAGCCGGGAAGAGCTGACTGGGCGGACGCATCGCATCGTGAAGTCCAATCATCACCAACCGGAGTTTTTCAAGGAGCTTTGGCGAACAATCTCATCGGGAAATGTGTGGAAAGGAGAAGTGCGCAACCGAGCGAAAAATGGGCGTCTCTACTGGGTGGACACCACTATTGTACCGTTTGTAAACGGGGAGGGTAATCCTTATCAATACTTGGCGATTCGCCATGAGGTGACGGAGCTGAAGGAGACGCAGGAGCAGCTGCAGCAGGCGATGGCCGGTATGATGCAGATTCAGGAGGAGGAGCGCCGCCGCTTCTCACGAGAGCTGCATGATGGCATTGGGCAGAGCCTTTTCTCCTTCAAAATCTCACTCGATCGCATTCTCTCCGACAGCGCCGATCCGCGACTGGAAGGGCTGCTCAGTGAAGTATCTCAGCTGATGGAAGAGGTTCGCGGCATGGCTTGGGAGCTGCGGCCCTCCGTGCTGGATGACCTCGGTATCGTGCCTGCGCTGCGCACTTACATCCAGAATTTTGAGAAGCACTATGGCATTCGCGTGCAGTTCAACTATGGCTTGTCAGGGCGACCAGAGCTGGCGGCCGAAACGGCGCTTTATCGCATCGTTCAGGAAGCGCTCACCAATACGGGTAAATACGCTGGTGTTTCCGAGGTGTCGGTGTCATTGCAGGAGAAAGACGGCTTGCTTGAGGCCGTCATTCGCGACAGCGGGGTCGGCTTCGAGTTGAAGAAGCAGCCGCGCGGCGTTGGGCTGTTTAGTATGGAGGAGCGGGCGCGTGCTGCTGGCGGCAGGCTGGAGATTGAGTCCTCGCCCGGCGACGGAACCGTTGTGCGGCTACTACTTCCAGTGTCACGGAAGGGAGGCTCTGCTCCATGATAAACAGACTCCAGCCCATCCTGGGAGGATCGGCTGGAGCCTGTTACAGTGGCAGGCGGGCTTCCAGTTGGAAGTCCGCCTGCCGCATTACTTTGTGACAATGGATTACCGTGCACGCTGCACTTTCATTTTATAAATTACAATCAGCAGAACAAACCAGACCGGAGTTACGAGCAGAGCAATTCGCGTGTCCTCCGCAAGCGCAAGCACAACAAGAATGAACGCCAGAAAAAGCAGAATCAAGTAATTGGTAAACGGATAAAGCGGCAGTTTAAATTGACTCGCCTTCGCCAGGTCCGTTCTTGTTTTGCGGTATTTCAAATGACTGATGACCATAATTCCCCAGATAAAGATGAAACATACGGTAGAAATGCTTGTAATCAGTGTGAATACCCCTTCCGGCATCACATAGTTCAAAACAACCGAAATCAGAATGACGACAGTTGAAAAAAACAAGGCGTTGGAAGGCACCTTACGGGCATTCAGATTTGCCAATGATTGGGGCGCGTTGTTATCTTTGGCAAGCGAGTACATCATTCGACTGGTGCTGAAGATGGCGCTGTTGCACGCCGAAGCAGCGGACGTCAACACAACAAAATTGACGATCCCGGCAGCTGCGGCAATACCAACGGCCACGAATACTTGGACAAATGGGCTTTCCGTTGGGACAATTGCGTTCCATGGGTAAATGCTCATAATGACAATAAGCGCGCCAATATAAAAAATTAAAACCCGAATCGGAATATTATTAATTGCTTTTGGAATGACCCTTTTCGGGTCCTCCGTTTCCCCTGCCGTCAGTCCTACTAACTCAATGCCCACAAAGGCAAATACGACCATCTGGAAGGAGAGGATAAAACCATTAATTCCATTTGGAAACATACCGCCATGGATCCATAGATTCGTAAAACTTGCTGCACCTGAATCGGTGGAAAAGCCTTTAATAATCATGAAAATACCGACCACAATCAGCCCTAAAATCGCGATGACTTTAATTAATGCGAACCAGAATTCCATTTCACCGAACAATTTTACGGTTGCAAGATTCATGAAGAGCAAGATGACCAGTGCAATTAACGCCGGCATCCACTGCGGTACGCCAGGCAGCCAATATTGGATATAGAGACCAACTGCTGTTAAGTCGGCCATAGCGATAGAAATCCAGCAGAACCAGTAGGTCCAGCCAGTTAAAAATGCCGCCATATTTCCCAAATATTCTCGGACAAAGTCAACAAAGGAATGATAGTTCAAGTTGCTTAAAAGCAATTCTCCCAGCGCGCGCATAATAAAAAAACAGATGACGCCTGTAATCAAGTAGGCAAATAAAATCGAGGGTCCCGCTAAATGGATCGATTTCCCTGCTCCGAGAAACAATCCGGTTCCGATCGCCCCTCCGATCGCAATTAGTTGTACATGCCTGTTTTTAAGGCCTCTTTCTAATCGTTGCTCCTGCATGTAAATTCCCTCTCTTTCTGTTAGTTATGCAAGATAGTATTTTACAGCACAATTAAATATTGAAAATTCTACCACCTCTACTCCCATAATGGTTGCGATTTATTAATTTATCTTTCTCCCTATATTTTAGCTGTTCCTCTAAAGTACGCCTACTTTTTGTGAAAATGTTTGCTGTAAAAGGAGATATAAAATCAATGAAATGTGATTTTCTTCACATACAAGGAAGGAGCACGGAGTTACACTATAGCCATGAACTAGAGGAGGTTGATGGAATGGGTACTATAACCCCGCAACAGGAAAGTCAGGCATGTGCGATCCGCAACAACCGGATACAGGAGGAAGAGGAGGTCATTCAGCAAGGGAAGGACCAGTCCGACCCGTATAGTTTTTGAGGCTAACTAAGTAAGTGAAAATATTCACAATAAATTATTGAAGAGACAGGCACAACGTTTATCAGGGCTGCGAGATAGTTAAAATTCAGATCTACGAAAGGGGTTGACCGATATGGTCGCCAAATGGTTCCGGGAAAATGTATGGGTGGCAGCAGCGGTATTGCTGCTGAGGTTATATGTAGGCTGGGAGTGGATGACCGCGGGCTGGGGTAAGCTGACAGGCGGTTTTGACGCCGGAGGGTTTCTGAAAAACGCCGCCTTCAAACCGGTGGCGGACCGCGCTACACAGGAAGTGATGTTCCCGACCTACACCTGGTTCATCGAGCATTTTGCTCTGCCGAACGTCAAGTTGATCAACTTCCTGATCCCGGTCGGCGAGTTCTTGATTGGCCTGGGCCTTATCCTCGGTGGACTCACTCTCACGGCAGCATTTTTCGGCATGATGCTCAACTTCTTGTTCCTGTTCGCCGGTACGGTGAGCACGAACCCGTGGCTGCTGTTGATCGGCTTCATCATCTTCCTGGCAGGCGCTAACGCCGGACGTTTCGGGCTTGACGGACTGCTTAAGCCGTATGTGCAGCGGTGGTGGAACGCCCGAGGTGAAGGCCGAGGCGGGGAAGCCGGACGCGGCGGCTGGCTGGGCAGGCATGAAGCCCGCCACTAAAACAAGGCTCCGCATAGTCAGACATCCAGCATAACCAATAAACGGCCCTGCCGCCAAGGCGGGGCCGATCAGGAGGCAGGAGAACATGGCGATGAAGGAAAAGGCTCAGCAGCAGGTTGTATCGGCACAGGATGAGGTTGCCAAGCTGGCCGCCCGAGGCCGCAAGGCGCAGGCTGCGTACATGGAACTGGATCAAGAGCAGGTTGACGTTATCGTGCAGGCGATGGCGCTGGCCGGGCTCGACAAACATATGCAGCTCGCCAAGCTGGCAGTAGAGGAAACCGGACGCGGCGTGTATGAGGATAAGATTACGAAAAATATCTTCGCGACGGAATACGTGTACCACAGCATCAAAAACGAAAAAACGGTTGGCATAATCGAGGAAAACAGGTATGAGAGCTACCGTAAAGTCGCGGAGCCGATCGGCATTATTGCCGGCATCACGCCCGTTACCAACCCGACCTCTACGACGATGTTCAAGGCATTGATAGCCGCGAAAACTCGCAATCCGATTATTTTTGCCTTCCATCCATCTGCTCAAAAATCCAGCGTGGAGGCGGCGCGCACGCTGTTGCTGGCCGCTGTGGCCGCAGGAGCCCCGGAGCATTGTATCCAGTGGATTGAACATCCATCCGTAGAAGCGACCCAATTGCTTATGAACCATAAGGATATTGCATTAGTGCTCGCCACCGGCGGCTCCGCGATGGTTAAGTCGGCCTATAGCACCGGTAAACCGGCGCTCGGCGTAGGACCGGGCAATGTGCCCTGCTTCATCGAACGCACCGCAAATCTGGAGCAGGCGGTTACCGATCTGATTCTGTCCAAAACGTTCGACAACGGGATGATTTGCGCCTCGGAGCAGTCGGTTATCCTCGATGAGCCGATTTATAACGAAGCGAAGCGGCTGATGATCCAAAAAGGTTGTTATTTCCTAAATGATGAGGAGAAGGAAGCTGTCTCCAAGCTCGTCATCAACAAAGATAAATGCGCGGTTAACGCGGTTATCGTCGGCCAGTCGGCCGTCCGTATTGCCGAAATGGCAGGTATCACGGTGCCTGAGAAAACTAAAGTGCTTGTCGCAGAGCTGGACGGCGTAGGTGAGAAATATCCGCTGTCGGCGGAGAAGCTCAGCCCTGTGCTCGCCTGTTACAAGGTAAAGTCGGTGCAGGATGGAATTGAGCGCGCAGCCCAGGTGGTCGCTTTCGGCGGTATGGGCCACTCCTCGGTCATTCACTCCCAAGACGAGCAAGTTATCGCGGCATTTTCAGCACGGCTCCAGACGGGACGCATCATCGTTAATTCCCCTTCGACGCACGGCGCGATCGGCGATATTTACAATACAAATCTGCCATCTCTAACACTCGGTTGCGGCTCGTACGGCAGCAATTCTACAACGAATAACGTATCGGCGGTGAACCTGATCAATATCAAACGAGTCGCGACCCGCACGAACAATATGCAGTGGTTCAAAATTCCGCCGAAAATCTATTTTGAGCGCGGAGCGACGCAGTACTTGGAGAAGATGCCGGATATAAGCCGTGTTGCGATCATTACCGACGAAGCGATGGTGAAGCTTGGTTACGTTGAAAAGGTTGAGTACTACTTGCGCAAGCGCCGGCTTCCGGTCGCGATCGAGATTTTTGCGGATGTAGAGCCCGATCCTTCCGTAGAGACGGTTGAGCGCGGCACTCGCATGCTGACGGCGTTTAAGCCCGATTGCATCATCGCTCTCGGCGGCGGCTCCCCGATGGATGCGGCCAAGGCGATGTGGCTGTTCTACGAATATCCCGATACAAGCTTCGACTCTTTAAAAATGAAGTTCATGGACATCCGCAAGCGCATTTACAAGTACCCACGCCTTGGTCAGAAAGCACAGTTCGTCGCTATCCCGACTACTTCGGGTACTGGTTCGGAGGTTACGTCCTTCGCGGTCATTACGGATAAAAATAAAGGCAACACCAAGTACCCGCTGGCTGATTATGAGCTGACGCCAGATGTCGCTATCGTCGACCCGGACTATGTGTACAGCCTGCCGAAAACAGCGGTTGCCGATACAGGGATGGACGTGCTGACACATGCAATTGAAGCCTACGTATCGGTCATGGCCAACGATTATACGGACGGTCTGGCGCTCAAGGCGATTCAGCTTGTATTCGAAAACTTGGAGGCTTCGTACCATCAAGCCGATCCGCGCGCCCGCGAAAAAATGCATAACGCCTCTACAATCGCCGGTATGGCCTTCGCTAACGCGTTCCTTGGTATCAATCACAGCTTAGCGCATAAATGGGGCGGCAAATATCATACGGCTCACGGCCGAACAAATGCGATTCTGTTGCCGCATGTCATTAAGTACAACGCTTCGGAGCCGACGAAATTCGCTTCCTTCCCTAAATACGATCATTTTGTTGCTGATAAGCGCTATGCCGATATCGCCCGACTGTTAGGCTTATCAGCTCGCACGACCGAGGAGGGCGTGAACAGCCTCATTGATGCAATCCGAGGACTGAACCGCTCGCTCGGCATTCCGGAATCGTTTCAGGCACTCGGCTTCGACGAGAAGGATTTTGAAGTACAGGTCGACGAGCTGGCCGACCGGGCTTTTGAGGATCAATGTACGACTGCGAACCCGCGCATGCCGCTTGTGACAGAGCTGGCCGAAGTGTACCGCAACGCTTTCTACGGGCGGTTCTAGAGCTGGACCGATGCGAAGTAGAGATGCTGCGGAGCAAGGGCTGCTCCGCAGCAGAAACAAGCAGCGAGATCGAAGGAGGAGCCTGAAATGGCAGCCAATGAACAGGGAGTACGTTCGGTAGGAGAGCAATCGACTCAATCGCCCCAATCGCCCCAATCGCCCCAATCGCCCCAATCCACCATGTGGAGGGGGTTCCGCGCAGGCAAATGGCAGCGGCATATCGATGTGAATGACTTTATCGGCGCGAACATCAGTCCTTATGACGGGGATGAGAGCTTTCTCGCGGAGCCTACGAAAGCCACGCGAAAGCTGTGGGATAACGTGCTGGAGCTGATGCGGCTGGAAAGAGAAAACGGCGGTGTACTGGATGTGTCCACGGACATAGTTTCGACGATCACCTCGCATGATCCCGGTTATATTGATCGGGAGCTTGAGCAAATTGTCGGCCTGCAAACGGATGCGCCCTTGAAGCGCTCCGTGCAGCCGCTCGGCGGCATTCGCATGGTCATAGACGCTTGTGAAGCGTATGGCTACAGGGCGTCGGAGGATATGGTGAAGCTGTTTACCGACATCCGCAAGACGCATAATCAAGGTGTTTTTGATGCCTATACATCTGAAATGCGCATGGCGCGCAAAGCCGGTATTATCACTGGCCTGCCGGATGCTTATGGACGCGGACGCATTATCGGTGATTACCGCCGTGTAGCCCTGTATGGCGTTGATCGTCTTATTGCCGACAAAAAAATCGAGCTTAAACAACGCGAGAACGGCGCTATGTCGGAAGGTATGATTCGCGCCCGCGAGGAGCTGTCGGAGCAGATCCGCGCGTTAGCGGAACTGAAGTTGATGGCCGCAGCCTACGGCTTCGACATTTCCAAGCCGGCGGCAACGGCCAAGGAAGCGGTGCAGTGGCTTTATTTTGCCTATCTGGCCGCCATTAAAGAGCAGAACGGTGCAGCGATGAGCATCGGGCGCATTTCCAGCTTCCTCGATATTTACATCAATCGTGATCTTAAGGAAGGAAATCTGCAGGAAGCAGAAGCTCAGGAGTTAGTCGACCATCTCGTTATGAAGCTAAGGCTAGTCAAATTCCTTCGCACTCCTGACTACAACGAACTTTTCAGCGGAGACCCTACTTGGGTAACGGAATCGATCGGCGGCTTGGGTCTCGATGGGCGTTCACGTGTGACGAAGAGCAGCTTCCGCTTCTTGCATACTTTGTACAATCTCGGCCCGGCTCCCGAGCCGAACTTGACGGTGCTGTGGTCGAACCAACTGCCGCAAGGCTTCAAGGAGTACTGTGCCAAAGTATCTATCGATACAAGCTCGATCCAGTACGAGAACGATGATCTGATGCGGCCGCTGTACGGGGACGATTATGGCATTGCCTGCTGTGTGTCAGCGATGCGAATAGGCAAGCAGATGCAGTTTTTTGGGGCGCGGGCGAATTTGGCTAAGGCGCTGCTTTACGCAATCAACGGTGGTAGGGACGAGAAGCTTGGCGAGCAGGTGGGGCCAGCTTACGCGCCGATTACTGCGGAAATTCTCGACTACAAAGAAGTGCTGGCGCGCTATAACGGCATGCTGGATTGGCTGGCGGGACTGTACATCAACACGCTCAACGTCATCCATTATATGCATGATAAATATAGCTACGAGCGCATTGAGATGGCGCTTCATGACGCCGAAATCGTCCGCACGATGGCTTGCGGCATAGCTGGCCTGTCGGTTGTCGCCGATTCGCTGAGCGCGATCAAATACGCTAAGGTCCGTCCGATCCGCGATGAGCGCGGGCTGGCAGTCGACTTTGTTATTGAGGGAGAATACCCGCAATATGGCAACAACGATGACCGTGTCGACGACATAGCTGTAGAACTGACGGAGCGCTTCATGAACAAGCTCAAGCAGCATGACACTTACCGCGGCGCGGTACACACACAGTCGTTGCTGACGATTACTTCGAATGTTGTTTACGGCAAAAAAACCGGCAGTACGCCGGATGGCCGCAGGGCCGGCGAGCCGTTTGCCCCAGGCGCGAACCCGATGCACGGCCGCGACCGCAAGGGCGCTCTCGCCTCGCTGAACTCAGTTGCCAAGCTGCCGTATGACAGCAGCCTGGACGGTATCTCGAACACCTTTTCAATTATTCCAAAGGCGCTCGGCAAAGAAGCGGATGATCGCGTGCGCAACCTAGTATCGCTGCTAGATGGATACAGCACGAAGGGCGGCCATCATCTCAATATCAATGTGTTCAACCGCGAGCAGCTCATGGATGCTATGGAGCATCCCGAGCAGTACCCTCAGCTCACGATTCGTGTCTCGGGGTACGCGGTCAACTTTATTAAGCTGACTCGGGAGCAGCAGCTTGATGTCATTAATCGAACGTTTCACGGCTCGGTGTAATGGGGTTTGGCGGATGGCATGGCGCATCCGAATGATCCATCTGATCGCACCGCTTCAACTAGGTGGATGATTCATGATCTGATCACACCGCTTCAACTAGGTGGATGATTCATGATCTGATCACACCGCTTCAACAAGCTGGATGATCCATGTTTCGATTACATCGTTTCAACTACGCTATGCCTTGCTCCGTTACAAGTTGCTCGGATAAAACCGGCCTGAAGCGCGGTTATGTGAGAGGGGGAAAACATCATGCATACGGGGAGAATCCACTCTCTCGAAACGTTCGGAACGGTTGATGGTCCGGGAATCCGTTTTGTCTTGTTCATGCAAGGCTGCGCGTTGCAATGCCGTTACTGCCACAACCCCGATTCATGGGATATGACAGGCGGCAAGTCGTGTACGGTTGAGGAAATTTTGACCGAAATTGAGCCTTATGTCGACTATTACAGGAGCTCCGGAGGCGGCATTACGGTCACCGGAGGTGAACCGACGCTGCAGGCGCCGTTCGTCGCAGAGTTGTTCCGCGAGTGCAAGGAGCGCTGGGGGCTGCATACCGCCCTCGACTCCTCCGGCTTCTGTGACCCGCATCATGCCGAGGCGCTGCTTTCCGTGACGGATTTGGTGCTTTTGGATCTCAAATATATGGATTCCGAAGGTCACCGCCAACTGACAACGCAGCCCAATGAGCGAATTCTCAACTTTGCCAGGCATCTGTCGCAACGAGGCATCCCTATGTGGATCCGGCGTGTGCTCGTGCCGGGATTAACGGACAACGCCGCTGACCTGCTGGCGCTGGGACGTTTCATTTCCGGCATAAGGAAGGTGGAGAGGGTAGAGGTGTTGCCTTACCATCGGATGGGTGTTTTCAAATGGCAGCAGTTAAACCGCGACTACACGCTGGAAGGTTGGCGCGAGCCAAGCACGACTGAGGTCGAGCGAGCAGTGAAGTGGATCGAGCAGGGCCGGAGCTCGGGCGCCGTGCTCCATAGCCGTCAAGCTAGGGAGCGAGCAACATAACGAAGATCAGCACAGTGGCAAGATAGCCGCCAAGCTAGGGAGCGAGGGGCCAGCAGCGCAACGCGGCCAGCGACGCAATGCAACGGAGCACAGTGAATGAACGGTAGGCAAGATCGAATTAGGGGCTGTCCCAAAGGTCATTGTTAGATGACTTTTGGGCTGCCCCTTTAATTATTTTGATCGCCAGTACAATAATATCGGCTGATATCGCTGAATCGTTATAGAATTCTAGTCGCTTCGAGCTTCTTTTGCATGAATTAGAGTAGCTCCATACGTAACGGAACTGAGAAGCCTTATTTTAGCAAAATGGAGAGATTTCGAGGTGTAACGGAACTGAGAAACGCTATTTAGGAAATTTTGCGGAAAATCATCATTTTTGACTCAAATAACGTCGCTCAGTTCCGTTAGATGGTTTTTAGGCAAATTTGAGAAGAGATAAGCTCTCTCAGTTCCGTTAGGATGTGAATCGACAAGCTGAGGCGCTTGAGCTTCATGCGATTCCCACCAACACTGCTCTCCGACACGGCCCACCGACGTTGCCCGTCAAAACTGCTCCCCAAGCCTGCCCACCGACGTTGCCCGTCAAAACTGCTCCCCAAGCCTGCCCACCGACGTTGCCCGTCAAAACTGCTCCCCAAGCCGGCCCACCGACGTTGCCCGTCAAAACTGCTCCCCAAGCCGGCCCACCGACGTTGCCCGTCAAAACTGCTCCCCAAGCCGGCCCACCGACGTTGCCCGTCAAAACTGCTCCCCAAGCCGGCCCACCGACGTTGCCCGTCAAAACTGCTCCCCAAGCCGGCCCACCAACGTTGCTCATCAAAACTGCTCCCCAAGCCTGCCCATTAACATTGCTCATCCACATTGCCCACCCAAGACTGCTCCCCAAAACTACCCACCAACGTTGCCCATCAAGACTGCTCCCCCAAATCTACTCCCCAAGCTTCAGCCCTTAGGAAGCTCCAGCTTCCCCTTGGCTATGAAAAGCAAAAACACCATCCCGGATACGGCCCCGTAAAGCAGCGCCGCGCCTGGAGCGGCCAGCTTCGCGGCAAGTGAGAATGGCTCGTCCAGCAGGAGGAGGTCAGGTTGGCGAAGAATGGCTTGCATAAGGCTTGTTTTTTGCAGCATGCCTTTGGAATAATGAGAGAGATGAGTTTTGGAGCGATAGGGCATGTCGAACCATTCATGCAAATCCTTGATTCGGGCTTGCAGAGGTTGCTTGTTCATACCGTCAATGCGGGCCATATGCATCAAATACTCGTCCCAGGTCATCTTCAGCTTCGACAGTCGATCCGGAGGACAGAATGTCCCGACTACCATAACGTTTGCCAACATCTCGTAGTAAAAGCAAGGGAGATTGGTTCACTCATTATTTGCTTTCTGGATGGAGCCAGTTAGGTTAGGATGAAAGCTATATGTACACGTTAATGTGAAGAAAAAGTTCTTAATATTGGTATTGGAGTGGAAATTTATGAAATTTATCCATATTAAAGTAGTCGCGCTCTCGGCAGCGCTGACGTTGCTTTCAACAGGCTGCGGGTTGGCGAACAGCGGGACAGAGTCCCTCGATCCGAAGTCTCTTTCGTGGCCTCAAGCTAAGAGCAAGGGGGCGGAAGCTGTTGCTGCTGCTTCAGAGCCTGGCGCCACTCAGCAAAAACCGCCGGCTCCTAGCTCCGCCACTCAGCAAAAATCTCCATCGCAACAGCCGTTGCCATCGGCCAAGCCGGCGGCTACGCTTAGCCCGATAGCATCACCGGAGCCTTCAGCCAAGTCCACTGAAAAACAAGCCGTGGAACGCAAGCGCAAGCTGCCTGCGGGATTTGTGTACCTCGATGAGGTCATCCCGACGGCTCAATATGAAATCCGTTATTATGGCGAGTTTAACTTCATTGGCAAAAGGCTGAACGGCTACAAGGCGCCGCTGGCCGTCATGACGGAGCAGGCTGCCGGAGCTTTGAAGGGAGTTCATAAATCGCTTGCGGCGAAGGGGTACGGGTTGAAGATTTT
Organism: Paenibacillaceae bacterium GAS479; assembly: GCA_900105225.1. NCBI lineage: Bacteria > Bacillati > Bacillota > Bacilli > Caryophanales > Paenibacillaceae > Paenibacillaceae bacterium GAS479. The sequence goes on along the minus strand of LT629764.1, from coordinate 1,421,168 downwards.
TGATGCTTACCGTCCCGTAAAAACCGTGAAGCAGTTTGTCGCCTGGTCCAAGGACGCAGACGATACAAAGATGAAGCAGCAATTCTATCCCGAAGTGGACAAGTCCAAAACGTTCAAGCTCGGCTACATCTCCTCACGCTCCGGTCATTCGCGCGGCAGTACAGTTGACCTGACGCTGTACCATCTGGATACCGGAAAAGAAGTTGATATGGGATCTCCTTTTGATTTCTTTGGAGACATTTCCAGCCACGGTACGAAAAAGATAGGCAAAGAGCAGACTCTGGCGCGCTCGGTGCTAAAGCGGGCCATGGAGCAGGGCGGCTTCAAGCCCTACAGCAAGGAATGGTGGCATTACACGCTAAACAAGGAGCCTTATCCGAAGCGTTATTTTGATTTTAACATTGAGTAAATAATCACAAAAGGACCTGGTTCCCGCATAGATGCGGAAAATCAGGTCCTTTTTCAACGTCTTATTGTTGTTGATTCAACCAGGATCTAAGCTTGGCCAGCTCCGGTTTAATCCACAACTTTCTATGCCTATAGGCATAATTCTCTGCTTCACTTTCATCTCCGACAGTGATGTAGTCGTTCTGCAGCCGGGACAGTTTCTTTTGGCCGGTAACATAAGCGATCACATACGGATTGGCCTTGCGGGCAGCGCTGGCGAGAGGAGCCAGCCTGTCGCTGATCCCATTTTTGAGATATTCCAGCACAAGCTGATCATAAAGAACGTTTGTTGTATGCTCTTCATGCTCGTCAAACAGCTGCTGAGCGAGCTTCAGCTCATTTTGGTTCAAATAAATCGCCAGGAGCTCGTATCTCGCGCCAAGATTGTCATTCGGACATAACGTCAACAGCTCTTCGTATTGAGAGGCCGCATCCTTGTCGTTATCATCCTCTTGGAGCAGCTGCGCATAAGCGAACTTGGCGCGCATAAACGGCCGAGTCTCGATCAAGCCCCAGAAATGCCCCGTGTTTTTCTTGAAGAAGTCCGCTCCCAAGCTGGTCTTCGCCGCTTCCATGCCGAGTTTGGCATAATGCAGTGCTTCCCTCACTGTGTTTGCTTCCTGAGAATAAATCAAATATATGTCAGCATTGCCAGGATCGAGTTTCATGGCTTGTTCCGCCAATTCAATCCGCTTTCTGGAGTTTGGCTCGCGATCTGCTGTTATGAGCAGCTCCCGGGCTTGCTGAGCTTTGCTCGCTTCGTTATGGATCGATTCAGGTACCCCATCCCGCATCAGCTTGTCCAGGAAGGCTTGCGCTTCTGCGCTGGATTGGAAATTCTGCGCGTTTAGTAGCTCGGTAATGGCGCGCATTTGCTCTTCACCCTCTTTGAGTGAGAACCCCGCTTGTCTCGATCCACTAGAATTAGTAATCGGAGAATCGCCTGGCAGTAACCCGTTATCTCCCATGTAATCAAACAGCTGAGCGAAGCAGCGGCTCAAAGTTCCCTCGGATACCGCGTGTTGGGTCGCGAGCTCCTTCTGCGTTGCATCAGCGGATAAATTAATAGCCGCCATATATTCCAAAGCTCCGGCAAACCCTCCAGACTTGCGGAATTTCGGTTCGATTTCACTTGAGAACTGATGCCAGTTGGTAGTCAAGTTGAATACCATTTGTCGAGCCTCTCCGTGGTGAAGGGAATAGTTGCGATGGAGTCTGGAGACGAATATCTCCGCCACTTCCTTGTACGCTTCGGATTTCCAGATCAGCATGTCATTGATGGTTTCCATCATCTGATCCAGGCTGTATTGACTCTCTGGAGGCCTCGTGCTACCAGGGAACTGGATTACATTCCCGTGGCTTGCCATGCTGTTCTTTTTCTGAAGCTCATCCTTCTGTAAACAGCATTTTTTATATTTTTTTCCGCTTCCGCAATAACATGTTTCGTTTCTTCCAATCGGTTTCATTTCTAAACTCCTGTTCAATTCGTTTCTCTCATTATACCGAATTTCTTCGCTTTCTTCCAAAAAGGCGGTTGAGGAATAGATTTGGAACGCTATTATTATGGTTGCGTTCTCTTCCTACATTGTTGTTGATGCTGCGATTTAATCGCGCTTGCGCCTAACCCATCTAATACTTTAACATGAGAACTAGTGTTCTTTGAAGGGCGGAGGGATCATTTAATGAGCAACGCAAGAAAAAGGCTGAAGATTGAGGCACCCAAGCTTCCGGCGGAGCCCTCGGAGCTGCAGTTTCCTGAGCGTTTACATACAAGGGATATACTGGAGCTGGGAATTGTTCAGGATGAGATCATCGAGGATCTGGAGGCGCCCAAAGTCATTTTCGACGGGATGCGGTTTCGGAACGTAACTTTCACATCCGTATCGCTTCGTGAGCTGGAGCTTACCGACGTCATTTTTGAGAAATGTGATCTATCGAATGTCGATTTCAGCGGAGCGGTCATTCACCGGGCAGAGTTCCATTCCTGCAAAATGATCGGCATCGATCTGAGCGATGCGACGCTGCGCAATGTGCTGTTCGAGGATTGTCTGCTTGATTACGCCAATTTGAGGGCATCCACAGCCAAGCATGTCGTCTATGTAGAGAGCTCTATGAATAGGTCGGACTTCTGTATGTCCAAGCTTGCGAAGACAGAGTTCCATCGCTGCAAGCTCCATGGCGCTCAGCTCGGGACGGAGCTTAGGGGCATCGACCTGAGCGACTGTGAATTCAACGGCTTGGCGGTTAAGCCGGAGGATCTGAAGGGCTGTATCATTTCGCGGGAGCAGGCGTTTATTTTTGCGAGCATTTTTGGACTTGTGCTGAAGGAGTAGGCAAGGCTGCCATCCTGTTGTATGATGGAGTGACTAAACTATGCGTAACTGGCGGAGCATGGGGAACCATGAGGGAGCGCATAGATAAACATGCCGTACGCCTGGGCAGAGGTAAGGGGACAACCGTCCCCTTACCTCTTTTTGTTCAATTCACTATTTCGAAGGGATGATGACGATGATCTCGGAAGCATTGATTTTGGATGGAGCGCAGGTTGCTGCGGATATGAAGGAGAAGCTGGCGGGTAAGGTGAGCCGTCTTGCGGAACAAGGAGTGACACCTTGTCTGGCTACGATTTTGGTTGGAGGAGATCCGGCATCCGCGACTTATGTGAAGATGAAAGGCAATGCATGCAAGCGGCTCGGCATTCAATCGATTCGCATCGACTTGCCAGAGCATACGTCGACGGAAGAGCTGCTCGCGGCGATTCGGGAGCTGAATTTGGACCCTAAAGTACATGGAATTCTACTTCAGCATCCCGTTCCCCATTCTATCGATGAGCGGGCGGCTTTTGACGCAATTGCTATCGAAAAGGATGTCGATGGCGTAACGACGCTTGGTTTCGCGCGGACAGCATTTGGCTTTGCCGATTTCCCTGCTTGTACACCAGCAGCAATCGTCGCCATTCTTGACTACTACAATATCCCGATTGAAGGCAAACATGCGGTTGTTATCGGTAGAAGCCCGATTCTCGGCAAGCCGGTCTCTCAAATGCTATTGAATCGGAACGCTACGGTTACAACCTGTCATTCTAAAACTACGAATCTCGCCGATCTGGTGCGGTTAGGCGATATCGTTGTAGCTGCTGTCGGTAAACCGAAGTTCGTGCAGGGAGACTGGATAAAGCCTGGGGCGGTTGTCCTTGATGCCGGGTACAATGAAGGCAACGTCGGGGATGTGGACTACGAGGCTTGTTTAGAAAATGCCTCCGCTATCACACCTGTTCCGGCTGGTGTCGGGCCTGTCACGATCGCCACGCTGCTCAAGCATACGGTGGAGGCGGCGGAAAAAGCAGCTTTAACATAGGCTTGGCCCTGATAAGCCATCAAAAAAACAATCAAAAAGCGGAAGGCCTCAGAGGAGGTCTTCCGCTTTTTTGAATCGTTCCGTTGGACCCCATCACATCCGGCAAACTTCCTTCGGACAATTCTCGCAATGGCAAAGCTGCATTAAATATTGCTTGTCATGGATGACAATATGTCCCTGGCGGATTGACACGGCACCGGCACGCCGGAAATCGGCCAGCATGCGATTGACGCTTTCACGGGCAGCGCCGATCGCGTCGGCAAGCTCCATATTGGTCATTTTCTGCTCAATGAGTATTCCGTCCTCACAAGTGACGCCATACGTATTGGCCAGGCGGATGAGTGTGGAGCAGAGCGCGCCAGGCTTGCCGTACAACATGAGATCGCGAAGCTTCGTTTGTGTGAGGCGGTTCATTTGACTCAGCCAGTCCATGCATTCCAGAGCTAGACTGCCGAAGCGCCAAAGCGCAAATTCTAGCTCACCTCGTGGTAGGAAGCTGATGATAGATTCGGTTTGTGTGACAGCGCTGAAGCTCTGTAGCGGCTCTTCATCAAACCCAAGGTTGCCGAAAAAATCCCCCTGTTTGTAGCCGTACATCGTGAACTCCTTGCCCTCCGCGCTCGTTTTTGTTCCTTTCACATGGCCTCGTTCAAGATAGTACCAGTAATTTGACGGTTCACCCTCCGAGAAAATGTTAACGCCAGCCGGAACTATATGTTTGCGCATGAGTGCAGTCAGCTTGCCGAAGCTGTCGGCTGAGAATACGAACGAGTTGCCAGGCGCCGTCTCCGGCGTCATGATGCCGCTTCCTGGGTTCATTTTCTGCCTCCTCCTCCCGTTATCTGGCTCAACTGTAGCAAATACCACATGAATGAGATGTGACCGTCCTCACAGAGTTGTAAGAGAGCTCCAGGGGGCCTACGAAATTGAGTCCTGCACAAAAACTTGCTTCGGCGTTAGAGTGGGGTTAATTCCCAAATGCGAAGGAGCCCATTATGACTAGAGAAGAACAGATGCTACAGCTAGCAAGCTTCAAGGCTAAATTTGTTGCGATTTTACTTTCCATATTCATTGCGCCTTTCATAAGCTCGGTGTTCATTTCTTTTATGTTCCTGGAACCAAGCGCGTTCCTTCCTGTCCTGATGTTCTGTTGGATTGGAACGCTAATCATCGGAGTACCAGTCTCAATCGTGCTGGAGCGTGCGCTACGGTCAGTGAAGCGCGGAAGGTTTATGTTGTCGCTGCTGCTTCATAGTGCGGCAGGAGCTCTGCTTGTAGCTTTGTATGTGTATTATGCTTATGCTGCGAAAAATGGTGAGAATGCCGGAGCGGGCTTTGGCGATACAGAGTGGTTTATGTGTATATGCGGTTTAATCAATGCGTTTGTTTATTGCATGTGTTTATACGGCTTCCGTTCCTGGGCAGTTAATAGAAGGGTCAATTAACAATCAAATGAAAACTCCAACTAGGGATTCAAACTAAAAAACAGATATTCAAACTAAAACAAACATGATATAGTTGGATCAAGCAAATTCAAAGATTATTTACCCGCATTAATTCTCTTTTTACCTATCATTCAAACAAAAACGGAGGCAGTTCAACATGGTGCAAAGCTTATGGAGGCAAGAAGAAGCGGATAAGGCGGCATCCGTAACAGAGAGTTCGTCGCTGGAAGGACTCGCAGGACTCGTTTACCGTTCCAATCTCATTGGGGCTGACCGGTCGGTGTGCAACTGGGGCGGCGGTAACACTTCGACGAAGACGGTTGTGACGGACTTCCGCGGCCGCGAAGTCGAGGTCATGTATGTAAAAGGCAGTGGCTCTGATCTGGCGACGATGAAGGGGGGTAATTTTACCGGCTTGCGTCTTGACGATGTACGTCCGCTCTTCGAGCGGGGGGAGATGAGCGACGAGGATATGGTTGCATACCTCGCTAACTGCATGATCGACTCGCGCCATCCGCGCGCTTCCATCGAGACGTTGCTCCATGCATTTCTGCCATTCAAGCATGTGGACCACACCCATCCCGACGCGATCATATCGCTCTGCTGTGCCGATAATGGCCGCGAGCTGGCTCGGGACATTTTCGGGGACCGCTTCGTTTGGGTGCCTTACATCCGTCCGGGTTTCACCTTGTCCAAAATGATCGCCGAAGGCGTGCGCTCCAACCCGCAGGCCGAGCTCGTTTTGATGGAAAAGCATGGCCTCGTTACCTGGGGTGAGACGCAGGAAGAGTGCTACGCGCAAACGATCCGCATCATCAGCGAGGCGGAGTCGTACATCGAAGCTCGCGTGAACGAAGCGAAGCTGTTCGGCGGATTGAAGCATGCTCCGCTGCCGAAGGAGGAGCGCCGCAGCATCGCAGCTGCCGTTATGCCGCTGATTCGCGGTGCGGTAAGCGACGAGAAGCGCATGGTGCTTACTTTTGACGATGGAGACGACATTCTCGCCTTCGCTGGCGGAGCGGACGCACCGCAGCTGTCGCAGGTCGGTGCTGCTTGCCCGGATCATCTTGTGCATACGAAGGTCGTGCCGTTGCTCGTCAACTGGACGCCGGACGCTTCCGACATCGAAGGACTCAAGGCGCTGCTCAAAGAGGGAATCGAGACGTACAAAGAGAACTACAAGGCGTACTTCGAGCGCAACCGCAATGAGGGCGATAAATGCTTCGAGGCGGCTCCGCGCGTCATCCTAATCCCTGGCGTGGGCATGGTGAACACCGGCAAGAGCGAGGCCAACTCCCGTGTGAGCGGCGCGCTTTACCATCGGGCTGTTGCGGTCATGCGCGGCGCGACGGCGCTCGGCCAGTTCGTCTCCCTGAGCGAAAATGAATCCTACAACGTTGAATACTGGCCGCTTGAGCTGTATAAGCTGTCGCTCGCTCCGGCCGAGGCTGAATTCTCGCGTCAAATCGCCTTCATCACCGGCGGCGCTGGCGGCATCGGCAGCGAAACAGCACGTCGTCTCGCTGTCGGCGGCGCACATCTGGTGCTCGCCGATCTCAATCTTGAGGGCGCAAAAAAGGTTGCCGACGACATCAACGCCCGCTTCGGCGAGGGCCGCGCAATTGCGGTACGTATGGACGTCACTAGCGAGGAGCAAGTTGCGGCAGCTTATGCCGAAGCTGCTCTGTCCTATGGCGGTGTGGACATCATCGTCAACAATGCCGGTCTTGCTACGTCCAGCCCGTTTAATGAAACGACGCTGAAAGAATGGAACCTCAATATCAGTGTACTCGGCACGGGATATTTCCTTGTCGCTCGGGAAGCTTTTCGCCAGATGCAGGAGCAGGGACGCGGCGGCAGCATGGTATTCATCGGCTCCAAAAACTCGGTGTATGCAGGCAAAAATGCCTCCGCATACAGCGCAGCCAAGGCGCTTGAAGCACATCTGGCGCGCTGCATCGCTGCCGAGGGAGGCGAGTACGGCATCCGTGTGAATACGATTCTTCCGGATGCGATTTTGCAAGGCTCGGCTATCTGGAACTCTTCCTGGCGCGAGGAGCGCGCCGCAGCCTACGGCATCGCACCGGATCAGCTTGAAGAGTATTACCGCCAGCGCACAACGCTGCGTGTCAACATTTATCCGCGTGATATCGCGGAGGGCATTGCTTTCTTCGCCTCGTCCCGCTCGGAAAAAACCACCGGTTGCATGCTGACGATCGACGGCGGCGTACCGGCGGCCTTCACTCGATAATGTGCTTTTAGTGCGAGTTCAAAAAGGTCGCCATTGGGCACTGAGAAGGTTGTATGAACGGGAAGAAGGAGGAGCGGAGTGTAGGCAAACCTACATGAGCACCGGACTTCGAAGGTGAACACAAGATTCGATGTCGAGTTCGCTTCCTGGTTTACATCGTGATCAATGGTGGCCTTTTTGAACAACCTCTTTTACTCCCGCTGCGCCGGCGCAGCAGGAGCATTCCCAAGCATCATCCTATATAACTTAAGGAGGCTGACGTCAATTGAACCCAACCATTAGACAAAGCTATGAGCTGGCACGGGAGCAGTACGCTAAACACGGCATCGATACCGACGCAATTCTGGAGGAACTCTCCCGCATCAAGTTGTCCATCCACTGCTGGCAAGGCGATGATGTTCGCGGTTTCTTGTTCCAAGACCAAGAGCTGTCCGGCGGAATCTCCGTAACTGGCTCTTATCCAGGGGCTGCTCGCACTCCGGATGAGCTGCGGGGCGACCTGGAAAAAGCGTTCTCGCTCATTCCCGGCAAGCACAAAGTCAACTTGCATGCGATCTACGCCGATACTGCCGAAAAGGTAGATCTGGACGCGCTGGAGCCGCGCCATTTCCAGGCTTGGGTCGATTGGGCGGCAGAGCAGGGGCTTGGCCTCGACTTCAATCCGACCTGCTTCTCGCATCCAAAGGCTGCCGACGGCTTCACGCTTAGCCATCCCGATGCGGCAATCCGGCAGTTCTGGATCGATCATTGCAAGGCTTCCCGCCGTATTGGCGCGTTTTTTGGAGAGACGCTTGGTCAGCCATGTGTCACGAATGTATGGATTCCTGACGGCTACAAAGACATTCCTGCGGACCGTCTAGCACCGCGCGTACGCCTGAAGGAAGCGCTGGATGAGGTATTCTCTGAGCCGCTTGATCCGGCTCACAACCTGGACGCAGTGGAAAGCAAGCTGTTCGGCATCGGCTCCGAAGCTTATGTTGTTGGCTCGCATGAGTTCTACATGGGCTACGGGTTGCAAAACAATAAGCTGATCTGCCTCGACTCCGGCCATTTCCATCCAACGGAGACGATCTCGAATAAGCTGAGCTCGCTTTCGCTGTTCGCTTCCGGCATTTTGCTGCATGTGAGCCGCCCGATGCGCTGGGACAGCGACCATGTTGTCATTCTTGACGATGAACTGCTGGAAATCGGACGCGAGCTTGTGCGCGGAGATTTACTGGAGCGCACACATATCGGTCTCGACTTCTTTGACGGCAGCATCAACCGCGTTGCTGCTTGGGTCATCGGCACGCGCAGCACACTGAAGGCGCTGATGCGTGCAATGCTTGAGCCGGTAGAAGAGCTTCGCCGGGCAGAGCTGGCGGGCGATTACACGACTCGCCTGGCACTAGCGGAGGAGTTTAAGTCGTATCCGTTCGGCGCGATTTGGGACTACTACTGCGAACTCAGCGGCGTACCAGCTCGCGAAGCATGGCTGGCCGAGGTTAAAGAGTATGAGCAGCAGGTTCAGCTTCCACGCGGCGAGGAAGCGCGCGTATGACGACGCGCCTTGCCTTCGACCTTGGAGCAGGCAGCGGCCGCGCCGTGCTGGGGAGGCTGGGCAGCCGCCGTATCGAGCTGCAGGAAGTGCATCGCTTCCCGAACCAGCCGGTACAGGCTGGTCCGCGATTGCACTGGGACATTTTGCGGCTGCTGCATGAGCTGAAGCAGGGACTGCTGCAAGCTAAAAGGCATGCTGGCCAGGAGCCCGCCAGTCTGGCAATCGATTCTTGGGCGGTAGACTTCGGTTTGCTCGGTGCAGACGGGGAGCTGCTGGGAAACCCGGTTCATTATCGGGATCGACGCACTGATGGCGTCATGGAGAAGTTGCGAGAGCGTCATGGCGACGAGTGGCTGTTCAGTCGGAGCGGCCTGCAGTTTCTTCCGTTCAATACGATCTACCAGTTGGCGGCAATGTCGGAGCAGGGTTCGCCGCAATTGAAGCAGGCGCAGACGCTGCTCATGATCCCTGATCTGTTGCGTTATTTCCTCACCGGCGAGAAAAAGCAGGAGTTCACCAACGCCACAACTACTGGCCTGTTGAACCCGCAAACCCGCAGCTGGGACAATGAGCTGCTCAAGGCGGCGGGTGTTCCGGTGCGGCTGTTCGCACCGCTCGCTCAGCCCGGTGCAGCCGCAGGCGAGTTGACCGAGGCGCTGCGCGCGGAGCTCGGGCTAGGCCCGATCGAGGTTATTTGCGCCGCGGAGCATGACACGGCTTCAGCCGTCGCCGCTGTGCCAGCGCTGGAGGAAAACTTTGCTTACCTGAGCTGCGGCACCTGGTCGCTCATGGGCACGGAAGTGCCGGAGCCAGTGCTTAGCGCGGAGGCGTTGCGGTATAATTTTACGAACGAGGGCGGCGTAGAGGGCAGCTGGCGTTTGCTGAAAAACATCATGGGGCTGTGGATTCTGGAGGAAACGCGCCGCGAGTGGGAGCGGGAAGGGCATTGCCCGGGTTATACCGAGCTTTTACAGGAAGTGCAAGCGCTTCCTGCTGGTGGACCGCTCATTGATCCTGACGACAGCCGCTTCCTGCATGCTGGTGCGATGACGCCGCGAATTCGGGATTGGTGCCGGGAGACTGGCCAGCCGGAGCCTCGGGGTTATGGCGGGTACGCTCGTTGTATTCTGGAAAGTTTGGCTTTACAATACCGTTATATCTTCGAGCAAACGGAGCAGGCCAGCGGGCGGAGGTTCTCCGGGCTGCATATGGTCGGCGGCGGTATCCAGAACAGACTGCTTTGCCAGTGGACGGCGGACAGCTTGGGGCTGCCGGTATGGGCTGGACCGGCCGAGGGCAGCGCCATCGGCAATCTGGCCGTACAGTGGATCGCTGCTGGCGAGCTGTCTGGTGTACGGGAAGCTCGCCGCGTCATCCGCGATTCATTTGACGTCGAGCAGTATGAGCCATCTGGCGGTACGGGAACGAGTGCTATGGCAGCGGAGGTTTATGGTCGCTTCCTGGCTCTTAAGGAGAAGATGGCGGCTAGATAGTTGCGCGGTTGCTTGGGCAAGACGATGACAGTTATGAGGTTTCGAGCGCAACAAGATGTGCAAGACAGTTTCGGGTTTGCAAGGGCAAGAAGGAGGAGAGCAACATGCTTGCGGCAGAGCGCTATGAGCAGATCGTGCAGCTGGTCAACGAGCGCGGCAGTATCCGGGTTACCGAGCTCAGCGAGTTATGCCGGGTGACGGAGGAGACGATCCGCCGTGATTTGGACCGACTGGAGCAAGAGGGCCGGCTGCGCCGCTCCCATGGTGGAGCGGTAAGCGTGCGGGAGACGCAGCCGGAAACTCCGTTCGCGGAGCGGGAGGTGACCTTCGCGGCGCAGAAGCGGCGCATTGCGGCCGAAGCCGCGCGCAACGTGCGTCCTCGTGAGCGCATCCTGCTGGATGCAAGCTCCACAGCTTGGTATATGGCGCGCGAGCTGCCGGATATGCCGCTTACGGTGTTGACGAACTCCGCCAAAGTAGTGCTGGAGCTAGCTTCTAAGGAGCAGATCCACGTTATATCTACAGGAGGCCAGCTCTCGCGCGGCTCGCTCAGCTACGTCGGACCTTCCGCGGAGCGTTCCTTGGAGGAGTATCATGTCGACAAGGCGTTTCTTTCCTGCAAGGGATTACATGCTGAGCGCGGGCTGAGCGAGTCGAACGAGCTGCAAGCTCGGATCAAGCAGCGCATGCTGCAAATGGCGGATGAGGTTTTCCTTCTAGCGGATGCGAGCAAGCTCGGACTGCAGTCATTCACGCGTTTCGGCAGCTTGAGTCAGGTAGGCACGCTCATCACGGATGATCGGCTCTCGGTAGACAGCGCGGCCGCGCTGCGGGAAGCCGGCCTGAATGTAATAGTGGTTTAACTTTTCGAAAGAACGGGACGAAGCAGCGGAATGTCGCTTCGTCCCGTTTATTTCATAAGGAGTCAGAACTAACTTCAACGATTCCTAACGCTCTCAATGATTTCAAACACTCTCAATGGTGTCGAACGCTCTCAATGATCTCGAACACTCTCCAAGTATCTGAGTTCCGCTTGTGCATGAAAGGGAAGCATCTCCATACGTAACGAAACTGAGAAATCTTATTTCAGCAAAATGGAGGGGGTTCGAGTTGTAACGAAACTCAGAGAAGCTATTGAGAGGATTTGGCAGTAATTTCATCATCTTTGGTCCAAATAACGCTGCTCAGTTCCGTTGGATGATTCGCAACCTGTGTTTGAGGGCGAATAAGCTCTCTGAGTTTCGTTAGCGCCTGAATGGTTGAGCTTAGGTGCTCGGAATTTCACTCGTGCGTTTGGAACTACGACAAGGCAACTGTCTGATACCATTTTTCGAAAGTCGATCTATTTGCTAACGGCTATCAAGCGGTCGCCATGCTATAGATGGGCTTTTTTTCATCGTTCACCACAGGAATGAAATTTATCGACAAAACGAAATACCCTTAAGCTAAACGCGTTATATGCCGAATAATGTCGTACAGCTATGATAATTGTCGATTATTTTGGAGGGGTACAGATGGTTCAATGGATTCGCAAAATTGTAGGCAAGGTACAGAGCCGATTCCTCCATATGGGGTTGAGAGGGAAGATCCTGACCGGAGCTATCACCGCTACGGTGTTGATTTTTTTGGCCGTGTCGTTCGTCATCTATCGTCACGCAGAAAAGTTGATTATTTCTAATTTGAACCAGGTGCTTTATTACGAGAAAAGGGAGCTTGCTACCAGCGTACACTCGCTATTGAAGCCCGCCGAGGAGAGCGTCGAGCTGATCAGTGCAAATGTGTTCATTCGCAATTATATGGAAAGTGTAGAGTCTCCTGAAGCTGCTGAGATCACGCCCGGTTACAGGGAAATGGTCTCTACGCTTGCTTCGATCCAAGCGAACAAACCCGATCTTCTCCGTGTATATGTAGGCTTGGACAACGTGAACCGGCTGCTCAGTCATGACGAGATTGAGATGCCTTCCGGTTATGACATGAAAAGTCGTCCTTGGTATGTGAACACTATAAAAAATGATGGCGTGACCATTAGCGATCCTTATGTGGATTCCAGTACAGGCAAGCTTGTCGTCACGGTCAGCACCATAATTAAAAATAAGGCAGGAAAAACCCTTGGTGTCGCAATTGTGGATATTACTATCGACCGGATTGAAAAGCTGTTAGGATCGTTCAGCTATCAGGGTAGCGGTTATGCTGTCTTGACTGATCGCACGGGCTTGATCATCTACCATCCTAATGACGATTACAGGATGAAGAAAAAAGTTACCGAGCTCGGCGGAGGCTGGAGCAAGATTGCTAAAAGCATGTCGCAAGGTGAGTCAGGTGTCGTGAAGTCGGATCTCGACGGCAAGATGCAATATGCCTCCTACGACGAAGTATTGAACGGACAGTGGGCGATTGGGCTTGTCGTTCCGGCGTCCGTTGCGGAGAAGGAGCTTCGCAGCTTCGAACTTATTTTCTTAGGTTCCATTGTTGCATTCATCTTGCTGCTCTCAGCCATTCTGTACTTCATTACCGAGGCTTTGCTGAAGCCGTTCCCGGTGTTGACCGCGGCATTCCGGAAGGCTATGGAGGGGGATATGACCGCCCGAGTAGATATTAAGGCAACTGGAGAGATGGTCATCCTGATAAAAGGGTTCAATGAACTCATTGCCTCTCAGCAGCGACTGATCGGAGACATCACAGATAGCTCGCGCAGCATCTCGGAAGCGATCGACCAAACGGAACGAAACGCAGCCGGGCTGGACGAGAGCATAGGCGACGTCTCGGCGACAACTCAACAGCTTTCGGCAGGCTTGGAACAAACTGCTGCTTCGATGGAAGAGATGAACGCCTCAACAATCGAGATTGAAACCGCCGTAGAAAGCATGGCTCGCAAAGCCCAGGAGGGTGCGGAGTCCGCTGTGCGGATCAACGGCCGGGCTTTACAGTTGAAGGAAGAGGCGCTTCAATCTCGTGAAGAAGCAGAGCATATGTATGGAGCGGCCGGAGAGCGGCTGCGCGGGGCAATTGAACAATCGGAAGCGATCCGTCAGATTGACCAATTGGCTAAATCTATTTTGGAAATTGCGGCTCAGACCAATTTGTTGTCGCTCAACGCTTCGATTGAAGCTGCGCGCGCCGGTGATGCAGGACGGGGCTTCGCAGTTGTTGCAGGCGAGATTCGCAAGCTGGCGGAGCATTCGCGCAAATCCGTTTCGGAGATTCAGCAGGTGACAGCAAGCGTGAGCTCGGCGGTGAAAGAGTTGGTGTCTGCGTCCGAGAATATACTAACCTTTATGGAGCAAAAGGTGCTGCCAGATTACGAAGACATGCTGCAGACTGGAGTACGATACAGCGAGGATGCCATGGATGTCGAAGCGCTGGTCACCGATTTCAGCGCGACATCACAGCAATTGTTGGCTTCGATCCAGAATATGCTGAATGCCATCAGCGAAACGACGATTGCGACCTCGGAAGGAGCAGAGGGAGCTGAAAACATCGCCGACAAGTCCGAAGGAATGATAGACCGCTCAAACGGCATCGTCGCGCAGATGTATGAGATCAAGGCGAGCACTGCGAGTTTAGTGGAGAAGGTTTCGCATTTCAAGGTATAGGTAACTAGACAACAAGGTATTAGCAGCTCTATATAATTAAGGAAAAGGTAACCTCTATACAAGCTGAACGAGAGAGTTGCGCTGTGGAAGGAGAGCGGGAGGGGAGTCCTGATAGCGTAAATAGGCATCTGGAAGCGCAGCTTATCCATTTATGTACAAGGTAACGGTTCTAAGAGAGCTAGTTGCTTGGTTCAACACAACAAGGCACGGTTACTTGGAACAGGCTTGATTAGGCACGGAGCAGTTACTAGCAGCAGCTTGATCCGTCTTGGTTTGGAATCGACAGCAGGGCTCACCGAGTTACTCGGCGGGTCCTGCGTTTTTTAGTTTCTAAGCCCAAAAAAACAATTCATTTTGAAGCATTTTTAATTTTTTTCATCCCACATTACAGGCTAAATTCAAAAACATGTATGAAAACGATTTTGAAAGCGTTTTATCAATGTCATATTACCTACATTATTCTACATTTTCTTGGCTGAATTTGATTCTTTAGTCCCTTGAATTTGCTATATTTTTACATGTCCAAAAGAAATACTAACTCAATTATTGAATAAATATAAACTATTACTAATATTTATTAAATATTTACGAAAACCATATTTTCGGTTTACAATCAGTGTTAATAAACCTTACTTAAATACTGAAGTATATTCAGTTGACGGAACATTTTGACTATTAACGTAAAACCTGATTTAAATCTCAAAAAAAGTAATTCCGTTAACGCGTTTTAATAACAATGCGTCAATGAACTAAAGTGAAAAGGGGCGCGCATATGGGTTCCAACTTGCTTGAGATTCACAACCTGCACACCCATTTTGTAACGGAGCGTGGAGTGATACCAGCCGTCGACGGGGTGGATCTGATCATCCGCAAGGGGGAAATCGTCGGCGTGGTCGGAGAGTCTGGCTGCGGCAAGAGCGTCACCTCTCTCTCGGTCATGCGGCTTCTGCCACAGCCACCCGGCAAATATGCAGGCGGGGAGATTCGTTTCAAGGGCGAGGAGCTAATCCAAGCTCGTGAAAAAAGGATGAAGCAGATTCGCGGCAATGAAATATCGATGATTTTCCAGGAGCCAATGACCTCGCTCAATCCGCTGCTCACGATTGGGGAACAGATTATCGAGACGCTGCGGGTACATATGCCAATCGGCAAGAAGGACGCGACCAACCGCGCCATAGAAATGCTCAAGAAGGTTGGCATCGCACGCGCTGAAAGCATCGTTCGGTCGTATCCGCATCAACTATCCGGCGGAATGCGTCAGCGGGTCATGATCGCTATCGCACTGTGCTGCGAGCCCGAGCTGCTCATCGCTGATGAGCCGACAACTGCTCTGGACGTAACAATTCAGGCGCAGATTCTTGATTTGATGAAAAAGCTGAACCGCGATATGGGGACGGCCATCATGATGATTACCCATGACCTCGGCGTTGTCGCTGAACTATGTGAGCGGGTTGTCGTTATGTATGCCGGCAAGGTGGTCGAGGAAGGCGCAGTTCGGGATATTTTTGCGAACCCTCGACATCCCTACACGCAAGGGCTAATTCGCTCGATTCCTAAAATGGATGAGGAGCAGAGCAGGCTCTATTCCATCCCAGGCCAGGTGCCGAAACCTGGCTCGATTACCGAGGGCTGCCGGTTTGCACCCCGTTGCGAGCATGTGATGGATGTTTGCAAAAGTAAGCTTCCCGAGCTGATTTCGGGGGCGAATCCGGCGCATCGGTCGCGCTGTTGGCTGAACACAACGCAGGAGGTGGCGAATTGAGCGCATCAGTCCTGCAAGACAAACAAGAACCACTACTCGAAGTTGAGGAGTTATGCACGTACTTCCCGATCCGCAGCGGCGTTATGCAGCGTGAGTCGGGGCAGGTGAAGGCGGTGGACGGCGTCAGCTTCCAGGTCCGCCGAGGGGAGTCATTCGGCATTGTAGGGGAGAGCGGCTGCGGCAAGTCGACAACTGGGCGCTCGCTGTTACGGCTGATCGAGCCGACTGGCGGCAAGGTCCGCTTCGACGGAAAAGATATTACCGGCATGGAGAGCGGCAGCCTCAGAGCGCTGCGGCGAGACATGCAGATGATTTTCCAGGACCCGTTCGCTTCGCTCAACCCGCGCCATCGCATCTCCAAAATTCTGGAGGAACCGCTCATCGTGCACGGTATAGGCAAAGCGGCCCAGCGCCGAGAGCGAGTCGCCAAAGTTTTGGAAACGGTTGGGCTGAGCGCGTGGCAGCTGGAACGTTATCCCCATCAGTTCTCTGGCGGCCAGAGGCAGCGGATCGCGATTGCCCGTGCACTGATGCTTGATCCTAAGCTGATCGTGGCGGACGAGCCCGTCTCTGCGCTCGATGTATCCATCCAGTCGCAAATTCTGAACCTTATGCAGGATCTACGGGAGCAGATGGGGCTGACCTATGTGTTCATCGCGCATGATCTGAGTGTGGTCAAGCATTTCTGCGAACGGGTGGCGGTCATGTATTTGGGCCGGATTGTGGAGTTGGGGGATAAGCGCTCACTGTACGGGCAGCCCAAACATCCCTACACACAAGCGCTGCTGTCCTCGGTGCCGAGCCCGAACCCGGGCGTCGTTTCGGAACGGATTATTTTGCAAGGCGAGGTGCCGAGTCCGGCGAATGTTCCCGCGGGCTGTGTGTTCCATACGCGCTGCCCGCAGGCGATGGACATTTGTCGACAGGAGCGTCCTGTGCTGAAGTCGGTATCGCCAGGCCATCAGACGGCTTGTCATCTCTACTCCTAAAGCTAGTTGAGGAGTGGGATTGCAGCAATATAGCTTTTTAAATTTAGCGCTTGTTATTAAGGGGAGGTAAAGAAATTGAGGAAATGGCAATCCGGAGCAGCGCTGCTGCTCGCTTCCGTACTCGTCTTCACCGGCTGTAGCGGCAATAATTCGCCTGCTGCCAACAATGGTACGCCGGCTTCAAGTGAAGCCCCGTCTACTAGCCCGGCTCCGTCTGCTGGTGGAGCAGGCTCCCAGGACACGCTGATCGTGGCGCGCGGCGGTGATGCCGCTGCACTTGACCCATCTATCGTAACCGATGGCGAGTCCATCAAGGTTACAGAGCAGATTTTTGAAGGATTGTTAACTTACAAAGCGGACTCTACAGAGGTCCAGCCGGCTCTCGCCGAGAGCTATGAAGTGTCCGAGGATGGCTTGACCTACACGTTCAAGCTGCGCCAAGGCGTCAAGTTCCATGACGGCACTGACTTCAACGCCGATGCAGTCGTATTCAACTTCAACCGCTGGTTTGATCCAAAGAGCCCGTACAAGTTCGAGGGAGACTCCTTCGACTACTACGATTCGATGTTCGGTCCGGATGGCTCCCGCGTTATCAAGGAAGTCAAAGCCGTTGATCCTGCAACGGTGCAAATCGTGCTGAACAAGCGCCAAGCGCCGTTTTTGCAGAACATCGCCATGCCATCCTTCGGCATCGCCTCGCCTAAAGCGATCGAGGAGAAAAAGGACAAGTTCAAGAGCGAGCCGGTCGGCACTGGCCCGTTCATTTTCAAAGAATGGAAGCGTAACGAGTCCGTTACGATCGAGAAAAACCCTAATTATTGGCAAGAGGGCTTGCCCAAGCTGAACCGCGTTATTATTACAGTCATTCCGGAGAATACGGCGCGCTTCACAGCGTTGCAGAATGGCGAGATCGATTTGATGGAAGGCGTGAATCCAGACGATCTGGCCGCGCTGGAGGGCAACGCTGAGCTGCAGAAGATCGTTCGTCCTTCCTTCAACATCGGTTATGTTGGTTTCAACGTGAAAAAGAAGCCGTTTGACGATCCAAAGGTGCGCATCGCACTGAGCCACGCCGTCAATAAGGAAGGCATCATCGGAGCATTCTACGGAGGCTTGGCCGAGCCGGCCGTCAATCCGATGCCGCCAAGCACGCTTGGTTACAACAAGGATGTACAAGATTATCCGTACGATTTAGAAAAAGCGAAACAACTGCTGGCCGATGCCGGTTACCCGAACGGTCTGCCGGAAGAGATGGTATTCTATGCCATGCCGGTAGCTCGTCCGTATATGCCTGACGGCAAAAAAGTCGCCGAGGCGATTCAGGCTGACTTTGCCAAAATCGGCGTGAAGACAAAGATTGAATCGCCGGAATGGGCGACCTATCTGGGCGATCTGAAAACAGGAGAAAAGGATGACCTGTTCATGAT
This sequence comes from Paenibacillaceae bacterium GAS479, assembly GCA_900105225.1. Lineage (NCBI taxonomy): Bacteria > Bacillati > Bacillota > Bacilli > Caryophanales > Paenibacillaceae > Paenibacillaceae bacterium GAS479. Next base: position 1,402,864 of record LT629764.1, on the reverse strand, counting down.
CGGCTGGACGGGCGACAACGGAGACCCTGACAACTTCCTGTTTACACTGCTGCATAAGGACGCAATCGGCAGCAATAACTACGCGCAGTATTCCAATGAAGAAGTGAACAAGCTGCTCAGTCAGGGACAATCCGAGACGGATCCGGCTAAGCGCGAGGAGCTGTACAAGCAAGCTCAAGTACTGATCAAGGCGGATGCGCCATGGATTCCGCTCGTTCACTCCACGCCGCTGCTCGCAGGCAAGGCCAACATTAAAGGTTATGTGCTTTCCCCGACGGGATCGGAGCCGTATAGCGAAGTTTATTTTGAGTAGCAGCCTCAGAAGCTTGGAAGACGTCAGGATCATTCCTGCCGTCTTCTCTTCTTGAAGCGATGCTGACCGCAAGGAGCGACCAACATGCTGAACTATACGATACGCCGCCTGCTGATGCTTATTCCGGTGCTGCTGGGCATGACGCTGATCGTGTTCTCCATCATCCATGCTATTCCCGGCGATCCGGCAGATGTCATTTTGGGGGAGAAGGCCAGCAATGAATCCAAGCAAGCGCTCCGTGAGCAGCTCAAGCTGGATCAGCCGCTTTATGTGCAATACGGTGACTATCTCGGCAATCTGCTAACCGGGGATTTGGGCAATTCCATCCGTACCCGGGAATCGATTGCGGAGGAGATTGTTCCCTATCTCGCCGCTACGCTGGAGCTGACCGCTTTCAGCATGATCTTTGCTGTTGTCGTCGGTGTGAATGCCGGCATTTTCAGCGCCTGGAAGCAGAATTCCTGGTTCGACTACACAAGCATGCTGATCGCGCTCATCGGAGTGTCGATGCCGATCTTCTGGCTTGGCCTAATGGAGCAGTGGCTGTTCGCGCTTGAGCTCAAATGGCTGCCTTCGATTGGTCGAATGAACCCGCGCGATCCAGTAGATTCCGTCACGGGCCTGTATCTGATCGATACGCTGCTGGCTGGACGCACGGATCAGTTCTGGACCGTGTTGAAACATCTCATTTTGCCGAGTATCGCTCTGGGCACGATTCCGATGGCGATCATTGCACGGATGACGCGTTCCAGCATGCTCGACGTATTGCGCTCGGACTATATTCGTACGGCAAAGGCCAAAGGAATTTCGCAATTAGGCGTTATTTACAAACATGCGTTGCGAAATGCCTTCATCCCTGTGCTGACCGTCATCGGCCTGCAATTCGGCCTTCTGCTTGGCGGCGCGGTGCTGACGGAGACGATTTTCGCTTGGCCTGGCATCGGACGGTACATCTTCGACGCTATCAGCGCACGTGACTATCCGGTCATTCAATCCGGCATTCTGATCATTGCGTTAATATTCGTTCTTATCAATCTGCTGGTTGATCTGCTGTACGCCGCGGTCGATCCAAGAATCAGCTACAAGTAGGAGGGGGACCTGTGTCTCAACCGGCTGTCCAACTTTCTGTGCCGCCACCATCGCAAGCCGAGGTTTCTTCTCCATGGAGAGATGCCTGGCGCAGCTTCCGTCGAAATCGCCTGGCGATGCTTGGGCTTGGCATTATCGTATTTTTCATCCTGGTTGCCGCGTCCGCTCCTTGGCTAGCACCGTTTGATTACAAGGAACAAGATTTGATCAATCGACTGAAAGCGCCAAGCGGCGAGCATTGGTTCGGCACCGATGATCTTGGGCGGGATATTTTCTCCAGGATCGTGTATGGTACTCGCATCTCATTGTGGGTCGGAGTCAGCTCCGTGCTCGGCTCGATTGCTGCTGGTACGCTGCTGGGCATTGTGGCCGGCTACTACGGTAAGTGGATCGATACGATCATCTCGCGTCTATTCGATATTCTGCTCGCGTTCCCGGGTATTCTGCTGGCAATCGCCATCGTAGCTGCTCTTGGACCTTCCTTGCAAAATGCATTGCTCGCAATCGCGATCGTCAATGTACCGGTGTTCGGCCGGCTCGTCCGGGCTAGGGTACTCAGCCTGCGGGAGGAGGAGTATATCACGGCTGCGCGCTCACTTGGCATGAAGAACTCCCGCATCCTGCTGCATCACATCCTGCCGAACTGCCTCGGCCCGATTATCGTGCAGGGTACGCTCGGTGTTGCCACCGCTATTATTGAAGCGGCGGCGCTTGGCTTCTTGGGCCTTGGTGCCTTGCCGCCGGAGCCGGAATGGGGCAAAATGCTGTCCGACTCACGTCAGTTCATTCAGAAGGCGCCGTGGACGGTGCTGTTCCCAGGTTTGTCGATTATGCTGACCGTACTCGGCTTCAACCTGATGGGCGACGGGCTGCGCGATGTGCTTGATCCGCGAATGAAAAGCTAGCCGCAAGGCCAGTCCTAAGCCTGCCCTTGAAAAAGAATCGAGAATAAGGGGCCGTCCTGATAGTCACTCATTAGATGACTTTCGGGACAGCCCCTTCGTGAAAGTTCCTATCGCTTCGCTTCAACACTAAGGAAGCTGGAAGCGCTTCTGCTTGTCCACGAACATCCTTACGAAACTAAGGCTTCTCAGTTTCGTTACGCTACAGAGGGAGGAGTTTGAATATTGAGAAACCCTCGTCATGGTTCAAGATGGCAGGGTTTCTCTTTGTATTTGGGTTTGCTCGGTTGGAAAGGCAGAGCAGCTTCTTGAAAGCGGGGTGGTTGCTGAAGCTGAAGTCAGCCGGCCTGCTGAATAGGGCTGTCTTTTGGCAGCTTCAGCAGTCGGATGGCCCCTTCGCCCGCGGCGAGCAGAAATGCGATATTCGTATAGAGAGCGAGTGTGTAGCTGAGCGTATAATCCAGTCCTATCCCATTGTAAAAGAAATTCGTAAACATATGCAGCGTCAAGTTATTGAAGCAAAAAGCATAGCTGCGAACCATGCCGCGTTTATGATCGGAGAGCCGGCGCTGCCTCGCGCTGTGGATAGCGAGCACTGTAATCGCCGGCCACAGGATACTCAGCAGATTGAACGGTACACTTGTCCATTTGCCGCCGGTGGCATATGGAGCCATGTAGCCGGAGGTCAGGCAGATGATGAATACACTGACAAAATAAATATAACCGTTCCAGCGATGAACTTTTCGTGCGCGTCCTGAGCGGCGGCTGCGGGGAGAGAAACCAAGCAGACCGCATAACGTAGCCAGGCAAGCGGCTGTGATATGGACGTACAGCACGGCGAGCCAAACTGGCTCGCTGTTCGGCTGGGCGGAATCCGGTTTCCGACTCAAGAAGCTGGTGGATTGCGGATCAAGCACGTAATTTTTATAGAGCGCGTAAGCGACAACGGCTGTAGCTGCGACGCTAAGCAAACGCAAGGTAAGTTTTGAGGACATCGATGAAGTACACACGCCTTTCTTCATTAAATGCAACGTCTGTCATTGTACCATCCTGTTAGTAGAAAGGCTCGGGCTTCTAATTTGAAACAGCCTATTGAGCTCTATTCAACTTTGAACCTCTATGATAGACTACTTACTAAATATGGAATACTTTAGTAAATGATAGAGATGGAAGGAAGGCGGCGGTAGGATGAAGCTTCGTTTTATTATGGAGTCTATGGCGGCTGGTTTGCTTCTGTGGCTCATCTTCAGCGTGCTCGGCGGTATGCTGCTGACTGTGCTGAGCGTGCCTGAAATTACGGATGCATATACGGGATCGGTGAATGCGGAGAGCCGAGTTGGGTTTGGCCGCAAGCCCGAATGGTGGATGAATGTACTACAGTGGGTGGCTGCGAGCGCGATCTATCTACTGTTCCGGCTTGGGATTCGGGCCGTATGGTCGCGCAGACGCGAGGCGTGAGAATTAGTGAAGAGAGTGTAAGCTAAGCGAATACTAGGATGGGGCTGCAGACTATGCGGGCCCTTCTTTTTTGTTGCGAGCGGCTGTTTTCCCTCTATTCAGGTGAAGAAAGCTGAAGTATACTGAATATAATTAACTCAACTTGTCTGACAACCTGATAAATTATAAAGAGGTGCATTCATGAAAGTATCCGTGTTTATCACCTGTTTGAGCGACGCGATTTACCCCCGTGTCGGGGAAGCAATGGCACGAATTCTGGCTCGCCAAGGCGTGCGGTTGGAGTTTCCTAAAGTGCAAACCTGCTGCGGCCAGCCTGCTTACAACAGCGGTTATTGGGACGATGCCCGCAAAACGGCGCGGACCATTCTGAGCGCCTTCCGGGACAGCGATTTTGTCGTTTCCCCTTCAGGTTCATGCACGTACATGATCCATCATTACGAGGAGTTATTCAAGGATGAGCCGGAGCTGCAACGTCAGGCGCGGGAGCTGCAAGCGAAGACGTACGAGTTCACCCAGTTCCTCGTTCAAGTGCTTGGTGTAACGGATTTGGGGGCGCATTTTCCGCATAAAGTGACCTACCATCCTTCCTGCCACGGCAGCCGTCTGCTCGGTATTAAGGAAGAGCCGATGCAACTGCTGCGCGGAGTGGAGGGACTACAGCTTGTTCCGCTGCCGTTTGCGGATGATTGCTGCGGCTTTGGCGGTACGTTTGCTGTCAAAATGGCGGATATATCCGGTGCGATGGTCACGGAGAAGGCCGACCATATTAAGGAGACCGAAGCCGAAGTGCTGGTCGGCCTGGACATGGCTTGCCTGATGAATATCGCGGGTAATTTGCGTCGACGCGGCGAGCCGGTGCGAGTGATGCATTTGGCGGAGCTGCTTGAGGAAGGAGTGAAGGTCGGATGAGCGTGCGCACTGAGCAAAAGGGGAACAATGCCTCAGCATCGACGATTGCTGAGTCGTTAGATCGAGCGGGCGGGCGCCAGATTACGGATTTTCTTGCCGGAGATGACATTGCGGCAAGCGCCGGCACCGGGATCGGTGCTGGTACCGGTACCGGCACTGGTGCGGCGGTGCATGGCCGAAGTGGAGAAAATGTCCGCAAAGCATCCGCGCATCCGCGTCCGTCGGCTCAGCCCGACACCGTCCGCGAGCGGGCGGGACTGGCGCTGAACGATGAGTTCCTGCGCAAAGCGGTTAAGTTCACGACAGAACGGTTGCGCAACGGGAAGCTGGAAGCTTCCGAGTCCCATGGCAACTGGGACATTTGGCGTGAGCAGGGGCGGCAGATCCGCTTGCACACCATCGCGCATCTGGATTATTACTTGAATCTGTTTGCCGACAACGCTCGGGCGAACGGGGTTCATGTGCATTTTGCCGCTACGGCGGAGGAAGCAGTCTCACTGTCCCTTGCAATCGCGGAGTCGGTCGGCGCACGCTCGGTCGTAAAATCCAAGTCGATGGTAACGGAGGAGCTGCATCTCAACCACGCGTTGGAATCGATCGATGTTGAGGCAATTGAGACCGATCTTGGCGAGTACATCATCCAGCTTGCTGGCGAAACTCCTTCGCATATCATCATTCCCGCAATCCACAAAAATCGCTACCAGATCGCAGAGCTGCTCTCGGCTGACGCTGGCGAAACACTCTCTCCCGACACGACGATTTTGGCCGGTTATGTGCGGCGCAAGCTGCGTGAGAAGTTTTTGGAAGCGGATATTGGGATGACGGGCTGCAACTTCGCGATAGCGGAGACGGGTTCGATGGTGTTGTTTGAAAATGAAGGCAACGCCCGCATGGTCACGACCGTGCCGAAAACGCAAATTACGCTCATGGGAATGGAAAGGATCATTCCTTCCTGGGAGGATCTTGAGGTCATGGCCACGCTGCTGCCGCGCTCGGCTACCGGCCAGCGGCTGACCGTATACATGTCGGGCATTTCCGGCCCTCGCCGCAGTGCGGATGCGGACGGACCGGAGGAAATGCATATTATCATCCTCGACAATGGCCGGTCCAACCAGCTGGGCGACCCGGAATTCCAGGAGCTGCTCAACTGCATTCGTTGCGGAGCTTGTTTGAACGCCTGCCCGGTGTACCGACATATTGGAGGACACGCCTATGGCGGCACTTACAGCGGACCAATCGGGGCTGTGCTCACACCGGCCCTCAAAAGCAATGTCGCCGAATGGGATGACATCGCTAGCGCTTCGAGTCTTTGCGGCGCCTGTTATGAAGCTTGTCCGGTTAAAATCCCGCTGCATGACATGCTTGTTTCGCTGCGTCGACGCAAAGTCGAAGCAGGGCGAGGTAACCCGCTGGAGACAATCGGCATGAAGGGCTTCTCTACCGTTGCCGGTAACGCGAAGCTGATGGGAGCCGCCCTCAAGATGGGCCGACTCGGTCAGCGGCTGATCGCTCGGAAAGGCGTCATATCTACACGCATTGGCCCGCTCAAAGGCTGGAACACATACCGCGTCACGCCAACTCTTGCAGAGCAGCCGTTCCGCGAGCGCTGGGCAACATTGGAGGAGGAGTTGTCGGCCGGGCTGAGGGAGATGAACCCGGCGATGAAACGCCGTATGGAGGAGAAAGCGCGTGAGAGCCGCGAGGCTGCGCAGCGGAAGGGAGATGGCGGACATGGCGGACATTAAACGGAAAGCAGTGGAAACAGCGGAACAACGCCGCCTGTGGCTACAGGAGCTGGAGCAAAAATCCATGAAACGTCAGGGGACGTTCATGGATAGCATTGCGGCCAAGCTTGGGCGGCCTCGCCAACTGGCGAAGCCGGAGCAGCCGCATCGTGGTGCGCCAGAGCTGTGGCGCAGCTTCGAATGGAGCGAGGAAGAGCGCGTCGAGCGGTTCCGGCAGTATTTTACGGCGGCTGGCGGACATGTGGAGCAGCTGCCGGACATGGCGGCGGCGAGTCAGTTTATCGCCGCGAAAGCCCGCGATATGAAGGCGAGGCGAGTGCTGCGCCAGGACCAGCCGGAGCTTGCGGCACTGGGCCTGGAGGCGGCGCTGCCGGAGCAGCAGGTGCGCGTCTGGAACCGCGATGCCTTTGCAGAGCAAGCAGTAACGGACGGTGGCGAGCCGGGCGTAAGCGCTGCGAATGAGGCTGAACGGCTAGCTATGAGCCAAGCAGCCGCAAGCGTCGCGAATGAGCCTGAGCGGCTAGATGCGAGCCAAGCAGGCGCAAGCGTCGCGAATAAGGCCGACCGGCTGGATACGAACCAAGCAGCCGTGAACAACCGCGAGCGCTGGCTCGCCCACGCTGCGGAGGCTGACTTTGGCGTAGTGCTTGCGGATCATGCCGTTGCCTATACCGCATCTGTTGTCGTAAAGTCTGCAGCTTACAAGGGTCGCAGCGTCAGTTTGCTCCCGACGGTGCTGTTCGTGATCATCCCGCGCGATCGGTTGAAGACGCGGCTCGGGGAAGTTTTGCAGCCGTTAGATGAAGCGGGCCGAGCGGCATTGCCTGCGGGCATTCATTTTATATCCGGCCCGAGCCGCTCTGCAGACATCGAGAACGATCTGACCATTGGGGTTCACGGGCCTGGTATTGTATACGCTCTGCTCATCGGGTAGGATGAGGGCAAAGGGGGCATTGGGCTGTGGAGGTCAAACCGCTAAGCAAGCAAAATCATTATGAGGCGATTGCGGAGCAACTGCGCCGTCTAATCGACGAGGGCAGCGTCGCTGCAGGCGAGAAGCTGCCTTCGGCGCGCGAGCTGTCGGAGCGTTTCGGCGTAGGTCGCTCCACGATGCGTGAGGCGCTAAGCGCCTTGAAGGCGATGGGCTACATCGACATTCGCCAGGGCGGAGGCAGCGTCGTGCGCCCGCTAGAGGAGCGCCATCCTGCAGGCGCGCCGCCGCTGCTCGCCGCCGCGCAAGCTAGTCGCGAGGAACTGCTGGAGCTGCTCGAGGCGCGCCGCTCACTGGAGCTGGCGAACGTTGTGCTGGCTGCGAGTAAGCGCAGCGAAGCGGATCTCGCTCGACTGCATGAGCTGTCGGACGGCATGCGGCTGACGCTCGGCGACGATCTCGCCGGTGAGCGCTTTGATATGGAATTCCATTTGGCTCTGGCCCACGCGACTCATAATCGCATGATGGTCCAGCTTTATGAGTCGCTGATGGCACCGATCGAGCGCACGATTCGTGCGGTGCGCCGAGCTGAGCTGTATTCAAGCCGGGAGGTAGCGGGGCAGCTAGCTGACGCTCATGGGCTTATTTTGCAGGCGGTGGAGCGAGGAGACGCTGAGCTTGCTGCTGCTGAGATGGACGCTCATTTGGAACATGTGGAGCAGATCGTAATGCGGCATCTTTGATTCGGAGTTTGGGAATCGAAAATATGAATATAGGATTCGGAAGTACGAATATGTGATTCGCGATTATGAATATGTGATTCAGAATTATGAATATGGAATTACGAATATTGAATTCGGAACTCGAAAGTCGGCATTCGAGCAAGGAATGACGAGCCCAGCAGGCAGGAATTCCTGTCCAATCCGCGAATAGGGTTTTTTAGAAGGCAGAATCGGCTTAATTGCGCATTGAAGGAATGCCGGTCTGCTTTACGCGACAGGAGGCGGTTCATAATGGGTGACAAAGATATTCGTTGGGGGATCATAGGTCCCGGAGGAATTTCAGATAGCTTCGCGAACGATCTTAAACATGTCCCTGGTGCGAGTTTAATGGCTGTTGCCGGCCGCAATGCGGATAAAACGAAGGCTTTTGCTGACAAGCATGGGATTCCACGCAGTTATGGAAGCGCTACAGAGCTAGCTGCTGATCAGGATGTAGACATCGTGTATATCGGGACGATCCATCCTGCGCACAAGCAAAATATGCTGGATTGCATCGCTGGAGGCAAACATGTGTTATGTGAAAAGCCGTTCACGATGGACGCCGAGGAGGCCCGTGAAGTTGCGGCAGCTGCCGCAGCCAAAGGGGTGTTCATAATGGAGGCAATGTGGACACGTTTCCTGCCACCAATCCGCAAAGTAAGACAATGGCTGGACGAAGGTCTCATCGGCGAGGTCAAGCTGCTGAAGGCAGAATTCGGCTTTGATTTTGGTTGGAATCCAGAGCATCGCCTGCTGAACAAGGAGTTGGGAGGCGGCACGCTGCTCGACGCTGGCATTTATCCTGTTTCCTTCGCTTCTTTTGTGTTCGGTGAACAGCCGACCCGGATTCAGAGCACGGTCAACATCGGTAAGACAGGTGTGGATGAACAGTTCTCTTTGCTGTTCGAGTATGAAGGAGGAAGAACAGCTTCGTTGCATGGAGCGATACAGCTGTTCATGGAGAACGAGGCCTGGATCTACGGCACGAAGGGCAAAATCCGCGTTCCCGGCTTTCTATGGTCCAACCGTGCAGAGCTGCATGTACAAGATCAAGAGCCCGTCATCGTAACGGATGAACGGGAATTTCATGGTTACGTCTACGAGGCGATGGAGTGCATGACGGCCATCCGTGAAGGGCGAATGATCAGCGACACGATGCCGGTAGGAGAAACTGTAGATATTATGGCTACGCTTGATGCCATTCGCGCTCAATGGGGCTTAAAATACGAATAGCGTCTTCTTCAGGGTATAACGTCAGCGTTGCCAACGCCCGCCGTTCCTTGCTGACGTTGGCCGTCAATCCGCTTTTCGCGCCAACCAATGCCAACCAATGCCAACCAATGCCAACCAATGCCAACCAATGCCAGCTAATGTTGCCTGACAATCCGCTTTCTCGCCAACCAAAGCCAACTGATGCTGCTCGCCAATGCTTCCCAATACCCTGCAACCTTTCCACGATTAATAACGTATTTTTATTAATTTGAAAGGGGAGGATTGAATTGGAAAACAATCATCAGAACAGCAATACCCCTCCAGAGGACAACAAACCGAAAAATACGAATCATATCGCTCTTTGGATGAGCGTCGGTACTGCGCTCGGAATTTCAATCGGTGTTGCAATGGACAATATCGCATTGGGAGTCGGCATTGGAATCGCCATCGGAGTGGCTATCGGAGCCGCCATTCAGTCCAAAAATAAAACCTAGCCTTGCCATTATTGGCTGACGCAAGGGGCAGATTGTGGCATTGAGCTACATCAGCAAAACGGGAGGAGGCTGAGCCAAGCTCAGCTTCCTCCGTTTGTTTATGAAATCATTTCGCATCGCTCTTCAACACTAACTAGACTCTCATCGCGCACAGCAACTTGATCATTCAAGCAATAGCTAACGGAACTGAGAGAGCTTAATCTTGTTCAAACACCGGGCTCGAATCAGCAACGGAACTGAGAAGCGTTATTCGGGTCAGAAATGATGATATTACCAGAAAATACCTTCAATAGCGTCTCTCAGTTTCGTTACACCTGGAAAACCATCGATTTCGCTGGAATAAGGCTTCTCAGTTTCGTTACGTATGGAGGTGCTATACTAGCGAACCGCAGCGAGCCAGAGTGTGACCATCGATCCAATTTACAGCGAACCGCAGCGAGCCAGAGTGTGACCATTCATCCAGGTACTAGCCAACCGCAGCGTGACCATCCATCCATGCTATAGCAAAACTCAAGCGCTCCTAAGCTCGGCCATTTTCACACTGATCACGAATTACTGACCGCCGACAACGATTAAGCTTTTCCCTGTTAAGAAACCTCAACAGACCAAACGCCGGACTTCTGTCCGGCGTTTTTAGTCTATTCAATGAACTGTAGCTGGTTCAATAAGTCGACTCAAATGCCCTTTTGTCTCCGTTCAAAGCTGACAGCATAGGCGTCATGACGGAAGTTTAGAATCGGATCGGGAGTAAGTTCGATGCCCGCGCCGGTGACGGTCGGGTCCATGACGAGTCCGTCCGGCTCCTCAATCAGTTCATGAATGAACAGATGCCCGGCTTCGAGCGTTTCACGGTTACTTGGCCAACGTGAAGTGGAATCGTCGACAGGGTCCCACTCCTCGCCCAGCGTCAGCCGGAGCGTGAAGCCAATTGGAGAAGCGTCGAGGCGCTCGCGCAGCTCATCCTCAAGGTAGTCTTTAGAGCTGACGGCCGCCTTAATCAGCGGTAAATGAGCTTCTTCAGCATCTGGAACCCACTCGTATTTCACCGGACGTCTGCGGCCATTCGCATCCACAAAGTAAAAAGCATGGATGGAATAGTAAGGTACAGAGGCGAAGCTCGCAGGTGGCTTGAGCGATGATATAGCCGTCAGCGCTTCAGCGGCATGGGGAAACAGCTGCAGCATGCCCTTTAGCCTGTCCTTAATGGAATCGCCTCGGCGGGTCATATCCCTCGCGGCAAGCATCATTTCCAGAAAGGACTCCGGTGTCCGCGCTACGAAAACAGGTGCAGTAACAGCTGATATCACAGGTTTTTCGCCGCGTGCTCCATGTACGTCCGGTGCCCCAAGCACGTCCGGTGCACCCCGTGCAGCCTGCCCACCGGGCAGCTGAAATTGCACAGCCATTCCCTTGGCCGGAGACATCAAATCCCGTGACGCCGGGTCGGCCGCGCTGTTGGAAAAGCGAATGATGGCTTCACAAGGAGTCTGCTGAAGATGTGCGGCGAAGGTTAATTGAGCCGCTTGGCCGGATGGAGTGAACACGCCTTTGGCGCAAATACCTCGGGCATGGGCCCGGCGTTTGCCGGGATGGGTGCCGCTCAGCTCTTCGATCGCATCTACGGAGCGGGCAGGAAGCTTGTCCGATGCAGGCATCGGTTCTTGCATTTCGGTCATGGCAGAAGCTCCTTTGCAGGCGAGTTTAGTTATTATTACCATAATTGCTTACAGATCAACCGTAAACACGTAGAAAAAAGAAAAACAAACCTATTTTATCATTTAGTAAATATTTCTCTATAGGGCTAATAAATACGAGTTGTGGTATTGTGTATTACGGCGCTGCATTAAGTTTCTAATTGAATTAGATTATGATTATAGTATGAATTGTAATTTGATAATTATTCTTATATGCAGTGTTAAATGATTGTTATAGAGAAAAAGGGGATGTATTTATTGAAAAGAATGGTATCTAAAATTGCAATAACTGCGGCATCAGCAGTTTTGCTATCGTCGTTCGTTTCGGGAAAAGACGTGCTGGTAGCGCCTGTAAGTGCGCAAAGCCCAACGATCAACGTTAAACCTGTCGAGACGCAGGAAGCGTTCAAAAATCCGTTTATCGGATTCCGCCCATCTAGGTATGTCGATGACCCATCTTTCGTCGACCATGAGTATGGAACCGTCTACAAGCAGTACATCAAGTATTCGGACCTGGAAACGAATGCTGCCGACACGGTAGAGAAAATTAAGCTGTGGAGCAACAAAACTTGGGCTGGCATCGAAAAGAAAAACATCAAGGTCATTCCAAGGGTGTTTATCGTTTACCCGGATGTAGGCGAATATTGGCCGAATGATATTCCACATGATAAAAGCACGCCTGAAGCAGAAGCTGCCCGCTGGTTGACGCCGCAGGTGAAGCAGCGGCTCACTAATTTCATTGCCAAGCTTGGGCAGGCATGGGATTATGATTCCCGCGTTGCTTATATTGAGCTTGGCCTGTGGGGCAACTGGGGCGAGCATCATATTTACCCGGTAGAGATTCCAGGTGGCGGCGACCGCATTCCGGCTGAGTTCCAAAAGGCGCTTGGCGATGCAGCGGTCAAAGCATTCAAAAATAAAAAGGTACAGGTCCGTTATCCGGAAACGTTTAAAGAGTACAACTTTGGTTACCTGTGGGATTCCTTCGGCATGCCAGATGACCAAGAATCCGGTGATGGCATCATCGCCAGGAACAACTGGAAAACAGCGGTAAATGGCGGTGAAGTTGCATACAACTGGGGCGACCTGAGCAATATCGGCAATAGTCCCGACGAGAGTCTGCAAAGCCCGTCGAATACGGCTTACTTGAACGACTGGATTCGTAAAACTCATACATCCAGCTTGGGTTGGATCTCGGAGTATGATCAAAAAAATCCAAAAACAGCGGTCGGAGCGGCCGAGATGCAGAAAACGCTCGGTTACCGTTTTGTTATCAACGAGGCAAACTTCACGGCACAGACGAAGGCAGGCGGCAAGCTTGACGTAGTTTTTGATGTGACCAATACGGGTTCCGCGCCGATGTACTACAACTGGCAAGTGGAAGCCGCGCTGCTCAGAGCGGACAAGTCGGTCGCGTGGAAGGGCAAATTCCAGAACACGGATATTCGCAAATGGCTGCCGGGCGATAAATGGAATTCGGCAACCCAGAGCTATGATACTCAACCGGTCAAAAACCGCGTCAAGGGAAGCTTTACGCTGCCGGCAGGACTCAAAGCAGGCACGTATACGCTTGCCCTTTCCATCAACGATATTGCCGGAGATGTCCCAAGCGTGCGTTTTGCCGTAGAGAACTATTACAAAGGCGGCCGCACACCGCTCGGTAAAGTAGGCATCGGACAAGCGCCTGCCAATCAAAACCTCGGCACTTTTGATAAGCTTAAAACCGATCAAACGCTGCATTACAAAATAGAAGCGCATCGCATGCGCACCAAATAATGCTCATGACTTAAGCCACAGCGGCAGCGGGATTTTATCCTGTGCCCTGTGGCTTTTTTTAATATCAGTACCCGCAGAGCGGGTCATTTTCTTTAAGCATTGGTGATGACTAATCTGCTTGAAGACGGTGCAATAGCAGAAATTGGACCTGTGGTGGTGATGCTGACTATTCTTGGATTTCGATGTTTAGTCCACAACGAAACATTCCGGAGTGTAAATGAAAGCGAAATGTTGTTTAAACCCTGGTAAATTACATTGGCAGAAGTTGTACTCAAATAAGTTATTGATAGCTCGAAGTGATTCTGTCCGCCTCCCGGTGAAAGATAAAGGGGGGAAGGAGGACTGGAATCTCCAGAAACTGAAACAAAGTTAAGAACGAAGCTGCTGTTATTAACGATGTCGAACCCTTCCGTCTGTCCTAAAATACTACTAGAGGGATCATCCGAGTTGTTCATAAGAACAGAGCTCGAGGGAAAACAGAATACACTCGTAACAATAACTAACAAAATAAATAAAACGAGAACTACGCTCAGGCTTGAGCCTTTGTAGCTGCTAATCTCACACTGGTTCATATTCTCTCTAAACTCCTTCATTAATATATTCTATGGCTAAGAGTATGCGAGATTTAATAGAATGGTTCGGGCTATTAATATTTAGAAGCACCCAATTCGATGTTACAATCACGATAATCGAGTGAGGGGGAAAAGTTGATGCTAATTTATTTTGCAATCGTAGTCGCAGTCGTTGTTATTGTGCTGCTTAAGCTTGAAGCGAATAGTGTGGAAATGAGAGCGTGCCAGAGGGAACAACTGAAGGTGAGCCGTGAAATTCTGAAGCAGTTGGAGGCAATGGGAGAGCAACTGAGGGTTGGTTCAAACGAGCCTGCAGAGGGGCGGGAGCAATAAAAAAATGCCGGGAGCCAAGGGCTCACCGGCATTTTTGTTGGTTTAGGACAGGCCTACCGCCTTAAAGGCGTTCGTAACCGAAGTGACGTAGGGGGAACTTGTTCCGTAAATATCCTTGGTAGCTTGAATAGTAGCGTTTTTCGCTGCGACGAAGTTGGAGGTGGAAGTCAGGTAGTAAACCAGAGTGTTATAGAAAATGTTTACGGCTGCATCGCGTCCGATACCGGTTACCGCAACGCCGTTTTGGGAGCCGCCTTGAGCGAGCAGGTAAAATGCTTTGTTCGTGATGCCGCTATTGATATGGACGCCCCCGTTATCCTGAGTGCCGATATAGCGGTTTGCGTAGTTATCCGGCTGGTTGTACAGCGTCGGGTTGGCGAGGGAGCGCAAGGCATCGCCAGCAACTCCTGGCGTATAGACATCGTCGCCAAGCAGCCAGTTTTTAGCTTGGACTGAGTTGCCGAGTACATCGGCATAAGACTCATTCAGTGCACCCGATTCATTCCTATACTGAAGATTGGATGTATAGCTTATAACACCATGGGACAGCTCATGTCCAACGACGTCAAGATCGCCGGAGAGAGCTCTGAAGGTGTTTCCATCTCCATCGCCATACATAATTTGAACACCGTTCCAGCCAGCATTGTTATAGTTGGAGCCGTAGTGAACCGAAGAACGGATTTGCATTCCGTTGCCGTCCAAGCTATTACGGCCAAACTTATTTTTGAAGAAATCATATACAGCTGCAGCATTCGCGTGAGCATCAACTGCGGCCTTATCTGTCCATACGTTGTCGCTGTCGGTCAGAAGCGTGCCAGGAAGCCCAGAAGTGCGATAGTTGGCCGTGTAAGTATTGATTCCTTTGCCGCGGGTCGTATCTACAAGCTGATAAGTACTGCCAGATTGATTGGTCTGGAAGGTTTTTGTGTCTCCAGCTACACCAGTTCCGGTTCCTGTGGCGTTGTTCAGCAGCTCGTATTGAAGCACGATTTCGCCAGTAGTGGCGTCGACAAGGTAGCGTGTACGAAGCGGTTGTGGTTCAAGCACGTTCACTTCTGTTTCATAAACAAGACGATAGCTTGAGTTCTCAGGGTAGACAAACAATTTTGTCTCAAGCGCCTGTTCCTGTGCTCCCAGCTCGCCGATCCGGGAAGTTGCTTCTGCCTCTGCGATGGCGAAGGCGTCGGATGCGGTAAGGCTAGGAGTTACGGCTGCAGCTGCAGACAGAGCCTTATTGTCCTGAGTTGGCAATACTCCCCCAAGGAAGGAAGTAACCTTGCCGGATTTATCAAGGTGAATCGTTTGGTCGCCTCCGTACACCGGAATTCCGTTTACATATTGCTGCATGCGGAAATGCTCAATTCCAGAAGCGGCATCGAGTTCTTTGCTTTTAATACGGATAGCTGACTTTAATTCATTTACGGAAATGCCCAGCTTGGACTGCTGGCTTCTCAAAAATGCCCATACTTTTTCTTCAGAGGTTCCTGGGGTGATTTTGCCGTCCGTTACTTCGATGAATTGTGGAGTCAGTTGGTTGTCTGTTACGACGCTGAGCGTTGGCCCCTCCGCTTGAATCTGGGATGCAGAGGATAAAAGCATTACGCCACCTAAAAGAGCAGGGATCATTTTTTTCATTATACAATTTCACTCCTTACAGATTTTTTTAGATAATAAATGATTAAATCAATAAAAATAAAAAGTAATCCCTCCTTTGAATAAATATTCATAACCTTATACGAGAATAAAATCAGTTAAGGTTGTGGGGTAGAATATACCATGATGTAATCTAATCGGTAAATAAGGTAAATAATGAATTTTCATAATTGATTCTTAAGTATGGGGACGGTTTATATCGCCTTGGAGTCAACCCTTCTTTGAGTCCCAATGAGAGTTGACATGAGTAGTTCCGCAGATATGTTTAGGAAGGAGCGGCTTTGGTCATGTGACGCGCTAAATCTGATTCTTTCGATCCTTGCAGGATGACTATTGTCGGTTTTTGTCGTAGAAACAGGGGTTGATCGAGTGAAAAGAGGGAGGGGCAATGCTCAAGAGGACTGGCTGATTACGACAATTTTCATGAAAAAAACGCCGGGAGCCTGAGGCTCACCGGCGTTGCTGTTGGGGTATTGAATTAGTTTTGCTCGTTCAGCATTTGGCGCAGAACGGTTTGCAGGATGCCGCCATTGCGGTAGTAATCTACCTCAACGAGGGAATCGAGACGTACTGTAACCGGGAACTGGAAGGAGCTTCCGTCTTCGCGGGTAGCGGTAACCGTCACATTATCACCAGGCTTCACATCATTGTTCAAACCTTCAATATTGAACGTTTCACGGCCTGTGATGCCGAGCGTTTTCCAACCTTGGCCTTCGTGGAAGCAAAGCGGCAGAACGCCCATACCGACCAGGTTGGCGCGGTGGATACGCTCGAAGCTTTCCGTAATAACGGCTTTGACGCCAAGCAGGAATGTTCCTTTAGCTGCCCAGTCACGGGAGCTGCCAGTGCCATATTCCTTGCCGCCGATAACGATCAGATTCGTCTTGTCGGCTTGATACTTCATCGAGCCTTCGTAGACGGAAGTCACTTCATCGGTAGGCAGGTAGGTCGTGAAGCTGCCTTCAGTACCCGGAGCAACTTGGTTGCGGATACGGATATTCGCGAACGTACCGCGAACCATAACCTCGTGATGACCACGGCGGGAACCATAGGAGTTGAAGTCCTTTTTCTCCACGCCATGCTCGATCAGGTACTTACCGCCCGGATAATCGGCACGGATGCTGCCTGCAGGGGAAATATGGTCCGTCGTAACGGAATCGCCCATGAGGAGCAGTGTTTTCGCATGTTTGATGTCTTCTACATCACGAATTCCGTCCGCCAGGCTATCGAAGAACGGCGGGTTGGCAATATAAGTGGAGTTTTCATCCCACTCATACAGCTCGCCCTCTGGCACCGGAATTTGGTTCCAGCGCTCGTTGTGCGTGTAGACGTTGTCGTACTTGTCGCGGAACATCTGCGGTGTGATCGCCGAGCTTGCCGCGTTCGCGATTTCTTCGGAGGAAGGCCAGATGTCGCGCAGGAACACAGGCTCGCCTTGTTGATCATGACCAATCGGATCGTTCGCGAAATCGATGTTAACTGTTCCTGCCAGAGCATAAGCAACTACGAGCGGTGGAGATGCCAAGTAGTTGGCTTTGATCTGAGCATGGATACGGCCTTCAAAGTTCCGGTTACCGGAAAGGACTGCCGCAACAGTCATGTCGTTGTCAGCGATCGCTTGGCTAGTCTCATCCGGAAGAGGGCCGGAGTTGCCGATGCAAGTCGCGCAGCCGTAACCAGCAACGTAGAAGCCGAGTTTCTCCAAATAAGGAAGCAGGCCGGACTTGGTGAGATAGTCGGTTACGACGAGCGATCCTGGAGTCAGGGAGCTCTTCACGTATTCCGGTTTCACAAGTCCTTTTTCTACTGCTTTTTTGGCGACGAGGCCCGCGCCAAGCATAACGCTTGGGTTGGAGGTGTTCGTACAGCTTGTGATAGCTGCCAGAACAACTGCGCCTGTGCCCATTTGGCTGACTTTGCCGTTGTTGTGTTTAACTTCAACAACTTCTTCGATCTTCGCGTCGGAAAGGCCATAACCGCCCTTGTCAACAGGAGTGCGAACCGTGCTGTTCCAGGCTTCCTTCATCTGAGTCAGCTCGATGCGGTCTTGTGGACGCTTCGGACCAGCCAGGGAAGGTACGATCGTGGACAAGTCCAACTCGACAACTTCCGTGAACGAAGGATCTGGAGTATCGTCCGTACGGAACATGTTTTGCGCTTTGTAGTAAGCTTCAACAAGTTCGATCTGCTCTTCCGTACGGCCTGTTTGGCGCAGGAAGTTCAGCGTAATTGCATCAACCGGGAAGAAGCCGACAGTTGCACCATACTCAGGAGCCATGTTGGCAACCGTTGCACGGTCAGGCAAGCTGATGTTGGACAGGCCAGGGCCGAAGAACTCGACGAACTTGCCAACAACGCCGCGTTTGCGGAGAATTTCTGTAACAGTCAGTGCCAGGTCGGTCGCCGTAGCGCCCTCTGCCAGCATACCCGTCAGCTTGAAGCCGATAACTTCAGGCATTACGAAATAGAGCGGTTGACCCAGCATGCCGGCTTCCGCCTCGATGCCGCCAACACCCCAGCCGACAACGCCAAGACCGTTGATCATCGTTGTATGGGAGTCTGTACCTACGAGAGAATCCGGGAATACAACGGTTTCGCCGTCAATCACTTTAGTAGCTGCTACGGAAGCCAGGTACTCCAAGTTAACTTGGTGAACGATCCCTGTATCAGGCGGTACAGCGCGGAAATTATCAAACGCGGTTTGCGCCCAGCGGAAAAACTTGTAACGCTCGGCATTGCGCTCAAATTCGATTTTTTGGTTGATTTCAAGGGCGTCTGGTGAGCCGTAAGCGTCGACCATGACGGAGTGGTCGATAACAAGATCGACAGGCACGAGTGGATTGATTTTTTTAGGATCTCCACCGGCTTTTTTCACAGTTTCGCGCATGGCGGCGAGGTCAACAACGACCGGTACGCCGGTCAAGTCCTGAAGTACGATGCGTGCGGGAATGAATGGAATTTCCTTGTCTTCGCGTTTCTCAGCCCAGCTAATGAGCTGTTTAACGTGATCGGCAGTAATGCCGCGGCCGTCGAATTGGCGAATAGCGCCCTCCAACAGCACTTTAATGGAAACGGGCAACTTGGAAATGGATCCATGCCCCTTCTTTTCCAAATCTTCGAGGCTGTAATAGGTGTAAGACTTGCCTCCGAGTTCAAGTGTAGAACGGACCGAATATTGGTTCTGCAATGGCATCTGGCTTGCTCCCCTCAGGCGGATTTGCAATTGTTGAAACGAAAGTAGGCTGCGGGAGCGGCGGACGTCTCCGGGCAGGGGGCATGAAACAGAACCCATTCCGGCCAGGCCGGGCATGCCAAAACGCCGGCAAACTTCATCCGGCATCTGCTGCAAGTAAGCAGGCTGCTGTTTCATACAGTAAAACTTCATTTCAAAACCGCTTTATACTTATTATAAACGGATCGATGCCGTTTAGTAAAGGGATGAAAGCTGAATCCGAATGGGCTTTTCGGACGTATAAGTGGACCTAAGCCTTGCTTAGTATTTGCAGCCGGGCCGTCATATGATTATGATTTGATGAACAGCAAATTTTGGAAATTGGAGGGACGCTTGTGGATTCAATGCAGCAGGAACGGCAGGAGGAAGCCCGCCTTAACCGCTTTCGTAAATTTTTCATCAATAACAACTTTGTTTTGTTTCTGCTTATTCTGCTCCTCGTGGGCGTCAATATTTATATCTTTGCCCATATTACCTTCGTCTTCTCACCGCTAATTGCACTGGTCCGAACAGTGCTGCTGCCATTGTTGCTTGCCGGAGTTGCCTATTACTTGCTTAATCCACTGGTGGATCGGATGGAAAAGCGAGGTTTGAAACGGGGCTGGGTCATTGCCGCGTTATACATCATTATTATCGGTTTCCTTACTCTGCTCGTTACGATTGTTATTCCGGTCGTCCGTTTGCAGATTCAGGGACTGATTGAAAACTTTCCAATGTATATCAAATATGTCCAAGATATGATTACGTTATATTTAGGCAGCAATATTGTGATAGATCTGCAGAAGGAGCTAAATGTTGACCTGCAGCAGGTCGCCACTGAGCTTTCTCAGAAGGCGGGCAGTATACTCCAGACGACTATTACAAATATTGGCGGCTTTCTAGGCACAGTAACTGAATTTGTCTTGGCGCTCGTTACGCTGCCGTTCATCTTGTTCTACATGCTGAGAGACGGCAAAAAACTGCCGGAATTCATTATGAAGCTACTGCCGACTAATTTGCGCCCAGAAACGCGGCGCGTACTGAGCGAGTCCAACGATCAGATCAGTTCTTACATCCGCGGACAGATTATCGTCAGTATCTGCATCGGCATTTTGCTGTATATCGGCTATTTAATTATCGGGCTTCAATATTCACTTGTGCTGGCTATCGTCGCTGCTTGTACGGCGGTTGTTCCTTATATCGGGCCAGTCATAGCCATTACACCCGCTTTGGTCGTCGCCGCATTCACATCGCCGATCATGCTGCTCAAAATGATTGCAGTCTGGACGATCGTACAGCTGATTGAGGGTAAATTCATCTCTCCTCAGATCATGGGCAAGACGCTCAAAATCCATCCCATTACGATCATTTTTGTCATCCTTACCTCGGGCAAGCTGTTTGGTTTCCTTGGCATTATTCTTGCCGTTCCGGGTTATGCCGTGCTGAAGGTGTTCGTGATCCATCTGTTCAGATGGTTTATGGTGAATTCCAAGTTATATGGACCGGAGCCCGAGTATAAGATTCTAGGTGTCAAAAGGGACGCTGATGGGCAGCCATAATAAAACGAGATAAAACAAGGCGCTCCTGCCGTCACGCGAACGTGTCGGCAGGAGCGCCTTGTCATTGAGCTAATGGGATACAGAGCTGTTACTTAGCCTATTGTGCCGAATGGCTGTGTGCGCGGCTCAGATGGCTGCGCAGCAAATAAGCTTTCCAGCGGGAGAGCGGTACGCGCTTGGACTCTGGACCTTTGCTACCGAAGTAGATGGTGTTGTCCTCGATCGTGCTGATCAGCGCGGTATTCACGTAACAGCCGGAAGTGACAGGAAAAAAGACTTCATTCCCGCGCAAGCTGGTAATCTGTTCGGCAGACAGTTTCTTTTTTATGTTGTAGTTGCTGCCGTGGAAGCTGACCAGGCCCAGGGAACCGAGCCTATAATACAGAATGTCCGTTTCAACATCAAAGTCCTCGTACACGTTGCGGTCCTTTAATGGCACGTTTACCATTCCGTTTCCCCCTAGCATGTGTTGAAATCGCGTTTGATAACGCTTACATATCATAGCATAGCGGAATGAGTTTGGAAAGGGAGTAGTGAGGCAGCAAGCGGCTTGTGGCTGGTCAAACCAAAGAACGCTCTGTTATAATTAATTTGGAAGAAGAATTAATCCCGACAAAGAAAACAGGTGAACGATGAACCCTGAAAAGTTGTATTCCAGCTCCTTTGATGAGGCGGCTGATCATATTTTAGATGTACTTAGCCGGCTTCTTAATCTTAATACGTTGTTCGTCGCGGTCAATGACGGCAAAACGAATCGAATAATGAAGGCGCTCAACCGCAACCAGCGAATAGTTGAAGAAGGGACGGTACTGCCCTTTTTTGAAGCTTACTGCAGCCTCGTTCCTAATAGGATTGGCGGTTCAGTGGTGATCGCGAGCACCAAAGAGCATGCATCAACAGCAACTATGGCGGTTACGGAGAAACTGGGCGACCACTCCTTCGTGGGAATGCCGATCCGGCTCGCTGATGGTAGCTTGTATGGTACCCTCTGTGCAATGGATCAGCCTGGTTACCCATTCAGCGATTGGGAGATTCGCACGCTTCATTCCATGGCTATGTTCCTGACGTACACCGTTGAACTGGAAACCGAGAATGTCCTTCAGAGGGAACGGACCGAGCAGCTTGCCCGGCGCAAACAAGAAGACGAAAACCGAATTCAGCAGTTAAGCCAGCGTCACCGAACCGCTCAGGCCAAGCTTAGCCGCAACTCGGATCTGCTCGCAATGGTGAGCCATGAGGTTCGTAACTCGCTTAACGGTAATATCGGTATGACCGAGCTGATGCAGCAGTCAGAGTTGTCGGAAGAACTGCAGACCTATGTAAAATTCATGGAAGACAGCAATAAAAACCTGCTGCAACTGCTCGACAATGTACTCGATTACAGCAAGCTGGATGAGGGCGAGATGAACCTCGAAATTTTCCCGCTCGATCTGTTATCGCTCATTGAGGACAGCATGTTTCTTTACGCCTCCCAAGCACAGCTCAAAAATCTAGAGCTGCTGCTTGATCTGGACAGGGAGCTGCCTTTACTATACGGCGATGCAGGAAAGATTCGGCAGATTGTACTAAACCTGCTGAGCAATGCGATTAAATTCACGAGCAGCGGAAACATTACGATCCAGGTTCGATCGAATTCCATCGACAATCGTCCGGGATATGAACGAGTGTATATCGCAGTATCCGATACGGGGATTGGAATGACAGCAGCTGAGCAGGAACTGTTGTTCCAGAAGTACAGCCGACCTCATGAAGGACAGGGAAGACAGGAGCTCGGAACCGGACTTGGCCTGTATATTTCTCGCCAGCTAACGGAGCTTATGGGTGGAAAGCTTGAGGTGGAGAGCGAGCCGGGTAAGGGCAGCCGATTCTTCTTCTGGATTGAACTCAAGTCTGAGCCGATGCCTCTCGTACAGTTGAATCATAAGCCGGTAGTCGGCAAAAGAGTGCTTCTGCTCGATGACAGCGAGGAACTGCTAGCCATCTTGGGCTCGCTTCTGACGAACTGGGGCATACATGTCTCAGCATGCTCGGAGCCGGTAGAAATTATGAGCTTACTTGAGCAAGGATATTCCTATGACGCACTCATTGTAGACGAAAACGTCGCCGGTTCAGACACGGTGGAGGCTCTGTTAGCAGAGGCCGCCAAGCGGAGTTTGTCAATCATCCTCATGGCGCCGATCGGCAGCACGGCTTCACCGAAGTTGCACGAGCAAGCTCGGACTCTGCTTGCCAAGCCGATTCGGCGGTTCTACCTTTTGCACGCGCTGACGGTCGTGTTTGGCTCAGGAGAATGAGCGCATCCGATGGACTTTTCAATAGATACAGGATTCAAAATAAGGCTGATCTGCAGCGCCGAATTCAGGCGAGAGCAGATCAGCCTTTTTAATACAAGCTGTTGGAGCAATCGGAGCGGAGTTTAGCTATTGTCCCACAGGCGGCGGGCATTCGCCATGCCAACACGAGAGCCGAACCGGCAATCCTCAAGTCCCTCGAACTCGATAGAGATATAACCATCGTAGCCGGATGCTTTGACAAGCCGTATAACCTCTGGCATATCAATGTCACCCTGTCCAACAACGGCTCCCCGCAGGAAATTCCCAGAGGCGGTTGTGAACCAGCCATCACCAGGATTGCGATACGAAGGACGGAGATAAAAGTCTTTTAAATGAACAACGGATGCAATCGGCAAGTTTTTGCGGACGGCAGAAACAGAGTTCTCATCGGCGCACATGAAATTGCCCACATCCAGCGTTGTGCGGAAGTTCGGCCGATCAACGGCTGAGACAAGCGCCTGCACCCGGTCGCTCGCCTGGATGAAGTAACCGTGGTTTTCCACACTCGTTGTAATACCGAAGCCTGCGGCATAATCGGCGATTTCGCGGCATGCGGCTGCTAAGCGGTCCAGCGAGTTGTTGAAATTCTGGATGGACAGATCGGAGTCGCTAGCTACATCATGGCGCATGAACTTAACTCCGAGCGCATAAGCGATGTCCACTTCTTGCTTCACGCGGCTGATCTCGGCACGGTAGTCCGCATCGGACAGCCCTTGGAAGTTGGCGCCGATCGAATAGTTCGACAGCTCGATGCCGCGTGAGGCTGCTTTATCGATAAGTGCTTTAGCGAGCTCCGGATTGCCTTTCAGCTCGAATCCAATCGGTACGATTTCTACATGTTCACCGCCGTTGTCGGCAGTGAAGTCGATAATGTCTAGCACGTTCATTTCTCCCTTATGGAGAGCGCCGGCCAGGCTATACGTACTCAGTCCGATTTTCATGGAAAGGTCACCTCGGCTCCTTTGGCTGCGGACTCATAAATAGCGCACAAAATTTTCATGACTTCGACGCCGTCCTCGACAGGGCTGATCGGTTGTTTGCCATTCACAATGCAATCGACGAAGTGGTCAATCTCGCTTTGGAATGCGCGGCCAATCTGCAATCCCTTGCTGTCTGTTTGCGGAGAGGTGTTGAGAATCGTATCGTTCTTTTCAGTTACCATGACGACCTCAGGATCGATCTCAAAGCCGCCCTTCGTTCCGAACAATTTGATAACGCCTTCATCTTTGACGGTATGCAGAGAGAAGCTGACATCAACGAGCAGGGAAGCTCCGTTTTCGAAACGGATGAGCGCGTTCGCCATATCCTCAACATCATTTTGCTCGGCGTTGTAATCGGCGGCCATGTAGCGTGACAGATGTTTGACATTAGCGCGATTACCCAGATGTTTGTACTCGTTTGCGCTGACGGACTTCACCTTTGGACGTCCCATCAGGTACCAGCATAGATCGATTACATGAACACCGATGTCGATAACTGGGCCGCCGCCGGAGCGGGACTTGTCGGAGAACCAGCCGCCCGGATTGCCCATACGGCGGATATAGGAAGCTTTGGCAAAGTAGAGGTCACCGAACTCACCGTTCTGAATAAAGGAATTCAGCATCATGGCGTTAGGATCGTAGCGGCGGACATAACCAACCATTAGCATTTTGCCGGATTTGCGGACAGCCTCTTGAACCGCGTAAGCTTCCTCGACCGTACGGCAAAGCGGCTTTTCAACAAGCACATGTTTACCGGCTTCCAGCGCTGCGATGCTGATCTCCGCATGTGTATTATTCCAGGTGCAGATGCTTACAGCATCGATCTCTGGATCGGCGAGCAGATCGGCGTACTGCGTATATACTTTGGATGCGCCAAACTTGTCCGCGACCGCTTGGGCGCGCTTTTCATTGAGATCACAGATGGCGTAGAGTTCGCTCTCTTTGTTGGTTGCATATCCTTGCAGGTGGAACTCGGAAATGGAACCCGTACCGATGACGCCGATTTTAATACTCATGCTTGCTTCACTCCCTATTGGCTTGGTAACCTTGATATAGGGCAAGTATAACGGGGCCTGAACCATCTCGCATGGGCGATTATGCGAACAATTTGCACAAATGTGCGATTTATCGCCGAGGGGCTCGGCCTGCCGCAACTCATGCGCGGGACGGCTGGCATGCAGTGTTTTAGTCAAAGAGGACTAACCGGAAGGAGCCGGATCTATGCAACAACGACCTTTGTCTTTGCTGGAGCCGATGAATATGCCCGACCCGCATTTTCCGGTCAAGCATGGCACCATGCGTGAGACCGGGAGAGGGGTTACGCTGTTTCCCGCTCACTGGCACAATCATATCGAGCTGCTGCAATTCCGCTCCGGCCATGCGGTTATCGAGGTCAATTACGTTCCAATCGAGGCTGGTCCGGGTGATATTATGGTGTTCAACAGTAACGATATTCATATGGGGATCCTGCAGTCGGAGTCGGTGGAGTACGATATTCTGATCGCTGATCTGACCTTGCTGCAGAGCCAGTCACCGGATGCTGCGGAAACTAAATATATCACCCCGATGGCGCAAAACCGCATCCTGTTCCGTAATCAGATTTCCGGTGATGCCAGACTGACGGCCATTCTCGATCAGCTTGCGGAGGAATTCCGCACTCGTCAGTCGGGCTTTGAGCTATCGGTCAAGTCGCTGCTGTACGGCATGCTGACCGAGCTGCTGAGAGGTTATGTCGACCTGCGTCTGACGGAGAACGAATCTCATGCCCGTTTGCGCAACCTGGAACGCTTCGAGCCCATTTTTCATTATATTGAAACCAATTATACCGACGACATAACGGTAGACGACCTGGCCGCTCGCGCATCGCTCAGCCGCTTTCACTTCAGCCGGTTGTTCCGGCAGCTGACGGGGCGGACCGTGACCGACTACGTCAACCGCATTCGCATTAATAAGTCAGAGTATCTCTTACGGAGCAGTGAGAAGACGATTGCCGAGATTGCGATGGCTGCCGGTTACAATGATCTGAGTTACTTTAGCCGCACATTCCGCAAATATCGGGGGTATGCACCTTCCGAGGTGCGAAGCCGCCGCGATACAGAGACGGTGTTTTTGGATTAAAATAACGCACAGCCGGGGCGCCCTGAGGAGGGGAGCTATCAGCTGTGCGTTATTTATTTGATATAGACGCCGCCAAACGGAAGCAGCTCGCGCAGCGTCCGGCGCAGGAAGCCGCCCTTCTCCAGCAGCTCCGGCAGCGAGCGGTCAAAGGAGCCGCTCTGGATTAGCGCCGGGCCGCGGCCGCGCAGCTCCCATTGCACATTCATATGCTGGCTGGCCAGCGGATTCCCATAGACGGCGAGGCGAACTTGCGCCGATTCGGGGAAAGCGATCAGCGAGGCGGCATCGACGTACAGCGGCTGCTTCTCGGACAGGTCGATGGAGGCAAGACCGCCTGCGGTCAGTATGCCGAGTGTGCCCGGACCGCTGAAGCGCATCCGAGTCAGTTCGCGCGTGATCCAAGCGTTCTTGAGCTTTTGTACGCGAGGTTTCAGCGTCATGCCGTCGCTGTAAAACATAACATGCCGGAAGTCGAACAGCAGATCGCTGCCTTCCTGAAGCTCTACTGCCTCCAGTCCAAAGCCGGGAGGCAGGCCAAGCAACAGCTCGCTCGGACCTTGCAGCCGGGAGCGAATCCACTTGCGCTTACGATAAATACCGGCTGCGTCCATGAAGCGATCCTCGCGGCTCTGGGGCGCTCCGCGATAGGCGAGAATCGCCTTTGGATGAAGCACATGGAGCGCATCGTTAGGCTCCAGCATGATACGGGCATGTCCTTGTGGAGGAGGCGCGGCTATCTTCATAAAGCAGTTCCGCGTCCATCGCGTTGTTGCTGAGATCGGTAAATCCGATAACGCCAGATGCGCAGCGCCGCGATATAAGCGAGGAAGGTTACCGAGATGATCAGCACCGTCCAGGCGATGCTACGCTTAATTGTGGCTTGGCGGTCCTCCGCCTGCTGCATTTGGGCTTCCAGTGCTTTGTTTTCCTCTACTAATTGCTCATTCTGCTCGGTAAGCTCTTGCTGACGCGCTTCCAGCTCAGCTTGTTTACGAGTGTACTCCTCTTGTAGCAGCTTCTGCTGCTCTTCTAGACGGGATAGCGATTCGGTATATTGTTTCTCCAACTCATCAACCTTGGCTGGAGTGTCGTATATGTCTTTAAGGTTGTCCCATACTCCTGCACTTGCCTTCGGCAGCGGACCGGTCGCAGCATGCATTGCAACTACGGCTAGCAGCAGTACGGCGGCCAGGCCGGTTTTATGCCATCGGATCAAATATTTCATGCGTTGCGATCCCTCCCTTTTCCCGGGAAATAATATTAAGTATATCAAGGAATAGATCTTCCTGTAAGTGATTGGCATAAAAAGTCGAAAGATAAATCAAGCGTGATAGAATTTGTAGGAATGGGTAGATTATGGTATCTTCACAGAATATAGAGCCTGGTAGAAATGAAAGGGGTGATTTGTTTGGCTAACAAACTCGACATCTTCTATATCGGTACCTACGGCAAGGCTGCTGATCCTACTCTCTATGGCTGTCATTTTGACAAAACTAGCGGAAAGCTGAGCGTTTTTCAGCGATTTGCCGGCATAGAACAGGCATCCTTTCTGGCCATTCATCCGGGTGGCAGAATCCTGTATGCGTGCAGCGAAACGGGAGAGACCCGAGGCGAGCCTGGCGGCTCTGTCTATTCCTTATCGATCGATCCGCAGACAGGGGAGCTGGAGGCGCTGGAGGATAGGCTGACCTATGGGGAGCATCCCTGTTATGTCAGCGTATCGGTAGAAGGCGACGCTTTGTATGTGGCCAACTATAGCGGAGGCAACGCGGCCGTAATTCCGCTGTCAGTCGAGGGCAGGTTGGAAGAGCCGGCTTCTTCTGTAATCGCCGGCGAGGGCGAGCTTGGCACCCTTAAAGATCGACAGGAGAAGCCCCACGCCCATTGCATTGATCCACTTCCGGCTACGCCGTATGTTTATGTGGCTGATCTTGGCACGGATTCGGTCTATATTCATCGCCGCTCTGTTGACGGACGCTCACTGCTGAGGACAGGTTCCTTGCGACTTGAACCCGGCAGCGGTCCGCGACATATCGCGTTTAAGGAAGGATTATCTTATGCGTATATCATTGGTGAGCTGGATTCCCATGTAACCGTTGCGCAGATCGGCAGCAAGGGCAAGCTGGAAGCGGTACAGCGGATTTCTGCTCTGCCGGCGAACTTCCAGGGCGAGAGCTGGGCTGCGGACATCCATCTGTCCCAGGACGGTCGATTCCTGTACGTTTCCAATCGGGGGCATGACAGCATCGCAGCGTTCTCTGTTAACACGGAGAACGGGTGTCTAACCTTAATCCAGCATATATCAACAGGAGGCACTTATCCGCGGAACTTCGCTTTAACGCCGGATGGGAATTGGCTGCTCGCAGCCAACCAGAACAGCGGGAACGTTAATGTGTTTCGCCGTGATCCGCAGACTGGCTTGCTCCAGGCTACGGAATCTGTTTTGAATGTGCCGTCACCTGTCTGCATACGCTTTTTGTAACCGGCGGACTTAGCCTTGCTAGGCCGCTAACGGTAACAGTAATCGGATAGGATAGGATAGGTTCGCGCTTCGCAGTCAGATGTTTATGTTTAAACTTATAGCTCCATGAGAAAGGAAGTCCTGTCCATGTCCACCTCGCAATCGGCCCGAATCGGCGCAGCCCGCACCGGGACCGTCTATGCGATATTAATCGCCATCAGCGTTGTACATATGCTGAATGACTCTATGCAGTCTGTTATTCCTGCTCTTTATCCCATTTTCCAGGATACGCTGTCCATCAGTTATACCCAGATCGGTTGGTTGACCTTCGCTCTGCAGATGACTTCATCCGTCATGCAGCCGGTTGTTGGCCTCATCTCGGACCGCAAGCCTTCACCGTGGCTACTGCCCGTTGGCATGGTACTGAGCATGATCGGGATAGCTGGATTGGCCTATGCTCCAAACTTCTGGTTGTTGATCTTTTTCATTATGTTCGTCGGTTTAGGATCAGCAGTGTTCCATCCCGAAGGCTCGCGTGTTGTCTACTTCGCAGCAGGCGGCAGGCGAGGTTACGCTCAGTCGATCTATCAGGTAGGCGGTAACTTCGGCCAGTCGCTGGCTCCACTTATGACGATGTTCATCTTCATTCCGCTCGGCCAGGATGGAGCAATATGGGGCACGTTGCTTGCAGTCGTCGGCCTTCTGGTACTGCTCAAGGTGGTGCCGTGGTACAGCAAGCAGTTACAAGAGCATGGCAAGCCGGTCAAAAAAGCTCCGGTACCCCGCGGCGAGCTGTCGCTCGATGCGCGCCGCCAAAAGAAAGTTGTGGCGCTGGCAATAACGCTGCTCATTACGCTAGTATTCGCCCGTTCCTGGTACGGAGCTGCCATCGGCACCTTTTATCAGTTTTATTTGATCCATGATTATGGTCTCACTAGCAAAGAAGCACAGGTTCCAGTGTATCTGTTCATGTTCTTCGGCGTCGTTGGCACATTTTTCGGCGGGATCATCTCGGATAAAATCGGCACCAAACGGATGATGCTGTTATCACTGCTCGGAGCGGCTCCGTTTGCGCTGTTGATGCCGCATTTGCCGCTGATCTGGATGTATCCCGTTGCTGCGCTGCTGGGCCTCATCCTCCAATCGGGCTTCTCGGTCAGCGTTGTTTACGCACAGGAGCTGATGCCGGGCCGCGTTGGTATGGCATCCGGGCTTATCACCGGTTTTGCCTTTGGTATGGGTGCGCTTGGCGCGGTTGTGCTTGGCCGACTCGGTGATTTGTACGGCTTGCAGAGTATGATGCTCTGGACCAGTGTTCTGCCGCTCGCCGGTTTGCTGGCGCTTTTCTTGCCTGGCGGCCGACGGCTTAATTAAAATGGCACAGTACATAAAGAAGGGGCTGTCCAATAAGTTCCTAAAATAAAAAGTTGGGCGGAAAACCGACATGGTCTCCGTCCAACTTTTCCCATACCGTGTTCCAGTGAACCTGACGGTTGCCTTTTGCCGTCGTGCAGGCTGCCCTCATCGGACAATCGCTGCAATCTTCACATTCATAGATCTTAAAACTCTGCTCCAAGCCGGAGCGCTTCTTTTTCGTCAGGTATTTTTTAAATCGCACGTATCGTCCATTTAGGCAAATAAAACGATCCTCCACTTCCTCATACGTCCAGTTGCTTGCATGCTTCATGTCCTTCTTGTAACGTCTGATTTTTTCCTTCATGTAGCTGCCATAGGGGATCAGAAAATCGAATCGGGGCTCTGCGTCTTTCGCCCACTGCATACAAATAATTTTCCTCACCACCATCCCCCGCATCGGCAAAGAAGACGCTGCAAGTCGCTCCATATGCGGGATGAAGCAGCGTGTGTCCGTTGGTCGCTGATGAAGGCTGTAAAACAAAATGAACTGGTTTCGGTTGCCAGTTGTACATTGTAGCCAGGCTTAAGCTGGCCATTTTTCATGTGATCTTCCTTCATCCGCATAAACGTAGCGTCCGAATCGGTTTTGGAATAGCTATTGCGATCACCGAAGCAGGCTTTCTGTGCTCAGGGCCTCCACATCCAAAATCATATGAATTTGCTTGTTATCATAGACGTTGAAGGTAGGAGCAAGATTTCGTTTGGCAACTGTCTTTTCTTCCAAATCTCCAAGAGCAAGTGCCAGTTGCGTGGTATACTATTCCTTAGTAGTCGTAAGATTACACATAAAAACCATCCTCCTGTGAATGTTGTTGTGGAACTTTCATTTACAGGAAAAGACGGTTTTTTTTGTGCTTATTTTTATAATTCAACAAAAATGGGCAGGTTATTTTCCGGCCAGGAGAGAGGGGAACGACAGCAGGCGGGATCCCCGTGCTGGAGTCGCCGGCGACTGGCGGGCCGGAATAGAGGCGAGCAGCTGCTGGAGGGATCGCCGCGTACTGCAATGACCATTGATTAGACAGAAAAAGACCGCGCCAGCTCCTTTTCGACTCGCTTTCCTCACATCACATCAATTTCAAGCGCCTCAATTACTCGTGCTGTGGTAAACCGCCAAACTATGACGGCATGCTTCCCCGCTTTTAACGCAGTTACATCGGTTCGTGTCTTTTTATTATTAACAACATGGTTTATAACCGTATTCTTAGTGATTGAGGCAGGAAAGGTCAAAACACTAATTGGACTGGGATTAGAATTAGACTCAAGATTCTTTAACTCCACAGAGTATTTTATTGGAATGTCATCCACAACAATGTTTGTTTCTTTTACTTCTCCAATAACTCCCATCGCTTTATTTGTTTGAATTTCTTTTTGCTCTTTTGAACATCCTACCGCCACCGTCATAAGAAATAACAGCCCGAACAGTAACAAGACCATTTTCTTCAACGAACTCACTCCTTTTTGGTACAAGCTCATTAAGTCGAATCAATTTATTAGACGAGGATATCCAGATTATGTTACTTTCTTGGAAAGTTTATCTAAACCAAGCTGGGTGTTCAATCTATTTCATCACTAGACATCATAGACGCACAACAAACGGATGCGTCGCATCTAGACAAAGACCATCCAGTACATCCGTCTCCGTATATTAAGATTTCATTTCAAATTTATGAAAGGGTTTACATTTTATGGTTCTTTCGCTGAGTTTCTAAATGCAAGAAATAGAAAATGTTAGGAGGCGTTTTTTTGTTTAGGAAGACTCTCATGTCGTTGTCAATCATGGCAATTTCTCTCTCCACATCGGTAGCGTATGCCGATCAGTTGGAATCCGTTGGTCTCGTTGCCAATGGAAGTCCAGCTACCGTGAATTTCAAAGTCGCCAATACGGACGGAACGCCGTTGGCTGACACCAGGGTTACTGTCATCCATGTCGAAGACAACCAAGTTGTCTACCAAGGCTCGTCTGACAAGAGTGGGCATGTCTCCTAAGATCTATGAATGTGAAGATTGTAGCGATTGTCCGATGAGGGCAGCCTGCACGACGGCAAAAGGCAACCGTCAGGTTCACTGGAACACGGTATGGGAAAAGTTGAAAGCAAAAGCAAAAGCAAAAGCAAAAGCAAAAGCAAAAGCAAAAGCAGCTCTTGATGATGACGAGAAATCTGTGATCTATGCTCGGCGTAAAGTCGAGGTAGAGAGCGTATTGGGTCACATCAAGGGCAATCGGTCGTTCTGCCAGTTTTTCCTGAGGGGCTTGGAAAAGGTTCATCTGGAGTTTGGAATTGTGGCTCTGGCACAACTTCCTGAAAGTAGCAGGCATTCGCCTTACTACGCACCTACAAAACAGCGGCGCAAAAAAAGTTGGACGGAGACCATGTCGGTTTTCCGCCCAACTTTTTATTTTAGGAACTTATTGGACAGTCCCTTTTTATCCTTAACTCGCCTTAGTCTGATCCCGCCGATCCCAGGCGAGCATGACGAATGCCGCGAGCAGGCCGAGCAGCGAGAAAACGGAAGCCGACCACGGCAGCACGCTGTAATCAAATTTTCCCGGTGAGAACTGGAAGAATACAACAATCCATCCGCCGAAAAAGGCACCGAACGCGTTGCCGAAGTTAAGCACCGCATGGTTGGAGGTAGAAGCTAGTGCAGGAGCGTCCTTGGCCAGCGTCATGATTCGAACCTGTAGTCCCGGCATTGGGGAAAATGTCGCTGCCCCCCAAAGGAAGAGAACGACGAGTGTTATTCCCGCTGACTCATCCACTAAACCGAGTGTAACAAGCAGCAGCACTTGAATTGCGAAAGAACCGATTACAGTAGGCATAAGCGCACGGTCTGCGAGCTTGCCGCCAAGCATATTGCCGACGGTAACTCCGCAACCGATCAACACCAGCACCCAAGGGATGCTGCCTGCGGAAAAGCCGGTCACATTGGTGAGCAGCGGCTTGATATAGCTGAACAATGAAAATATGCTGATACAGCCCATCGTGCCGATTAGTAGAGCCAGGCCGATTTTTGGCTGCATAACAGCGCGTATTTGGCGAGCAGTGCTCGTTTCTTCCTGCTGTTTGACAGAAGGGATGAGGACGATGAGTCCGATCAGCGTAATGACGCCCATGATCGCAACGGCGCCAAACGACATTCGCCAGCCGTACTCCTGACCTATAAAGGTGCCGAACGGAACGCCTAAAATGTTGGCAATCGTCAGTCCCGCCATCATAATCGCAACGGCGCCAGCTTTGCGCTGTTCAGTCACTAAGCTGGTGGCATATACGGCTCCGATGCCGAAGAAGGTTCCGTGTGCCAGAGAGGTGAAAATGCGAGCCGCCAGCAAAAAGCCATAACTCGGAGCGAAAGCTGCTGCGACGTTGCCGATGATGAATAATATCATGAGCAGTGCTAACAGCATCTTTTTGGGGAAACGGGCTGTCGCCAGTGCAAGCACCGGTGCGCCGATGCCCACACCAAGTGCATAACCGGTAATAAGATTGCCGGCCTTTGGTATGCTGATACCTAGATCTGCTGCCACTTCCGGCAGCAGTCCCATGATGACGAATTCCGTCATGCCGATGGCGAACGCTCCGGCGGTTAGGGAGTACAACGACAAGGGGAGTTTGTCGCGAGCAAGTGATTGAACCGATTGCATGTTATAGTCCTTCTTTCTGTAACGTCATAGAAGTATAATTACGACTCGCTTCCTGGTTTACATCGTGATCAATGGTGACCATTTTAAACAACCTCTATAATCAGCTTCCGCCAGTATAGCAGATTCTGAAAGGGAGAATAGTCCTACTATATCAAAAAACCGGTGCACATCAGTCGATGTGCACCGGTTTGGCAGGATCGCGCATGTAATCGAACATGAGGGAGAGCTGACTTGCCGTGTTGCGGCTCAGCGACAGCGGAGGCAGCTCATGCTCGGCAAAAAAGGCTGCTTCACTCGTCTCCAGGCCACCCTGTGGGGAGCCGCTAACCACTTCACATAAGATGAAAAGCTTGTAAATATGGTGGGCATCCGGGGGATGCTGATGTTTCAGCTTGTCGAGCACGGCGAGCAATCGCACCGCTCTTGTTTCCAGACCAGACTCTTCGCGAATTTCCTTGACCACGTTGTCGTTCGGAGACAGTCCGGTTTCGGCCCAGCCGCCAGGCAAGCACCAGCAGCCATCAGATTTTTCGCGGACGAGCAGCAATTTACCCTCCTGGAAAATGACGCCGCGCACATCCACTTTTGGCGTAGCATAACCGCTTCCAGCGGCGAAGCTCATTGTAATCTCCTTTTCGCCCGCTTCTGTGTAGGCTTGCATAATTTCTACGCTCAGCGCACGCAGCTGTTCATATCTCTCGCTGTCATAGGCATCCCGACTATAAGTAAGCCCGGTTTGGGCGATGGCCTGCATTTCCCGTGCCCAGCTCAGCCATTTCGGTTCCACTTGTTTAATCGTTCCTTCCTTAGCTGGCCTCGTTATCAAAAAGGAGGCTAGGTTTATTTAGTTGATTTTCTTAATCCTCTTATTCCCGTTCATAGTCGAAATTCCTGCTCTTTTTAGCCCTCTGCATTGATTCAAAATCAATCCCTTTGGTTAAAGTGAGGGCAACTACTGAATCTACTGATATCTCCTAAATCGGCAACTGTTATCATACTTGAGGCTTTATGGTCATATGCATGACAGCTGTCGGCTTGCTTGCCTTTTATGTAAGGAAGTGATTGGTTCGAGAAGGAACTGACTGTTTATTGTGGAATAATTTAGCATGAGTTTCTCTCGAAAACGATTTTGTAATATTGCTATGTCGTTTTTTGTCGAGGAATGCAGATATAGGGAACAATTTGAACTTTGGGAGGGAAACAGGATGGTTATCGAAGTGGGACGAGGGGGCATAGCTTACGTACCAGACGCAGGCTCAACTGCAGCATGGGGGAGTACTGCAGAGATTGTGCGGCAAGCAGTGCCTTCTTCGGAAAGAATAGGCATGTGGAGAGATAGCCGCAACATTGCTGGCTTCGGAGCCCTCGTGCTCGGCGACAAGAAAGAAGCGAACCAGCCCCTGAAGGCGAGGCAAGAATCGCTTGATAGCATCCTAAACGATGATTTCGATATCCAGTCGACCGACTGCTACGATACGCTAGCGGAGGGGATGCCTGCGGATCAATCGTTGATCATCGCTTGCGGCGATCGCTGGAGTCAGCCGCTGACCGATAACCAGGCCCATGGCTTGGCGCGATTTGTCGAAGGCGGAGGCGGACTCCTCCTGCTGCATTGCGGCATCTCTATTGCTTCCCACCCTCGCCTGGAAAATCTAATCGGTGCAAGCTGCGCTGAACATCCGCCGCATACAAGGCTTAGTTTCCATCCCGTGATAGGCAAGGGAGGAATCCATCCAGCCGTTCAGGACATCGAGCCATTTGAGCTCACGGACGAGCCTTATCGATATTCTTTTCTCCCTTCCACGGATCGAGAAGTAATTCTGGAGTATCTGCTTGATGGTCGGCGCTATCCGGCTGCCTGGGTCCATCGAACTGGACGAGGCCGCATCGTAACGCTTATGCCAGGCCATAATCGCGACTCTTTGCAGCATCCCCAAATTCGCCGTCTTATCCGCAGCTGCTCGATGTGGGCTTCAGGCAGAATTTAATAATTATATCGTGAAAAAAAGCTTCGCTGGCATCGTTAAATGCCGATAGCGAAGCTTTTTTTGTTTTTCGGAGAATGGAACTTGACTCCCTATTATCATAACGATTCCCACTGACGATAGATTATTATCACCAGGCTATCGATTAATTAGAGGGGGGCATACGATGGCGACGACACGACAAAGTATTACCAATGGAAAGCAAGCAGAAAATGAGGTCGGCAGCGAAAATAAAAACAAGCAGCCGGGTCATTTGCTTCGCTCAGCAAACCAGCAGGTATCAAATCAAGATAAGAGGGAAGCCGAACAGGAACAGGCCCACAAGGATTTACGAAAACGAAATTTGGTCGTGCTTATTGTCGTTTCGTTGAATATGCTTCTGATTGCAGGAATGTTAATGCAGTTCAACACCGTAGCCAGTTATGCGCAAAAGGTCGCGATACCAAGTGTAATAGGACTTTCAATATTCTGGGGGCTGCATGCCTTTCGCAAATCTGAAAAGTTCATTCCTTACGGCGTCATCTTGTTGATTAGTTATCTTACGATATTAAATATCGATAACGATCCTAAAAATCAACTGAGCGCTTTGGCTGCTTTTTATCTACTTGCGCTTGGGATCATGTATAACAACAGGGTGTCGCTGGCGTCTGGTGCTTTGAGCGGTGCAGTTATGATTATTATAAAATATGTCGCTTATCCGGTTGAAGGATCAGTAACTTCTTTTATTTTCTTTACTTTTTATTTCGTGCTGGCGGCTACGATTATGATCAGCCAATCAGAGATCGGGCGTTCGATTTTTATGCGAACGATGCGGTTGCAGATTGAGGCTGAACAGCAGCTGCTGAAGGAGCAGGAACGGGAGCGGCTCACGCTTGAGTCGGTCAAAACACTTTCGGAGAGCATGAGCGGCATCCGTCAAAACGGTAAGGAGAACGATGCCTCTTTCAACGAGATGAACACTGCCTTCCAAGAGATGTCCTCAGGAGTGACAAGCCAGGCGGAGGTCATGTCCGAAATCTCTTCTCAAGTGAGCGACTCGATGGTACAGATCGAACGGATGTTGGGAACGATCGGTTCAATGGTTGAGCGGATCGATGCAACGAGTGAGGCATCCGGTGAAGGAAGCCGGGTCATTGGTGAGCTTAGCCAGACAATCGGAGAATTCCAGATCAGTCTTGATGAGTTGAAGGTTAGGTTTGAGGGACTGACAGGCACAATCCGTGGTATTCTGCCCTTTACGGCGGCTATTCAAGACATTGCTAGGCAGACGAATCTTCTTTCGCTTAATGCCAGCATTGAAGCAGCTCGCGCAGGCGAGCATGGGGCCGGTTTCG
Organism: Paenibacillaceae bacterium GAS479; assembly: GCA_900105225.1. Classification (NCBI taxonomy): domain Bacteria; kingdom Bacillati; phylum Bacillota; class Bacilli; order Caryophanales; family Paenibacillaceae; species Paenibacillaceae bacterium GAS479. Next base: position 1,365,979 of record LT629764.1, on the reverse strand, counting down.
GCGTCGTTGCTGCGGAGATCCGCAAGCTGGCCATGACGGCGGGTGATACGGCCAATCGTATGACGGACAGTCTGAACCTGGCCGCTGTGCAGACCGAGCAATCGACCTTAGCTATGGAAGAGAATGCGCGCAGAATGGAAGAAAGCCTTGGGCATGTAGAGCGCACGAACGCGGCATTCCTTGGAATCAGACAGTCTGTAGAGACCCTTCATGAGGATGCGAGCCAGATTGCCGGGGAGATGGATAGCGTCGGCGTTTCAAGCAGAGAGGTCGAGGAGCGGGTCACAGATTTTGCCGCCGTTGTGCAGCAATCTTCAGCTACACTGGAGGAACTGCTGGCCACAGTAGAGACGCTCGTTCGCCAGAATGCACTTCTGCAGACACGTATCGAGGAATCCGAGACGGCGCTTAAGCGCCTGTCGAATGCGAGCTGATTTGTCTGATAGCTGCGCTGCGCATAGTGCGGTGGTAAGGCTGAATTAGCAAAACGGGAGGAGACTGAGCCAAGCTCAGCTTCCTCCCGTTTTTTTTGTGAAAGCTTCTAGATCAACAATCATCGTTTCATCTGGATTTCGCGAGAGTTCCCCTCGCATCGCTTTCAGCTAACTCAGTTCGACCATTCATGCCCTAACGTAACGGAACTCAGAGAGCTTATTCGCCTCAAACGCAGGTTTCAAATCAGCTAACGGTACTGAGAAGCGTTATTTGGGTCAGAAATGATGATATTGCCGCGAAGTGCCCTCAATAGCGTTTCTCAGTTCCGTTACGCCTCGAAAACCTTCCATTCTGCTGAAATAAGGCTTCTCAGTTCCGTTACGGCTGGGCGTCATAGTCCCACCATGTGTTAGCGAACCTCGACTGGAATCAATAACCGTCAGTGTTACGGCCAGACTGTTCGGCCAAATTCTGTCCTTCGCGCATTGATTCGTTGCCAAGATGGTTAATGTTGGATAGGGCATTAGCAAGGCCTTCGGCCACGCGGCGGCCATAATCCGCATCCGCTTCTGTGAAGTGGCGAATCATTTGTTCGCGAATGACAGGGCTGCTAACTTTGAGCGCATCGATCAAATTATTGATCAGCTCGTCCTTTTCCCAATCCTCGAACTTGCGATATGTATCGCCTGCTTGTTGGAAGTCGTTAGTGCGATCCAGCTTGGCGCGTACCAACTTGGCATCGTAGGACGGCTCATGCTCCGCACCAGTGGGCTTAGCCTCGAGAAGTCCGCCCAGATTGGATGGTTCATAGTTGACATGCGGGTTTTGTCCCGGTGCTAAATCGACCTTGAACTGCATTTGTCCGTCGCGCTGGTTGGTCGCAACCGGCGACTTTGGAGCGTTCACCGGCAGCTGCAAATAGTTCGTGCCAACACGGTGGCGCTGCGTGTCGGAGTAGGAGAAAGTGCGGCCTTGCAGCAGCTTGTCGTCGGAGAAATCCAAACCGTCCACGAGCACGCCGGTGCCGAATGCCGCCTGCTCCACCTCGGCAAAATAGTTTTCGGGATTGCGGTTCAGCGTCATTTTGCCTACAGGCAGGAAAGGAAACTTCTCATGATCCCACAGCTTCGTCGGGTCAAGCGGGTCAAAGTCCAGCTCTGGATGATCATCGTCACTCAGAATTTGAACATTAAGCTCCCATTCTGGATATTCGCCACGTTCAATCGCCTCGTACAAATCCTGCGTTGCATGACTCGTATTTTTAGCTTGAATAGCTTCCGCTTCGTCCTGGGTCAGGTTTTTGATGCCTTGTGCCAGCGGTTCCCAATGATATTTGACGAGTACGCCTTTACCTTCGCTGTTCACCCATTTATAGGTGTTGACACCAGATCCCTGCATCTGCCGGTAGTTGGCTGGAATACCCCATGGAGAAAAGAGGAACGTTATCATATGTGTGGACTCGGGCGTACGAGAGAGGAAATCGAACATCCGCTCCGGATCGTTTAGGTTGGTCACAGGGTCTGGTTTGAAGGAATGCACCATATCGGGAAACTTCAGCGGATCACGGATGAAAAATATTTTTAAATTGTTGCCGACCAAATCCCAGTTGCCTTCTTCGGTGTAAAATTTCACGGCAAAACCGCGAGGATCACGCAGCGTCTCGGCGGAATGCGCGCCATGCACAACGGTGGAGAAGCGAACAAAAACCGGTGTCTGCTTGCCTTTTTCTTGGAATAGCTTCGCGCGTGTGTAGGTGGAGATTGGTTCTCCGCCGACGTCGCCATAAGCTTCAAAGACACCGTATGCTCCTGCGCCGCGTGCATGAACGACCCGCTCAGGAACTCTTTCCCGATCAAAGTGGGAGATTTTTTCGATGAAATGATAATTCTCTAAAGTAGAGGGTCCGCGATTGCCAACCGTGCGGATGTTCTGATTGTCTGTAATGGGATGGCCTTGGCGATTTGTCAGCGTCATATCCTGGCTCACTGCCTGTTGCTCTTTCTTATCCAATTAAAACATCCTTTCCTGGGAATTTTTCATCCTTATTTTGTCAGTATAAGAAATATCTATACAGACTTTTTCATAATTGGACTGATATAGATATTTATTCTGGACAGAGCATTGATTTTTCGATAAATTTAAAACCTGTAAACTTTAGCGATGTGGAGGATTAAAATGAGAAAGCAATTACCTGAGACACCTTTAGGCCAAGGAAATAAAGTCGAGCGCTTCACCTCGTCAGGCTTCATCCTGGCGGCAATCGGAAGCTCGGTTGGTCTTGGAAATATGTGGAAATTTCCTTACATTACTGGTTTGTACGGCGGCGCAGCCTTTTTCCTGCTCTTCATCGTCTGCCTCATTCTGGTTGGTCTGCCGATCCTGCTAGCCGAAATGACCATAGGTCGTGGGGGACGCGGTAACGCTGCGAGTTCCTTCTCGAATCTGGTCAAAGATAAAAATTGGAAGTGGCTAGGCTTCTTGATGGTTCTGACCGCTTTCCTCATCATGTCTTACTATGGTGTCGTTGCTGGATGGACGCTACAGTACACGGTAAATTCCCTTTCCGGAGCGCTTTCCACGCCTGGTACAGACTTTGAGAAACAATTTTTTGACTTTGCCGGAGGCTACTGGCCGCTGTTCTGGCAGCTAGTTGTTATGGTGATTGTCGGAGTCGTAGTCGGAAAAGGGATTTCGGGCGGCATCGAGAAGTTCAACAAATTTCTCATTCCCGGCTTTCTGATTATCCTGCTCATTCTTATGTTCCGTGCTTTGACGCTGCCTGGCGCAGCGGCTGGTGTTGATTTCTTCCTAAAGCCTGATTTCTCCGTATTGACTGGCGAATCCGCGCTTATTGCGCTTGGACATGCATTCTTCTCGCTGTCGCTCGGCATGGGCTGCATGCTGACTTATGGTTCCTATGTGCAAAAGGAGCAGTCGCTCGGCAAGGCGACGGTTGCAATCGGAATCGGCGATCTTGGATATGCACTGATTGCTGGCTTGATCATTTTCCCGACCGTCTTCTCTTATGGTCTAGAGCCTAAGCAAGGCGTCGGCCTTGCATTCGTGGCGCTACCTGCTGCATTCTCGCAAATGCCGCTTGGCGCGCTGTTCGGCGGATTGTTCTTCCTTCTGCTGGCCATTGCAGCTCTTACTTCCGCGGTATCCATTCTTGAGGTGCCAGTTGCTTATGCGATGAATGCTTGGAAATGGTCGCGTAAAAAAGCGGCTGCAATCATTTCATCGGTGTGTTATATCCTTGGTATTCCAGCGGCTTTGTCCGTTGGAGGCGTGCTCACTGACTGGACGCCTTTCGGCAAAAATGTCTTTGACTGGTTCGATTTTACAACGGCGTACGTGCTTATGCCGATCGGCGGGCTCGTTGTAACGCTGTTCACCGGCTATGCATGGAAACGTGCTGGAGAGGAAGCTGGACTGACTGGCTTCTGGTACAACGCCTGGATGTTCAGCCTGCGTTATATAGCGCCGGTGCTGATCCTGGCGGTACTTCTGTACTCCGTATTTGTTAAGCCTGTTTGATTTCAGCGAATGAAAATTAAAAGCTGCTTCGTTCCCCTGTTTTCGCAACAGGTGGGTCGAAGCAGCTTTTTTACTCCGTTAACTCTTAATAATTAGTCTTGCCGCTGGATATGGTAACAATGTTAGCCAGTCTATTTGCCATGCGAAAAGGAGAAAACCAACATGACCAATCGCCGCTTGCTGTTCCGCTTCACTGACGCACAGTCTGCTTCGGTCGCAGCTGCGACGCTTATGGAGCTTGGATACGATGCTGTTCCCCAAGGAATCCAGGAGATCGGACTATCGCTGCATGGCAGCGATCTTACATCCGCATTGGAAATCGCTTTTGCTCATGGCGGAGAACTGGACGTGCAGGAAGAAGAGCTGATTCAGATCCCTGCACATATGGTGAACGAGGATCTCGTCGCCTGGGAAGAAGGCTTTGGCCTATCCCATTCAGCAGAAGAGGCGGAAGGGCTCCACAACCGCGACGATGCTACGGATGGCGAGTCAGCTTTTCCGGATCAGGACAGTTCGCTCAGTTACTTTTCAGGAGATGTGCACGCCTGAGTTAAAGCCACGGCGGACTGGCTGGCGGTATCAAGCGGCAACGATGTCAACATCAGCGTTGGCTGTTGTTGGCATCAGCAATTGCAGTTGTGGCCAGTTATCGATGGCTAATGCCAACGTCAACGTCGGCCCATATCCTGCAATAGCCATCGATTCAACCGTCAGTCAGCGCTCGCCAGCTCTTGCTTGACCTGCAGAGCCGCACTCGCTCCGGCATGGCGGCCGGTTGTGAATGCGGCTGTTATGTTGTATCCACCGGTGTAACCGTGCAGATCCAGCACCTCTCCGCAAAAATACAGCCCCTGAATCAGCTTGGATTCCATCGTCCTTGGGTTGATTTCTTTCAAATGAACGCCGCCGCCGGTAACAAACGCTTCTTCGATGGATAATGTGCCGTTCACGCGGACTGGCAATTGTTTGAGCAGCCGGGCGTATTCCTGCAGCGTCGCGCGATTCAGATTATCGTAGGTGACCAAGGGATTCAATCCTGCTAACTCAAGGGAAAATTCAACCATCCTGTCTTGCATTAGCTCGGTTAAAACGTTTTTGAACGCCTTGCGGGGTTCATTCTCCGCCAGTGCCAACAGCTCGCCGTATAGCCCATCGGCGGAGCGGTCAGGAAACAGATCAACGGTGAGCCGGACATCCGCGCCACCGTTTTTTTTGCGTTCCTTGACGACGAATTGGCTGCAGCGCAGCGCTGCTGGGCCTGATAAACCGAAGTGAGTGAAAATCATGTCTCCTTCTTGCTCGGTGAGAACTTTACCCTTAGTGTTCCACACAGACAACACGATACCGCGCAGCGAGAGCCCTTGAAGCCTGCGGCTGCGGATGAACGGCTCTGCTGAGGTGAGCGGCACTTCGGTAGGATAGAGCTCTGTCACCGTATGTCCGGCAGCATCTGCCCAAGGATAGGCATCTCCGGTTGAGCCGGTGTGCGGCACTGACATGCCGCCTGTCGCCACGATAACGGCGCGGGCAAGCAGCTCGCGTCCGTCGGTTAGCCTGACTCCGCGTATGCGTCCGTCCTCATGCATCAGCCCGGCCACCTTTTCGTTGATACGAATCGTCACGCCGCTGTCTCGAACAGTTCCCACCAGAGCGTCCACGACCGTCTTGGCCTTGTCCGATACGGGAAACATGCGGCCGCGATCCTCTTCCTTGAGACGGATGCCCAGCGACTCAAAAAACGCGATTATTTCGCGGCTACCGAACTCTGATAAAGCGCTGTGCAGAAATTTGCCGTTGCCCGGGATATAGCGAATCAGCTCGAGCGGCTCTTTATTGTTCGTTACATTACATCTGCCACCTCCGGAGATGCCAAGCTTGCGGCCAAGTTTACTGCCCTTATCAAGGAGCAGCGTCCCAGCACCGCCCTTGCCGGCGGCCGCTGCGGCCATGAGTCCCGAGGGACCTCCACCAATAATGATAATGTCAAATTTCTCGCGACTTGCCATGCTATCTTGTTCGCTCCTTTTATAAACGATGATTCTGATGTTACTTCTTGTCCGACTGCAAAGGTCGGTATTGTATTCTGACGGATACAGACTACAATCAGTGTATCAGAACTGCAGCCAAAGCGAAAAAAGGAGGGAACGAGGATGCGCGAATGGAGCCTCAAAACAGGGGATGACAAAGAGCTGTATGCAAGGGAATGGCAGCCGAAGTCTCATTTGGCCGGAAAAGTTACAGCTGTCGTATGTTTTGTACATGGCATGGGTGAACATAGCGGCCGTTATGATGATCTTGCCGAAGCGCTCTCCGAGCTGGGGATGGCATCACTCGCTTATGACCAGCGCGGACATGGGCGATCTCCGGGCCGACGGGGGCATGCAGACAATATGGAGCAGCTATCGGCGGATGTCGAAGTGCTGATTGGCGAAGCGGGGGGACGATTCCCCGGAGTGCCATTATTTCTATACGGCCACAGTATGGGTGGGGCTGTAGCGCTGCATGCCGCGCTCACCCGAAACCTTCCACTTAGCGGGCTCATCCTGTCGAGTCCTTGGCTTCGTCTCGCCTCTCCGCCTTCACGGGCAGCGCAAGCGGCAATTGGAGTTCTGGCGAAGTTATGGCCCTCTTTAAGCCAACCAACCCGAATTAAAGAAGCGGAGCTGTACCGAACGGGGAAACATGTCGTAGCGGACAGTCCCATGGACGACGATTGCCACACCCGAATTACAGCCGCTATGTATTTAGCCGTGTCGGAGGCAGGCCGCTGGTCTCTTGAACATGGGGATGAACTGAAAATACCTACCTTGTTGCTGCATGGTACTTCAGATCGCATCACTTCCTTCGAGGCGAGCAAGGAACTCGCAGCCAGAATCGGCTCCAATTGCGACTTTCAGCCCTTTGAGGGAGGATTCCATGAGCTGCATCATGATCTGGAGCGAGAACAATTAATTTTAAACTTGAATAAGTGGATTTATACAAACCTGGATTGTCAAAAATCGCCACCTGTGCTTTAATCGGAGGTATGCAAGACGGTTCGGCAAAAGGGGGGAATTTCTGCATAAATGTGGGAAAAATTGATACTGCAGGCGTTTGTTTCCTTATTGCCAGTGTTCCTCTACCAGCTGTGGATGTACCGGCTTAATCAAGGCCGCAGCTCGATTCCTTTTTTCTGTGTGGCATATGGCTTCTCGCTTGCGGCCTGCTTCTTGCTTACCGACACGCTGGCTTACGGTTTTGATCTTAATTTACGATACATTCCGTTTCTAATGGGAGCTCTCTATGGAGGGATTCCGGGACTAATAACTATGACGACCATTTATATCGTGATGCGCTTGCCACAGCTTAGCGATAATTGGGAAACATTCGGATTTGTCGGCCTCATCCTAGTGTTAGTTCCTCTTCTTCTACTGACAATCCGTCCTTTTCAGCTCGGCCGCATAAGCGACAAATTCAGAATTGTTTTTTTCTTGCTCACGGCGGAGGCGGTTTATTACGCCTTAATGTATCTCGGATATTTGAATCAAAATGAGCCGCAGCGCCTGGCGGAAGGAACGATCCAAATTATTGCGATCACACTCGTCAGCTATGGTACTGCTGCGCTAACGATCTATACGATTAACCAGGTGATGCAGCACTATCAGCTCCAGCACCAGTTGCGGAGAATGTCTTCTAATTTCATGAACGAAGTACATAAGTTGCAGCAATTCATCGATCAAATGGCGATGGGAACTATGGGCACGGTTATCGTGGATGCCGATGGTAGAATATCTCACTTGAACGACGCGGCCATTCGATTAAGCGGACAAACTTTGAAGGGCCGTAGCAGACTTGAATTTACCGGCATGCCATATGATATGTTTTTTCGCAATCAGGGAATTTGCAGCGGGCCACTTGATGATGCGATGAAAGGCATCATGTCTCCTTCTAAGATTTTTACGGACGGGGACCGCACTTATATGCAGACAGCTTTTCCAATCCGTAACTTGCAAGCCGGCATTGTGACGGGAGCAGCTATAGTTATCCAAGATATAACGGAAATGAGTCAGCTTCGGGATGAGCTCGGTAGGATGGAGCGGCTTAGCCTGGTTGGGCAGATGGCCGCCAGCATCACGCATGAGATTCGCAATCCGATGGCTGTCATTCGCGGTTTTGTCCAGCTGATGCGCGAGCGGAGCCCGGATAACCAGCAGGAATATTTTCGTATCGTTATTGAAGAGCTTGATCGGGCCAATTCGATCATTAATGACTTCCTGTCGCTAGCCCAGAACCGTGTCATCGAAAAGGAACAGAGCTCTCTCCATAATATTATCCAGGAGTTGGTTCCGTTGCTGTGGGCCGATGCCAATCTGCGAGGGCAGTCGATTGAGCTGGAGCTTGCGGATGGTATGCCGCTGCTGGAGCTCAATGACAAAGAGATTAAGCAGATGATCTTGAACCTGGCGCGCAACGGCATGGAAGCGATGGGTGACAAAGGAGTTTTAAAGCTTGGTACCCAGATTAACTCTGCAAGTGTTGAACTACGGGTGGAGGATACTGGCGATGGCATACCAGCGGACAAGTTGGCAAGGCTGTTTGAGCCTTTTTATACAACCAAGGCGCGCGGCACCGGTTTAGGGCTGCCCTTATGTCTAAGTATTGCGGAGCGGCATAACGGCAGGATCGACGTGCAGACCAATCCGGGGGAAGGCACATTATTTAGAGTCATTTTCAACTTGCCTAATACACAAGAAGACTCGGTAACGGCATAGTTCGCATTCTCTGCGGCATACTAGCAGGGAAACGGCCGGCCAGCCCGGACGTGTACATTAGACAGGAGCTGACAGCATAATGGCCAAATCCAGCAATGAATCCAAAGAACAGCAGCAACAAAACAAGCAAGCGGGCAAAGGTAAAGCTCCTGAAGCTCCCGGCTTTGACAAAAAGCTGGACGGGCCGAATCGTCCTTCGATCTGACCTAAGGCTGCTGATCCTCACCTGCGGCATGATCTGCCCGGTAAATGCCGCCCTTCCCTTCATGGTGAAGAGGCGGCTTTTGTATATGCCATATGACGGGACATTTCCCAACGCTGGCAGATCGGGTATAATAACGGGGAAATGTTAAAATCCCCGAAAGGTGTGGTAATAAATGTCGATGTCTTTTGAACGATACATGTTTGATATGGTGCAACCAATGAGGGATGATCTGACCCGTCTTGGTATCCAGGAGCTTCGCACTCCAGAGGAAGTAGAGGAGAAGCTGCCTTCCGCTAAAGGAACCGCGCTTGTCGTTGTTAACTCCGTATGCGGCTGCGCAGCTGGCCAATGCCGTCCAGGCGTGGCTCAGGCGCTTGATCATGATATTACGCCTGATCATTTGTTTACCGTTTTTGCAGGTCAAGACAAGGAAGCTACAGCAAAAGCAAGAGAGCTGTTTGCTCCTTACCCACCTTCTTCACCTTCCATCGCGTTGATGAAAGACGGCGAGCTGGTACACTTCATCGAGCGCCACCAAATCGAGAATCGCTCGGCGGAGGAAATTGCCGCTGATCTGACCAATGCTTTTGACCGTTTCTGCCGCTAACTTTTAGCACCTTACGCAAATGGAGGAAAGAGCCATGAGTCTTCAGCAGGAGATAATTGCCGCGCTAGGCGTCAAGCCGAGCATCGACCCTGAGCAGGAGATCCGCCGCCGGGTGGATTTCCTGAAAGAATACGTTGTCGGCGCCGGTGCTTCCGGACTTCTGATCGCTATCAGCGGCGGCATCGATAGCGCCGTTGCAGCCGGTCTCTGCAAACGTGCGACGGACGAGCTGTCGCAGGAGACGGGACGCGAGTATATTACGCTTGGGGTGTTCCAGCCGTATGCGGAGCAGTCTGATATTTCCCACAGCTATGAGGTTGCGGATGCATTCCAATTGACTCATCGCGTGGAGACGAATATCGCGGAAGCGGTTGACGAAATCGCCTTGGAGGTTGAACACAGCCTTAAAGGAATCGGCATGTCGCGCCATATCAATCGTGGCGTCAAGGGCAATATCAAAGCGAGAACGCGTATGGTTACTCAATATGCGCTTGCCGGTGAGTTGAACTTGCTCGTTGTTGGAACGGATCATGCTTCTGAAGCCATTACGGGCTTTTATACAAAATGGGGCGATGGAGCGGTCGACATTACGCCTCTCAGCACGCTGAACAAACATCAGGTGCGCCAACTGGCTGCTGCGCTCGGCGTTCCGCTCAGCGTACAGGAGAAAGCACCTACCGCTGGTCTGTGGGAAGGTCAGACAGATGAAACCGAGCTTGGCATCAAATACGATGACAACAGCGCATATCTTGAAGGCCGCGAAATTCCAACCGAAGCAAGAGAACTGCTGGAGAAGCAATACCAGAAAACTCACCATAAACGTTCTCCGATTCCTGGAATTTAATTGATCTGCTCCCGTTGGGAGACAGAGCGAGCCGCAAGCAGTACAAGCTGGGGATTAAAGTTACAAGCAGAAGTGCTGCAAGCTGGAGATACAAGCTGGGAGATAAAGCTACAAGCAGAAGATAAAGCTACAAGCAGAAGATAAAGCTACAAGCAGGAGGAACCGCTGTTGATTGTCGGTATCGGACATGACTTATGCGAGATCGACAGGGTCGAGAAGCTGCTCGCCCGTGAGACGGGCGGGCGTTTCTGCGAGCGCATCCTGACGGATCGTGAGCAATTGCTCGCGGCGCCGCTGGAGGGCCGCCGATTGACGGAGTTTGTCGCGGGCCGTTTCGCGGCCAAGGAAGCGGTAGCCAAGGCGCTTGGCTGCGGCATCGGCGCCAGCGCGGGCTTCCGCGACATCGCCGTGCTGCGCGGCGACTCGGGACGTCCGATATGCGAGCTATCCGAGCACGCTCGGCAGGCGCTCGGACTAGACGAGCTTATCGTCGTCCATATTACGATCACCCACGAGAAAGGGCTGGCTTCAGCCTTTTCTGTGGTGGAGCGGATTTAGCCTGGCTATACAAAGAGGGTACCCGACGAACCGGTTGAGACCGGGTTGCGGGTACCCTTTTTTGGGGGAGAGCTCGGAGAAATGCGGTCCATGCACATCCTAACGGAACTGAGCGAGCTTATTTTACCTCAAAAGAGGTTCTGAATGATCTAGCGAAACTGAGAAGCCTTATTTGGAGCAAAAATGATGGTAGGAGCGTGGAATCCCCTCAATAACGTCTCTCAGTTTCGTTACGCCTCAAAAGCCTTTGATTTTGCTAAAATAGGGCTTCTCAGTTTCGTTACGGATTTAGGACTATAATTTCATACTCAAGCGAAACTCAGAGCGCCATAGCCTGACCATTCATGCGTAGCCACCCATGCTAGCCCGACTATTCATGCGTAGCACTCATGGCTAGCACCCATGGCTAGCACCCATGGCTAGCACCCATGCGTAGCCACCCATGCATAGCGACCCATGCTAGCCCGACTATTCATGCCTAGCCCCATCCATGCCAATTTGCTCAGCCTTTGAGGTCAGAGAGCCAATCGGTCAGAGCCTGAATTTCTTGTTCGGACAGACTGTGCTTGAAGCCGGGCATGAGGGAGCCTCCGTTTTCAATCTGCTGTCGGATCTTTTCCGGTGTGAGGCGCGATCCAACTTCTCGAATATTCGTTTGGGCGTTCATCCGACCTTTGAGATCTGTGCCATGGCAGCTGATACAGCTAGCTTTGTATAGAGCGATAGTCTCGGCTGGGCCTTCAGGCATAGTCTGTCCCCCAGGCGATTTTGTTTCAGATGCACCACAGCCACCAAGCAGCAGCGTCGGAAACAGGGCAAGAGCTAATAGTTTTTGATTTTGTTTCATTCGTGGAACTTCCTTTCAGCCGAATTAGAATGATTTCAATTTTATCGTATTATTTCGTATAATAGACCGGAAAGCGGGACGATAGACTCGCAAGTCTTACCACAGCAGGGAGCTGAGCGGATGGACCAAAATGAATCCGTCATCATGAGAAGCCGTCTGAGACAGCTGCATGCCACTTTCACTCTCGCCGCTTGCAGCGAACTTAAGCCAGGCGGTCGGACAGAACAACCATTGCTGCATGAGCAGCATTGCCTTATGCTGCCTTTGTCGGGGCGCTGCGAGATTCAACTGGATCACGGAGAGAAACATACGGCCCAGCCTGGGGAACTGTATTTCATTCCTCAAGGGGTTACGATGAACTGTACGGTAGCTGATGAAGAAAACTTCCGTTTCTATTGGATATGCTTCCATTTGGATGCAGGCACTTCGGAGTTTATCCGCCTGCTGAATCTTCCACTATTCTCCTGCATAGCCAATCCGCAGCGGGTAGAGCAGCTTTTCCACCAGTTGGTGGAACTGAAGGGACAACTCACTCTAGCAGATGAGCTGAGAGCCCGTGCAATTGTCATGGAACTGGTCGCTTTTTTCCTGGAAGGCGGACTAATGGATCATGCCGAGTGGTTCAACGATCCTGAGCTGCAGGCTTTATCCGGCGTGCTGAACTATATCGACGAGCATCTGGCGGATAATCCAACCGTAGAGGAACTGGCCAGGCAAATCTATCTTCATCCCAATTACTTTATCACTTATTTCCGTAGCCTGACAGGGCTTACACCAATCCAATATGTCAATCAGCGCAAAATTGAGCATGCTCGCGAGCTGCTGGACAGCGGAGATACTCCGGTTCAAGAGGCGGCCCGAGCGGTTGGCCTTAATAATCCTTATTTTTCCCGCTTGTTCAAGCAACAGGTAGGTATGGCACCTCGCCGATACCGCCAGCTAATGGCAAGCAAGAAGGAGCAGCGAGTACAACAGCCGGCTAGCGTTGGAATTGAATCTACCCGCTGGATGGAGGAATTCGGCTGGATGGAGGATGCGCTTCCGACGCACAGTAACGCTGCCTACAGAATGCGCGGCATGGCTTGTACGCCTCATGGCGGCTAGAGAACATGCAGCAATTAGAACATGGGATAGCAGCTGCAATAATAGTTGAACGAGAGCAAGGAATGATAGCCACAACAAAGAATCAGAAGCAGGATTTGTTCGCGGAGCGAGTTCCGTCGTTTTGACAAGTTCAAATCAATAGTGCTACACATCGCAAGGCTTGCAAGTGCAAGGCTGCTTGGAAGGAGCCATATCAATGAATTTATCAAGCGCGGTGGACACCGCAGCCAGTTATTTCAGCCGGGAATTGCTGGCCTGGTACCGAATGAGCAAGCGAACGCTACCCTGGCGGCAAAACCGTGAGGCTTACAGAGTCTGGGTGTCAGAGATCATGCTCCAGCAGACACGGGTGGATACCGTAATTCCTTATTATGAGCGGTTCATGAACCGCTTTCCGACATTGCAGGCGCTTGCCGAAGCGCCTGAACCCGATGTGTTGAAACATTGGGAAGGTCTTGGCTATTATTCGCGTGCCCGCAACCTACAAGCAGGTGCTCGTGAAGTCATGGAGCGTTACGGTGGTCAGGTGCCGGATGACAAGGCGGCTGTGTCCGCCTTGAAGGGCGTTGGCCCCTATACTTCCGGTGCCATTATGAGCATTGCATTCAATCGGCCAGAGCCTGCTGTTGACGGCAATGTTATGCGCGTTTTGTCGCGGTATTTTAATCGAGATGAGGACATCGCCAAGCCGAGCACGCGAATTGGTATGGAAAAGCTTGCTGCATCGCTTATTCCCGAAGGAGCGGCTGGAGATTTCAATCAGGCGTTGATGGAGCTGGGAGCTCTAGTATGCACGCCGCGCACGCCTGGATGCTTGACTTGCCCGGTTATGATTCATTGCGCAGGACGACTGGCTGGACGCGAGACGGAGCTGCCAATCAAGGCAAAGGCAAAACCGCCAAAGCCGCAGGCGCGGCTTGCCGCAATCATTGAAGGCACCGGCGAGCATGCCGGAAAGGTGCTGATCCGGCAGCGCCCGGACAGCGGCCTGCTGGCCAGCCTTTGGGAGCTGCCCCATGTGCAGCTGGACGAGCCAGCGGTTAAGCCGCGCGGCCGAGCGGCCAAGCTGGCGGCGGCTGCCGAGCCGCCGGTGGAGCGGCAGGCCGAGGATGCCGCTGAGCTGCTGCAGCGGCTGCAGGCGGAGAGCGGCCTGCGTGTTGTTGCCCGCCGCTGGCACGCGGCGGAGGAGCATACATTCAGCCATCTACACTGGATGATGAGGGTGTATGTGGCGGAGCTGGACACTGGCGCAAGCCGCGCCGTATGGCCAGCTAGGTTACGCCAAGCTGGCGCTCTGCACGCAGAAGTTGCGCAGCAGCCAGCCGCAATTGCCGCAGAGTCGGCTGCGCTTTATTCGTCCGCGCCATATTCGTCCGCGCCTTATCCTGCCGCGGAGTCATCCGCGCCTTATTCGGCGGATGAGCCCGACGGGTATCGTTGGATTGGCCGGAATCAGATGCGGGACTATGCGTTTCCGAATCTTTTTGGCAAAATTCTATATGACTACTGGGACGCAACTGGGGTGGAAGAAGGGGGAGTGTGAGTATGGGCTCATTGCTGGACACGCTGCAGCAGGAAAAGATCGTCGCCATTTTCCGTGGCATCGGGCAAGCCGAAGCGGATCGTGCTGCCAGGGCGCTGGCAGACGGAGGTATCCGCCTCATGGAAGTGACCATGAACACGGACGCTGCGCTACCGATTTTGGCGCGTTGGCGGGAGCAGCTGGATGGCTTGGCCTTCGTTGGAGCTGGCACGGTACTGGATGAGAAGGGGGCTCGCGAGGCAATCGCGGCAGGGGCGCAGTTCCTGATCTCTCCTAATCTAGACGAGGCGGTCATAACATACGGCGCAGAGAGGGGCGTATCGGTTTGGCCAGGCGTCATGACGCCGACCGAAATTGTACGCGCTTGGAAAGCTGGCGCCGAAGCGGTGAAAATATTCCCGATGGCTTCGCTCGGCCATCGCTATCTGCAAGAGCTGAAAGCACCGTTGAATGGTATCCCGATGATGGCTACGGGCGGGGTTGATCTGGACAATATCGGTGATTATTTCCGAGCTGGAGCAGATGCTGTCGGTCTCGGCAGCAAGCTGGTCAACCTGCAATGGGCCCGGGAGGGCCGATTCGAGCTCATGGAGCAGCGTGCGCGCGAGTTTACGGAGGCTGTGCGTAGTTTGGGTCGACAGAGCAGCTAAGTATTGAGCGGGTATGATTCAGTTTTCTAATGAGCCGTTTTTGAAATCGAGTAGGGCTTGTCCAGAGCAATGGAGCCCTCTGCTTCCACTGCCTCATTTCTTTTGTTCAGTAAGTATAGATGCAAAACAAAGGAGGAGACCATGACAGGTCTCCTCCTTTGTTTTAACGACAGTCTGTCGTCCAGTGTTCCCGCCTTATTAGAATTCCCTCTCTCGCTCTAGCTCCGCTTAGCCTTGCCGCTTAGAGTGAAATACGTCCCCATGCGCAGCAGCCTTTCGACTGGTCCGATACGGAAGTGCGAGACGTACCAACTGCTTGCAAACAACTGAGCGGAATAGATCAGAACAGCCAGCAGGATGCCGGCGCCAACCCCGATTTTACCGAACCAACCTAATCCGTATCCATAAAAAATGGTCGTGCAAATGACGCTCTGCATCAGGTAGTTCGTCAGCGACAGCTTACCTACCGCAGCAAAGCGGCTGCGCCATGTCGGAGACATTAGCTTGCTGTAAACGAGGGCAAAAGCCATGATGTACCCGATCGACAATACTGGCCCCCCTGAGAGGACCATACCGGGAAACACAAATTTGAGCAATTTGAGTCCGATTCCGAGCGTGATAAGGATCAATGCCCCTTTTGCATACATTGGGGACTCAATATCGGGGTTCTGGAACCAGCTTTTCTTGGCCCCATAAATGCCCAATAGGAACATGGGAAGCGAAATCAGCGGCACTAACAGCAGCATGGTAATAAGAAATGCCGGATCATTGTTCATCGGGCTTTCTGTGCTGCGGTGATGCATGATCTCGTTGTAAGTTGCTTCTGGGTAAAGAGTAACGGTTTCCTTTACATAATGGAGTGTCTCCTTATCTATTTCTACGAATGAGGGGTCGGAGGGGCTATCGGGTATAAATCCAAGTAGGCCCATAAGCGACATCAGCACGATGGTCCAGACGAGCAGTGTTTTGGGCTTACGGTTCAGGAAAAGCAGCAGAAGGAACCCTGTACCTCCGTAGTAAAGTAAAATATCTCCTTCCCAGATGTAGACGCTATGCAGAAGCCCCAAGCCAATCAGCAGTAGAAACCTTCTGGAGAGCGCCCAACCAGGCTTGCGACCTTGCGCTACAAGGCTTTCTTTCAGCTTAAGCAAGCTATAGCCAAACAGGAAAGCGAAGATCGGCATAAAGCTGCCCTCGATCAGAATTGCTGTCACTTCATAAAAAGTTGAATTGCCAGGAACGGCGGGAAATAAATTTAACTTATCCGTTCCGTACATTCCGTACTGGAAAATCAGCATATTGGCCAGCAAAATGCCAAGCAGGCTGAACCCCCTCATACTGTCTACCAAATGAATTCTCTTTGTCTGTTGCTCCATCTTCATCCTCATCTCTGTCTCTATCTCTCTCACCTCTGGAATTAGATTAACATGTTATCTTAAATTCCTGATAAACCTTTTTTTGGATTTACAGGGAATGAAGTTTAACTATAATTTAAAAAGCTATGGTACATAAGGGCGACTATATGCTTGGCCTTTTACAGAAACCGAGGCTAGAAAGCCCATGGCTTCAGACGTGGGATGAATAGACTTCAAGACGAGGAGGAGGTTGCATCCTGCCTTAATCGTCGTACCTCTTTGTTTCTATTTGCTGCAGTAAATAAAATAAACGGATACAATAGAATTATGGAAGCGGATACAAAACAGTAAAAACTTGCTGGTCCACTACTACCTTGTATATTGTCCATTGTCCACGGTATAGACGGGAATTTCTCGTCCGAAGAAATGGATCAGCAGCAGCATGAATGGGAGATCGTTGTGAGGGAAGTGTTATGGACGCATTCCTAGCAGCGAACGTTCGATTGCGGAACGTGTGGAGGTTCAAAGCCTATCGATATAATCGGGCATAACTTATGGAGAAACGCTCTGCAACTTGTCATGTTACAATGGAAAAAATGCTAATCGGGAGGAATCGGCCATGAGCAGAACGCCTTCAAGCGAAACCTATATTCTGTCCATCGATCAGGGTACGACGAGCAGCCGGGCGGTCATCATCAACCGGAGCGGAGAGTTCATTGCCTCGGCCCAAGAGGAGATTCGGCAGTATTATCCGCAGCCGGGCTGGGTGGAGCATGACGCCAGCGAAATTTGGGTGTCGGTGCTCGGTGTCATCGCTGCGGCCTTGTCCAAAGCGCAGCTTCGTCCAAATCAAATCGAAGCGATTGGCATTACGAATCAGCGGGAGACGGCAGTTGTGTGGGATAAGGAGACAGGCTATCCCATTCACCGAGCTGTAGTGTGGCAGTCCCGACAGACAGCCGACATCTGCCAGGAGCTGCGGGAACAGGGCCATGAGGAGACTTTCCGCAGCAAGACGGGATTGCTCATTGATCCTTATTTTTCGGGCACGAAGATTAAGTGGATTCTGGATCATGTCGAGGGAGCACGGGAGAGGGCAGAGCAAGGGGCGCTGTTGTTCGGGACTATTGATACGTGGCTCATCTGGAAAATGACCGGAGGAGCGATGCATCTCACCGATTATACGAATGCTTCCCGCACCCTGCTGTTCAATATCCACGAGTTAAAATGGGACGAAGAGCTGCTTGCCATTCTCGACGTACCCGCAGCGATGCTGCCGGAAGCCCGTCCTTCATCAGGCGAGTTCGGCGTTACGGCGGAGGCGCATTTTTTTGGCTGTCGCGTTCCGATATCCGGCGTTGCTGGTGACCAGCAGGCCGCTCTATTCGGACAAGCCTGCTTTTCGGAAGGAATGGCTAAAAACACCTACGGCACCGGCTGCTTCATGCTTATGCACACCGGCTCCAAGCCTGTCCGTTCTAGCAATGGCCTGCTGACTACGATTGTTTGCAGCGCGGCGGGCGGCTCGGCGGAATATGCGCTTGAGGGCAGCGTATTCGTTGCTGGCTCGGCGGTTCAGTGGTTGCGCGATGGGCTGCGCATGATCAAGTCGGCTAAGGAGAGCGAGATGTACGCATCCCGTGTTGATTCTACCAAGGGAGTTTATGTCGTGCCGGCGTTTGTCGGGCTGGGGACTCCTTACTGGGACAGTGAGGTGCGCGGAGCGGTATTCGGCCTGACTAGCGGCGCGGAGAAAGAGCATTTTGTGCGAGCTGTGCTGGAGGCGCTTGCCTATCAGACGAAGGATGTGCTTGCTGTCATGGAAAAAGAATCGGGCATGGAGCTGTCCGCACTGCGCGTTGACGGCGGCATTGTGAAAAATAGCTTCCTCATGCAATTTCAGAGCGATATTCTGGGCGTACCAGTGGAGCGGCCGGAAATCAATGAGACAACGGTGCTCGGCGCCGCCTATTTGGCGGGATTAGCCTCAGGCTATTGGCGGGATCGGCAGGAGCTGGAGGCGATTTGGCGCATGGAGCGGCAGTTCGTTCCAGCGATGCCGCCGGAGCAAAGCGCCAGACTGTATGCGGGTTGGCAAAAAGCGGTGACAGCGGCGAGGGCGTTTCAATAATGGTGGTTCGGCACGTTTAATGATAAATCAAGCTGATTCGCTCGGCAGAAATCAACCCCATAAGCGCTGAGCTGTCTTTGATAGGACAAGTAGCTCGGCAGCTTGCGGCTTTTTTATCCTAAAATCGATCACCATCAGGACTGGGTGTGGAATCTATTGCGTTTGCCCAGGTGGTAAGGAGGGTCACGGAATGGAAAGCAGTGAACGGATGGAAGTAAAAGCAGGTATGAAAGCAAAAGCAGATGTGGAAGCAAAAGCAGGTATGGCTGGCTCTGCATCGCACGGGGAAGGGGATTTTTCCGCTGCTAACAGAGAAGCTATGCTCGGTAGATTGGAAACGGAGCAGTGGGATCTGCTCGTCATCGGAGGAGGGATTACCGGTGCGGGCATTGCGCTCGACGCCCAGTCGCGAGGAATGCGCGTGGCGCTTGTGGAGATGCAGGATTTTGCGAGTGGCACTTCTAGTCGATCAACGAAGCTTATCCATGGCGGTCTGCGCTACCTCAAGCAGTTAGAGGTGCGGATGGTAGCCGAGGTCGGCAGGGAGCGAGCCGTAGTTTACGAGAACGGTCCGCATGTGACGACCCCGGAATGGATGCTGCTGCCGATTTACAAAGGAGGTACATTCGGCAGATGGTCCACCTCGCTTGGTCTGGCGCTTTATGATCGTTTGGCCGGCGTTAAGCTGCGCGAGCGGCGGCGGATGCTGGGAGCTGCTACCACTGCGGAGCGGGAGCCGCTGCTGCGCCGGGAAGGGCTTAAGGGCGGCGGGTACTATGTCGAGTACCGCACAGACGATGCCAGGCTGACGATCGAGGTGGTCAAAAAAGCAGCCGAGCTTGGCGCCCTCGCCGTGAACTACGTCAAGGCGGAAGAGTTGCTTTATGAGGAGGGCAGCCTCGGCGGCAGTGAGAGGGCCGGTCAGCGGATAGGGAACGCCCTAAGCAGGGATGCCCATGATGCCGGAAAAGCTGAATCCAGCGGCAGTGCGGCCAGCGGGCGACGGCTCTGCGGCATCAAGGCTGTCGATACAATCAGCGGCAGGAGCTTCCTCTTGCATGCACGCCGCATCGTGAATGCGACCGGTCCTTGGGTTGATGGAATTCGTGAGCTGGATGGCTCCCGCAAGGGCAAAACTCTGCGGCTTACCAAAGGCATCCATCTTGTTTTTGACGGGGCCCGCTTCCCGCTGCGGCAGGCGGTTTATTTTGATACACCGGACGGGCGAATGATGTTCGCCATCCCGCGGGACGGCAAAACTTATGTCGGCACGACCGACACCGACTACCACGGCGATGCGACCCATCCGCGGATGACAGCGGAGGACCGCGAGTATGTAATACAGGCGGCAGCTGTTATGTTTCCAAGCATTGGCTTGACGGAAGCTGACGTAGAGTCCAGTTGGGCAGGTGTCAGACCGCTAATTTACGAAGAAGGCAAAAGCCCATCTGAAATATCTCGGCGGGATGAGATTTTCCACTCGGAATCGGGATTATTCACGATAGCCGGCGGTAAGCTGACCGGCTATCGCAAGATGGCCGAGACGGTTACGGACCTTGTCGCTGGGGAACTGGAATCGGAGGGGCTCGGTCCGTTCGGCCGCTGTCATACACGGACGATGCCCATCTCCGGCGGCGATGTCGGCGGGTCAGCCGGGTTCGCTGCGGCAACCGCTGCCGCAGCGGAACGTGGTCGGCAGCTTGGCCTTGGCGCAACGGAGGCGGAGCGATTGGCCGCGCGGTATGGGAGTAATGCGGATGCTGTTCTGCAACTACTACCATCCGACGGACGCAACAGGCGCGCAGGCATATCGCCCGCATCTATTCGCAGTCACGCCGGGTCCCGAACAGTCGCCGGGAGCGATGAAATGCCACGCTTGTTACATGCGGAGCTGCTTTACGCCATTCGGCATGAGATGGCCGTCAAGCCAGCGGATTTTTTGATCCGCCGGACTGGGGCGCTCTTTTTCAATCGGGCAGCCGTGATGAAGTGGAAGGAACAGGTCGTCCGCATCATGGCGGAGGAGCTTGGCAGCTCGGAGAGCCAGAAGTTATCCTTCCTTCAAGAGCTTGAAGTGGAGCTGAAGGCGGCCGTTGAGCCGATTAGTTGATCCAATTAGCTATCGCTTGGTCGTTGTGAGCACAACAAAAGCAGCCCGCGCCTGTCGCGAGCCGTGTAATTTACTATTTGCGGTCATAAAAAGAGGCCCGCCTTAAAGGCGGGCCCAGAGAGAATATATGAATAAGGGGGGTCTGAAAGTAAGTATAAGCGGCATAAATGAAGTGTAGCTGAAGGTAATATTACAAACAGATTACAACTATGAAAACAAAGTTTCAAAGACCCGCTTAGCCCGGATTCGGAGAGAAGCTATGAATAAGCGGCGGCATTGACTCTGCATATTTTTTAGGCGAAAGCCCTTCCATCTTTTTGAATAACTTGCTGAAGTAGAACAAATCGGGGATTCCTACCCCATCGGCAATTTCTTTGATCGTAAATTTATGCAAGCGAAGCATTCGCTTTGCCTCCTCGATTCTCAGACCGAGCAAATATTGGGATACGGATTGTCCTGTCGCTTGTTTGAAAAGAGAGCCAAAATATTTAGGAGAAAGATTGGCTCTTGCGGCTAACATAGGCAAATCGATTTTTTGCGTGTAATTCTGTTGCATAAATTGAACAGCTTCCAGCATCAAATCGGCATGGGAATTATGAATCCTTATTCCTTCTTTAGTGGTCAGCTCGTGATGAACAAGCCCTAACAGTCGCAGCAAGGAGGACTTCAGCCAAATATGAGCATCGGCTCTCGACTCTTGAAAGTGCAAGACCAACTCCTTGAACGCTTCATGAAACGAATGCATGCGGCTTGGCGTCATACGCTCGGGAATATCCAGATCCATTAATTCAGCATACGGACGGGCTTTTAGCCAATTCACATCCGGAATGATCTCTCCTTGCCTCCGGCCTAAATAGACGGAAGGGGAGAAATCGGTTGATTCGCCAAGAAACATATAATCGAAGTGGACGGCAAAACAGTGCATCGGCTCATTTTCGAATACATACATCTCATTCAGCTTATGCGGGCGTATGTACAACAAATCTCCCGGCTCCATGGGATACTTATTGGTTTCGATTCTAAGCCAGCCTGATCCGCTGACTACAAATATGAACTCATGATCATAAATATACCGTTCGTGGAGATGAGCTCCCGGATGAACGACGATCTCGTGAATAAATCTGACATAAGGGGATAACGTTTTGTAGTCGACTCGATAGATGTTGGCCATAACAATCACATCCTAGTCTTCGACTTTATTCTAAGTTGAATTAAACCATTAATCCCAGGTGGCATCAACAAGCATTTTCACATTCGACTTTATTACAAAAACTTCCGATTTCTCTCCATCCTCCTTTGAATCATCGCCTTGTATGATAGGGGCATATCACAAGCCAAGGAGGCTACAATGGATGGGTACCCCTGCAGCGCAGATTACTGATGAACAGGTTTCTTTCTATCGCGAGAATGGATTCGTCAAAGTAGAAAATATGCTTACGGACGAAGAGCTGGAACAGCTTCGGGAGTATCTGGAGGAAGCGATGCAGGAGGATAGCGGCCGTTCTGTAAAGACCGATAAAAATGGCGGCGCTTACTATCGGGTGTTGAATCAGAAGGTGAATACCTGGAGAGACCATGGCGGGATGGGCAAATTCAGCTTTCATGAAAAGTTTGCGAAGGCCGCGCTGGATTTGACCGGGTCCAATGAAATTCGCTTTTTCCATGACCATGGACTTTGGAAAATGCCAGGTGATTCTAAACCAACTCCTTGGCATCAGGATACTCCCTATTGGCCGGTCAATGAGGCCGAGCGGGGCATGCTTTCCATCTGGATTGCCTTGGATGACGTCAATGAGCAAAACGGCTGCATGGCTTTTGTACCCAAGTCGCATAAACTCGGCAAGTTAACCGGAATCAGCTTTTTGGAGCCTCAAAATATATTTGATTATGTGGAAGGCGGGCAATTGGACGACCAAAAACCCGTTGTCGTACCGCTTAAGGCAGGCAGCTGTACGTTTCATAACGGATTAACTTTCCACTATGCACATGCGAATACGACCGACCGTCCAAGACGGGCGTTAGCCATTATTTATATGCCTGATGGGATCACGTATAACGGAAAAGGTCATATCGTTACGGAGGGATCGAATTTGGAGAAGGATCAGCCGTTAAAAGGACCTTTGTTCCCGCTATTGGTGAAGCGCCATGCCTAATTCAACGATTAGCCTTCATCTCGTGCCGGGCTGGGCGAAGCTTCCGGAAGACGTTTCGCTCGGATTTACGCATGGAATCGCCGTAGATTCTCAAAAGCGAGTATATGTTTTCAACATGAGCCAGCATGCGGTAGCCGTGTTTGATTGTTCGGGACATTTTTCGCATTCATGGGGAAGCGATTTTGCAGCAGGGGCTCACGGTATGCATCTCCGCAGGGAGGAGGATGGCCAAGAGTACTTGTACTTAACCGATATTTCACGCCATCTAATAGCCAAGTACACGCTGGATGGGGAAGAGGTGTTTACGGTAGGCGTCCCGCCGCTTCCCGACATCTACCCGACACCGGGGCATTATATGCCGACGGACATCGATGTTGCCCCCAATGGCGACATCTACGTAGTAGATGGTTACGGACAGTATACGGTTCATCGTTTTGACCGAACGGGTCGTTGGCTGCAGCACTGGGGTGGCAAGGAAGGGGCAGAGCATGCCTTAAACGAGCCCCATGGATTGAGCATCGATACTCGTCCTGAGGAGCCAATAGTATACGTTGCAGACCGACGGAACCAGCGCTTCGTCGCTTTCCAACTGGACGGCACCTTTATTGAAGCTTATGGCGGTGATTTCCTGCTCCCTTGCGACTTGGTTCCCTTTGGTGAAGACGGATTTATCCTACCGGACCTGAACGGCCGAATTACGATTACGGACGGCAGCTTCCAGCATTCCGCGCATACGGGCGAAAACCCCTCCATCTGGCAAGTTCCTGGATGGCCTGGCATTCCCCCGGCGAATTGGGTAGACGGACGTTTCATCTCTCCGCATGGCTTATGTGTAGACGATGACTGTGTGTTTGTTGTTGAATGGGTGCCGCAGGGCCGAATTACGAAGTGGGAAGTAAGAGGAAAGTGATAGATGGACTAGAGAAACGAGTGAGCAAGCGGAGCGAGTACCGCTGTTAAAATATCAAGTTCAAAGGCTGCCAGATGATTCTGGCAGTCTTTTTGTCGTTCTCTCAGATCGTCAAACTGGTGTAACACAACCGAATTAGACTTATCCTGTGTGATTGGAAACGAGCCATGGACAGATGGAGGTAAGATGATTTATGGATAAAACGATTTTAGTGACCGGCGGTACAGGCTCATGGGGAGTGGAGCTGGTAAGGCAGCTGTTGGTGAAACAACCCAAGGAAATTCGCATTTTCTCTAGAAACGAATCGCTTCAAGTACAGATGCAGCGCGAAATTGGTGACCCTAGGCTGCAATTCGTGATTGGCGATATTCGGGATAAATCGGAATTAATGATGGCTTGCTCCGATGTAGGCGAAGTCTATCATTTGGCGGCACTTAAACATGTCCCAATTTGTGAAGAACAGCCGGATAGCGCACTTAAGACAAACGTAATGGGTACGCAAAATGTGATTGATGCTGCCATCGAAAGCGGCGTACGGAAAGTCATGTATGTATCTACTGACAAAGCTTCTAATCCTAATAGCACCTACGGCATGACTAAAGCGTTGGGTGAAAAGCTTATTTTATCCGCCAATGCAAGGTCGGCTGGAACTTCATTTGCGTGTTTCAGAAGCGGCAATGTGCTGGGTTCCGCCGGAAGCGTCATTCCTTTGTTCCAGCGGCAGCTTAAGGATGGTTGTGATCTTACTGTGACCGATCCCGGAATGACGAGATTTTTCCTAACCTTGGGCAATGCGGTTCAGATATTGCAGGCAGCTATGGACAATAGCCAAGGTGGAGAAGTATATATCCCGAAAATGGGAGCGTGCAATATTATGGATCTAGCTCGGGTGATGATCCAATACTCCGGCAGAGGACCCGTCAATATCCGATATGTGGGTATCCGTCCGGGAGAGAAGCTTCATGAAACGTTGATCACGGAAACGGAAAGTAATTATGTTGTGGATCTAGATGAGCGGTATTTTGTCATCATGCCCCCGTATTCAAGCTGTGACAAGATAGTGAATGGTGGACAACGCAGTGAGCTTATCCGGCGGGGGTATCATTCGGATGATTGGAAGATGTCGCATGAAGAGATCGGACAGTTGCTTCATCAAGGTGGGTTTTTAGCATGAAACGAAAAATAGTACTAACGGGGGGCGGTTCGGCTGGACATGTGACGCCGAATCTTGTCCTGCTCCAGCGATTATTGAAAGAAGGCTGGGAAATCCACTATATCGGCTCCAAGCATGGGATCGAGCGTCAATTGGTCGGTGGGATTGATGCGGTCCGATACCATTCGGTTTCCACGGGAAAGCTGAGACGATACTGGTCTTGGGAAAATGTATCGGATTTATTCAAATTTACTCTCGGTATTCTGCAAGCGGTATTCCTTATGTTGCGGATCAAACCGGACGCTATCTTTTCCTTGGGAGGTTTTGTGGCAGTTCCAGTTGTTATTGGCGCCCGCTCGAAAAGGATCCCTATCCTTATCTTTGAGCCTGATCTGTATCCGGGTCTAGCCAATCGGATTTCTAGCCGTTTTGCCCAGGTTATATGTACGACCTTTGCGGGAACGTCTCAGATTTACTGGATCAACGATAAAAGGATCAAACATATTGGACCTATCCTAAGGGAGGAGCTGAAGCTGGGGAGCAGGGCGAGGGGCATTCAGCAACGCGGATTTGACGGCGATAAGCCGATAGTTCTTATTATGGGAGGCAGCCAAGGTGCGGAACGAATCAACCGTATCGTCAGAGAAGCATTGCCTGAGATGTTGTCGAGCTATCAGGTCGTTCACATTTGCGGGGCTGGCAAAATGGACCCTTCCTACAATCGGTTTTCAGGTTATATACAGCTTGAATACGCCCATGCTGAGCTTCCCGATCTGATGGCAATGGCGGATATGGTTGTTTCGCGGGCGGGCTCCAATGCGATTCACGAATGGCTGCATTTGCGAAAGCCAATGCTTCTTATTCCACATGTGATCGGCGGTGCACGAACAGGGCAACTGCTGAACGCACATCATTTTCAAAACGCGGGATACGCTGAGCTGCTATATGAGGAAGAGCTGACAAAAGCGGCATTTCTGAACGCTGTAAATGCTGTTTACCGTGACCGGAAAATATATTCGGCCCGTATGAGTAGGCACGAAACGGATGGGGCCGTCGAAAAAGTGATGAGAATAATCCACAAAGAAGCTCGTTCACAAAAGGCTGAGGCAACTATATGAGCAGCAAAATACCTAAGGTTTTGCTTATATCCTTCACAGTTATCGTCGTGACACTGTTAACACTTGCTTATAACGATGCCATTTAGATCGAAGCTGAAGCAGCCGTCACGGCTGCTCAACTAAGTTTTTCCGCCTGTAAGCGGCTGGAGTTGAAGCCGTTAAGTTCTTAAAAATCCGGTGGAAATGCGGAATGCTCATGAACCCGCATTTCTCCGCAATGGAGGCGATGCTCTCGTCGGATTCCAGCAGTAAACCTTTGGCTTGAATAATTCGTTTGGCATTCACATAATCAGTAACGTTCATCCCTGTAAACTGCTTGAATACTCGTGAAAAATGAGGTGGAGAAACAGAAGATTTCTCGGCAAATTCGACCAAGCTATACGCTAGTCCAGGCTGCGCATCTATTTCAAGCAGGGCCCTCTTAATCCAAGAGGGTCCTATTCGTTTATCCCCTGCTCTAGGGGTAAAATGATGCGCCAGATGGCGGTTCAAATGTAACAGCAGTCTTCCGAGCTCAAGACGAATTGAAGCCCGATACCCTTCAAGCTGATCGGTTTGCTCCTTATGAATCCATTCCATAGAGCTTTCAACGCTTGAACGCACTGTTTCCGTCAGCTCGAATTTATAATGTTTTTGGCCACGAGCGATATCGAAGCATTGCAGCAGCGAGTAGGAATGATCGTAGATTTCCCCGGCGGCAAAAGCAGGCGCAAAAAAAACCGCCGTGGAAATAATCGGATTGAGCTTATCCGGCAGGGAGCGATGTACGGTATTGCCGGGAATAATGAACAGGTCTCCGCTTTTTTTCTCATACAGCGTGTTATCGATAAAAAAGGTACCTGTTCCTTGATGGATATAAACGAGCTCAAAGTGCTCGTGGAGATGATCGGGCAGCTCATCCTCGGGATGTTTGACATGCTGATGGATGATATGAAAGGGAAATAACGGATCTCCTATAAAGGGCTTGCGAAAGGGCTCCATACGGATCATCTCCAATGAATAAGTTCGTTCCATCATAATATCAAATTAGAGTATAAATATGAATATATAGATCATATCATTGTAAATTTTGATTATTTATAATGAAACTAACAGAAGGAGGAATGGAGATGCGAATCGACTCTCATCAGCATTATTGGCGAATTGAACGCGGTGATTATGGATGGATTACGCCGGACATCCCTGTTCTTTATCGGGACTTTTTGCCGGCGGATCTTGCGCCTCACTTAACGAAACATGGATTGGACGGCACGGTTGCCGTTCAGGCGGCGCCTACTTTAGAGGAAACAGAGTATCTATTCTCTCTCGCGGATCAGCAGGATTCCAACATACTCGGCGTGGTCGGCTGGCTGGATTTATTCGATCCCGCGCATCGCCAACATTTTGACCGCTTCAATAAACATGATAAATTCAAAGGCTTCCGCATTATGATTCAGGAAATGCCGGATTCCAGCCGGATTTTGGAGCCTGAATTTGTGGAAGCGCTGAAAGGATACGCAGCGGATGACGTTCCAGTTGATTTGCTGCTGTTGTCCCGTCAGCTGGAGCATACCGTCCAGCTTTTGAATGAGGTTCCAGGGCTGCGCGGGGTCATCGACCATATTGCCAAGCCTGAGATTGGCAACGGTGAAATAGACAATTGGTTGAAATCGATGAAAGAAATCGCGAAGCATCCCAATATTTATATCAAGCTGTCGGGAATGGTGACGGAAGGCGATCACAAGGGCTGGAAAACGGAAGATTTCAAGCCTTATATCGGGCATGTATTAGAACTATTCGGACCTGATCGAGTCATGTTTGGCAGCGATTGGCCGGTATGTTTGCTGGCGGCAGAGTATGATGCCGTTGTGGCGGTTTTGCAGGAAGCGATCCCGGCTCATTGGGGAGAGGGCGAACGCGCCAAGCTGTTTGGTCTTAATGCGAAGGAGTTTTACAAGTTATGAGTTTGTTATTGAACCGGGCGGTGCTAGACGAGAGGGGCAGAGGTAGGCTGGACGAAGTTCATGGAGCGCCAGTGACCATCCTGCAAATTGGCGAGGGCAATTTTCTGCGTGGATTCACAGACTGGATGATTCAAGTTTGTAGAAACCAGGGATTATTCTCAGGAAGCATTGCGGTGGTCCAGCCCCGGCCATCTGGAAGAGCCAAAATCGAGAAGCTGGCCGCACAAGACGGCATGTACACCCTTGTTACTCAAGGGCTGGAAAATGGCCAGGAGGTGTGTCGGAAGGAAACGATTGGGGTGTTCTCGCAAGCGTTCGATCCCTATTCGCAATGGAAGCGCCTCCTTGAGCTAGCTTCAAGTCCAGAGCTTCGCATCGTCATCTCCAATACAACGGAAGCCGGGCTCGTTTATCGTCCAGAGGAGCTGAGCGGGGGACCGATCCAGTCCTATCCTGGAAAAATAGCCTACTTGCTGTACGAACGCTATAAAGCGTTCAGGGGTGATCCTGAGAAGGGGCTGATTCTGCTTCCATGCGAGCTGCTTGAACGGAACGGGGATGTATTGAGGGCTGCTGTTCTACAGTACGCCAAGGACTGGGAGTTCCCGGCCGCATTCCATGACTGGATTAATCAACATAATCGTTTCCTGAGCTCGCTTGTTGATCGCATTGTACCTGGATACCCGGAGGAAGCTCAAGCTGAAGCTTGGTTCCAGGAGTGGGGATACCGTGATGAGATGCTGTGTACGGCAGAGCCTTATCATCTATGGGCGATTGAGGCCGAGCCTGAGCTGGAAGCCGTTCTTCCGCTGCGCAAGGCCGGGTTGAACGTTCACTGGACGGATGATCTGAAGCCGTTTCAGCAACAGAAGGTGCGTATTCTCAACGGCGCGCATACATGGATGGCTCCACTAGGCATTTTGCATGACATCGAGCATGTCCGGGCGTTCATGGAACATCCTGAGTTAGGCGCAGCTGTTCGAGAGACGGTAGGGAGCGATATCGTTCCAGCCTTGCCCTATGCGGAAAATGAGCTGAAGGCCTATGCGGACAGCGTATTCGACCGCTTTGGAAATCCTTACATCCGCCATCGGCTTGCCGATATTGCCATGAACTCGATGGGCAAATTCAGCGTTCGGCTGCTGCCGACCCTAGCTCATTACGCTGAGTCGGGAGAGCCGATACCTGCGAGGCTTGCCCTTGGTTTGGCGGCGCTGCTTCGTTATTACAAAGTAACCAAGGGCATGGATGGCGAATTTACGGGAATGTCGTTGAAAGGAATGCGTTATGTCGTTCGAGACGATTTGAACGCCCTTGATCGGATCGCTGGCTATTGGCAAGCTGCAGGCGCATCCAATGCCGACGCTGTTGGGGCCATCCTTGCTGACAAGGAGCTTTGGGGTATAGATCCCGCTAGCTGGAGCGGCTTGGCGGAATCGGTCATTGAGCAATTGGAAGCTTTGGAAAGGGGTGAGGGGAATGAATGATTGGGTTCGTTTGTCGGATCAGGATGGGGTTGTCATTGCGCTTCGGCCCATCGCTTCCGGCGAAAGTCTCGTGCTAGAGAATGAGTTCCTTCTTACGATCCGCGAGGATATACCTAAGGGTCACAAAATATTGACGGTACCGACTTCGCTCGGACAGGATATATACAAATTCGGATATTCCATCGGCAAAGCCAAGGAAGATATCGAGGCAGGATCATGGGTTCATACCCATAATCTACGGACAGGACTTGGATCCATTCTTGAGTATAGCTACGAACCGATCGCGGAGCAGGAGCAAGAGAATGAGCAAGTGAAAGATCAGGAGCAAGAGAAGGACCAGAAGCTGCCAAGCGAGGTCCCGATGTTCCAAGGGTACCTCCGACCGAGCGGCGAGGTTGGCATCCGCAATGAAATCTGGATCATCAACACGGTTGGCTGCATCAACAAAACTTGCGAAATTTTGGCTAAACGCGGAAGCGATCTGGCTGGGGAGGGAATCGATGGTGTGTTCCATTTTGCCCATCCGTTCGGCTGCTCACAGCTCGGCGACGACCTGCAGTTCACGCAGAAGCTGCTCGCTTCGCTAGTCAACCATCCCAACGCTGCGGGAGTGCTCGTTGTCGGACTTGGCTGCGAGAACAATGGGATCGAGTTGTTCAAAGAAGTGATCGGTGCTTATGATGAACGTCGCGTCAAATTTATGAGCGCTCAGACCGAAGAGGATGAGCTGGAAAAAGGCTTGGAGCTGATCCAAGAGCTGGCCTCCTATGGGGCGAACTTCAAGCGGGAGCCAGTGCCTCTTTCCAAATTGAAGATTGGCTTAAAATGCGGCGGCTCCGACGGTTTCTCCGGCATTACGGCCAATCCGCTCGTCGGCTCCATATCCGACTCCTTGATCAATGCCGGCGGCACGGCGATTCTCACCGAAGTGCCAGAGATGTTCGGAGCGGAGAAGATCCTTATGGATCGTGCTGTTAATGAAGGCGTTTTTGAAAATATCGTAACTCTCATCAACGATTTTAAGCAGTATTTTATCCGTCATGGTCAAGAAATCTACGAGAATCCCTCTCCTGGCAACAAAGCTGGCGGCATAAGCACGCTGGAGGAGAAGTCGCTCGGCTGCACTCAGAAGGGCGGCAGAGCTTTGGTGCAGGATGTTGTGAAATACGGTGAGCGTGTCCGTCAAAACGGGCTCAATCTATTGGAAGCGCCGGGAAATGATCTCGTTTCCGTGACGGCTTTGTCGGCGGCAGGCGCTCATATCGTCTTGTTTACAACGGGACGCGGCACGCCGTTTGGCGGACCCGTTCCTACGGTGAAGATTGCTACCAATTCGGATCTTGCGCGGCATAAAAAGAACTGGATCGATTACAATGCCGGACAATTGCTGGAAGGAAAATCGATGCCGGAGATGAGCGAACAATTAATGAGTTACCTCATTGAGCTGGCTTCCGGTGAGCGCCAAACGAATAACGAGCGGAATGGATTCCGAGAAATAGCGATATTCAAGGACGGAGTGATTCTTTAATGAAATACCGCAAGCTGGGACAAACGGGACTAGATGTCTCCACACTGAGTTTTGGCGCTTCATCGCTCGGCTCCGTTTTCCGGAATACAGATGATGGCGAGGCCATCACGACGGTGCATGCTGCCGTAGATTCAGGTATCAATCTGATCGATGTGTCCCCTTATTACGGGCTGACGAAGGCCGAGACGGTGCTTGGTAAAGCGATTCAGCAAATCCCGCGTGACAGGTTTTTGCTTTCTACAAAAGCAGGGCGTTATGGAGCGGATGAGTTCGATTTTTCGGCGAAAAGAATTACAGCAAGCGTGGAGGAAAGCTTGGCGCGCCTTCATACGGATTATATCGATGTGCTCTTCCTGCATGATATCGAATTTGTGCCGGCAAACATGATTATCGAGGAAGCGATTCCGGCTTTGCAGCAATTGAAAGAGCAAGGGAAAATCCGTTATACCGGTATTTGCGGCCTGCCTTTGGAACTGTTCGAATATATGCTGCCAAAGGTCGACGTTGATGCTGTTATTTCGTATTGCCATTATTCCTTAAATGATACTTCGCTCTTGAATCTGCTGCCATTGCTGGAGTCCAAAGGCATTGGCCTCGTAAATGCCTCCCCGCTTTCGATGGGTCTGCTTGGTACCCGTGGAGCGCCGGAGTGGCATCCGGCAAGTCCGCAGCTAAAAGCGGCATGCAAGGCTGCTGCTGAATTCTGCGAGTCGCATGGCGAAGATATTGCCAAGCTTGCGGTGCAATTTTCCACTTCCAATGAGCTCATTCCAACTACACTCGTCAGCACGGCGAATCCGGTGAATATCGTCAAAAACGCCATGTGGACGGATGAGCCAATCAATAAAGAGCTGCTTAAAGCAGTGCAAGAGCTGTTAGCGCCTGTATTAAATGAAACCTGGGTCAGTGGAAGACCGGAATACAACACCAAAATTCAGTTAAACGAAGGCGGGCATTGAAGCGATGAAGGGTATTGTATGCGAGGCGGTCGAGTCGTTCCAGTACCGCGATAATTTGCCGGAGCCAGAAATGCTGCCGGGAGAAGCAATTGTACAAATTCGCAGAGTCGGGATCTGCGGAACCGATCTGCATGCTTTTAAAGGCAATCAACCGTTTTTCTCCTATCCCCGGATTCTGGGCCATGAGCTGTCCGGTACAATTGTACAGGTAAGCGACGGTCAACATGGTCTACAGGTGGGAGATCAGGTAGCCGTTATCCCGTATTTCCACTGTGGAATCTGTGTAGCTTGTCGCAATGGAAAAACGAACTGCTGCACCTCGATGAAGGTGCTTGGCGTTCATACGGACGGTGGAATGCGGGAGCGAATTGCTGTGCCGATTTCGCATCTGATTCGGACGGATGGCTTGACTTTGGATGAGTCGGCCATGCTGGAGCCGCTGGCGATTGGCGCTCATGCTGTTCGCCGCTCCAAGCTGACGGCGGGTGAGACTGTGCTCGTAATCGGCGCAGGGCCGATTGGGCTAGGAGTAATGGCTTTTGCCAAATATGCAGGAGCTAAAGTTATTGCGATGGATGTCAATGACGAGCGCTTGGCTTTTTGCCGCTCATGGGCTGGCGTCGACGATACCGTTAATGCATTGAATGGAGCTTCGGAGCAGCTCCAGCGTTTGACAGACGGTGATTATCCGACGATTGTGTTTGATGCTACAGGCAATTCCAAGTCAATGGAAACGGCATTCTCTTATGCGGCTCATGGCGGTACACTGGTCTATGTAGGCTTGGTGAAAAATGATATTTCGTTCAACGATTCCGAATTCCATAAGCGGGAAATGACTCTTATGGGCAGTCGCAATGCGACTAAGGAAGATTTCGACCGTGTGCTCGAGGCGCTTCAAGCTGGCGGCATCGATATCGGACGATATGTCACTCATAGCGCCAGCTTCGAGGAGATGGTTGGACAGTTCGACGTTTGGCTGAACCCTGCCTCGAAGGTCATTAAGGCGATTGTAGAGCTTTAACCGAAAGTCATGAAACTTAACCCCTAGGGTATTGTTGTTCTTGAAGTTAACCTCTATAATAGGGAGAGGACAAGGGGGCGATTGTAGTGGAAGAAACGTTGAAGGAATTAATAGGCGTTATAAAAGGCATGAACACGCGTCTGGAAAGCATTGACGAGCGACTCGGGTTGATCGATGGAAGATTCGACTCTCTGGAAAGTAGATTCGAGACGCTAGAAGGCAGATTCGACTCTCTGGAAAGTAGATTCGAGACGGTAGAAGGCAGATTTGACTCTCTGGAAAGTAGATTCGAGACGCTAGAAGGCAGATTCGATTCTCTGGAAAGTAGATTCGAGACGCTAGAAGGCAGATTCGATTCTCTTGAAGGTAGACAAGCCGAGGGATTCCGCCAAACGAACGAACGCCTGGATCGTATCGAAAAACGCCTTGATTTAACGTTTAAACAAGCCGCTGCAACCGCCGAGGACATTACGACATTGAACTCGTTTACCGAAAGACTGGACGCTCAGCGCAATCTGATTGCCCAGATTGAAGAATCGGTCGAGATTTTGAAAGTCAAAGTTCAATTCTAAGTAATCATCCTTCCTCCCCCCCCCCTTTTTTTTACTCGCTTACCCCATATCGAGCCAGTGCCTTCAAGGCGCTGGCTCTTAGTTCATTTTGCAGCGATATTCCTTCCAGTACCCGCACCCGCTTGCCAAGAAAACGCAGCTTCTGCAGCAAATAGCCAGACTCATCCTTTTGATAAGTAACGGTGATCCGATACATTCCACTCTCCGCATCATAGTGTACTTCCTGCTGAAAACAAGACAAGGCGTACAGAATACGTGACAGCTCCCGGTTGTAGCGGGGTAACAGCTCGATAACTGCATTGGCGCGACGGCGCGCTCTAAGAGCCCCGATGCGGCGGTCGAGGCGATCTGCTTCTTCCGGCGGCAAGGGCATTGGCTCCACACCGTGCATACGCGTCAGCCGAGTGCGCATGAGAGGGCGGCCGCTTGTTTGAAGCCAGAGCAAATACCATTCTTTTGTGGACATCGCATATTCGAGACGATAAGGGTAACCAAGCGCGTGATGCCGAACAATGCCCCCTTTACCCTCACAGGTAATTCTCATGCCGCTGCGGCAGCGGACCAGCTCAGCCAGCTCTAGCAAGTGAGGGGCGTACAGACGCCGCTCACGACTGCGGGCTTTCTCTTTCAAATGGGCTAGAGACAACGGTTCGTCCTCCTGCAGCATCAGCTGCAGCTTATCGATTGCCGTTGCACCGAGGAAGGAAGGAGCTGTTGGATGCTCCAGCATAAGCCGCAGCCAGGATCGTTCTCCGCTAGTGACGGCGAGCGCGCCGCTGTCTGCCAGACGCCGACTCAACTCGTGATTATGCACTTTATCAAAAAGACTCATAGATTTTCGCAAGCTCCTTCCATTCCTCGATCATCTCCTGCCTCAACGCCTTAGGCTCCAGCACCTCGCAGCTCGATCCGAAGCTGCGCAGCCACGGCCTGATTTCCCTCGTTCCATTCACTTCAATGTGGAACAGGAACGATCCCGGTCCCTCTTCGCTAATGGTTCCACTCTGCCCTTGCAGCAGCACTCGTTCGCGGATGAAGTTGTAACGAACACCCTCCGGTTGGAAAAAACGCACCGATACACGAATCACCGCTCCCATATCAACGAGCCAACTACAACGGGTTTTCTCTTCAAGCTGCTCTCTTTTGAGCGCGAAGAACTCCGGATCGGCGGGCAAGCCCATTTCCAGGCCGCTGATCCCTTCCATGCGCCACGAGCCGAGACCAACGGTTGGCTTGAAGCCAAGCAAGTACCAGCGGCCATACTGATGGTCGTAAATGGTTTTAAGCGGCAGCATCGTTACTTTGCTGGCCGGGTTTTGGCGGATATGCAGCGGATTCGTGCCGCGTGCGACGTAGCGGCTGTCCGATTTAGGCGTTAAGTAATGGAATGTTACCTGAGAGCGTGTCTCGATTGCGCTGAGCAGCGGGTACAGATAAGCTTCGTCGAGAATGCGGCAATCATAATGGTAGGCAAAACCAACGCCGAAGCTGAGACATTCCGCTTCACCAAGGCTGCGGCGGAGACTGTCCTGTAGCAGGTAACCGAGAACCGATGGGACACGGGTACCCGCCATGACGTGGACGAACAGCTCCAACCGCTGCAGCTCCTCCGGTTCCAATTGGCTCCATAATTCATTGCGCAGGCGAAAGCGAAACGGCCGCTGGCCGCTGCGGGAGACGATACCGGCTTCTACCAGGTAGGCAAGATCGGAGCGGATTGTTTTTTCATCGGGCAAGGCAGCTTCTTCCGGCATGGCGGCGCAGCATGCCTCTAGCAGCTCGGAAGCGGTCAGCGGTGCAAGCTGCAGCGTTTCTAACAGTAGAGCCAATCGGACCGTTTCTGACTCCTTGAGCGATTTTGCGCGAAACAGGAACATGAGCAACGGATCGCGCCCACTCTCTCGCCTCCCCTGCAACAGATCCGTCAAGCCTGGATTGGGCGTCGTCGCGGCAGCAGAAATGTCCAGCACATTTGACGCGTCGGAAGATGTGCTGGAGGAGCTCCCTGCAGCTACCTCTTTGAGACGGCGCAGCGCCTTGTCTAGCGTGTGGACGGATATACCCAGTCGCTCGGCTGATTCCTTGCGGCTATAGCTGCCGCCCGTCAGCGCCATCATACGGAGCAGCTCGATTTCCTTGTCAAAGCTTTCCCTGGCCATGCGTTAATTCCCCCGATCGTCCTGAAACCGAACGCTATTGATTCGACAAGAGTCGGCGTGATTCCTCTCGCTTTAATTTGGAAGGTTGTGGCGGCATTTGCACAATTAATAAGAGCTTCGCCATACTTACGCCCTGTTCCGCCGTCAGCCTGCCCGTTAAGATGAACCAGAAGGCAAGGGCAACTAGGCAGGAATTTCGGCCGCAGGCCATGTTCCGCAGTGCTGAGCGCGATGCGTCGCGGCATGTTTTGCTAGTCTTCTCGTATTAAATTAATGCTCGGCCGCCCGAGCGGGCGGTCCGTGGCGGAAAATGGCATTAGCCAACCTCGAGAAATGGTAGGGCAACGATTCAAGTTCGGTCCCAGCCGCGCTAAGTTAAGGCGGCAGCCGCAGATCAGCTATGCAACGCCGGGGCAAGCGGCGGTGAAAGTCCGGTTCAGACGGGAGCTCGAACGCTTCAGGGGCAGCCCACAAGGTGTCTTATGGAGAAGGAGGTTTCCCTGGAAACCGGCAAAAACCCGCAGATGCGCACCGAGCGTTCCGCTCGATTCGCGGAGGAGCGAGCTTGGATCGTACGCCACCATATCATGGAATGCAACGGTCTGAAGGACCATACGTATAAAAGGAGCTGGTAGTATGTTTAAAACTACAACGATTAAGACGACAGAAAGAGGATTGCTTTACCGCAGAGGCAGTTTTGCCGGATTGCTGAAGCCGGGCACGATTCTGCTGAATCGTCTTCGCGGTGAAAGTGTTGTTGTCCATCGCATTGATGAGCCATTCATTCCGCCTGACGGCCCCCTGTCCGTTTATCTGCAGGACGAAGCTTTGGCGAAGCAGCTCGAGGTTATTGAGATGCAGGATGCGGAATATGCTGTGTTTTATGTGGATGGTCGTATTAACAAGCTGCTGCACCCGGGCATCCATGCATTTTGGAAAGGAGCGGGGGAGTATAGCTTTCTGCGCATTGACACGCGACAACCGGAGCTGGACTCTAAGCTGGGGTCGGAGCTGCTGCAGTTCCTAAGGCCATACTGGAGTGTACTTGAGGTCGAGAGATGGGAGCGCGGCTTCCTGCATTTCGATCATGTGCGCCAGCGTGAGCTAGGCCCGGGACGATACCGTTTCTGGGATGGCCCGGTCAAGGCAAGTGTGCTGAAGGTGGACTTACGCCGTCAGCAGTTGGATCTGATTGGACAGGAGATGATGACCGCTGACAAAATCACGCTGCGGCTGAACTTTGTCAGTCAGTACCGCATCATCGATCCAGAACGGACGCTGGACATCAAGTCGCTGTCGGATCAGCTTTATATCGCACTCCAGCTCATTCTTCGCGACTACATCAGCGGATTGGAGCTGGACGCCTTGCTCTCCTCTCGTGAAGAAGCGGCGACAGCAGTGTTGGAGCGGCTGCGTGTGGCTGGAACGGAGTATGGAGTGGAGTTTTTGAGCGCGGGTGTTAAGGACGTCATTTTACCGGGCGAGATTCGCGATATTTTGAACACAGTGCTGTTGGCGGAGAAAAAAGCCCAGGCTAACCTCATCACGCGCCGTGAGGAGACCGCCTCAACTCGCAGCTTGCTGAACACGGCTCGCCTGATGGAGGACAATGCCACGCTCTACCGGCTCAAGGAGCTTGAGGTGCTGGAGCGGTTATTCGAGCGCATGGGCAGCGTCTCGCTGGACAGCGGCAGCGGTGTGCTGGAGCAACTGGCTCGACTGACTAGCGGCTCGGGAAGAAGCTGAGCCGAAGTAGAGGAATAAGCGCGGCGGGCAATGGACTGGATTTTTTAAGTCCCAACTTGCCCAGCTTCGCTTTAGTTATAACTCGTAGTTCCCTTTTAACAGGGTATTGAGGTAAAAATAAACAGATATATAAAGTCGAATCATGTATAATGGTGGAGGTATTTAGAATTAAAGAATTAATAAGCTAGGCAGAATGAAAGAGCACTAGCAGTGATTTAAGGATACCGTACATAAGAACTGGGGGACGATTCAATGCAACAACCGCAACAACTGAGACCGATGGGAATTGGCCGGATACTGGACCGCAGTTTTCAGCTTTATCGCACTCACTTTACAACTTTAGCTATTATCATGCTTGTCTTGTACGGGCCGATGGCCTTGGCCACAATGGGTTTATCGGGAGATAGCGGTAGTGCCTACTCTGGCATGATTAGTGGCTTCCAGGACGGCAACTTCGAAGAATACTTTAACACGGTGGACCCGGAAGCGCAGCCGATCACTGGATTAGCTATTTTTAGCTTGTTGGCCGGCCTCGTTATGATGCTGTTCCTCGGTCCGGTCTCGGTAGCAGCGGTCCTGCATCTGGTGCAGGCTCATCTCCGAGGTGAAGAAGTGCCCGGTCCAGGAGAGCTGCTGAAACGCGGCTTCCGTCGTTTCTGGCCACTTACGGGCAGTACACTGCTCTTTGGCGTCATCATATTCGGCATGTATTTGCTGGTAGTCATAGCTGCCGGGATTGTTATTGGTTTAATGATAGCGGTGGGGACAGCCGGCATGGGGGGAACATCCCCCGGAATGGTGCTTCTTATTTTTGTGCTTTTACTGGCGATTTTGCTGTTTGTTACCTTCTTCGTCATCCGCTGGGCGTATTATTTGCCATTTGTAGCCTTCGACGAGAGCGGTACTGGGCTTGGCTACAGCTGGCGCGTGACGAAGGGCAGCTTTTGGCGGTTGCTGCTGTTATATATCGTGCTAAGTTTGCTGCTGAGCATCTTCACCGGAGTGATTAGTCTGGGAACGACGGCTCTGTTTGGTGGAGGCACGCTCAATTACATTGTGAGTTCGCTTGTGTCCATTCTAATCGGCGCTTTGTGGGTTCTCCCGTATGCAGTTAGCTTCTTCGATCTGCGTGTGCGCCGCGATGGTTACGGCCTGGATCAACTGCTGAACAATGCCGATCCATATGCGGGTCAAACACCTCCGGCTCCGCCAGCATCATGGGGTGGATATGGAAGCTCCGAGCGGAACGACGGAACGGACAACAAAGAAGGTTCCGATGGAAGCGGCGGCTCTGAGGGCGGCAATCGTCCATGAATGAACGCCGTGAGCTGGAGGGCATTCTCGCTGGGGAGGAATATACCGCTTACCGCAAGGGGCCGGGCTTTTCCCTCTGGGATTGGCTGCTTGAGGGGCTTGGACGGCTGCTGAAACTCATCTTCCCTGGCCTTAAGCCGGGGGAAGGGACGATCAGCGTGCTGGCCATTCTGATCGTGCTTGCACTGGTCGGCTTCATCGTATGGATAGCCTGGCTGCTGCTAAGCCGTCGGAGCCGTACAGGTAGGCTGCGGTCCGGTGATTGGCTGGAACCAGGTGAGGATAGCCGTTCCTGGCAGTATTATGCGGAGATCGGAGATCGGCACGCTGCGGAAGGGGACTGGAGAGACGGTATTCGAGCCGTCTTTCTAGCCCTGCTTTTCTATTTGGAGGAGCAGGGAACGCTGCGCGTCGAGCTTTGGAAAACGAACCGTGAGTATTTGGACGAGCTGTCGGAGTCGGGCTCTTCTCATACGCCTGCGCTCAAGGAAGCAATGGCGCTTTTTGAACGGATATGGTACGGCAAACTCGAAGGCTCGCAAGAGCTGTTTGAGAGCATGCGTAGCCTGCTCACCGAAGTTGCGGGAGAGGGGGGATCGCGTTGAAAAGAAAATCGAATCGCGTCCTCTGGCTGCTTCCGACAGCGGCTGCGCTGTTCCTATTGTTAGGACTGCTACTGGCCCGTCCTCAGCTTCCGGATGAGCCGGCGAATGTTAGCTCCTCGGCAGATACGGATGGCGTCAAAGCTTGGCGCGAGCTGCTGGAGAAGCGCAATGGCAATGTTGGAGAGTGGCGGCTTCGCTGGGAAGAGCTGCCGGAAACCGGATCGAACCGACTAATGATTGCTGTTGGGCCTAACAAAATCGCTCCTAAGGAATGGGAAGCGATGGAGAGCTGGCTGCGTGCAGGCAACCATTTGCTCCTTCTAGATGATAGCGGCGAGGAGCCCCTAGATTGGATGCTGTTCGGCGGGAAGTCGGATGATGCTGATTCAGAGGAAGGGGCGGCTCCAGCAGAGGAGAAGGAATCAGAAGCTGCTGACCAGAACGAGACTGACAGCGCCAGCGGCAAGGATGCTCCTCCACCTGAGAAACCTATTGAAGCGGAAGCGTTGGTTGGATCGGGGAGTTTTGTAGCTGAAGTGTCAACAAGTCTGCGCATCCAGAGTGCGAGCAATGATGCCGAAACGCTGATAAAGGATAGTGAAGGCGTACTTGCCAGCCGATTGAAGCTCGGAGAAGGTTCCGTTACCTTCGTGGTGGAGCCGCGCTGGATGCAGAATGGGGCGACGCTTCGGGCCTCCCATACAGAGATTATGTCTGCTTTGCTGGCTGGCTCCTGGTCGGAGATCATGTTTGACGAGCAGCATCATGGCTACACGCTGAAGCCGGGTTTGTTCGCGGTTTATCCGAATTGGCTGCTGCTGGCTAGTATCATGCTATTGCTGGCCATGCTGTTATGGCTGTGGAGCAGCGGCAAACGATTCGGTCCCGTGCGCATTCCACGGGAATGGACGGTGCGGCGCGGAGATGAGACGGCGCGAGCGCTTGCCGCTTGGTACGAGCGCTTCGGCCTGATGGACGATGCGCTCGACCGGCAACGTAGACGATTGCGTCAGCAGTTGTCCCAGCGCTGGGGGCTGAGTCCTGCCGCAACGCCGGAACAGGCTGCTGCAGCGGCGCGCAGCCGCTGGAGCGAGCAGGATGCGCAGCGGCTGCAGCATGCGCTTGAAGAACGGCCGATAGTCACTAGCGGACGTAAGGCTGCAAGGCGAGAATTTATAGCAAGATCCAGAGATACGAGCGAACTGGCGGCTCTGCTGAGAGGCAGCAGCCTGTCGGGAAGGGGAGAGAGACGTTGAAAAACTTGCTAGAATCGCTGGAGCAGCGAATACATGGTCAAAATCGTAATATTCGGCTGCTCGTCACCGCGTTTGTCGCGGGTGGGCATGTACTGCTGGAGGGAGTGCCAGGACTCGGCAAAACGAGCTTGGCAAGGCAGCTTGCTGTTTTATCAGGCTGCAGCTGGAGACGCATCCAGTTCACACCGGATCTTTTGCCAGGAGATATTACGGGTAGCGTTACCTACAACATGCAGGAGCAGAGCTTCGCGGTGGTGAAGGGACCTGTGTTTACAAATGTGCTGTTGGCCGATGAGATCAATCGTTCCGGACCTAAAACCCAAGCTGCTTTGCTCGAAGCCATGGAGGAGCGGCAGGTTACGATACAAGGCACGACTTACCCGCTGCCAGAGCCGTTTTTCGTAGTAGCGACGCAGAACCCGGTTGAGTATGACGGTACATATCCGCTGCCGGAAGCGCAGTTGGACCGTTTCCTGTTCAAGCTGATTTTGGAATACCCCGGTGAACAGGCGGAAGTTAACATTCTGCGGAATCATCGCCGTGCGGGAGGCATCGCAGAAGCAACGCCGGAGCCAGTCATTACAGCAGAGCAGATTCGTGAGCTGCAAGGCCGCGTTGAAAACGTCGTTGTAGAAGAGGCGTTGTATGCTTATACAGCTGCGCTCGTTCGCGCGACCCGGGAGAGCGAGGGCGTGCAGCTAGGCGCGAGCCCGCGGGCGGGTATCGCGCTGCTGCGTGCCGCATCCGCTTGGGCATTGCTGGAAGGAAGAGACTACATGACGCCCGACGACATCAAAGAAATGGCGCTACCGGTGCTCCGCCACCGGTTGCTGCTGACGCCGCAGGCGGAACTGGAGGGGATGACCGGTGAAGGCATCATCCGGCAAACGTTGGCATCGGTTCCGGTTCCTCGCTAGGCTGCTGCGTCGCTTCCCGTTGCCGACCCGCCGTTTAGCGGGCTGGGCGGCGGTTGGAGCGGTCGCAACCGCTGGAGCTGGAGCTTTGGGCCTGCACTGGGTCGTCTTTGTGGCGTGGTGCGCGGCGCTGCTCGTGCTGTCGATCATCGATCTTGTACGGCTGCCGCGCGCACTCGCATGGACGGTACGTCGAAGGCTGCCGGAGAGCTCGGAGATTCGCCGGACATTTGAAGTTGGCTTAGACGCGGTTTGCCGCTCTAAGGTCGTGTTGCTTGTAGAGCTGGCGGATGATATTCCGGGCTCTTTTCACCGACCAGATGGACGAACGGTCGGCGGCCCGCTGCGCGGCTCTGCCGGGTTCAGCTACCGGCTCACCGCTGAGGAACGCGGCAATTATCGCTTCCGTGAGGTAGATCTTCGCTGGAGCGGAGGTCTTGGGCTTTGGTCGAAGCAGACGCAGCTGACGGTCGAGGATAATATCCGCATCGACCCCGACTTGTCCGGCGTGCGGGGCGTGCTGGCCTCCGCACAGGATTCTCTGCTTGTGGACGGCAAGCGCATCTATCGCCGTCAACGCGGCGGTACGGAGTTCGACGCGATTAGGGAGTATGCCGCCGGCGACGACATCCGCGAGGTGAACTGGCGGGCTACGGCACGTACCGGTCGTCTGTTGACGAATCTTTATCGCCCTGAGAAGGGCAAAACGCTCGTGCTGCTGCTGGACTGCGGCCGTCAGATGGGCGTGGAGCTGGACGGTCAGGTCAAGCTCGACCGCTCGCTGGAAGCGGCGCTAACCCTTGCCGCAGCTGCGCTGAGGCAAGGGGATCAGGTTGCTTTGATCGCCTACTCCAGCAGCGTGAAGCTGTTTATTCCGCCGGGACGCGGGCTTGCGCATCTGCAGACGCTGACGCGCTCAGCGAGTGGGATCAGCAGCGATTATGCGGAAGCAGGAACGTCCGTCGGGCTTGGATTTTTATTGAAGCGGATTCGCAAGCGCTCGTTTGCGGTGCTCTTTTCCGATATGGACCATTATCTGCATGATACCGAGCTACTGGCATACGCGGCCAAGGTTCGTAAGCAGCATCATCTGGTGCTGATGTCGCTGCAAAACCCTGTCATGCGGCAGTTGGAAGAGACGCGTCCGGATACGCTCTCGGAGGCTTATGTGCAGAGTGTCGCCGCGTCCTACGCGTTGGAGCGGCAGCTGCTTGTTCGCCGTATGGGCAGCACTGGCATCCCGATGCTGGATACAGCACCGGATCAGCTTGCTGTTAGTGCGGTTAATACGTATCTGGATATTCGCGATCGAGGCTTGCTGTGAGGATAGCCGCAAAGGAGATGCTTCATGGACACAACTGCTTTCATTCGGCGCAATAAGCCGTCCTGGGCGGAGCTGGAAGCTCTGCTAGGCCTGCTTGGCAAGCGCAGCGCACGAGCTGACGCTGCACAGTTGGATCGCTTCGGGGAGCTGTATCGGACTGCTTCGGCGCATCTCGCTTATTTGCAAACGCATGCCCCGGCTAGCGAGGCGACTGTGCTGCTTAACGATCTTGTCTCTCGCTCACATAATCAGCTGCATGCGGGCGGAGCGGCTGGCAAAAGCCATCCGCTGCGGTTCATGCTCTACGGCTTCCCGATGCTGATCAAGATGCGGATGCCCTTCATTTTAATGGCGGGATTGCTGTTCGGATTCGGAGGTTTACTAGGTTATTTAGCCATATCGGCTAATCCATCCGTCATCCACGCGGTATTACCTGCCGGTATGGCGGACGGGGTTGATCCCTCGAGAGTTAACAGCGACCGAGGCGATATCAACAGCGCAATCATGTCGGCGGAGATTATGACGAACAACATTCGAGTGGCAGTGTTGGCATTTCTTAGTGGTGTGACGCTGGGGTTCTTCACGCTATATCTGATGGTGTTCAACGGGCTGCTGATCGGCGCGCTTGCGGCTGTATTTGCTCAAACCGGGTATACCTATACATTCTGGGCTTACATCCTGCCGCATGGCGTCATCGAGCTGTTGGCCATCTTCATCGCCGGGGGTGCAGGTTTTTATATGGGGTATAAGTTTTTTGTACCCGGTGAGCTGCCCCGAGGGCTCGTTTTTGTCCAGTCCGCT
The DNA here is from genome assembly GCA_900105225.1 of Paenibacillaceae bacterium GAS479. Taxonomy (NCBI): domain Bacteria; kingdom Bacillati; phylum Bacillota; class Bacilli; order Caryophanales; family Paenibacillaceae; species Paenibacillaceae bacterium GAS479. The sequence continues at coordinate 1,322,339 of LT629764.1, read as the reverse complement.
AAGGAGTCGGCCTTGTTGTTGCTTGGTACGATTCCGCTTTTTGTCATCGCGGGCTTGATTGAAGGATATATTACTCCAGCCGTGCTACCGCTTTGGGTTAAGTATGCCATTGCTGGTCTGACTCTCGTTGCATGCGTGGCCTATTATTTGTACGGTATCTCGCGCGGCGCACGAGCGGAAGGTGAGTCAGGGGTTGTCGGTGAGCGCGGCGGTATGCAGTTAGCTTTGGAAGGGAAAGGAACACCGTAATGTCCTTTTACACTCAGATAGAAAAAGAAACCGTCCTGCTCACACCGGAACAGGTTCGTCTGCGTTATCGAACTGCCGGTATCGGCAGCAGGGCGATTGCACATCTTATCGATGCATTGCTGCTGCTTGCTGCATCATTACTAATCGTGTTCGGCACGGCCGGAACCATTTACCTGCTATCCTCAACTTGGTTCCCGAATGACGGATACGATTATCTGTTTGCCGGCATGTTTATCTTTCTTATTCTGTTTAATGTAGGTTATTTCATCGTCATGGAAGCCTATCGAGGCGGCCAGACGATTGGCAAAAAAGCGATGGGATTACGCGTGCTGCTGTCCACGGGCCAATCCGCGACGATTGTGCCGATCGTAATCCGCAATCTGTTTCGACTGCTTGATCTGTTGCCGATGGGATATTTTATAGGCAGTGTTGCGATGTTCTTCAGCAAGTCCGACAAGCGGGTCGGCGATATGGTGGCTGGCACGATTGTCGTCACCGAGGCGACCGCGGAGCATCGCAAGCGCAAAGCTCGCATCGACAAGCGGATTGCCCGCTTGCAGGCCAAAGGCCTGATCTTGCCAGAGCTGGAGCTTGATGAGGCTCGGCGCGCTGCGCTGCAGGAACAGGACTGGCAGCTGCTCCAGGGCTGGGCCGAACGTCTCGACCCTAAGCCGCAGATTCCGGCGCAGGGGCTGGAGGAGCGCATCTGGCTGCATTTCACCGTGAAGCTTGGGCATGAGCGTGCCCAGTATAGTGATCCGCGAGGGTACTTGGCGGCTCTATATTTTGCTGTTAGAGGGGATTGGGAGCTCTGAGTTAGGGGAGCTCGCTGCGAGGGACGGTGATTCGGGCGATTGCTGGCGGAACTCCGCTGCGTGAGGCGAACCTTTTTCCGATCCCTCTGGAACGCGGATGCCCCGATTGCCCAACACACCAAGGTGTGGGCATCCGCCTTCCAAGAGGACCGCTGCCGCTTCTCCAAAAGGTTTCGCCTCCCTCCGCTTCGCCGCCGCAGTCTTCCTCATGATGCTCCACCCCCATTATTTTTTAATGGGGGTGTTGTCGTCTTCCGCATACGTGGAAGACGAAAGGCGGGCTGGCCCCCTAATTCTGGAGAGTTCAGGGCGAAATAGGTTTGAATCGAAGTCTAGCTTCATTTTTCTCGCAAATACGCTTATACGGCCCGTTTGTACTCGGATACATCCGGATTTGTTTCGGCAATCCACTGCATAAACTCAGCGGGGGATCGCTTCCCTAAGCTGAGGTGCATCTTGCGGTGGTTGTAGAAATCCATGAACGAATCCACGGCCTGAAACGCCTCTTCAAACGTAGTAAAGCGCTCCTTACTCAATAACCAGCGCTCCAGCGTGGCATGGAACGATTCAATATAGGCATTCATGTTGGGCGTTTTCGGAGGGATTCGTTCATGCACAAATATAAGCTCCTCCGCCAGTTCTCCAAACGCCTTGCTCACAAACTGAGGGCCATTGTCCGTTCGAATAACAGGTGTTTGTTGTCCAGGCATGAGACGTAGATTTAGTGCTGTACGCACCATATCGCAGACGTGTTTGGCTTCGCAACTAGAGCCGGTGTAGTAGCCCACAATGCTGCGGTCAAATACATCGATCATGTCCGCGATAAAAAAGAACTGGCTGTAGCCGTCTACGTATCCATATTTAATATCCAGCTGCCACAGCTGGTTCGAGGCCGTAATGTCGTGGTAACGCGCCAGACGTCTCGGGTAATGAACCTTCTTTCGGCGCTGGGGATGCAGAATCTGCAGCTCGCGACAGAGTCGGTACACCTTCTTTTTGTTAATAACCAAATCATAGGACTTGCGAAGACATTCGGTTAGGAGGCTGTAGCCATACCCGTGCTCTTCCCCTGATACCAGCTCCAGCAACCATTCCTTGATTTGCTCGTCGCTAATGACACGGCCGGCCATGGTGAGCGACTGGGTCGAGAGAGGCCGTCCTGAGCGCTGGGGAGTGGAACGGACAGAACGATTCGCCTGGTTTCGCCGGCTGTAAAACGTGGAGCTAGACAGGTCAACGATACGTAAAAGAACGGCTATCTGGTGTCCCTGCTCGACGAACGTTTGGGCAACGTGAAGTTTGTCATCGAGGCAGGGCTGGACTTTTTTACGAGCTCCCGCAGAACGTTGTTCTCCAGTTCCTTTTCACCTAGTGCCTTGAGGGCTTGCTCATACTTGGCCTCTAGCTCAGCAAGTCGCCTGGCATCGTCGATCCGTTCATCGATGGTTGGGATCGCATCATGACCGACTTTCTCCTGATACTCCTTCACCCAGTTTCGAATGGTCTTGGGAGATACGTCATATTTGCGGGCAAGGACGCCGCTCTTTATTCCTGCCAGGGCTTCCTGCGCCACCTTGTTCCGAACTCCTTCAAACACCTGATTCCTCTGCCTCATGGCCCTCTCACCTCTTACTAGTAGTGTACCTGATTTCCCAGGGTACTCTCCAATTCAATTAGGGGGCTTAAGAGAAGGCTTACTTGAAAACCGCCGAAAGCGGCTCCAACGGCCAAAGGAAGTAGTCGAAGCTACTTGAGCGCGCCGAAAGCGACCTAGGAGAGCAAAGGAAGTAGTCGAAGCTACTTGAGCGCGCTGAAAGCGACCTAGGAGAGCAAAGGAAGTAGTCGAAGCTACTTGAGCGCGCCGAAAGCGACCTAGGAGAGCAAAGGAAGTAGTCGAAGCTACTTGAGCGCGCTGAAAGCGACCTAGGAGAGCAAAGGAAGTAGTCGAAGCTACTTGAGCGCGCTGAAAGCGACCTGGGAGAGCAAAGGAAGTAGTCGAAGCTACTTGAGCGCGCCGAAAGGGACCTAGGAGAGCAAAGGAAGTAGTCGAAGCTACTTGAGCGCGCCGGAAGCGGCCCCGACGAGCAAAGGAAGTAGTCGAAGTTACTTGAGCGCGCCGGAAGGGACCTAGGAAAGCAAAGGAAGTAGTCGAAGTTACTTGAAACCCGCTGAAAGAGGCCTAGGAGAGCAAAGGAAGTAGTTGAAGCTACTTGAGCGCGCCGAAAGCGACCTAGGAAAGCAAAGGAAGTAGTCGAAGCTACTTGAGCGCGCTGAAAGCGACCTAAGAGAGCAAAGGAAGTAGTCGAAGCTACTTGAGCGCGCCGGAAGCGGCCCCGACGAGCAAAGGAAGTAGTCGAAGCTACTTGAGCGCGCTGAAAGCGACCTAGGAGAGCAAAGGAAGTAGTCGAAGCTACTTGAGCGCGCCGAAAGGGACCTAGGAGAGCAAAGGAAGTAGTCGAAGCTACTTGAGCGCGCCGGAAGCGGCCCCGACGAGCAAAGGAAGTAGTCGAAGCTACTTGAAACCCGCCGAAAGCGACCTAGAGAGTAAAGGGAGTAGTCGAAGTTACGTCTTTATGAACCATGTTTTTTTAAACCTATCTTAGTTCTCGTGAACTGATTCATCTTCTAAGGGATCGTCCACATATACTTACATAATGGGAGTGAATTCCGGAAGGAGATGGGCTGATGAGGCATCGGATGGCGAACCTGCTGTTAGCTCTTTCGCTAGCTGTATCCATATATGTAGTGGAGGCAAGAGTGAATGAGCCCGCTCAGGCTGATCGACTGGGTAACGCGGCCGTTTTGGCCGAGTCTGGTGAGCGAGCAGGTTTAGATGAGCGATTGGATGCTGAATTGCGAGCAGGGTCAGATGAGCAATTGGAAGCAGAACTGCGAGCAGGAACAAGAGGCAGTCTTTCGCCGTCCGAGGCCGGAGACGAATCTGGCGCGAATCTTGATGCCGAGTCAGCGACCGATGAGAGTGTTGAGGACAAGTCAGCGGCAAACGCGAGCAACGTTGAAAAGGTAGTAGTGGGCAGCTCTGGCGATGGGGCGGGTGTTGAGAGCAATGGGCAAGCTGCCGCAACCGACCTCAAGGAAACCGAGGGAGAAGTCCGCTCTACAAATGTAGAGGCTGGCAGTTCCAGAGCGAAGCTTGTGGACGGTCTGGCGAAGGGGTTCCAAAGCAGGGGAGCGGAGTTTCAACTGACGTTTCGGGGAGAGCATGAGGAGCTGGTGAAACTGATGCCTGATCTGGTGCAGCAGGCTCTTTTTCAGGATGATTATACCGCTTATGTCCTGAAATCCTATTCCTATAAGATCCAATCGGCACGCCAAACTTCTACGATTCGAATGAAGGCCGAGTACCGGGAAACGCCGGAGCAAACAGCTGAGGTGGCGGAGCAATCCAAGACTATGTTGGCGAAACTTGTGAAGCCGGGGATGAGCGACGAGGAAAAGGTGCGCGCCATTCATGACTGGATCGTGCGTCATGTTCGCTATGATGAGTCTTTGTCTCGTTATACAGCGTATGATGCGGTGGAGCTGCGTTCCGCAGTGTGCCAAGGTTATGCGCTGCTCGCCTATCGAATGCTCAGCGATGCCGGGCTGGAGGTGCGGATTATCGAAGGAACGGTGGAATCGGGGGACCATGCCTGGAATCTGGTACTACTGGACGGAAGCTGGTATCATCTTGATGCAACTTGGGATGATCCGCTCCCGGATCGCGGAAATGAAGTCAGCCACAAGTATTATCTGCTCTCGGACGCCGAGATTGGGAAGGACCACCAATGGACGAAAGATTACCCTAAGGCACCGAAGGGCTACGCTGATTAATTGAATCTTCCTTGGAAACTCCAGAGCAGCTCTCCTCGGTTAGCAACGGCTGATTCTGGGCTGCACGGCATTTGGACTCATAGCTTAGGCAGATGGAATAGCTGTCATATTGTCCTACAAAAGAAAGCCGCATCAGGTCGCTCCCACAAATGGGAAGCCTGATGCGGCTTTGTCGGTTAAATGGTGTTATTCCGGACTAGTCTCGCCGGATTCTTTGCGGCGCATCGCAGTCATCTGCTGCCAAACGGACCCGGCAGCTTCCTCGCCGCGTTGAATACGCTCCAGCGCCATTTGCGCCTGCAGCTGGATCTCGAATTCGCTGTCCTCGGCGGCTATTTTCAGCGCCTCCAGGGAGCTGTCGTCGCCGACTTCGTACAGGAAGCGAGCTGCGCGCCAGCGAACGAGCTTGTTGCGATCGGCCAGCGCAACGATCATCGCGCTAGTCGCAGCGGGATCGCCGAGATCCGACAATGTATCGCCGGCTGTTCGGCGGACGGAGGCGGAATTGTCGCCGAGCGCGCGAATTAGCAGCGGTAGCGTCTGCGGGCTCTCTTTCAGATCGCCGAGATAAACGACGGCCAGCCTGCGGATGCTCGCGTTCTCATCGCCGAGCGAGCGCTCCAGCAGCGGCAACGCGCTCTCATCCGATGCGAGACGGTCAAGCGCCGCATAGCGGCTTTGCCAATCTTCTGCGGCCATGAGCGATTCGGCTTCGGCTGCACTGAGCTGCGGAGGACGAGCCGCTGTTTCGGCCAGCTGTTCGCCTGGACCGGCAGCAAGCGAAGCTTCTACCAGAGCATCCAGTCGCTCCGCTGTGTAGGAAGCTTCAAGCTCGCGCACAATTTCGGCGGAAATTTCCTCCGGGTCGCCGTAGCGCACGCCGAACTCCTCAAGCTTGCGTTCGCGGATCATTGTGGAGCCAGCGGCCCGAGTGACCGCATCGGTAAATGCTTGAGGCATCGCCGCCCGCGTTTCGCCATCGCCCATTCTGACGCGAATTTGCATGGGGATGCCGCGGAACATTTGGACGAGCACATGTGCTTCGCCGAAGCCGTTAGACGCGTCTGGCCCGACTGCTGCACCGTCCACTTCCGCTTGAAGCAGCCGCCGTGCCTCCGCCAGAATGGCGGCCCAATCGGCATTCGACTTGCGGTCGAGTGCGATGAAGTCGGCTGTGCGGAACAGGCTGCGAACGCCCGGGATGCCGAGCAGGCTGCGAAGCGGCTCCGGTGCGGAGTCCGGCTCGGCGGGAAGATAAGTATAGCGACGCCCGCGCGGCAGCGTCTCATCTACGTTTAATTTCATCGAGTTAGGACTCGGTGTCGGTTCAATCGAGATTAATTTCATTTTTCGTTCCTCCTGCTCAGGGGTAAATAAACGCAAGCTCTATTCTACTAGTGTAGCGCATTCCCTCAGGCGATGCGAATTGCATCAGCTTCGCTGGATTGCTATTGTAGGAATAGACCTGTAATCGACTATTTTCGCAGCAGTTTGTGAAAGGGTGAACCAAGATGGCCAAATCCAAATTCGGCAACATGGATCCCGTCGCAACGCAAAAGACTTCCAAGCACTTCAAGCGTTGGAGACAGGAAAAAATATGGAATAGGCAGGAGCGCGATTATTCTTTTACCGTGCCGAACAGCAAGCCGGATCTGGAATTCCTTCATCATAATCGCACGAAGCCGTCAATGACCTGGATCGGTCATTCCACTTTTCTGCTGCAGCTGGCGGGGATCAATATCGTGACGGACCCTGTCTGGGCTGGCAAAATGGCGCTGCAAAGGAGGCTTGCGCCTCCCGGGGTGCCGCTGGAGGATATGCCACCGATTGATCTGGTGCTGGTGTCCCACTCGCATTACGATCATCTTCATATGGGCTCGCTGCGCCGGCTTGGCGGCTCCAAAACAATCCTTGTGCCGGCGGGACTAGGCGCCAAGCTGCGGGGCAAAGGATTTACGCGTGTGCATGAGCTGCATTGGTGGGAAAGCTTCCATTTTCGCGGCTTGAAGCTGACGTTCGTGCCAAGCCAGCACTGGGCGCGTCGGAACCCATGGGACATGAACTCGTCCCACTGGGGGGGCTGGGTCATCCAGCCGGAGCATGGGCTGGATCATGAACCCGGCGAAGGTACTCTCCATGGAGTGAACTCGCATCCGCCTCAGCCTGATCCAGCTCGCAAGGCTGCGTTCGGAGGTTCCGCAGCGCCGAGCTCAGCTGCTGATACCGGCAGCATAGCCGCAGCGAGAGGAGCTTCCGGCAGCGCCGACCCAGCGGAAGCTCCCGGCGGCATGGCCGCTGGAGCACCTGCGCTCGGCAGCGCCGACCCAGCTGAAGCTCCCGGCGGCATGGCCGCAGGAGCACCTGTGGCCGGCAGCGCCGACCCAGCGGAAGCTCCCGGCGGCATGGCCGCAGGAGCACCTGCGCCCGGCAGCGCCGACCCAGCGGAAGCTCCCAGCGGCAGCACCGCTGCGGACGAAGGTCCGTTCGATCCTTTTCATCCGGATGCTCCGCGTCCGCATGCGGGACGGTATCCGACGGTTTATTTTGCTGGTGACACCGGGTACTTCAGGGGCTTCGCGGACATTGGCCGCAAGTTCCGCATCGATGTGGCTATGCTGCCGATCGGGGCCTACGACCCCGAGGAATTTATGGGTCCGCAGCATACAACGCCGGAGCAGGCGCTTCAAGCGTTCAGCGACACGCGGGCGCGGCTGTTCGTACCGATGCATTACGGCAGCTTCAAGCTTGCGGACGACACGCCGCAGGAGGCGCTGGATCGACTGGAAAATGCGCGCCGCAACAGCGGGATCGAAGCGGAGCATCTCGTCATGCTTCCCCATGGTGAAACCTGGCATATGAATAATTGAAGCCAAATTCGCACATAGACGCGCCACAAGCAAGCCTCGAACGCCCCGGCAGGCAATGCTATACTGAGTAGGATTTGTCATTCGACAGGAGGATTATCATTATGACTCAATCACCGCTTCGCATAGGCATTATTGGCGCCGGAGGTATCGGCAACGTTCATATGGATACATTCAAAAAGATTTCCGAGGCTGAGGTCGTGGCAGTTACCGATACTTACCTTCCGCTTGCACAGCAAAGAGCAGAGGAACACGGCATTCCTACCGTGCATGAAGGGCCGCAGCAACTGCTGGAGGACCCCTCGCTCGATGCGGTTGTCATTTGCGTGCCGAACCAGTTCCATGCAGCACTGGCGATCGAGGCTTTGAAGCAAGGCAAACATGTCCTGCTCGAAAAGCCGATGGCGATCAACATGGCAGACGCCCGCGCTATCCTGGACGCAAAGCATGCCTCCGGCAAAGTGCTGATGGTCGCGCATCAGATGCGCTTTAACGGACTAAGCCGCGCGATCAAAGGAATGATCGACGAAGGTAAGCTCGGACGCGTTTACAACGCGAAGACCGGCTGGTGGCGCAAAAAAGGCATCCCTGGCTGGGGCTCCTGGTTCACCCGCAAAGATATGGCTGGCGGCGGTCCGCTGATCGATATCGGCGTGCATATGCTCGACCTGTCGCTGTATCTGATGGGCAATCCGCGCCCGGTCAGCGTTTTTGGCACTACTTATGCCGAGTTCGGTCCTCAGCGCAAAGGTGTGGGCAACTGGGGGACTCCGAATTGGGACGGCTATTATGATGTCGAGGATCTTGCTACGGCAATGATCAAAATGGACAATGGAGCAACGCTTACGCTGGAAGTTAGTTGGGCGGCTCACTCCGCGGGCATCAGTGAAGATCCGTTCATCCACCTGATGGGAACCGAAGGCGGAGCCAGCTATGCAGGCAGCAATGGAACTTACGTTACGCATAATGAAGAAGGAGTAATAGAAGAGGACATCGTTCCGCTCGAAGGCGAGGAAGACCGAATTCTTTTGACTCGTCACTTCCTTGAATGCGTCGCTTCCGGCAATGAGCCGATCAGCTCGGCGCTGACTGGCTTCACGAACAATCGCATTCTGGATGCGATCTACGAATCCTCCCGTACAGGCAGCGAGGTTAAAATTAACTGGAACTGAACATCAGCAAGATAGCGGTGGCGCGAGCCGCCGCTTTTCTTATTGGACATGAACAAGGAGGAATTTTGATGAGCGGCATTACGATTGATCTGAGTGGACATACGGCGCTAGTCACCGGCGCGACCGGCCAATTGGGCCGGATCATTTCTTATACGCTGGCAGCGGCAGGAGCCGATCTAGTGCTGCATTATCATAACAATGAGGCTAAGGCACATGAGCTGCAAGCCGAGCTTGCCGCTATGGGCCGTAGCGTTCACATCGTCCAGGCCGATGTGACGAAGCTGGACTCTGTACTTGCCTTGCGGGATGCTGTCGCAGCTTTTGGTCCGGTGGATATCGTGGTCGCGAACGCTGTAATCCAGTACGAATGGACCTCGGTTCTGGAGCAGCCGGTCGAGGATTATGTAAGCCAGTTTGAGTCCTGTGTGCTGCAAAGCGTTCATCTCGCCAAATGTTTTGCACCGGCTATGCAAAAGAACGGCTGGGGCCGCTTTATCGGGATTAACACAGAATGCGCCATGCAGGCTTTCCCGAATCAGTCGGCTTACGTTGCCGGCAAGCGAGGCATGGATGGCGTTTATCGTGTGCTTGCCAAAGAAATCGGCCCCGCTGGGATTACAGTCAACCAGATTGCTCCGGGCTGGACGATCAGTGAGCGGGATCGACTTAGCGGTACCGAGCGCAGGGAGGACTACGAAAACACGGTGCCGCTACGCCGTCGCGGAACCGATCAAGAAATTGCCAATGTCGCGGCATTTCTTGCCTCCGATTTGGCCGCGTTCATTACAGGTGCTTACATCCCGGTGAACGGTGGTAATGTGATGCCGACTATATAATCTCAAAACTATTAATCTACCGGGGCAAACACCGGGTCCGTACAATCTCCTGTCTCATAGTTTATAACTAGAATGATTATGAACGATTAAGACAAGGGGGCTTTAGAATGGGATCTAAGTCAGGAAGCGGCATTATACTGATTTTGTTTATTCTGCTGGTCATCGTTACCGGCACTTTTTCCAGTTACCAACGAAATTCAGATTCAATTGACTCAGAAGCAAATATCCTCGGAAGCACGCAAGGATTCCAAATCATCAACAATACGAGAAACCACTCCTTTATCTTCAAGGCTACTTATGGAGAAAGGGTATTCCCGACCCCTTCTTCCATCATTCCTGCTAACGGCGGCATAAACCACATTGAATTACCGATCAGGGCATTCACAACGACCCGATCAGCTGTAGTTTATGATGTGTATAACGACGAGTTTGCAACGAACGTGGGATATCTACAGTTCACGCTTCAGAGTTTTTCCGGAATCACTACTGAAATACTTGGCCCTCAAACGGATACATCAATTAAGTCGAGAAAGGACTACGGTAAAACTTATCCAACGTTATTTTTAACCGACCCAGTGTAGTAGTTGAGCATGCTTTGTGTTCGGAAGCGGGGGAGCTCGACTGGGGTGCGAGGGATGCGATTCTAATCCGGCGTGTTTCCCACGATCTCAGGATATATGTTATACTGAGAGAAGTGTGTTTTTTGACATGTCGAGGTTTTTGTCCGAAAGGATAGGTTCCTCATCATGTCTCCGCCAACGCCATCTTCCTAATGACGGTTAGGTTGGTGCATGGGTTAGGGATTGTAGGCGGCTGACCGCCAAACTATAGATGAAGGACGGGATTTCCTAAGATGATCAGTACGAGCGGAATATCGCTTCGTTACGGCAAGCGTGCCCTTTTTGAAGATGTGAATGTCAAGTTTACCCCTGGTAACTGCTACGGTCTTATCGGCGCGAACGGAGCGGGCAAGTCGACGTTCCTGAAAATTCTTTCCGGCGAGATCGAGGCTAACACCGGCGAGGTTCATATTTCTGCGGGCGAGCGCATGGCTGTGCTTAAGCAGAACCATTTTGAGTACGACGAAGTACCGGTCCTGATGACGGTAATCATGGGACACAAGAAGCTGTACGACGTAATGTCGGAGAAGAACGCCCTGTACGCCAAAACCGACTTTACCGATGAAGATGGCATGCGCGCAGGCGAACTCGAGGCAGACTTCGCAGACATGAACGGCTGGGAAGCCGAATCTGAGGCGGCTGAAATGCTGAACGGCCTCGGCATTACGTCGGATGTGCATGACAAGCTGATGAAAGATCTCGACGGCAACCAGAAGATTCGCGTCCTGCTCGCTCAGGCGCTATTCGGTACACCGAACATCCTGCTGCTCGATGAGCCTACCAACCACTTGGATATGCACTCGATCGAATGGCTGGAGAAATTCCTCTCCACTTTCGAAGGCACAGTTGTCGTAGTCAGCCATGATCGTCACTTCTTGAACCAGGTATGTACGCATATCGCTGACATTGACTTTGGCAAGCTGCAGATGTACGTAGGCAACTACGACTTCTGGTATGAGTCCAGCCAACTGGCGTTAGCGCTTCATCGCGACGCCAACAAGAAGAAGGAAGACAAGATGAAGGAGCTGCAAGCGTTCATCCAGCGCTTCAGCGCCAACAAATCCAAGTCCAAGCAGGCGACGAGCCGTAAGAAGATGCTTGACAAGATCACGTTGGACGACATTCGTCCTTCCAGCCGGAAGTATCCATTCATCAACTTCAAGGGTGAGCGCGAAGCCGGCAAGCAAATTCTGCTTATCGAAGGTCTGACCAAGTCATTCGACGGCGAGAAGCTGCTGGACAACTACACACTGACTGTCAACAAAGGCGACAAAATTGCCTTTGTCGGCCACAATACATTGCCGAATACAGCTCTGTTCCAGATCATTACGGGCGAGCAAGAGGCCGATGCGGGCACCTTCCAGTGGGGCATTACGACGATCCAGGGTTATTTCCCGAAGGACAACTCCAAGTACTTCGAGGGTGTGGACATGAACCTGGTCGATTGGCTGCGTCAATACTCCAAGGATCAGGATGAGTCGTTCATCCGCGGCTTCCTTGGCCGTATGCTGTTCTCCGGCGACGAAGCTCTTAAGAAAGCGAGTGTACTTTCCGGAGGCGAGAAGGTCCGCTGCATGCTTTCCAAAATGATGCTGACTGGGGCTAACGTGCTTATTATGGACGAACCGACCAACCACTTGGACTTGGAATCCATCACTGCACTCAACAATGGGCTCATCGATACGGACTGCACCTTGCTGTTCACCTCGCATGACCATCAGTTCGTACAGACGATTGCGAACCGCATCATCGAGTTTACGCCTGGAGGCGTAATCGACCGTATGATGTCATACGACGAGTATCTTGAGAGCGCTGATGTCAATGCAATGCGTGAGCGTCTGAACGCAGGCCAAGGCGCTTAATCCCTTTCAATAATTCAAGCCGCTGCTTCCTTTTCAGGGAGGTAGCGGCTTTTTTCATGTTATGGGGCTAATTGCTTGTCAGATTTTTGTCGAAGTATAAGAAATCGTTGTCTTACTCTAGTAGTCATTTCACCGCGGCCAGCTTTATAATAGAGCTATTGTTTTTTTTCGCCCGAGCCCAAGGTTTAGGGGAATGATAGCCACTCCGCCAAAAACGATGGAACCGCTTTAAATTCAGCGATTCGTTATAAGGCTATGCACGTGCAATGCATTCTTAATTGCCTTTATTAGTTTTGAATTCATACAGATAGGAGTTTGATCATAATGACTAACAAGCTCAAACATTCCCCCGTAAGTCCCAAGTTGCCCGTGATGATGCACGGGGCGGACTATAACCCGGATCAGTGGCAGCATGACCCCACTGTGCTGGAGGAGGACATTCGGCTCATGAAGCTGGCCGGCTGTAATGTGATGTCGGTCGGAATTTTCGCCTGGTCAGCGCTGGAGCCGGAAGAAGGCCGCTTCGAGTTTGGCTGGTTCGACCGGCTGTTAGATACCTTTGCCGAGAACGGAATCTTTGCATGGCTGGCTACCCCGAGCGGCGCTCGTCCGGCCTGGATGTCGGAAAAGTACCCTGAAGTACTGCGCACGGGTGCGAACCGGGTTCGCAATCTTCACGGATTGCGGCATAACCACTGTTATAGCTCACCCCTTTACCGGGAAAAGGTACGGATTATGAACACCCGCCTCGCGGAGCGGTACAGTTCCCATCCGGCGGTCGTCGGCTGGCATATTTCTAATGAATACGGTGGAGAATGCCATTGTGGTTATTGCCAGGATGCTTTCCGGGAGTGGCTGAAAGAGCGCTACAGCACATTGGATTCTCTGAACGCAGCTTGGTGGGCGACGTTCTGGAGCCACACGTACACATCTTGGGAACAAGTGGAATCGCCAGCGCCGCATGGCGAAACGATGGTGCACGGGCATAACCTCGATTGGCGCAGGTTTGTAACGCATCAGACGACGGACTTCTGCCGTGCCGAGATCGCACCGCTCAAAGCTGCCAATCCCGACCTTCCGAGCACGACGAATTTGATGGATTTGTTCTATGATCTGGACTATCGCGAGCTGGCCAAAGCGATTGACGTTATTAGCTGGGACGCCTATCCGATGTGGCACAAAGAAGCATCGGATGCCGGCATGGCGACCTGGTTCGCCTTCAACCATGACATATTCCGTACGCTCAAAGGCAAGCCGTTCTTGCTCATGGAGAGCACACCAAGCCTGACCAACTGGCAACCGATCAGCAAGCTGAAGCGGCCCGGCATGCACCGGCTCAGTTCGCTTCAGGCGGTGGCGCATGGCTCGGATTCCGTACAGTACTTCCAATGGCGCAAAAGCCGCGGCTCCAGCGAGAAATTCCACGGTGCCGTCGTTGACCATGTCGGACATGAGCATACTCGCGTGTTCCGGGATGTTGCGGAGCTGGGACAGGAGCTGGCCAGTCTCGGCGAGCTGGTCGGCACAGGAGTACCAGCAGAGACGGCGATCCTGTTCGATTGGGACAACCGCTGGGCGGTAAATGATGCTCAAGGGCCGCGTAACGGCGGGTTGCGCTATGAAGAGACCGTTGTGCAGCATTACCGTGCGCTATGGGAGCAAGGCGTTCCTGTAGATGTGATCGGCTCGGATGATTCGCTGGATGGATACAAGCTATTGCTTCTGCCGATGGCTTACCTGCTGCGTCAAGATGCCGGAGAGCGGATCGAGGCATTTGTCCGCGCCGGCGGTACGGTAGCGATGACCTATTGGAGCGGCGTTGTGGACGAGCATGATCTGTGCCGTCTGGATGGCTTCCCGGGGCCGCTGCGCAAGGCGGCGGGAGTATGGGCTGAGGAGATTGAGGGACTGCATGATGGGGAGAGCAATCTAGCCGTCATGAAGCCGGGCAATCCACTCGGACTGGAGGGAAGCTACCGCATTCATGAGATTTGTGAGCTGATCCATACCGAAGGAGCCCAGTCGTTAGCCGAGTATGCCGAGGACTTCTATGCAGGACGTCCGGTACTTACGGTGAATAACTTCGGGGAAGGCAAAGTGTATTATTTGGCCGCTCGCGTGTCTGATCCGAGCTTCTATGAAGCTTACTATGAAGCTCTTGTTCGCGAGGCAGGCGTGCGGCGCTCGCTGGACGCAGAGCTTCCTACAGGCGTAACCGCTCAGCTGCGCAGTGATGGGGAGACAGATTATGTGTTCCTGTTGAACTTCTCCGGTGCGGCGAGCGAGGTTCGGCTGCAAGAAAAGGGGCTAACGTTCCTCGATACCGGCGAAGCCGTCAACGATACGATTTCACTTCCGGTTAACGGTGCTGTGCTTCTGCGCCGGAACGCCAGAGGCTGAGGTCGGCCGCGACCTCAATAAACTTCAAAAAGGAACTGCCGAAAGCTGGGGCAGTTCCTTTTTGTTGATCTCGATCATTTTCTACCCCTCTGAACTCTTGCCGCTCTCAACGTTTGCCCCAGAGTTCTTACTGTTGCTGCTGCGCTCCAATCTGCGCTTGATGGCAGGAATGCCGAGCAGCAGGTACAGCAACAATGGAATAGTTAGGTAAAAAACCATATCGTAATTAGGAAAGATGCTTAACAGCTCCGCATAGGTAGCCACATTAGGTACATTAATCTGGCTGCCAGCGAGCAGCAGAAGTGAGAGCGGCATCGCGATAAAGCGTTCTTCCTTTAATTCGAACACCTCGGATAGACCTTTCATGATGGAAAAGGAATACAACAGTGTTTTGTAAAAAACGGTCACGATCCAGAGAAAAGTCAGAAAAGCTTCTAGTCGCTCCAGAAATTGCCCGATTTCGATCCGCTGTGCCAGCAGGAAGGTCGGGTAATATTTGATCTCCATCATTGTTGGTCCGAGAACCAGTATACAGACCAGAACGACGATAAACAGAAGGATACCTCCGGTCAAAAAACCGTCTCTGACCGCTCGAGTAATGCTTTGCTGATCTCCCTTTAGGTTGGGAACAAGCATCAGCAGCGTCGCCGTTTCAAGGAAAGCAAAAGCAAACGCAGGATAACCCCCCTGCAGGATCGGGCCAAATCCGCTACTGGCAACGGGGGCCAGCCGGTGGAAATCAATCTGTGGAAGCAGGCATACCGTCAAAAAAAGGAACATGGCAATAAAGATAGGGAATAGGAGCTCACTCATACGCGCAAAGCTCTCTACTCCGTAGCGCATACCGACCGTTGTGACGATCAGAAACGAAAGCACGATCGCCTGGGAAGGAGTTTCGGGCATCATTTGAGTAGTCATGAATAAGCTGAGTTCGATGATCAGCGTCAGGATCGTGATATAAAAGGCAGCGATTAAAGCGAGCCCGATGATGCCACCGGCAAGCCTTCCGGTTATGCCAATCGTTGTGCTGATCAGGCTGTGGCCGGCCATACGGCGAATCAGACCAGCAAACAACCCCCCTACCAGCATCCCTCCAACGACAGCAATCAGCATGGATATCCACGCATCCTGTTTGGATAAGTTGCCTACGACATTTGGCAGGATAAGAATGGTATCTCCGATCAGGCTGAAAATAATGATGATCTTGAACTGGCGAGCCGTAATAACGCCATTATTCATTTTGCCCATTTCAAGATCCACCTATCTTAAAGATCCGAACAAATTCAAGCGGGTTAGGTAAGGGGAGCTTAAGCCCATAGGCGGTATACATTAGAAGTCCCCCCAAGCCGAGCAGACCAAAAATGATAAGTTCGAGCTTCCGCTTACGCTTTACCATTCCCGGGACGTCCATCGCGGCTGCGGCCGCGAGCCAGGCCGCACTTATAAGAATCGCGTACAATACGGTTACTCTCCTTTAGTTCATTTCTGGTGAGACGGAATTTCCGATTGTCCCTGATGTGTTGATTTTCATGTCGATCCTATATTCGATTTGAGACTCAATAAAGCCACGATTTTCCCAATCTTCTTTGGCCTGCTTCCAATAGGAAGGATACTTTTTCTCTACCAAGCTGCCGAATCCCAGTATATCTGTCCGGTTGGACTTGGCCCATTTGACGACAGCTGCCGAATTCCCCTGAATTACGGAAACGGTCTGTTTTTCGAGCATGGGGAAGGTAGCAGGATCGATTAGTTTGATAGACGAACAAGAGTTTTCCACTACATCTCCACTGGCATGAATTTTCACAAGGAAGGTTATATTGCCGTTTTTCATTTCCGGTGTGATATGCGTATTGGAGGAAGTAATCTCAACGCCGGTAAAATGACCGTTCTCGCAGGGAATCTCGATTGAGGTGCTTCCGAGGATATCGGTGAGGTCGGAATAGCCCTTGCTTTCTTTTTCGTTAAGCCAACCAATCAGATGATTTCCCTTGAATGCCCCGATGCCTCGATATCGGTAGAACGAGGCGGGCTCGAAGCCATCCAGATTGCTGCTCTTTTCAGCTTTCTCGCGATTACCGACAATCTCTATGCCGGTAAGAACCAACTGCTGCCCGTCGCTCTCAAGCATGTTTACCATCTTGTCCATATTGATCGCTACGGTCGGCGCCCATGCTTTCTCCGACACTCTAAGAGATTGCTGCATGCTGTATGTCGGCAGTTTCTCAAGCGGAGTATAGAGCTTTAGTATATCCTCGGCCCTTGCGCCGCGTGCTACGACGACATTATAGTCCATGCGAGTCTCGTGGTCGCGTAGAGGGTTGTCCACTGCTCCTGTGATGCCTCGTCGCGCTATTTCCTCGCCGAGAACCAGCATTTGTAAATGTCCGAGATACATGAGTCGAGGAGATCTTGCAGTCAAGGAACGCGCTGCCTCAAACACGGTGTTACCCCTTCCCTGATACAAGGTAGCAGGAGCTCGGGTATTGGTTCTGCTTTTGTTCGATATTTCATTCGGATTGACGACCTGATAAGAGACGAGGTATTCGCCATCCGCCCAGTCGATGCCTATTCCCAGCACGATCAGCAGTTCATTCAGCTCCCGGCGGCTCCAGCAACCGTTCAGTATCAACAGACAGGTAAGCACAAGCACAGTTTTACGGAGCATTGGACTACTCTCCTTTTTTTCTGTATTTGATTCTGACTGCGCCTTTTCGCTGAGAGGAACGAGGCTGGCGGAAGGAGAGCCATCTCGGGAGCCGAGTCAGGAAATCTTCTTCTACTCCCCGGAATCGTATTGGACTCAGCGGAGACATATAGGGTTCCCCAAATGAATTAAGCGAACTTAGATGCAGCAATAGCAGGAGCGACAACAGGATGATTCCATACAGCCCGAACGATGCCGCTGTCGCCATGAAGGCGAATCGCAGAATTCGTATTGGAATCGATATGCTGTAGGATGGAAGCGTGAAGGTAGCTATTGCCGTAACGGATACTACAATGACCATCGCGGCGGAGACGAATCCGGCTTCAACTGCCGCCTGGCCAATGACAAGCGTCCCCACAACCGATACAGCTTGGCCGATTGGCCTTGGCATGCGCAATCCTGCTTCTCGAAGAATTTCAAATGTGATCTCCATCGCGAGAGCTTCTACAAAGGCTGGGAATGGCACACCCTCCCGCTGCGCCGCCAAGCTGAATAACAGTGTAAACGGTAGCATATCACGGTGGAAGGTTGTAATCGCGATGTAAATCGATGGAAGCAGAAGGGCGATGAACAGGCCGAGCAGGCGCAGCAGACGCAACAGACTGGAATAGAAAGCATACTGGTAATAATCCTCTGCGGATTGCATGAAGGAGAAAAATGGGGCAGGTGCAATTAGTACATCCGGAGTTCCATCCACCAAAATGGCGATTTTTCCCTCCAGCAACTCGCCCGCAACGCTGTCCGGCAGTTCTGTGTTTTTCATGGTTGGAAATAACGAGGTTCGATTGTCCTGGATTAACTCCTCCAAGTATCCACTATCCAGAACACCGTCGATGTCGATTGCTTTCAGCCTGGAGCGAGCTTCCTTTACTATGGAAGGTTTGGCTAGTCCCTGGATATAGGCAAGCGTTACCTCGGTCTTGGTCAAGCGGCCGATCGTTATTGTTTCCATCCATAGCCTGGGGTCCTTTATTTTACGGCGGATCAGGGCCGTATTCACTCTCAATGTTTCCGTGAAGCTTTCCCGCGGCCCGCGGATAGACGTTTGGTTTGGCGACTCGGAAACTTCGCGTCCTTTCCATTCGCGATTGTCTGCGCAGTATGCGGACTCACTTCCGTCCAGAATGAGAATTGTTCCGCCGGACAGAAGGCTTTTATACAAGGAATCTAAATCGACAAGGGGTATGACCGAGCCTACGCGCTGCATCAGCTCTAGTGCATTAAGCTTAAGAGAAACCCGTTTTGATTCGTCGTCTGAAATTTGATCCCGTGAAAATTGCAGCACTTCAGAAATATAGCGATTGATCGTGTTTTCATCAGATATACCATCTATATAGAGAAGGGCTGCTACTGGGCTGTCAGACTCCTGCTCGAATCGACGTATGACCAGATCCTGACTTCCGCCAAGGTCCATTTTGATCTGTTCCAGCAGTTTTCCGGCATCGGGATCAAGTGATAGATGGGTTGTTAATCCGGGCTCGGCGTTTTTCCAGCTGTAGTCAGGTTCCATATTTGCACGCCGCCTTTATTAAGGAATGTTTATAAGCGCTCTGGCTTTCGTCCAAGAGAAAAGGTTGTTGATGCAAGTATTTCCATCGAGTAGAGGAACTATCCAGACTGTGGGAAGGTACCCATTCCTTTTCCCAAACTATGACATACTTTATACATAGCTTGAAGTATGAGTACGGGAAGGAAGATGCGGATGGATAGCGGATGCAACCGGATTGCAAGCGGAGTATGCTCGGAAGCCGAGGGTGTGAACACGATCGCTTCCGGTTTTGCTTCTCATGCAGAAGGAAGCGGAACAGAAGCGGCGGGATCGGCTTCTCATACCGAGGGCTACCTGACAAAAGCGATTGCTGACACCTCCCATGCGGAAGGGTCAAATACGATTACAGAAGGAGCTGCCTCGCATGCGGAAGGCTTCTTTACGACTACAACCGCAGATGCTGCGCATGCGGAAGGAAGTTTTACGATAGCAACTGGTATTGCTGCTCATGCCGAAGGAAGTTATAGCGCAGCTAGCGGCAGCTCAGCGCATGCAGAAGGAACCTTCACTATCGCCGAGGGACCGGATTCTCATGCGGAAGGGAGCAGTACGATTTCCATCGGAGCGGCATCCCACGCCGAGGGGTTCAGGACCGAAGCGGCAGCGGACAGCTCGCACGCGGAAGGCTCAAGCACGAGAGCAAGCGGCTCAGCTTCGCATGCGGAAGGGTTTTTAAGCGTTGCGTCGGCGGATGCTGCCCATGCGGAAGGATCAACGACTACGGCTTCAGGCAATGCCTCGCATGCAGAAGGTAACGGTTCAATTGCTTCCGGAGCCAATTCGCATGCGGAAGGAAGCAGCAACAGTGCGAGTGGGACCAACTCTCACGCAGAAGGTTTTTCTACAAAAGCGACAGGTTTGGCCGCGCATGCGGAAGGCAGCAATTCGATCGCTTCGGGCTTCCAATCGCATGCAGAAGGAAGCGGCAGTGTTGCCTCTGGTTTCAATTCCCATGCAGAAGGATTGGCCACAACGGCTCAAGGAAACAGCTCGCATGCAGAAGGCGACGGCGCCTCTGCCATCGGGACGAATTCGCATGCGGAAGGCTTTAATTCGCAGTCCGTAGGAAGCAATTCGCATGCGGAAGGCGCGTCAACGTCTGCCCAAGGTAGTAACTCGCATTCCGAGGGCAGCGACAGCGTCGCATTGGGTAGCAGTTCACATGCGGAAGGTTTTGGCACGCGGGCAAGCGGGCCCAACTCGCATGCGGAAGGTTTTCAAACAGTTGCATCAGGGGTCGATGCGCATGCGGAGGGATCGCTCACAACGGCCTCCGGCAATAATTCGCATGCAGAGGGCTTACTGGCTACTGCCTCAGGTACTAACTCGCATGCAGAAGGCACGCAATCAATCGCCTCGGGCAATAGCGCCCACTCGGAAGGATCCTTTACGACGGCTAGCGCTGCCAACTCGCACTCAGAGGGCCGCTTTACAGCCGCTTCGGGGGCGGCCTCTCATGCAGAAGGGAATTTTACCATCGCCAGCGGAAACAGCGCGCATGCGGAAGGAAGCAACACAACCGCCAGCGGAGATATTAGCCATGCGGAAGGGTTCGGTACAACCGCCAACCTGGCGGGCGCGCATATTATAGGCCGTTTTGGGGTCTCGATGTTTCCTTATTCTTGGCATGTAGCCAACGGCCTTAACAGTGCGATCCTTGGCTTGGCCGCTTACCTGGAAGGCGCGACAGGGAATATGGCAATTGACGGAACCTACACTTCAGGTGGAGCAGATTACGCTGAAATGTACGAAACTACAGATGGTAATCCGATTGATCCAGGATTTTTTGTCACGCTGGATGGTGACAGAGTACGGCTTGCAGCCTCGCCGGATGATTATATTTTAGGCGTTGTGAGCGCCAGGCCGACAATGACGGGAGATTCGGCGGAGCTTAGATGGGCAAAAGCATACTTGCAAGATGAGTGGGGCAAGGTGTGTTACGAATCGGTCTTAATCCCTGAGACGACCGATCCGGAAGGCAATGTTATCGCGGTTGCACATACCGTTAAACAGCCGATGATGAACCCCGACTGGGACTCTGCGCGAGCTTATATCCCGCGAAGATTGCGCCCGGAATGGGTGCCGGTCGGATTGATTGGCAAGCTTCGCGCGCGTGATGACGGCAGCTGCGTTCCGAACGGGTATTGCTTGCCCAATGGAGATGGCGTTGCAACTGCTTCTACAAGCGGTTACCGCGTGCTGCGGCGCATTAGTGCGAATCAAATATTAATTCAGCTGAAATAATAGAGCCCCCATTACAGCAGCTTGCCCTTGGAGCCAAAGTCCGCTCTAGGTGCAGGCTCTTTTGCTTCCTAGCAACTTTTGATAGACTGGTAGAATGAACCAATTAAAGAAATGAAAGGTGGATGTATGAATTGAACCCGACTTCTTCTTCTTCCCTTGAAAGCGATTCGTATATTCCGCATCAGGAGCGGCCTGAGCTTCGAACCGATCAGCCTCAGGTTGAGGCTCGACAGCCTGTTATCCGGCTTCAAGATTTACGTAAAAATTATGGCTCCAAGCTTGTTCTGAAAGGGATTGATCTGGAGGTTTATCCCGGTCAAATTATCGGTTATATCGGCCCCAACGGAGCGGGGAAAAGCACGACCCAAAGACTGATGCTGGGACTAGAGCACGGTTATTCCGGCCTGATCGAGGTGCTTGGCCAGAACATAGCGGACGGCTCGCAGGCCTATAAAAGCCGGATCGGCTACGTGCCGGAAACGGCGGAGATTTACGATATGCTGACCGCTCGGGAGTATTTGTCGTTCAGCGGGCAGTTGTATGGGCTGAAGCAGGACGACGCGGAGTACAAGGCGGCCAAGCTGATGCGGATTTTTGGCATGGAGGAGGCGTTTGATCGACGTATTGATTCGTTTTCCAAGGGTATGCGCCAAAAGGTTATGCTGACCGCAAGCGTGCTGCATAATCCCGATGTGTTGTTTCTGGACGAGCCGCTTAGCGGCCTCGACGCCGGAAGCGTCGCTGTCGTGAAAGAGATTTTCGCCCGGCTGGCCGCGCAGGGCAAAGCTATTTTTTATTCTTCGCATATCATGGATGTTGTTGAGAAGATCAGCAGCCGCATCATTTTGCTTCATGAAGGTCAAGTAGCGGCGGATGGCAGCTTTGCCGAGCTGAAGGCGCGCGGAGCTGAAGGCAGTCTGGAGCAAATATTCAATCAGATGACGGGATTTACGGAGCATGAGGCAATCGCTGATCGGTTCTGCGAGACGGTCCAGGAGGCGTATAACTAATGAAAAATTTCGCTGCGCTGCGTGTGCTTGACCGCTTCAGCGGCATGCTTACCCGCTCGGGATACGACTATCCGGCGCTGCGCATCATCCTGCAGGCCAAGCTGACGATGGATCGCAGACGGCCATCAGGGCTTTTAAGTACGTTTGGGGGCAGGAAAAAGGCGGAGGAGAATCCCAATCGTAATGCCTTTTTCTCCTCGCTGTGGGTGTATGCTCTTGTCAGTGTCTTTACCTTGCCCTTGCTCGTGATCACGCCGGAAACGCCTCTGTTCGGGATGAGCCTTGTATTTTCTATGCAAATGTTCTTGCTCTCCGCACTGCTGATGTCTGACTTCTCTGCGGTGATGTTGGATACACGGGATCTAGCGATACTAGGTTCGAAGCCGGTCCCGTCCGGTACGAGAGGGCTCGCAAAGCTGCTGCATATCGCCATTTATCTGTTCTGGATCGTATCGACGCTGACACTGTTGCCGCTGATTGCGGTACTTTTCGTTCACGGCCCGCTAGGCTTCTTGATTTATTTGGTGGAAATCCTGCTTATGACTGCGTTGCTCGTCTCGATGACCGCGGGAGCTTATTATCTCGTTCTGCGTTTCTGGGACGGGGAAAAGCTGAAGGACATGATCAACTATGTCCAGATCATACTGGCAACTGTCATGGCCGTTGGGTATCAAGTTGCTATTCGTTTGATCGATTTCAGCCTCCTGGAACAGTCGTTCCAGACGCGCTGGTGGTGGGTGCTCGTGCCGCCGGTCTGGTTTGCAGCTCCGTTCGAGCTGCTGACGGGGCGGGAAAGCGGTGGCCTATACGGCATTGTTTTACTCGCGCTGATCGTACCTCTCTTGGCGTTGTTTATCTATATCCGGATGCTGCCGGCGTTCGAGCGCCAGGTGCAGAAGCTCGCCCAGAAGGATGGGGAGAGCAAGCTGCCGGTACGATACGGACGCAAGCATAAGCGTGACGGCATGCCTTCGCGTGCTGGAGCGCATGGACAAGGGCAGAAACAGGTGCAGGTGCAAAAGCAGGTGCAGGAAAAGCGCAGCAAAGGGGCGTTGCCTTCCGGATCGGCAGATGAGGTACATAGTCAAAAGCGGGGGCTGCAAGTGCGCTGGAAACGGAGGCCCCTTCATGTTTGGCTCGGGGATCGGCTGTTGCATGATCCGCTGGAACGCGGGCTTGTGCAGTTTGCAGGAACCATTTTTAGCAGGGAACGAGAATTCAAGCTGAAAGTATATCCAGGACTTGTATTTTCCGTCATCTTCCCGATTTTAGCGCTGACACCGGCTTTGCAGAATGAGGGCTTCCGATTGAGCGGGCTGAGCCCGGCTTTAGGCATGACGCTGTATGGAGCTGGTTTATGTGTGCCGATGCTGCTTGCCATGATCTCCTTTTCGAATCGGTACAAGGCGGCCTGGATCTTTCACACGGCACCGGATTTGCAAGAAAACAAGCTGCATCGTGCAGCAGTGACAGCGGCGCTGTTGAAGCTGTTTCTGCCTCTTTATAGCGTGATGGTGATTATGTTTCTAATCGTATTCAAGTTTGGTTTTTTGCCGCATCTGGCGGCGATCACGTTTGCTTTAATGATTTATACGGTAATTGGCTACCGAGTATTTCCACGCTCGTTGCCCTTTTCTAAGCCTTATCCTACCGGGAACTCCGGGACCGGCAACGGTTATGTATTCTTGCTGATGTTCATTTTGTCTGTTATAGCAGGCGTACATCTTCTTGTTTATTCTCTTGCTGGTGCAGATTGGATCTGGGTTTACGCAGCCATTCTTGCCATAATAAACTACTTCGTCTGGAAGCACGGATTCATAGGTGAGAATCGTCGAAAACCACAATAAACTTCATTAACGAAACCAGCACTTTCTCAGGTATAATCTGGATTGAATATCCAACCTAGCCGCCAAGGAGGAAGATCAACATGAAGCTGATCGTCATGGGAGACTTGCATTATAGTTCACTCGATGAATCAATGCCTGAATTAGAGCAGGTTCACACTGCCTACTACAGCAAGCTGATCGAACGATTTCTGGAGCAGGAGGCCGACTATCATATTTCCCTCGGAGATCTGACCAATCTAGGATCAAAAAGCGAGCTGGCTGAGATTTATGAGCTGATCGGCCGTTGGAATCGTCGTTTCATACAAGTACTCGGCAACCATGACCTCAACGTTCAGTCCCGTGCCGATGTGCTGGCGCAAACAGGACAGCTGCGCTATCATCGCATTGAGACAGACGAGGTAATGCTCGCTTTCCTGGACACAGCGCGCGATCAGGATCTACTCAACTGGGGCGGCTTTGTTGATGAGGAGCAGCTCGCCTGGCTTGAGGAGACAGTGGTTGCCTCTGGAAACAAGCCGCTGCTCGTGTTCGCACATCATCCAGTCTACAAGACGACGGTCGGTTCCGAGGAGGTTATGGGCTCGATTGATCCGGATATCGATATGTGGCGGGCATTGAACCGCAAGGAAGGTGTCGGCGTTTATTTCAACGGGCATACACATAACGAATCGATCGCGGTCAAAGATAACTGGACATTCGTACAGATGGCGGCTTGCCTGGATGTGCCTGCATTCCGCATCGTCCAAGTAGAAGCCGAAGAGATTGTGATCTCGACTAGCGAGGCCCTCGACAAGGAGATTACAGAAGGCCCAGCCGTTTTATGTGCGCATATGAACCATTTCTCGCTAAACACATTTGCCAGAGGGCAGGAGTCGGACCTCGGAACGAGGGTTCCACTGAAGAACCGTACTGGGAGTTTGTAGGGGAGTTTAGAAGCGACTTAGAATTGAAAAATGGACCGTTCAGCCCGCAGACCGTTTGAGGTCATCGGGCTTTTCCTTTTCTTTAAAAAATATTTGGCGTAAAGTCCTGACGAGACTTTTATGGCAAAATAAAACCGGGCCCTTCCCAGTGTAATGGGAGGGCCCGGCAAATGAGAGCAGGAGGAGCGCAGCAGCCGGAACCGCCGGCAGAGCGGGTGGAACCTGCCCGTATAAGCGGCGGTGTTCCCTTAGAGGCCAGATTCGGCCGTATGCCTCCGTCTTAAGCCGATCCTTCGACCCGCTGTGGTGAACGCTGAACGATGCGGAGTCGGATACCGAAGCCGAGTGTAGCAAAGGTCAATCCGGCTGTGATGCCGACCCAGAACCCGTACGGGCCGAGATCCGTCCAGGCGGCGAGCGCATAACCGAGCGGCATGCCAATGACCCAGTAAGAGACGAAGGCGACGATGAACGGAATCTTCACATCTTTGTAGCCGCGAAGCGCGCCTTGAAGAGCTGCCTGTGAAGCGTCGGACAGCTGGAACAAAAGCGCGAATATCAAGAAAGTGACCATAAGCACGGCGACTTCAGGATCGCCCGTGTACATGGCGGCGATGACCGGCCGGAAGAAATAGAGAACGGCGGCCGCCGTAACCATCAGGCCAACGGCCATGGTGACGCCCATTTTGGCATATAATCGAGCGTGTTGGAAGCGTCCTGAACCTGCCTCGTAGGAGACGAGGATTGTCAATGCCATGCTAATACTGAGCGGTACCATGAACAGTAGTGACGAGAAGCTCAAAGTGGCTTGGTGGGCAGCAATCGTATTTGTACTGAACATACCGCCCATGAACAGGGTGACCACCGCAAAAATACTCGCTTCAAAAAAGGTCGACAGCCCCATTGGAACACCGATGCCAAGCAGCTCTTTCCAGCTTTTCCAGGATGGTTTGTACCAACGCCGGAACAGTCGGTGAACGCGCAGCGCCTCCGTGCGGAATGTGAGCCAGATGCTGACTGCGAAAATAAACCAATAGGTGATGCCAGTCGCATACCCGGAGCCGATCCCGCCAAGACGCGGCATGCCCAGCTCGCCGAAAATAAGACCGTAGTTAAGCAGCGCATTGAGCGGAATGGCAGTTAACATCATCATCATGGTCATCCGTGTATAACCTTGAGCTTCCCAGAAATACCGCAAAACATAGCTGCCGAACAATGGGATCACGCCGATGGCTAAACCACCCAGGAAATGTTTGGCGATGTGCTGGACTTCTGATTCTAGTCCCATCAGACCTAAGATAGGCTCGAGACTGAGCCAGCCGCCGAGAAGAACGATGATGGAGAAGAGCAGCGATAGATAAAGCGCCTGCACTACCGGGCGGGAAATGCCGTCTTTTTCGCCGCGCCCGATCATCTGGCCGATAATTGGCGTAACAGCGAATAGTATGGCATTCATACCAGTCATAATTGGCATAAACAGGCTGGAGCCGACGGCAACTCCTGCCAGGTCATTTGTGCCAGCGCGGCCGGACATCATAGTGTCAATTACACTCATGGCCGTATAGCTGACCTGAGTTACAACGATAGGACCGAGAATCGAGAGAAATAAGAGCATTTTTCCGCGAAGCGCGGGTTCGTGGCGAATCATGATCCGTACTAACCTCCAGTGGAGCGGGTGACACGGTTGATTTCCTGGGAGCACTAGAAGCGTGGGGCCGGGGATGTGTCTGCTCAAAAGAATAAGATCTGCCCCTGAGGACAGATCTATGTATTGTAGCACAAAGGCAGAACTAACTCATTATGTAACTTTAATTGGCTGTGACGATTCGCGCGGGATCAGGCGATGCGACACGATGACGCGCCGCTCCTCCGGTTGCTCTCCTTTAACTGAGCGCAGCAGCAGTCCCGCCGCCTCAAGACCAAGATAATACACGCCGATATCAACGGAGCTAATTGGTGGAGAACTGACTGGTGACATAGGGTTGTCGTTGAAGCCGAATACAGCCATATCTTCCGGCACAGAATAGCCAAGCTCCGAAAGAGAATTGAGGAGGCTGAACGCCAAAAGATCATCCATAACAACGAGTGCGGTCGGCCTATCTGGCCCCTCCATCAGTGCTCGAACGGCGCTTGTGCTGTCCGTTCGTACCAGCTCTGCACTCACGAACCAGCTGTGCTGAGGTTCAATGCCAGCCTCCCCAAGCGCTCTGCGATAGCCCTCATGACGGTCGGCAGAAACGACGAGTTCGAGCGGTCCGCTCGCATATCCGATACGACGATGGCCTAGCTCCAATAGATGGCGTGTGACATCATATGCAGCTTGCACATTATCGTTGTCTACGCTTAGAATATCGGGCCGTTCTGGATCGCGTCCAATTAACACGAACGGGAACGATTCCTGCTGCAGGTAGCGGATGACGGTATCGTCGAGGCGTGATTGTAGCAAAATAATGCCGTCGACGCGCCTTCCTCTGACTAGTCTCGTAACCGCTTCCAGCTCCTCTTGCTCAGATTTGCCTGTTTTGAGCAGCAGATCATATCCGGCACGTGTCGCTTTGCTCAGAATGCCCCGCGTCACTTCAGAGAAGAAGATATCGAGGAAAGCCTCATCCGCATTTCTCGGAAGCAACAGTCCGATCGTCATTGTCGTTCGAGAAACGAGATTTTTGGCCATAAGATTAGGATGATAGCCGAGATCTTCCATAACGGCTTTAACCTTTTTCGTCGTTGCCGCGCTAATACGAGTGCTTCCAGAAATGACACGCGACACAGTAGAAGGGGATACTCCGGCCTTTTTGGCCACATCAATAATAGTTACATTCATCGGTTACAGTCCTCTGCTTGAGCGAATGGTAGGCCTTGAGGCCTGGGTGAATGCTATGAAAATTGTAAGCCGGGCGAGGTGGGAAATGCAAGAAATCGTCCTAAAATCATGATTAGAATAAAAAAAGAGACGGATAGGGTCCGTCTCAAGAAGGATTGTTTATGATTTTGAAAGTCTGCCTTTGTCTGTATTAGCTTTTGGCTTCCTAGCCTCTGACCCTATCAGCCATGTCTCACTGGTCCTTCTACAACCTTGGTCAAAGAGCTGAAGTGCTAATTCGCCCGCAGCAATGCATAACCGAATGGCTCGAGCTCCAAAGAAAGTTTGCCGTTCGCAGCTTTAAACTCCGCTCCGCTGAGCATCTCTTGCCAGTTCGACTGAGTTACGTCCAGCCCAATGCTTGCCGCTGTATCACTCGGATTAACCGCGATCAGGAAATGGGCGATTTCATCGCTGCGTTCCAGAACGAGCAAGCTTTCTCCTTTGTTCGCGTGGAGGAAGTTTAGCGTGCCGCTACGCAGTGCTCGATGTTCCTTACGGATCTTGATCAGCCCCTGAAAATGCCGGAACAGCTCGCGATCCTGCTTATCCTGGTCCCATTCCATACATTTGCGGCAGCCCGGGTCCCGATCGCCGTCCAGCCCGATTTCATCCCCGTAGTAGACGCAAGGTGCACCCGGGAATACGAATTGGAGCAGCGTAGCGAGTTTCATCCGCTCTTTGTTGCCGCCGCACAGCGTCAATAGACGCTCCGTGTCGTGGCTGCCGAGCAGATTAAAGGCCACTTCATTGGCCTGATCCGGATAGCTGGCCAGCAGCTCGGCGATTTTGCCGGCAAAACGGCTTGCGTCAATGATGCCCTTCCCGGCAAAATCCACGACCAAATCGGTAAATGGATAGTTCATCACCGCATCGAACTGGTCGCCGCCCAGCCAAGGCAGCGAATCGTGAAAGAGCTCTCCGAGGATATAGGCGTCCGGATTGGCCGATTTGACTGTATTGCGGAATTCCCGCCAGAACTGCATGTCCACCTCGTTGGCGACATCAAGCCTCCAGCCATCGATCCCAGTCTCCTCAATCCAATATCGCGCCACATCAAGCAAGTACTCCTTGACCTCGGGATGTTCCGTATTTAGCTTCGGCATACGGGGCTCAAACGCGAACGTCTCATAGGTTGGGAGCCCATCCTTCAATCCGATTGGCCATTCCATCACTCGGAACCAGTCCGCGTATTTGGAATCTTTCCCGTTTTTCTGAACATCCTTGAAAGGTTCAAATTCCTTGCCGCTGTGGTTGAACACCGCGTCCAGCATAACCCTGATTCCGCGTTCATGGCAGGCATCGACAAGTTGCTTGAACAGTTTATTATCACCGAAATGCGCATCTACCTTTTTATAATCAAGCGTATCGTACTTATGATTCGTCGTTGCCTGGAACAACGGATTGAAGTAAATCGCATTCACACCGAGCTCCTGCAGATGGTCTAAGTGGTCGATGATTCCCTGCAAATCCCCGCCGAAAAAGTTGCTTGGAGTAGGTTCTCCGCCCCAAGGCTCAGTTCCCTCCGGATCATTGGACGGGTCGCCATTGGCGAAGCGTTCCGGGAAGATCTGGTAAAATACGGCCTCTTTGACCCAGTCTGGAGGAGTAAGTACATCAATTGGATTGAGGTAAGGGAAGTCAAACATTTTGTGCGGGTCGATAGGCTCATCTTCACGGAAGCCCTTTTCTTCATAAAAGAGGATCTCATCCTCGGAACGAAGCTCGAAGGCATACTTCATACGGCGCATGGAGGGTTGAGCTTCAGCTTGCCAGTAGTCGAATAGCTCGTCCGACGGGAGCTTGCGCATAATGGTTTTGGACACGGTACGCTCCCAGGCGTATTTGTCTCCATGGATCAAGATGACTTCGGTAAGATCGTCTTTTTTGCTCCTTAGGCGTATGTGGAGCGTTTTTGTGTCATAGGCGTAGGCCCAGTTGCCGCGCGGTCGGTGGTAGATGGCTTCAAAGTTCATGTTGGATTCCTCCTGAGCGAGTGTATGTATGTTTGTGTTCTGCGTAAGCGTAAAGCGAGGGCCAATATGGGTTGAATTAAGTAGTCGAAGCTACTTGAAAGGCGAGCCTCGGGCCGAAAAGCCGGAAGCAAGTAGTCGAAGCTACTTGAAAGGCGTGCCCCGGGCCGAAAAGCCCGAAGTAAGTAGTCGAAGTTACTTGAAAGGCGGTGTCGCGGGCTTGAAGGGCTGAAACAAGTAGTCGAAACTACTTGAAAGGCGAGCCGCGGGCCAAAAAGCTCGAAGCAAGTAGTCGAAGTTACTTGAAAAGCGTGCCGCGGGCCGAAAAGCCCGAAGCAAGTAGTCGAAGTTACTTGAAAGGCGGTGTCGCGGGCTTGAAGGGCTGAAACAAGTAGTCGAAGCTACTTGAAAGGCGTACCGCGAGCTGAAAAGTCCGAATCAAGTAGTCAAAGCTACTTGAAAGGCGTGCCGCGAGCCGAAAAGCCCGAATCAAGTAGTCAAAGCTACTTGAAAGGCGTGCCGCGGGCCGAAAAGCCCGAATCAAGTAGTCGAAGCTACTTGAAAGCGCAGCCGAAACTTCGTTTAAAGACAAAAAGGTACAACCAAGGCGTTTATAATACGCGCGAGGTTGTACCCGAAATTACAAGTAACATTGCCTTTATATTGCATCTATTATAACGGGGCAGAGAGCGGAGTGACAACCTTCAATCGCAGTTAGTGGAGGTAGATAAGTCACTTTGTAGTCCGGAGTTACATCTAGAACTGTTAGTTAGTAAAACCGAAGCAAGCTTCTAACTAGTCAAGCCCACGAATCCTGGGCTTTCCATATAAGCCGCTCATGCCCACATACCAGCTAATCTGCACATTCTGCACCGTGCTACCTACAAGTAAGCTCCTACGCAGCAACGGCAGATCGCACTCCGCGGCGGCTACCCGAAATGCCGCGCCTTCACGCGCCGCACTTAGACTGCCGGTTCCGGCGGTCCTCAAGCGTTGGCGTGCAGAGCTTCGCCCTGCTTGCACTCCGCCGTGGCAGTTCTCAAGCGCTGACGCGCTGAGCTTCGCCCTGCTTGCACTCCGCCGTGGCAGTCCTCAAGCGCTAACGCGCTGAGCTTCGCCCTGCTTACACTCCGCCGTGGCAGTTCTCAAGCGCTAACGCGCTGAGCTTCGCCCTGCTTGCACTCCGCCGTGGCAGTCCTCAAGCGCTGGCGCGCTGAGCATCGCCTGCTTGCGCTCCGTGGCTGCTGCAAGCCGCCCCCCTCAAGCGCTGGCGCGCTGAGCATCGCTCTGCTTGCGCTCCGCAGCAGCTTCGGCCGCTTGCTTCTCCGCAACTCCTTCCGCAGCTTTAGCGCGTTGCTCCTCAGCAACCAAGCCGGCTTTATTCAGCAGGTTCCATGGATGGTTGTAATGAGGCTGGAAGAAAAAGTCTACATAAGCCAAGTCCTCGGCGGTCATGCGGTTTTGAATGCATACCGAGAGCGTGTTGGCCGCCTGGGTCAGATCGGCCTTCGAAAGAATCTGCGCGCCGAGAAGGCGTCCGTTGTCTTTTTCGTAGACGATTTTCAGCAAAACTTCCTCAATATCCGGCATAAAATCTGGTCTATGCGACTCGCGCAACGTGACGGCAGCAGCATTCAGGCCAGCCGCTTCCGCAGCTGCCTCAGTCATGCCGGTCGAGGCGATGTTGAGGTCAAACAGCTTAATTGCCGACGTACCCTGTGTTCCGCGATATTTCACCTTTTGTTCGGTCAAATTCTTTCCGGCCAGCGTGCCCATGCGCACTGCATTCGTCGCGAGTGGGATGTAGGCAGCCTTGCCTGTTGGATTGTAGCGCACCGCGCAGCTGTCCCCAGCGGCGAGTACATCAGGATTACTTGTACGCATGTACTCATCCACTAGCAGCGCGCCGTTATCCAGCATGTCGAGCTGGCCTTTCAGCAGATCCGTGCCTGGTCGGAACCCGATGCAGAGGACCACGAGGTCGGCCTCATATTCTCCTTTGTCCGTAATGACCGTGGTTACACGTCCGTTCTCGCCCTTGAAACGGCTAACCTTCTCACCAAGTGCAGCTCGAATGCCGCGGGCAGTCAGCTCTTCTTCAGCGATTTCCGTGAATTCGTGGTCCAGATACTTCGCCATAACGCGGTCCATGTTGTCGAGGAGCGTAACCTCCTTACCCAGCTCACAAAACGCTTCCGCCAGCTCGATGCCGATATATCCGGCTCCAATTACTGCTACACGACGCGCGCCTTCGGCACGGGCGATAATTTCTTTGGCATGGAAGTAGTTTTTGCACAGCTGGATATTGTCCAGCTTGATGCCTTCCATGTCAGGTACAATTGGCCACGAGCCGGTCGTAACAACAAGCTTGTCGTAGCTATCTTGGAATTCCTCACCGCTCGTGAGGTTGCGAATGCGGAGCATTTTGGCAGCGGCGTCTACTTGAAGCACTTCATGGCGCATGCGGGTGTCGACACCAAGTGCGGCGAGCTGCTCTGGGCTGCTATAGAAAAGTCCCTCGGGATCCTTCACCACGCCGCCCACATGAAGAGCGATACCGCACGACAGGAACGAGATGTTGTCATTGCGCTCATAAACGGTAATTTGGGCTCCCGGGTGCTCGGCAGCGATAGCTTTGACGGCGGCGGTTCCGGCATGTGTACATCCAATAACGGCAATTTTCATAAGTGAATTCCTCCTAGGGGGATTGGTTTTAATCTTATAACATTGTGAAAAAAATCACATAAAGCGGTAAAATGGAGACGGTCCTTCTGTAGCGATCATTGATGGAGGTCAGATAAACGCTTGCTAATTGAGAGCGTTAACCCAGCCGGATCGCAATTGAGTGAAGCTAGACCGTCTAAATTCTATATTGTGAAATTAATCACAATGTCTTCATGTGCTTATCATATCACCGGGGTGAGCGTCATGCAAGGGGCGTTTGCAATGTAATTTTGCAATTGTGTGACAGGATTATAGGTTTTCACTTAAAAAGCTTTATTGCAGTTTGCGTTTTTTTTGGTTAACCAATTAACGAAATCATTAGAAGTTTTACAACTGCAATGTTTTAGGTGATGTGGTTCATCTTCTTAAACTTTTCTCTGAAGCTAATGCAGATGGTTAAATATAATTCATTTAGAGCTGCCCTCCCGGGCAGCTTTTTTTCTCGTTGATTATCGTAGCTCTGGTCAACGTAGCATCGGTGAATGGATACACTACCTCGCTATAGAGTCCTGTTGCTGAATCATCTCGCACAGTGCTCCTCCCAGTGCGCGGTGCCAACTGGCAATGCGCGCTGGGAGGAGCACGGTGGACGTCAAGTCTCGTGCGGCGTTTGATTAAGAACTAAGAAGCTGACTTCTCCGCTCGAAGCTTGCTTTTTCGTTCTCTGCTCACTTTTCCGCCCGCAGCTCCTGCACAGCTGCCGCAATTCTCCGAGCCGCTTCCTCGGCGGTTTTCCGCGAGCAGGCGGCATTAAGCCGCATGAAGCCCGAGCCGCCCTCGCCAAACGCTGATCCAGCGCTGAGCTGCAGCCTGGCGCGTTCGAGGAAAAATTGCTGAAGCTCCCTATCACTGAGGCCGAGGCCTCTGCAGTCCAGCCAAAGCAAATAGGTTCCTTCGGGATGCACGACGTTGATCTCCGGGGCATGGAGCGCAAGCTCGTTCATGATCAGTTTCATATTGCCGCGAATATGCGCCAGAACATCCTCCAGCCATTCCTCGCCATGATTGTAAGCCGCAATTACGGCGGTATGGCCGAGGGCAGAGATGGAGCCAACCGAACTACGCCGCAGCTCAGCCGTAACGGCGGAGCGGAGCTGCTCGTTTGGAATGATCATATTGGAGGTGTTCATGCCGGCAATATTGAACGTTTTGGATGGGGAAGTGCATACGAGTACACGGTCTGCAACCTCATCCGAAAGAGAAGCGAACGGAATGAACGCATCCTGCACATGGGCCAAATCACCGTGGATTTCATCTGAAGCGACAAGCACGTCATACCGAATGCACAGCTCCGCAATCCGTTCCAGCTCTTGGCGCGACCATACACGGCCGACTGGATTATGAGGATGGCAAAGAATCAGCATTCGAACCTGTTCGTCGGCAAGTTGCTGCTCTAACTCGCTGAAATTCACCTCATAGGAGCCATCTTCCCGGCGCAGCAAAGGGTTGAGCACAAGCTCCCGGCCGTTGTCCTTTACCACAGAGTGGAAAGGCGGATATACGGGCGGCTGGATTACGATGCGATCACCTGGCGAAGTACAAGCTCGCAAGATAACGGAAAGAGAGGTAACAACTCCTGGGCAAAATCGTACCCATGACGGGTCGGCTTGCCAGCCGTATCGCCGGTTCATCCATCCGGTCACGGCTTCTTTATAGGCATGCGTAATGTTGGTATAACCAAGCACACCATGCTTGATTCTTTCCTCCAGCGCGGTGAGCACCGCAGGTGGAGCGGGAAAATCCATATCTGCTACCCACATCGGCAAGATGTCCTTGCCGCGATGGAGCTCCCATTTTTCTGAGGCGATGCCCTCGAAGGAAGGCAACTGTTGGAACTGATGAAGGGTCATGGAGACAGTCTCCTCTCTGTTTGTCCTGTAACATAAAGTTTGCTCGATCAGTCTACGGGAAGCATCAGAAAAAGTCACGTTTCCCATTTAATTTCCCACATAAGATTGCGAGGAAAATAATGGATTTGGCAAGCTCGATAACTTGTGTTATATTGAAAACGATTCTCATTATCATCCATATAAAACAACAATCGATAGTGAGTTACTAAAAACATATAGATCAGGGGTTGAAGTTCTTGAAGTTTGTTTCTAACCGATTTTCCCGCCTAACGCTTCTCTCGATCACATTGACGCTCTCGCTGTTGCTTGCAGCTTGCGGTCAATCCTCCTCCCCATCACCGTCGGCGTCTCCATCACCGTCGCCAGCCCCATCCGCTGACCCGTCCACATCGCCAGCTGGTACGGGCGAGACGATGGTGTTCAAGGCTGCCAATGGAGACATTACCGTACCGAAAAACCCGCAGCGCATCGTGGATTTGACGGGCTCCTTCACCGGGCATTTCCTTGCTCTTGGCATTAAGCCAGTAGGTATTCTCGACCAAGCTTTCAAAAACCCGTTCTTCGAAGGAATGCTGGACGGAGTAGGGAATGTCGGAAGCGGCGGTGAAGTAGAAAAAATTATCGCGCTTGATCCAGACCTTATTATTATGTTCAGCGGCGGAGAAGGTCTGGAAAAGTTGGAGAAAATCGCTCCGACAGTTGCGGTCCAATATGGCCTCAAAAACTACAAAGAGCAGCTTAAGGAATTCGGTGTTCTGACAGGACAAGAGAAAAAAGCCCAGGAGTGGATCGATCAATGGGATGCCAAAATTGCTGAGGCCAAACCCGGGATCGTAGAAGCAGTCGGAGATCGCACCGTTTCTATTTTGAACCCTTTTGCCAAGGGGCTGTATGTATTCGGACATAACTTTGGTCGCAGCGGCGAGATTATCTATGGTGAATTCGGTCTTAAAGCTCCTGCAATCGCGCAGAAAGAAGCAATCGACAGCGGCACAGGCTGGGCTGAAATCTCCCTGGAAAAGCTTCCGGAATATGCTGGCGATATTATTTTTACTAGCCCATGGTCAGGTGATGACGCCGACCCGAAGGTCGTTTATGACAATAAACTTTGGAAATCCCTTCCTGCCGTTAAAGAAGGGCGTGTGTTCCAACTGAACGCCAAAGGCGCCTACTTCAATGACCCGATTTCTCTGGACAAACAATTTGAGTTCGTTAAGGAAAGTCTGCTCTCCCTGAAAAAATAACCACACGAATACAAAGTTAGCCGGACGCCATCCCATGCGTCCGGCTTTTAACCTATTTAGTTAATCCAGGAATTGCAAACCTGTATTGCGAAGCCTTACGTGGTATTCAACATCGATGTCGGCTTCTCTGTAAAGTTCCGGCCAGCTTGTATATTTGTCTGGACTTAATCTGCCGCGGTACCAGTTGCCAAAACCGACGATATCGGAGCCGCTGCTCTGGGTTTTTTTCAGCATGGACTGGGTCAGCTTTTGCAATAGTTCGTTTAACTCCGTTTTGATGGTGTTTTCAGTGACATTTATCTCCCTGTGGGATTTGTCCGTCAACGCTACGCTAACCCAGATGGAAACTTTGATCACCGGTTTTCCGTTGACCAGTTTGGTCTTGATACGAGTTTTTTTGTGGACGACTTTGAGGTCGGAGCGGCTCATCAGCACAATTTCGGAATGAACCAGCCGTTGGGTAATCATCTCATAAATGAGCGTTTCATCCATCGTGAGCATGCCGGCGATTTTATCTTCGACAAAGTAGGCGTTGCCGATCTGGGTAAAGAGACTTTTTTTGTCTTCCTTAAGCACGGGAATCAGATTGGCTTGCAGTGGATTAAGCAGCTTGGAATAGACTTCCCACAGCATGGCTTTGTTTTTACGGGGGATGCCTCCCGCATAAGGTTCGAAGTATAACTTGGCGTAAATTCCCGTCAATTCTCCGATAGGATTGGAACGTACAAAGATCGAATGCATATTTCCATCAACGATGGCGATAACGGCATCAAGAGGAACAGAACGGTCGCGGACGGCGAATTCCAAATAGGGCATCAGCCCGGTATTGGCGATATCTTTGCTCAACATCACGGCTCGAGTAGAGGAAACGTCCAGTGCTTTGGGAAGCTTGTACTGTAGCTTGTTGATCGCGTCCATGACCGTTTCCCCATGTTGAATGAGCGAGAAAAAAGTGTCTTTTTCATTTCCGATTGTCGAAGTGGTCAATGGCATGCGAAACCAGGCATTCAGCCGGCCGTCTTTCGTACTTTCAATACCGATTGCTCCGACTAACATGCGGTTGTCCACATCTTTGGAGTCCCAGCAGCCACCCGTGAGAAGCAGGCAGAGGGCTGCAGCTAACATTGCAGTGGGACGTTGCGTTCTTTGGAGTAAAGTCATGCTCCCCCCGCCTTTCTCTGCTTGAAATGCAGCCCGGCCAATGTAATCCCAGGAAAGACAAACATCGCGTAGAAGCGGAGAAAATAGCTGTTAAACACCCATTTTTCCAAATCTCTCCACTCTGGAATAAGTTCTGCAGCGATGTAAACGATGACCGTTACGACGGCTAACCCCCACTTTATTGAAACTTTTGGCCAAATGCTGGTCGTGATGCTCATCAGAGCTTTGAGCTTTAGCGCTATGACAAGCAGCAAACATAACATCGTAGAAGATAAGAATATCGCTGTGAGGTTCTCGAGGATAATCCAGTATTGATAAATCGAGTCCATCTTCGAGACAAATGGGAATGTCAGCCTACTGCTCATCTCCCTGCCAAATGTCATAACGGGGATGTATATGAAACAGGCCACCATAAGGACGGATAGTACGAGCGCTATCATATTGCCTTTTTGGTAGAGCCGCGCTTGCTCGATTGAAAAAGGAGCAATCATGGCGATATAGGTAAATCCCATCCAGACGAAGGAGCCTCCGTAGAAATCGCCGTCTGTGAAAAAGTCCGCACTCATTCGAAACCAAGGGCCGCCAAGCTCCCAATGGGAGCCGCTCGTTCCGACCAGCAAAAGAAACACGATCATTCCTACAGCCAAGAGAAATATCACTTTGGCAGCGCGGATAATGGCCATTAGTCCTGCTGCTGCCAAGCCCGATGAGGCAAAGATCATGCAGTTCAGGAAAAGCAGTGGGGTGGTCGGCAATAAAGTCATCGTAATTAGTTCCGTGAAAGAGCGTAGCATGACGGTTATGGCTGCGATGACGAACAGCAATATAGGCAATAGCAGCATAATCGCGGCCGGCTTCCCAAGAGAGCTTACAATGATTGGAACGAGCTCTTTGCCGCGAAGCTTTAATAGCATACGGCTATACAGGATACAGCTGGAAAAAGCTAAAAGCGCCCATACAGAAATAGGTGCCCAGAGCGGACCGGTTGTGCTGTTAATCAGCAGACTAGGATAGAGGAAGCCTGCGGAGGCGCCTACATATAGAACTTGCAAAGAGAACATTTCATAACCAGTCAGCGAAATGGTTTTATTCATTTTCTTCCTCCCTTACGGGGCAGCATGGACGTCATATAGGGCGTGCCGAAAGATTCCAAGCTGCTTAAATAGAACACAAGGCAGGCAACGCAGAAGACGATACCGAGCACACCGGCAACCGCCGCCCCGATGACAGTGAAATATTTGAGCACCCGCTGTACCAGCCCCATCTGGTAATCGATAACGATAAAGTTAGCAATAGCGGTCGCCGCTACGATGATAACGAGCAGATTGCTCACGATATTGGCCTGGATGATCGCTTGTCCGAGCACGACACCGCCGACCATCGTCACGGTAGAACTGATTGCCTTTGGCAGCCTAGTTCCTGCTTCCGTAATGAAATCGATCATGATCAACATAAGCATCGTCTCAATAAACACCGGATAAGGCACACCTTCTCGGCTGGCCGCTGCAGCAAGACTAATTTCCAGCCGGTTGACATCTACATTTATGGAGGTAAGCGCCACATAGAATGCGGGCAGAAACAAGTTGACTGACATGGCTAGAAAGCGAAGGGTATTTTGAAAAATCGATACATAAGGATTGACATAACTGTCCTCCGGAGAATGCCAAAAATCCGTGTAGACAGCAGGTAGAACCAAAGCGAAGGGAGAGCCGTCTACGAGAATTGTGAGCTTGCCTCGAAGGAGATCAGATGTTACACGATCCGGCCTTTCGGTCAAAATCGCTTTTGGAAACAGCCGCATAAACCGCTTCTTATCCAGCAGGCGGAGCAACTCGCCGGTATCTTGGATGCCCTCGGCGTCCATCTCAGACAGCAGCTTTTTGACTTGAGCCAGGCAAGACTTATCGACCACATCAGCACAGTAGACTACGAATATCCTCGTGTTGGTGGAACGTCCGACCGTCGTTTCCCAAGCCTTGAGCTGGGACGTGCGTAACCGCTGGCGGATCAACGCCGCATTGACCTCCAAATTCTCATTGAATGCATAAAGGGGACCTTGCAAAACCGTCTCAGTATAAGGTGAGTCGAGGCTGCGCTGCTGAACTTCCTGAAGATTGAGAATAAGACCTGTCGTAGAGCCGCGAAAGCATAACACAGCCGATCCGCTGCATAGCGCAAGTTCACATTTTTTCGTGTCACCCTCAGAGACTGGAGTCCCCTCGTACTCTTTCAACCGAATCGCCAGACTGGATTCATCTTCGTCGAACGCAAAGCGCAGCCTGGAGTTTTGGCAGAGGGTAGCAAAATAACAGAGGTATACCTCGTTATCGCCGCTATTTCCGATTTTAGTGGATACATAGTCAAATGAGTCATTAAAAAGGTCGTTGAGCTCTTCAAGTAGCCTGCCGCTTTCTTTTTCGGTGTGCAGGCGGTGCAGGCTGGCCAGCAGGCGTGACATGGCAGACGCTCCCTTTTGACAAGAGATTTGGTATGGGTTAGTTTGCACATCCTTTTCTGGAAATATGTACATATGGTTATTATTGCGTATACAGCAAAAAAGCCAATCATCCGGGGATGAAAGGCTGCAGAGTAAAACTTCTGAAAAAGGAGCATCGGGACGGCTATCTAAGATTGCGAGCGTAGCTGCATGACAGGTTATTTAAGGACGTAGGGGTTTTACTTAAACCAGCCCTTTTCTTTGAAGCGGGAAACGGCTTCGATTCGATTGCTTACGCCCAGTTTGTCCAGAATGACCGAGATGTAATTGCGTACCGTTCCGCTGGACAGATACAGCTGGCTGGCTATTTCCTTCGTGTTTTTGCCTGCGGATACAAGCTCCATTACTTCGCGTTCCCGCTCGGTGAGTGGATTGCCTTCATTGTACACCTCGTCCACGAGCTCCGGAGCATACAGCCTGCGGCCCTCCATGACGCTGCGGATTGAGATGGCTAGCTCCTCACTAGAGCTGTCTTTAAGAAGATAGGCTTGGACGCCTGCCTTGAGCGCTCGTTCGAAATATCCTGACCGGGCAAACGTGGTCAGAATCATCACCTTGCAGCCGCTTTCCTTCAGTTTCTCGGCGGCCTCCAGCCCGTTCATCACAGGCATCTCGATGTCCATGATACAAATATCCGGTTTGTGCCTGCTCACGAGCTCGACGGCCGCCTGACCGTTGGCCGCCTGGCCGACGACCTGCATATCTTCCTCCAAATCGATTAAAGAGCCGAGCGCGCCAAGCAGTAGTCGCTGGTCTTCGGCCAGAACGATGCGGATCATAGGGTATCCTCCTTTTCCCTCCGGCTGATGTTGTGGGGGGCTTTCATGTGTATGGCTGTGCCTTCATTTCCTGTTATTTCCAAGCTTCCGTTGATAAATTCCAGCCGCTCCTTCATGCCTTGCAGGCCGTTCCCACGATCCAACGCTTTACGAGGTTTAAGACCGACGCCATTATCTTTGACAAGCACCCGGATCAGATCTGGCTTTTGCTCGATGCGAACGAGGCAGCAGCTTGCTCGGCTATGCTTCACGACATTAGTGACAGCTTCCTTGATGCACATGCTCAGCACATTCTCGGTAAAGCGGGAAGTATGGGAAAGCTTGGAGTCGCCTTCAAGGATAAACTCGATTTCTGCGGCTTTGAGAATTTGACCCACTCGACCTAGTTCATCCTCGAGCCTTGCGCCGCGCATATGGGAAACCATGTCTCTGACTTCCTGAAGCGCGATTCGCGCCGTCTGATGCACATCAGCCATCTCATTGCGCGCCCGCTCTGGATCTTTGTTGACAAGCTTCCCGGCGAGGTCACTTTTGAGGCGGATGAGCGACAGCTGTTGGCCGAGTGTATCATGCAGATCCAGTGCGATACGCTGCCGCTCCTCCCGCACGAGCAGATCGGAGATGCGTTTGTTGGCGTCTTCCAACTGATCCTGGAGCCGTTCCTGCTTAAGCCAGTTGTAGCGGCTGAACGGCATCACCGAAACCCCAAGCAGTAGAATGACGATGAACGGCGACTGTTGAACGAAAAAGGCGTTTTTCATTGCATAGGTAGTGTAGATCGAAACGGCAACGAGCACCAGGTGCACGATGTACAGACTCAGAAACCCGCCTCTGCTGCGAGTATTGCCGATGTAGAACGCCAGGAAAAAGCCGAAGTAGGGGTAATGGAAATAAACCGTCATTAGAGCTGAGATGGCCATCTGAATGGAGAGGGCCGTATACATCCGCCAACCGCGGCCCTTCCGCGTCAGCTGATGTAGGAAAAAAAAGACGGCAACCATCTGGCTGCCGACAATGATGCTTGCCGTATCCGAGAAGCGGAAAAT
Source organism: Paenibacillaceae bacterium GAS479 (assembly GCA_900105225.1). NCBI lineage: Bacteria > Bacillati > Bacillota > Bacilli > Caryophanales > Paenibacillaceae > Paenibacillaceae bacterium GAS479. Next base: position 1,281,273 of record LT629764.1, on the reverse strand, counting down.
AAAATAAAAAGGCAGAATAATAAAGGCCAACCAAATATAGGGTCCCAGACCCGTGTTTCTCGGAATGACCTGATGCCATTTTTGTTGCATGTCGGATCGGCTCCTTGCCGCACGCCGGCGCTAAGTAGATTATATTGCCAGTGTAGCATATTTTTCTATGGACATGCATCGGACGGAGAGAACGGCAAGGAGCAGAAGCCCCTTGCCGTTCTTGTTAATATTTTAGCTGCCGGAAGCGGCTTTGTCGTTTGTTTTCAGGACAACAACTGGCGGGTTTATCGTCTGCGCTGGAGAGGCTTTGTCAGTGTTCTGACCAGCAGACTTGCCGGATTGGCGTCCTTCGGCTATGCGGCGGATGCCTTCGCGGAAGCTAACGAACTGGCGGCGCTCGTCATCCCAAAGGTTGAAGCGGAGCGACTGCAGGCTGGTGCCGAGTGTGATCGTCGTCGCATGGGCGAGCGGTGGGGCAGCTTCATGCGCCTGCTGCAAGTAATAGTTCGGTACGCGCGGGCTCAGATGATGCACATGATGGAAGCCGATGTTGCCAGTCAGAAACTGCATCCATCGGGGCAATTTATAGTAGGAACTGCCTTCTACAGCGGCTTTCACATAATCCCAGTCTTCCTGATGCTCGAAGTAAGAGTCTTCGAACTGATGTTGCACGTAGAACAGCCAAATACCAGCAGCTCCAGAAATCCAGAATACCGGAACGTGTACGAGCAGGAACGCCTGCCAGCCGATCGCCCAGATGACGAGAGCGAATAGGACAACGATGCTTACGTTGGTCAGATACGTGTTCATCCGCTCTTTGCGCCTAGCTCCCTTGGCGTTGAAGCGGTAGCCGAGCACAACCAAGGCGAAAGGACCAATTCCAAACAGTACGAGCGGGTTGCGGTAAATGCGGTAACGAATTTTCGTCCAAGTTGAAGCTTCTTCGTATTCGCGAACGGTTAGCAGCCACATGTCACCCGTGCCGCGCTTTTCGAGGTTGCCGCTGCCGGCATGATGGATATTATGGCTATGCTTCCACTGTTCATAGGGGAACATGGTCAGGATGCCCAATATCGTCCCGGTAATATCATTAGCCCGGCGGTTGCGGAAAAACGACCCGTGACAACAGTCATGAAAAATAATGAAGCTGCGGATCAGAAATCCGGCAGAAAGAGCGGCGAATAATAATGTCAAGGCATAGGAAACCTGCAGGCTGGCGTAAGCGGCGAGCCACAACAGGAGAAAAGGTGGCAGCGTGTTGAACAGTTGACGAATGCTGGCAGACTGATTGTTTTGCTCAAAGGGAGCGATCATTTTACGTAGCTGTTTCGTTTGTGACATGGCTGCCTCCTGGATGCGAGAGTGTAAAATCCACTCAGGCTATTACATCAAGTATACTGACCCGAAACCGGGTGCGGCAGTCATATGCGTCAGTGATCCGATATGACAATTGTCATGCCTTGGCCTAATTTATAGGAGAAAGCCGGGATGATGTGGGTGATTGTTGCAGTTGCCGGTCAAGCATGGGATGTTGTAGCCTAGAGTCAGAACCCTCATTCCGGGAGCGGGGAGTGGAAGCATGTCCATATTTGATAAAATGAAGCAGGGTGCCGCTGAAGCAGCCAAAGCGGCGCAGCAGACGATGGAGACTGCTCGGCTAAAATCACAGGTTGCGCTAAGGCAGCGCGACATTTCGCGGTACAAGAAGGAAATAGGCGAAGCAGTATTCACCGCTTATATGAAGGACAATATCGCCAGTTCACATGATAAGGCGTTCCAGCTCTGCCAGCAGATCGTCGCCGCAGAGGGACAGATTACGCAGCTAGAAGGGCAGATTCGCAGGCTCAAGGCGCTCAAAGCGTGCTCGGCCTGCGGACGTGAGGCCGATCATCAGGCGCATTTCTGCCGGGACTGTGGCGCGGCATTTCCCGAGGAAAGCGTATTGCCGCCGCTGCAGCTGGAAGGCCAGGTGCATGTTTTATGCGGCCGCTGCAAGGCCGAGAATCCGCTGGATGCCCGACGCTGCACGCGCTGCGGAAGCGAGCTCGCTTCCTGGCAGTAGCGAGGCGGATACACGGGATGGCGGATAGCGAGAGAGTTGCAAATGAACATGAGAAACCGTAGTAGCATAGATAATTGAATGAGGAGGCCTCTTGATGAGGCCATCAGAGTGTTGAGAAACCCACGTCTTGTTTCAAGACGGCAGGGTTTCTTTTGTGTTCAATTGAAGAACGAGGAGGGAAGGGCCACTGGCATAGGCCTTTTTTTGCTCTGCGTGAATATTTTTTTTGCTAATGGGGTGCAAAAATTTCATTAACGGCAAGGGTGAAAATACCAGTCACTGGGCAACCTAATCCCCGTTGCTCAAGGCTGAAAGTGTTGCGCGGAACCACAAAAAGGCGCACTAGGACAACAATGTTTCTCTAGACCCACTAGGGATCACAAAGTTAAGGTAGGAGAAGTTGCTTTGAGAGGGGAAGAAAATCAGTGTCAACCGAACAACAATACGCCGATATGCGTAAAGGGGAAAGAGGCGCCTGGGTCAGCATAGCAGCCTATCTGATACTGTCAGCTGCTAAGCTTGCGGCTGGGTATTTTTTCGCCTCAGAGGCTCTTACTGCGGACGGCTTCAATAACTTGACCGATATCGTAGCATCCTTTGCCGTGCTGATCGGCCTGCGTATTGCGCAAAAGCCGCCGGACAAAGACCATCCATACGGCCATTTCAGGGCAGAGACGATTGCCTCGCTCATCGCCTCTTTCATTATGGCGACGGTGGGCTTGCAGGTGCTCATAAGCTCTGTTCAATCGTTGTTTAAAGGTCGGGAGGAAGCACCTAATATTCTGTCGGCAGTCGTAGCGATCGTATCTGCAATTGCGATGTACGGGGTTTATATGTACAATCGCAAGCTTGCTGCGCAGATCAAGAGCCAAGCGCTGGATGCAGCGGCCAAGGACAATCTGTCCGATGCGCTCGTGAGTATCGGTGCTGCAGTCGGCATCGGCGGCGCTGCACTTGGACTGAACTGGTTGGACGCGGTGGCTGCAATTGCGGTCGGTATAATCATTTGCAAAACGGCATGGGATATCTTCTACAGCTCTACACATGCGCTGACGGACGGCTTCGATGATGTTGAGCTGCTGACGCTGAGAAGCTCCATTGAAAAGGTGGAGGGCGTCAAATCGATTAAGGATCTCAAAGCTCGCGTACACGGCAGCCATGTGCTCATCGATGTGATCGTACTTGTGGATGCCAAGCTGAGCTTGGTGGAAAGCCATCGGATCAGCGACGAGATCGAGCGGCGGATGGAGCGCAAGCATGACATTATGCATGTCCACGTTCATGTGGAACCTTGCGAGCTAGCCTGAGCGGGTGGAATGTAAGTGCAGTGAACAGAGGATCGGCTGCATGCGATGAATGTGAATGCAGTGGGTGGCTGATCGGCCGCATGCGAAGAATGTGAGTGCAGTGGGTGGCTGATCGGCCGCATGCGAAGAATGTGAGTGCAGTGGGCGGCGAGAAATAGAGTGGGCTGCTTGCGAAGAATTCAGATGGAGTAATTGAGGAATATCTTGGTGCCTCCAGCGAAGAGTTCAAGTGAAGCAACCGAACAAAAGCTAGGCGCTACTGGCGAAGAATTCAAGTGAAGCAGCCGCGCAATAACTAGGCGCCACTGATGAAGAATTCATATTGATTGTCAAACAAGCCTTTCAAATCGCGAACTCGCGATTCGAAAGGCTTGTTTTGTTTATTTACATATGGGGGACATGACGGCTTCTATGAAATACGAGGGGCGCCCGACCTAAACTTAGGCAAGAAATGGGAGCAAGGGTCGATGCGCATTCGTTCACAAGAATTTACAATAGAATCCAATACTTCGCAAAAACGCTGTGAATTCTACAGGACAAGCCTAAAAGTCGCCCCGTTAAATGCCGATAGAATCAGAGCAGGTCTAAGCTTCTGCTGCTGATCTTGACTATCGACAATATAAATATTACCAGATGAGGAGTCGTGATCGAATGAGAAAGCCTATCGCTGCTGTTCTGGCCGCTGGCATGCTGCTGGCAGCAGCGCCGCTGACCCACGCCAGCACTGCCTCCCAAGCCGCTGTGACTAAGTCTTCCATTAACCTTAGAGCCGAACCTTCTACGAAGGGCAAGGTATTGAAACTGATCGCCAAAGGAGAGACCTTGAATGTATTAAGCCGTGAGAATGGCAGCTGGATCAAGGTCAAAGACAGCGGAGGCAGGATCGGTTATGTTTCTTCATCGAGCCAATACATAAGTATCATCGAAGAAAAAGAGGTCGACCGCAAGTCGAAGACTGAAGCGGATGCGGAGATCCTGGCTACACTCACAATGCGAGCGAGCGCCTCGACCACGAGCGACCGACTCAGTTATCTCAAGAAGGGCGATACCGTCCAGATTCTTTCCGTTCCTACACCTTACTGGTATCGGATCAAGGATGAGCAGGGCAGCACTGGATACATAAGTTCCGATTCCAAATATATTAAGCTAATTAGCGATCTACCGAGCAAAGCGCCGACACCGACGTCGAGTGAAGCGCCGGCACCAACGCCGACGCCGAGCAAGGCTCCAATGTCGAGCAAAGCACCGACACCAACGCCGACGCCGAGCAAGGCTCCGATGTCGAGCAAAGCACCGACACCAACGCCGACGCCGAGCAAGGCTCCGACGTCGAGCAAAGCACCGACACCAACGCCGACGCCGAGCAAGGCTCCGATGTCGAGCAAAGCACCGACACCAACGCCAACGCCGAGCAAGGCTCCGACGTCGAGCAAAACACCGACACCGACACCAACGCCGAGCAAGGCTCCGACGTCGAGCAAAGCACCGACATCAACACCAACACCAACGCCGACGCCGAGCAAGGCTCCGACGTCGAGCAAAGCACCGACACCAACGCCGAGCAAGGCTCCGATGTCGACGCCAATGTCTACTGTAGTTCCTGGCTTTGAGTCGAATGGACAAGTTGTCTCTACTGTGGCGCTGCGTCAGGGACCATCCACATCGGACGAGCGAATTCGCTATCTCAAGACAGGTGAGGTTATACAGATTATTGCCGTCACAAATCGCAGCTGGTATCAGATTCGGGACACATCAGGTGAAATTGGCTTTGTGAGCTCCGATACGAAGTACACTAGCGTCACTGGGACACTTCCCATCAGTCCATCGCCTTCTGCAACGCCAACACCTGCACCGACGCCAGTACCAATTTCTCCACCTTCGGCTACCCCAGGCAGTGACAATTCCGTTTCTGGGGAACTTGCTTCGACCGAACTGGAGGCTGTTATAGCCGCAGGACTGAAGTATTTGGGCACACCATATGAATTCGGTTCCAACCGCAGCGATACAACGACCTTTGACTGTTCGGACTTTGTGAGACAAGCCTTTATCGATGCCCTTGATATAACTTTGCACGCTGACTCCCGTGGACAAGGGCTGCACGTCAAGAATAAGGGCGGGTATGCGATGGACTGGAGCAGCTTGAAGAGAGGCGATCTCTTATTCTTTACGACCTCGGCAATTAGCAAGGATATGACTGCGGAGGAACGACTGGACACTTCGCTGATCTCGCATGTAGGCATTTACCTTGGTGATAACAAAATTCTGCAGACTTACTCCAAGGAGTCTGGCGGCGTGCAAGTTACAGAAATTCCGCAGAATTCGACTTGGAAGGATCGATTCATGTTTGGCGGAAGTGCATTGTAATTGATTCAAGTTTGATCCAAATTTCCGATGGAAATCAAAAAGCCGTCTCATGAGAATGGAAGCCAGCTTCCACTTTCTGAGACGGCTTTTTTGATTTGGATGTTCGTAGGTATGAAGCACCGACGTAGTTAATAAGGCGCGCTCAAGTAGTAAAAGCTACTTGAGCGCGCCTTTATCGAGTGAAGCGGGCGAAGCAAGTAGTCCAAGTTACTTGAGCGCGCCTTTATCGAGTGAAGCGGGCGAAGCAAGTAGTAGAAGTTACCTGAGCGAGCCTTTATCGAGAGAAATGTGCGAAGCAAGTAGTCCAAGTTACTTGAGCGCGTCTATATCGAGTGAAGCAGGCAAAGCAAGTAGTCCAAGCTACTTGAGCGCGTCTATATCGAGTGAAGCAGGCAAAGCAAGTAGTCCAAGCTACTTGATCACGCCTTTATCGAGTGAAGCGGGAGAAGCAAGTAGTAGAAGTTACCTGAGCGAGCCTTTATCGAGAGAAATGTGCGAAGCAAGTAGTCCAAGCTACTTGAGCGCACCTTTATCGAGTGAAGCGGGCGAAGCAAGTAGTAAAAGCTACTTGAGCGAGCCTTTATCGAGAGAAATGTGCGAAGCAAGTAGTCCAAGCTACTTGAGCGCACCTTTATCGAGTGAAGCGGGCGAAGCAAGTAGTAAAAGCTACTTGAGCGAGCCTTTATCGAGAGAAATGTGCGAAGCAAGTAGTCCAAGTTACTTGAGCGCGCCTTTATCAAGTGAAGCGGGCGAAGCAAGTAGTTCAAGCTACTTGCTTCGCGCCATTGCTGCGCCCTCGCATAACGCCGAGCTAAGTCGCCGCCGCTACTCCTTCGGATTCCGGCGAGCGACGCCGCTGGCGCGGGCCGCCTGCACAACGCGCCGACGAACTTCTTCAACTACCTTCGTGTTGAACACGCTCGGAATAATGTAGCTGCGGCTAAGCTCATCTTCGCCTACGGTGGAGGCGATCGCTTCAGCTGCGGCCAGCTTCATTTCTTCATTGATCGTTACGGCACGGCAATCCAGCGCACCGCGGAAAATACCTGGGAAGCAAAGTACATTATTGATCTGGTTCGGGAAATCCGAACGGCCAGTAGCAATGACGGCTACGATGTCCTCCGCGTCCTCGGGCCGAATTTCCGGGTCAGGGTTCGCCATAGCGAATACGATCGGCTGCTCGTTCATCGTAAGTACCATCTCGCGCTTGAGAATGCCCCCGGCCGACAGGCCGATGAATACATCCGCACCACGCAGCGCGTCGGCGAGGCCGCCGGTCATGCGCTCCGGATTCGTGTTGGCTGCGTACCAATTCCACATTGGATGGGCGTAATCGCGATCAGCTGTTAAAATCCCGTCACGATCAACGCCAAGCACGTTACGGGCTCCTCCGGCGATGAGCATTTTGGTGCAGGCTGTACCTGCCGCTCCAATTCCGCATACAACGATGCGAGCATCTTCAATCCGCTTGCCAGTCAGGCGCAGCGCGTTGATCAAGCCTGCGTACAACACGACGGCGGTGCCGTGCTGGTCATCGTGGAAAACCGGGATGTTGAGCTCTTCACGCAGCCGCTCTTCAATCTCAAAGCAGCGAGGGGAAGAAATGTCCTCCAGGTTGATGCCGCCAAAACCAGGTGCAATCGCTTTCACTGCAGCAATGATTGCTTCGGTATCTTGGGTGTCCAGACAGATCGGAAAAGCATCCACATCGGCAAATTGCTTGAACAGCATCGCTTTGCCTTCCATAACGGGCATTGCTGCTTCCGGCCCGATATTGCCGAGTCCGAGAACTGCGCTTCCGTCGGAGACGACGGCAACCGTGTTACGTTTAATCGTCAGCGAGAACGCTTTGGACGGATCTTCGTAGATGGCTGTGCAAACACGTGCCACTTCTGGAGTGTATACCCTCGACAGATCATCCCGGTTCTGAATCGGGGTTTTGGGCTGGATGGTAATTTTGCCGCCAAGATGAAGCAGGAATGTACGGTCGGATGTATTGATGACCCGGATTCCGCTCAGAAGCCCCAGCGACTTGCCTAGCCTTTCTGTCGTTCCTGTGTCCTTTACTTTGACTGTAAGGTCGCGAGTCGTGCTGCCCTTGCTCGTCTGAATTACGTCAATGGCGATCACGTCGCCCCCGGCAGCCTCGATTGCAGAAACGACCGAGCTGAAGTTGGTGCCCGATTCAATTTCTAGCCTTACGATTACCGTTTTTCCATCCAATGCTTTGTTGTCCATATATTCATCTCCTCGGTGGTCTTCCTAAAGAGTTGCAAGTCTATTCTTGTTGTTCAAAAATTTCAAAAAGGGAGGGGGCGGCTTCCCGTCCCCTTAATCAAAAATTTAAGCTTCACTTATATTCATTTCATCAGCCTCAGCACGGCAGTAGGGCATTCCAGCGGATCGTACTGCTGGCTGCTCTTGGACTGTAGTCGCTGGCGGTGCTGGCCGGAGCTGTACGGCTCCTGGATCTGGCGGAACCATCGATCAATCGTACCCATTGAATGCATCATTTCACCGAAGCCGTTGCCCACAAAATACTCCAGATTCTCTTCCTCCTGGCCGGGAATCGGTTTGTAGAACAGCATGGGGATGCCCTTGCTCATCCCTTCTGTACATGTCATGCCGCCAGGCTTGGTAACGAGCAAGTCGGCGGCGTCCATCAGCTTGGAGATCTCGCGTGTGAAGCCGAGTACATGGATGTTGGGATGGACGAAGCGCTTGTCGGCCAGCATGCTCTCCCTCGATTTCTCGTTGGTGCCGCAGCAGAAAATCATCTGTACCTCGTCACGAAATTTGGTCATGTAAGTAAAGAACCCGTCTTCTTCCTCCATCAGCCCCCAGCCTCCGCCCATAATGAGCACGGTAGGCATATTTATCAGGCCGAGCTCGCTCCGCGCCTCCGCCTGGTCCTGAGACTGCCAGAACTGAGGGTGGACAGGAATGCCGGTCACTTCAATGCGCGCAGGCGGAATCCCTCTCGCCATCAGCTTTGTTTTGACAACGGGTATGGACACGAGGTAGTGATTGACTTCCGTATTTGCCCAAGTTCCGTGCGCGTCATAATCCGTAATCAGCGTATACAGCGGGATGTCGAGTCCAAGCCTCTTAAGACGGGCCACTGCGGCGTTGGGAGCTGGATGCGTGCAGATGATGATCTCAGGCCTGAGCTGCTGGATGACCTGCTCGGTCTGGGTATAGAAGATCCGGTGAATGGCAAGCTGCGTGAACCGGTTGAAAGAACGCTTATAGTTGGTGCGGTACATCATGCCTACCAGCTTAGGCTGTTTGCCGACTGTCTTGCGATAAGCAGACATAATAAGGGGGGCTAACACCGGATTCAGGAATTTGCCCAACTCCAGCACTCGGGTCTGGACATCCGGTGACAGCTGCCTTAGGCCGGCAGCGAGCGCATATGCCGCCTGGGTATGACCGGACCCGAACCCCTCCGAGAGCAGAAGCACTCTTTTTTTACGCATGCACTCACCTACTTTTCTCTCTTCCAATATTACGACGAGCACGGTATAGAAGACAAGCTCGGGCTTGGTCGCTTGTCTCCGAGAGCAGCTTCCTATATTCTGTGGGGAGAATCGATAAAGGAGCGGATGCTGATATGACATCGGAACAACAGACCTCAGCGAAGGAAGAATGGGTACAGTTTTCCTATAAAACAGGCGAATATGCGGGACGAATTGTTGAGGAGGGCACCCCGCGCAGCGTCGTGGAGACGTTGGCGGTACTGCGGCATCCCGAGCAAGGGGATCTGCATAATCCGTATAATCCGGATGTACCTTTTTTCCATGAGCGGAAAGCTCTGGCCCACCGGGAGAAGGCTCTTGTATTGAACCGGGAAATCAAACCATTCGCAGCGTCCGCACTGCCCGACTACAATGAATCCCGCGATCGCGCGGTGCAACAGGCATTAGAGGAGCTGGAGCGGCTGCAGCGCTGGGCGGGTCGCGCGGCTGATCAGTTGCGGGCGGTAGCGTCGGAATACTGATAGCATAATCCTTCCGACAAGCTGACAGCAAGATAGCGTTTACATCATTTTCAAGCTTCGAAGCATGTAGTTTTAGTCGGAAAATTTGCATGAGTATACATCTTTTGCATGACTTCAATCTGACGCCAGGTGTCAAGATTCGGGAAGATTCGCAATTCCTTAAACTTGGTATACCCAAGGGGCCAAGCCGTATGATAGGATGAATGCAGAAGCGCCGCTGTAGCGTGGCAAAGTATGGGGGGAGAGCCTTCAAACCCTTGTCGCACAAGGGAAGCGAGTCGTCTTGATTAGAGATCGTAATCATGTTCATAAAAAGATTAAATTGATATACCTCGTTCCAAGTGATAAAATCAAGGAATAACTATATCAACCGGCCTATCTTTTGACGGGGTTTTGCCCCCGGAGAACCGACCGATTTCTGCCCTATTAATTACGGGACGGCAGTTAATGGATATGTATTAATATGCATCTTTATTCATCGGAAAGCCATCCGGAATGAAGATGTCTATATAATATGAAGCCTTCGCTGCTGTCCGTTTTTATATCCATCCTCCGACAGAAAGGTTGCATCCGATGAACAGTAAAATGACTGGATTGCCGCCGAAACAAGGCCTCTACGATCCTCAGTTCGAAAAAGATGCTTGCGGCATGGGTTTTGTCGCTCATATCAAGGGATTCAAATCCCACACGATCATTCAACAGGCGCTGACCGTCCTCGAGAATATGGAGCACCGCGGCGGACAGGGCAGCGAGCCCAACACCGGCGACGGCGCAGGCATCATGCTGCAGATTCCGCATGGTTTCTTCAAGCGTGAGATGAACCGCGATGGTATTCAGCTTCCTGCTGAGGGTGATTATGCGGTCGGTATGCTGTTTCTGCCGCAGGATGCGGCTGTGCGCGAAGCGCTTGAGGCCAAGCTTGAGGCGATCATTGCCGAGGAGGGCCAGGGACTGATCGGCTGGCGTACCGTTCCAACTAATGACGAGAAGCTCGGAGAGTCCGCGCTTAAGGCCAAGCCTTATGTGCGCCAAGTGTTTGTTTCCCGCAATGCGGCACTCGCGGATGAGTTGGCTTTTGAACGCAAGCTGTACATCATTCGCAAGCGTGCTGAGCTGGCAATTCGCTATGCCGGACTTGAGGGCGGGGACATGTTCTACTTCCCATCCTTCTCCTCCAAAAAGATCGTTTACAAAGGCATGCTGACGACGGAGCAAGTACGCTCCTTCTACGTCGACCTCAACGATGAAACGATGGAAACAGCGATTGCGCTCGTTCACTCCCGTTTCAGCACGAACACGTTCCCGAGCTGGGAACGCGCGCATCCATACCGCTACCTGATCCACAACGGTGAGATCAACACGCTGCGCGGCAACGTCAACTGGATGCATGCCCGCCAGTCGCTGTTCGCTTCCGAGCTGTTCGGCGAGGACCTGGATAAAATCAAGCCAATCATCAACCCGGACGGTTCTGATACCGCGATGTTCGACAACACGCTGGAGTTCCTCTATCTGGCTGGTCGCTCGCTGCCGCATGTGGCGATGATGATGGTGCCTGAGCCTTGGTCCAACCATGAAGATATGAACCCGGAGAAAAAAGCATTTTACGAATACCACAGCTGCCTGATGGAGCCGTGGGACGGGCCAGCCGCGATGGCGTTTACTGATGGCACCCAGATCGGCGCTGTACTCGATCGCAACGGTCTGCGTCCAGCTCGTTATTATGTAACCAAGGACGATGTCATCATTCTCGGCTCCGAGGCAGGTACGGTTCACGTTGAGCCAGAGGATATTCTTTACAAAGACCGCCTGCGTCCAGGCCGGATGCTGCTCGTTGATACGAAGGAAGGCCGCATCGTCTCTGATGAAGAGGTTAAGGATCGGATTGCTTCCGAGAAGCCTTACGGGCAGTGGCTTGACGATAATCTGATCAGCTTGTCCGATCTGCCAGATGCACCGGAGCTGCCTGAGCTGGAGCACGCAACGGTACAGCAGCGTCAGCAATCGTTTGGTTATACGTTCGAAGATCTGCGCAAAGTGCTTGAGCCAATGGCTTCGTCCGGTGTTGAACCGGTCGGCTCCATGGGTTATGACTCTCCGCTGGCTGTGTTGTCAGAGCGGCCGCAGCGTCTGTACAGCTACTTCAAGCAGCTATTCGCACAAGTAACGAACCCGCCGATCGATGCGATCCGCGAAGAGATCATTACAGCTACCGGCACCTCGCTCGGACCGGAGCGCAATCTGCTGAACCCTGAGCCGGAGAGCGCGCGCCAGATTCGTCTGGATTCGCCGATTCTTTCCAATGAGGAGTTTGCCAAGCTGCGTCATGTGCGTCGTCCAGGCTTCAAGTCGATCACGCTGCCAATCTTTTTCCCTGCGGATGGAGGCGAGAAGGGCTTGCGTCAGTCGCTGCAGACGATGTGCGAAGCAGCTGACCGCGTCATTGCCAAAGGTCATAACGTGCTCATTCTGTCCGACTTCGGATCGGATCGCGACAACTGCCCCATTCCGGCGTTGCTCGCTGTATCTTGCCTGCATCATCATCTCATCCGTGAAGGCACACGTACCCGCGTCAGCATTTTGCTTGAATCGGGCGAGCCGCGCGAGGTGCATCACTTCGCATTGCTGCTTGGTTATGGCGTGAGCGCGATCAACCCTTATCTGGCATTCGAGACGCTGGATGACATGATTCGCCAAGGCATGCTTCGCGGCGTGACGCATGAGAAGGCCGTTAAGAACTTCATCAAGGCTGCAACGAAAGGCGTCTTGAAAATTCTTTCCAAAATGGGCATCTCTACGATTCAATCTTACCGTGGCGCTCAAATTTTCGAAGCAGTTGGTCTGCAGGAAGCCATTGTCGACAAGTATTTCACATGGACGCCTTCCCGCATCGGCGGAATCGGTCTGGACATTATCGCTCAAGAGACGCTGAAGCCTCATAACCGTGCCTACTCCGAACAGCAGGGCGGAGAGAAGGAGCTTGATTCCGGCGGCGAGTACCAATGGCGCAAAGACGGAGAGGATCATCTGTTCAGCCCGCAGACGATTCACACGCTGCAGATGGCTTCCCGCGCCAATGACTACAAGCTGTACAAAAAGTTCTCCCATCTCGTACAAGGTGAGGACAGCAAGTTCATGACGCTGCGCTCGCTGCTCGATTTCAAGAGGGACCGCCAGCCGGTGCCAATCGATGAAGTTGAGTCCATCGAGGATATTATGAAACGGTTCAAGTCCGGCGCGATGAGCTTTGGATCGATCTCCAAGGAAGCGCATGAAAGCCTCGCAATTGCGATGAACCGGATCGGCGGCAAGTCCAACACGGGTGAGGGCGGCGAGGACCCAGCGCGCTGGGTACCGGACGCTAACGGCGATTCCCGCCGCAGTGCGATCAAGCAAGTAGCTTCGGGCCGCTTCGGTGTGACGAGCAACTATCTCGTCAATGCCGACGAGATTCAAATCAAGATGGCACAAGGTGCCAAGCCGGGCGAGGGCGGACAGCTCCCAGGACGCAAGGTATATCCTTGGGTTGCCGAGGTACGCGGCTCCACTCCGGGTGTTGGTCTCATTTCGCCGCCGCCGCATCATGATATCTACTCCATCGAGGATCTCGCAGAGCTGATTCATGATCTGAAGAATGCCAATCCGCGCGCACGCATCAACGTCAAGCTCGTGTCCGAGGTCGGCGTAGGTACAATTGCAGCGGGTGTGGCAAAAGGTCGCGCCGATGTCATTCTCGTCAGCGGTTATGACGGCGGTACGGGTGCATCCCCAATGAACTCGATGCGCCATGCCGGTCTGCCATGGGAGCTCGGCCTGGCCGAAACTCATCAGACGCTCATGCTCAACAATCTTCGCGACCGCGTCGTTGTTGAGACTGACGGCAAAATTATGAACGGCCGCGATCTCGCGATCGCTACGCTGCTTGGAGCCGAAGAATACGGCTTCTCGACAGCTCCGCTCGTTGTCCTTGGATGCGTCATGATGCGTGTTTGCCAGTTGGACACTTGTCCGGTCGGTGTGGCAACGCAGAATCCAGAGCTTCGCAAGAAGTTCATGGGCGATCCTGGCCATGTCGTTAACTACATGCGCTTTATTGCCCAGGAAATGCGCGAATACATGGCGGAGCTTGGCTTCCGTACGATCAACGAGATGGTTGGCCGAGTGGATCAGCTGGAGAGCAAACAGCTGGTTGATCGCTACAAGCTGAGCGGTATCGATCTGACTCCGCTACTGCATCAGCCTGAGGTTCCTCAGGATGCGGTTCGTTACAACGTCCAGCAGCAGAACCACGGCTTGGAGCTGTCGCTCGACATGCAGTCGCTGCTGCCAGCAGCTGAGGCGGCTCTGGAGCACGGCGAGAACGTTAAAGCGACGTTCCCGATCTGCAACACGAATCGTGTAGTCGGAACGATTCTCGGCAGCGAAGTAACCCGCCGTTACGGCGCGGCAGGTTTGCCGGAAGACACGATCTCCATGCACTTTGTCGGCTCTGCCGGCCAGAGCTTCGGAGCATTCGTACCGAAAGGCATTACGCTCTCGCTGGAAGGTGACTCCAACGACTATGTCGGCAAGGGTCTCTCAGGCGGCAAAATCATCGTTGCACCATCGCCAAAGGCAACCTTTGCAGCGGAGGACAACGTCATCATCGGCAACACCGCTTTCTATGGAGCTACAGGCGGAGAGGCGTACATCAGCGGCATCGCTGGCGAGCGTTTCGCCGTACGGAACAGCGGCGTGAAAGTTGTCGTTGAAGGCACAGGCGACCACGGATGCGAATATATGACAGGCGGACGCGTTGTCGTGCTGGGGGGCACGGGACGGAACTTTGCGGCCGGTATGTCAGGCGGCGTGGCGTATGTGCTGGATGAGAAACGCGAGTTCTACAAACATGTCAACCTGGAGATGGTACTTCTGGAGCGTGTTGAGGAAGAAGCAGACATCGCTGAGTTGCGTGGTCTGATCGAGGATCACGTACGCTATACGGGCAGTGCGATCGGCGACCGTCTCCTCTCTAACTGGGAGCAATCGCTCGGCGACTTCGTACGCGTCATTCCGAAGGACTACAAGCGGATGCTGGAACAGATCCGTAAAGCCGAAGAGGAGCAAGGTCTTGAAGGTGACGAAGCCCTTCTGGCAGCCTTCGAGGCGAATATGAGAGAGCTGGCGCGCGTCGGAGGCAACTAATTCGATAGCCGTTAGTAAACAAACAGCGCGTCCGCGTAAGCGGGCGCGCTGTCTGTTTTACTGAGTAGGCCAAAGGCTACGTTCTGCTAAACTACAAATCGGTTATCGTTACTGAGATTGAATCGGTTGAAGTATTAACAGGTGCTGTATTTACCAAAACGGTAGTAATATTGTGTTTAATAAACTGAACAATTCTACATAAAAAATTGATCTGAAGCTCCCCAACTTTTTCGTTCTGCATGTTATAGGCATCGTAATAAATTGTGGCTAGATTATCGCTAAGAAATATGTTGCCAAGTTTAAGCTCGTAATGATGATAACCGTTATTTGCTACCAAAACCGGATCGGTAGGATTAGAGATGTTACCGTCAGACGTTACGAACACAAAATAAATACGGCTAGAATTATTATGGACATCAAAACCTTGAGAATTCAGAGCAGAGACAGATCCATTTTCAGGTGAATTCGCTACCGCTTTTCCCGAAATTAGACTTGTCACAACAACGAGCAAAATAAACAAAACAAGAATAACTCTAAAGTTCATTCTAACATCCCCTTTTGAAATATCGAACTCTGTTCCTATCAATAATATGTGCGAAGCTTTAAAACTGTGAGGGTTACTGCGCCTCGATAGGAAAAAAGGCGGTTTCTTAGTTTATTGAAACAACGGCTTAAAATCCAGATTCATTGAAAAGTAGCCCAGTCAATATTATGAGAAGCTCCATACTATGTTGATAGAACATGTTTGGAGGTAGGAGCATGCAAATAGGCCTGGTTTTAGTGTTGTTTATTTTGCTAGTTATTGTTACTAGTCTCTTCGGCTGCAATAGCTTGGAAGCAGAAGAGGAAGTATCCATCGCGGGATCCAAAGGTTTTCTTTTGCAAAACAGAACCCGTGATTATAATTTTGTAAGCACCTCTTTTTCAGGAGACTTTGAATCTCCCGGGCCGTCGCCCAATACGGTTCCTCCTGGGGGCAACTATCGTTTCGAGGTTGTGGCCAAGGCTTTCTACCAAACGACTACTGCGGTTGCCCAATACGTCGTCTATTCAACAGGAGGAAGTAGGATAGGCGCACTTTCACTGACTTTCGAAACGAGAAATAGCGGAATTGACTGGCGTGTATTTGTTGGGCGCCCCAATTCAATGACTTCGAATTCGAAACTCTACAATGGAGTTGTCAATGTAACTGTGAGTGACGCATAAGGTGAGGCCGGGTTCTACAAGATCTCAAGCGTCAGACCATCTGGTATACCAGGCGATCTGACGGTTTTCTTTTTATATTGACAAAGGTAAATTAGATTGACTACAATTTATTGACAACATCGATAATGACATCAAGGGAGGGATTTCATTGTTTTTGAAAAGGCTTACAAATAAGCCGGTATTCAACCGCTCCCTGTTTCGAAAACAGCTGCTCTCCTATTTCATTACGGTGCTTATTCCAACCCTCATGATTGTATCGGTCTACTCTTACACCATTAACGAAGACTTAAAATCCCAACTTAAACAAACCTCTGATAACAGTGTCCAAAGGGTTTCTAAAAATATTCAGGATCTAATCGATCAAATTAATTATTTCTCTCTGCAATTATCCTTTGTGCCGGATATGAACCGGATGTTGAAAAACCCGCCGGGATTTACGATTTACGACTATTACCAGTTGAAAGAGCAAGTGCGTAACCAGGTCACTTCCAGTGATTTGTTTGACTCCGTTTATATTTATAGCGCACTCAACGAGAGATTTATGACTTCGGGAGAGGGGCTTTACGACGCGGACGCTTTTTTTGACCAGCCTGTCTTGGAGCAGATTCGCCAGAACGCCAATAATCCATTCTGGTACCAGGTTCGGGATGATTACATTACCTTTTACAAAGCGATTCCGGTCACGGAGTCCAAACCGCTCGGAACGTTAGTCGTTAATATTCAAAAAGATATGTTTTTAAAGACAATCTATAACTTGAATAACGGCCATGATAAAAGTGTGTATATCCTTGACAACAATTCCAATGTGATTTCCTCCAGCACCGAGGCTGAGCAAAATGCGATTAATCGGCTAATCGATAATAGGATGAAAATATCCGATACACTCCAGAAAATTCAGATGAAGGATGGGACTTATTTTGCCCATATCCAAGCTGTGCAGGGTAACGGATGGACGGTTGTAAACCTGATTCCGTACGATGTTTATAAAGAGCTGCTGGCTGCCAAAATGTCCAAGCTGCTGCTGATCGTGCTTGTCGTTTTCTTGATCGGCCTGGCTGTTGCCTATATGTTTGCGGTCAGGATGTACAATCCGTGGAAGAAAATTATAGAGGTCATAACGGGCTCTGGAAATAGCAAACCGTCCGACGATGAATTTCTGCTGGTTAGCGGAGCGATCAGCTCCATGATCGATACGATTAAACAGAACGAACCAGTTATGAAGGATCATTTGATATCGGATATTTTGCGAGACAATGTTTCAAATAATGCTGCAAGACTGGAGCAGGCCGGCTTTGCTTTTCATGAACCGTATTTTGCGGTCATCGTCGCTGTATTTGATGCCATGCGTCCGGAAGACGAAGAAGACCCGCAACGCAAGCTCATTATTTACAGCATGGTGTCGGAGACGCTGAAAAAGTATTTGCCTGTTGAAGGGACCGTTCTGGATCGCAGCAAGCTGGGGTTTATCGTGAATTTACCGCAAAGCGGCATGGAGGATGACGTTCGGCAGCTCATTTATCGCTGTTATTCCGAGATGAACGCGGTCGCACAGGACGAGCTGAACATCTCTCTTCAATTGATTGTCAGCGATGCGGGGCCAACGGACCGGCTGCATGTGGCCTACGAGCAGATTCGCCGAATGTTGAATTACAAGGCGGTCATCAACCGCAACGATATCGTCTTTTTGCAGGACCATAAAAGCGAGCTCAAATTGGTGTATCCGTTGCTGCTGCAAAAGCAGCTTATTCATTCCGTTACGGCGATGAACATAGTCAAAGCCAATCAATGCGTCGCCGATCTGTTCGAGCAGTACATTTACAAATCGAAATATCCGTTCGAGAAGCTGCAGGGAATGATCGTCGTGTTGATGAGCTCTGTGCTGAATGAGCTATTGAAGGAAGGGCATGACATCGGAAGCTTGAACGACGAGGTGGATATTTTCAAATTAAACGAATGCCAAAATAATGATGAGCTGTATCAGTTTATGATCACACATATCCGAAAAATCATCGGTTTTCTCGAAGCGCAGCAGGACAAACAGGTTACGAATCAATATGTGACCAAAACGATTGCCTTTATGGAAGCGAACTACGGGAGCAGTTTGTCCATTACGGATATTGCCGAGCAAGTAGGGGTCAGCAGTGGCCACCTAAGCCGCACATTCAAAGCCGAAACCGGGAAATCCATGCTCGAATATTTAACGGAATTCCGTATTAACAAAAGCAAAGAGCTGTTGAGCAGCCGTAATGATTCCCTGTACGAGATAGGTCAATCAGTCGGTTACAATGATGTTCAAAGTTTTATCCGGTTCTTCAAAAAATATGAAGGCATGACGCCCGGCGAATATCGGAAAAGCATCTAGAAAAACTGATATTCGTGCGGAATTTCCGCCATGAGACGAGCCAACATCAGAAAATCCTCATGTTTATCCCAAACTGAGGATTTTTTTGAGTTCAGTTCCCCCGTACGATGAAAGCGCAAACAACAGACCTGAAACACATGGCTGAGAGGGGGGGATGCGGTGAGTCATCAAGTTAAAGTTCCACATGGAGCGCTAATGAACGCGGGAACCAAATCTAGATCATCCGCATTTATGAAGTCGTTCCATAAACACAAGTACTATTATGTATTGCTTTTGCCCGGGATCATTTACTTTATTCTATTCAAGTATATCCCGATGGGCGGAATCGCCATTGCATTCCAAGACTTCAGAATTGCTGGAAACGTATTCGACAGCCCGTGGGCAGGTCTGAAATGGTTCAACCTACTATTTGAATCTCCCGATTTTTGGACGGCGCTTAGGAATACCGTCATTATCAGCTTCTACAAGCTGCTTTTTAACTTCCCGGCTCCGATTATACTTGCGCTCCTGCTGAATGAACTTATTAACGGGGCGTTCAAACGAATTGTGCAGACGATTATTTATTTCCCGCATTTCGTATCTTGGGTTGTGTTAGGAAGCATCTTGTTCTCGGTACTCTCTGTGGATACGGGAGTAACTAAGCTGTTGGGTTTATCCACTTCTCCAATTATGAATCCTGAAGTATTCAGAGGTTTTCTCGTAGGCTCAGAAATGTGGAAAGAGGTCGGCTGGGGCACCGTTATTTATTTGGCGGCCATTGCCGGCGTCAACCAAGAGCTATATGAAGCGGCCAAAATAGACGGTGCAAACCGATTCAAGCTCGTCTTGCATGTTACATTGCCAAGCATTGCCTCGACGATTGTTGTTCTGCTCATTTTGCGCACGGGACAAATCTTGAATGTAGGCTTTGATCAGATTTTTATTCTGTACAATCCGCTCGTCTATAACGTTGCAGATGTTCTCGATACGTATGTGTACCGGGTCGGGTTGACGATGGGCCGATTCTCGCTTGCCACGGCTGCGGGGCTATTTCAGGCGGTTGTAGGCTTATGCTTGCTGCTGCTTACGAACTGGCTCGTTAAACGGATGGGCGAACGCGGACTTTGGTAAGGAGGAGTCGTTGTGATTCGAAAAGGCTGGGGTGAGCGCATATTTGAAGCGGGCAATATGCTGTTTTTGGCACTGCTGAGCTTGGTGACGCTTTATCCATTATGGCATGAAATATCCATTTCTCTCAGTTCTGCTGCTGGTGCGATGAAAGGTGGGTTATTCCTTTTCCCCAGGGGTTTTACATTGGATGCTTACAAAAGTGTGTTGAGCTCAAGCTTTATATGGCTGGCTTATCGAAACAGCATTATCGTTGCCGTAGTAGGCACCATTCTTCATGTGTTGTTTACAGCAACGACAGCGTATGCGCTCAATAAGCGAAGTTTGCCGGGTGTGAAGGCCATGACGCTGCTGCTTATTTTTACGATGATTTTTAGTGGCGGGATGATTCCGACCTATCTGCTTGTGAAAAGTCTTGGTTTGACCAACACCCTTTGGGCGCTTATGCTTCCAGGAATGATTTCGGCTTTCAACGTAATCGTGATGCAGAGCTTCATGCGGACCATTCCAGAAGAAGTAGAGGAATCAGCCTCGATAGATGGGGCCAACCCGTTGCGTATTTTCTTCACGATTATTTTACCGCTGTGTAAACCTGTTATCGCCACGATTGCCTTGTGGGAATGCGTCGGGTTATGGAACAACTTTATGCAGGCCCTCATTTATTTAAACGATAAAAAGCTGTTCACGCTGCCCTTGCTCCTGAAAGAAATAATCGCGGGCCAGCAGCTCGCGACCGATACCGGTCAGTTTACAACGTTTGCCGCTGAATCTGCGATTGCCGCAACCGTCATTGTGTCGATCGTTCCTATTCTTGCCGTCTATCCGTTTTTGCAGAAGTATTTTATGAAAGGCACGATGCTGGGCTCGGTCAAATCCTAAACTAAAAAAATCAAAGGGGCGTATGAGGATGAAAAAGTTGAACAAAATGGTGTCCGTTGTATGTGCGACTTGTTTACTAGGAATGATTGCCGCTGGCTGCTCATCCGGTGAAGCAGGAAATAATTCGTCCAATTCCTCCGGCGCAAAATCGAATGCCAAGCCAGTTACTTATAGTATGTTTTTCAACTATGGGATTCCGGAGTTTCCGGACAATGGCGGGGAAGCGAAAGCCAAGATTATCGCCCAAATGGAAAAGGCAGGGGTGCAGGGCATCGATTATAAAATCAGCATGATTTCTGGCGATGAGTACAAAACAAAGCTGAATCTATTGATTTCCTCTGGTGAAATCCCTGATTATTTCAATGTGGACACAACGCAGCTCGCGATGTATGTCAGTCAAGGCCTGCTGAGGCCGCTGGACGATCTGCTCGCTAAAGCTCCGAATTTGATGAAATTCATTCCGAAAGAGCGCTTTGAAGGGGTAACCTTTGACGGTAAAATCTACGCAATTCCACAGGGCGTAAGACCGGAATCGTTCAACTCCCCCAATACGGCTGGCCTGCTCGTTCGGCAGGATTGGCTGGATAACCTGGGATTGAAGCAGCCAACTACATTGGATGAATTGCACAATGTATTGAAGGCTTTTACACATGATGATCCTGACAAAAACGGCCAGGACGATACTTATGGGCTAGGCGGCAATAAATCCACGGTGTTTAATACCGTATTTGGCGCTTATGGAATCGGTTTGATGTCAGGTTCGATTTTCTGGACGGAGAAGGATGGCAGAATCGTAAAAAGCTTTGTTACGCCGGAAGCGAAACAAGCGCTTGCCGTTCTGCAGCAATGGTATAAAGAAGGGCTGATTGATCCTGAATTCCCGGTCATGGAACCGAAACAAGGAGACGCCCGAGTTATTAATTCCAAAGTAGGCGTTTTTGAAGGGGAGGCTTTTGGCGTAAATGCAATTGGCGGCGGTTATTACACTTCGCTCCTGAAGGTGCTGCCAACGGCTAAAATAACGATGATTAACCGTATTACAGGTCCGGACGGCAAAAAGGGTTGGCCGGAAGTTAACCCGTACTCAGGCGGAGCGCTTCGCGCGATCAGCGCCGATGCCAAAGATCCAGAAAGGTTAATTCAGATGCTGGATTGGTCGGTTAGTGATGATTCTAACGGCGGCGTAAATCTACTGACTTACGGAGAAGAGAACGTCGACTATACGTTTGATGAAGCGAAAAATTTAATTACTCAAAAAACCTCTTACTCGGATTTGTACGCAAAAGGATTTTCCAATCCGGTTCGCTTCGTTCAAGTAACGGATCGCCGCTGGACGGATGATGCCGTGCGCGCCGCGCTCGAGATTGCATCATCAGATATAGTAAAAAATCAGTTGTGGAAAACGGTACCGGCCGAGCTGGATTATCCTGATCTGGAGAAAAAATTGTGGACCGAATACTTCGTTAAAATAGTAACTGGCGTTTGGCCAGTTGATAGATTCGATGAATTCGTGCAAAATTATTATCAGCAAGGCGGTCAAAAAATAGAGCAGCAGGCTAACGAAGAATGGCAGAAGTCCAAAAACTAAACGTAAAGGTAGATGATGATGACAGCGAAGACGACTAAAAGACCCAATGTGATTGTGTTTTTTACCGACCAGCAACGAGCTGACACGACGGGGGTTCATGGCAACCCCCTCGGGCTGACACCTAACTTTGATCGTATGGCAATGGAAGGCACGCATATCTTTAACTCCTATACGTGTCAGCCGGTATGCGGTCCGGCCAGATCTTCTCTGCAAACAGGCAAGTATGCAACGGAGACAGGCTGTTACGTCAATGGAATTCCGCTTAAACAAGACGAATTGACGCTTGCTCATCATTTTAATGAAATGGGTTACAGTACGGGCTATATCGGAAAATGGCATCTGGCTGGTCAGGAGCCTGTACCTCAGAATCAACGGGGCGGGTATCAGTACTGGCTTGCTTCCAATGTGCTTGAATTTTCTTCGGATGCGTACGATACGGTCATGTATGACAATGACAATAAACCTGTCAAACTTCCGGGCTACCGTGTAGACGCGCAGACGGATGCGGCAATTCGTTATATCGATCAACATCAGGACGAACCGTTTTTCTTGTTTCTGTCTTATCTGGAGCCGCATCATCAAAATCATTCCGATAACTATCCTGCTCCGCGCGGATATGAAGGCCGTTATAGCGGCAGCCAGTTTGTTCCCGGAGATCTGGCTTCGCTTGGAGGAACGGCGCATGCGCATCTGGGCGGCTATTATGGAATGGTTAAACGCATCGATGAAGCGCTGGGACGCATATTTGACAGCTTGATCAGCCTCGGGTTGGAGGATGACACAATTATTATGTTCACATCCGATCACGGCTGCCATTTCAAGACGAGAAACAGCGAGTACAAACGTTCCTGCCATGACAGTTCGATTCGCGTACCGACCGCATTCATTGGTGGTCCGTTCAAATCGGGCGGCCGTCTGCAGGAGATGGTTTCTCTGGTCGATCTGCCGCCTACGTTGCTGGATGCCGCCGGTATACCGGTTCCAGACTCCATGCAGGGACGCTCTATTCTCCCATTACTGCGTGGGGAGAGAGAAGGCTGGCCGGAGGAAGTATTGGTTCAAATCAGCGAAGCACAAGTCGGCCGGGCGATTCGGACACAGCGCTGGAAGTATAGCGTCAGCGCGGCGGATGCGAATGCTTGGAAGGATGCCGGTTCCGCTGCGTATGTGGAGGAGTTCCTGTACGATTTGCAGTCTGATCCGCATGAGCTGAACAACCTAGTTGGGGTCGAGTCTTTCAACGGCATCGCCGCTGACTTGCGTGAACGTTTAATTCGCCGGATGCAGGAAGCGGGCGAGGCAACTCCAGTAATTGAGCCGGCAGCGCAACGCGATTCAGGCGCTAGACGGGCTTCCGTTACTGAGCTTAGGAAGAAGCTTTAGGCTCTGCCAAAGTCGGCTGTGCCAAAGGTTGGCCCTCCGATCGGCTCCGCCAAGGTCGGCCCTCCGATCGCTCTTGAACTCAGATTTCCTTGAACTTAACCTCTCCTAGAGGTGGAAATCCGACTTCAAATGCGAACGCTGACGCTTCTACGAGCTCGACCTTGGCTCCGCTACTTTATTCACAAACCTAGTAAGCTTAAACCTAGTAGCTTAACCTCTGAACTTCTAGTCTAATCACTCTATCAAAGATGGTTAGACTAGAGTTTCTTATGCCCAAAATTGGAAGCGTTCCATTTTGAAAGGGGGGATGTACAGAAATCCAGAACGCTAACGCTGCAGGATTTTAGGTGAAGCAAGATTTTAAAAACGTTCGAGAGAGGATGATTGTAATGTTACTAAGTCAGAGGATTATTCCCAGAAAACTCTTGACCGCTATGCTGGCTCTAGCTCTTGTTTTAACGACCTTTGGCTTTGCTCCATCCGTTAAGGCGGCGCCGGCCGCTATTGTGAATAATACGAATTGGTTTGATACGGACGGCAACCAGATCTGGGCGCAAGGCGGCTGGGTTATGCAGGAAGGAAATACTTTTTATTGGTATGGGGTCGATTATTCGGTTGCCAACCAGAAAAAAGTGAATTTATATACGTCGACGGATATGGCAACTTGGGACTATCAGGGAAACGTCGTTGATTTCAGCGGGTTTGTAGATGCTTCTGGAGGATATTCGGGCAACGACTGGTTAGGTCGGCCGGTTGTAGCGTACAACAGTGTAAACAACAACTATGTCATGATTATCGAGTGGAACAATTCCGTCGGAACCATCCGAAAAGGGCTGACGTACCTGACCAGTTCATCTCCGACAGGTCCATTTATTTTTAACAATAACGATCCATTGCCAACCGGAAATACCGTAGGAGATTTAGGGTCGATCTTTAAGGATACCAACGGAAAAACGTACATTTCGATGACAGTCGATTATCCTGGAACTAACGGCTCGTTGCGTATTGCTGAGCTGGCGCCGGACTATTTAAGCGTAGCGTCCACGGTCAAAACGATAGGGGCCACCTACCCGAACAAAGAGGCGTCCACGCTCATTAAAGTAGGATCGACCTACTGGATGTTCGCTTCCGCTACCAACGGCTGGGGCTCAAGCCAAACGTATTGTATGTCGGCCACGAGCCTGTCCGGCACATGGAGTGCCCAGAATGTGTGCGCAACTAATCCGGCTACAACAAATTCATATGATACGCAAACCGATCAGATTCTGCCGATTCAAGGCAGCTCGGGTACGTTGTATGTTTACTTGGGTGACCGTTGGAACAACATGTCGGGAGGAAGCACCGGTGTAGGCAGAAATCAATGGCATCCCGTCAGCTTTGGCCCCAATGGAAATCCTAACATTAATGGCAATGGAAGCTGGTCCATCGACACTGTCGCAGGTACATGGAGCCCTATAAATACAACGATTGATTTGACAAAAACCTATTCTATCACCAACCAAAACAGCGGCAAAGCTTTAGGCATAACCGGAAATTCCACCGCAGACGGCGCAGCGGCTGTACAAAATACGTTCTCTAACGCTGCTGGCCAAACCTGGAAATTTTATGATGCAGGCGGCGGTTATTACAAAATTCAAAACGTGAATAGCGGAAAGTATTTGAATATTTACGGTGCTGCTACTGCGGACGGTGCGGCTGCCATTCAATACGCGTCAACAACCTCAATCAATCAGCACTGGCAGATCGTTCCGGTCAGCGGAGGAGGATTTAAGCTGATCAACCGTAACAGCGGAAAAGTGCTTGGCATTAACGGAGAATCGACCGCCGAAGGGGCTGCCGTAGTCCAATCGCCCGATTCCACCGCGATGAATCAAAGATGGAGTTTTTCGGCTTTGGATTAGAATTACGGTGAAATAGTACTAAAGATCGGCTTACCGATCGCTGTCCATAATGGTTAAAAATACGACGTCAAAGGCGAACGCTTCTAATGAGGGCGTAACATTTGGCGTCGTTGTTTGTTTCAGCGTGCGTGGTTTGGTTTTTCTCCACCGACTGACTATTTTATTAAAAATAACTAAGCAAGTTTCTGTAGTATAGTTTGTAAGTAAATCTATTCACTAAGGTGGAGTTTATAATGCTTGAAATGGAATTGTTTCCTTATAGAAATGATGTGAGAAAGGTTTTGATACCTTATCTCAAAAATCTTAATGAAGATCAGTGGACTGCTACAAATCAAGGATATCCAAATAATATTGCCTGGGTTATTTCTCATATCGCCCTAAGTGAAGATCATTGGGTAAACCAAATCGGGTTAAAAGGTGCTCCTGTCCTTGCCATAACTAGCACTTCCCTCCCACAGGAGATACTGGCGGCATATGTGGACATTCGTAAACAAATAGACGAAGTATTGCGTACGATTTCACAAGCAGAGTTACTTTCAATTATACAAGTACCCGAGTTTTCAGATGGCTGGGCTCCGCCTTCCACTCCAACTTGGAGATGGTTATTTCACCACGTGTTTACCCATGAGGCGTATCATGCTGGTCAAATCGGTATGATTGCTCGGCTCAATGGTTTCAAAGGGCCGCTTTTTTGATTTACCATCAAGCCGTTCATGATACAATGTTCTCGCCAAACAGGATTTGTTAGGTTAAAATCCCAGCTGAATTCACCTAACAAATTAAAACGAATGAGAGCAGGAGGAATGATCCATGTCTTACGACAACGTGCCTGAACCAAGTCTTGTTTTTGATCCAAAACATTATGTATGCAGGAAGTCGAGCGAGCCACTCGTATTAGATGGCCGTCTGGACAAGCCATTCTGGTCACAGGTTCCGTGGACCGATGATTTTGTTGATATTGAAGGCGATCTGCGGCCGAAGCCGACCAAACAGACTCGTGTCAAAATGGCGTGGGACGACGAATACTTTTATTTTGGAGCAGAGCTCATTGAAGATGAAATTTGGGCAACGCTGACCGAAAGGGATTCGGTCATTTTTTATGATAATGACTTCGAGATCTTCATCGATCCGGACGGAGATACCCACCAGTACTATGAGTTTGAGATGAACGCCTTCAATACGGTATGGGATCTTCTGCTCGTTAAGCCTTACCGGGACGGCGGGCCTCCGGTGAACGGATGGGACATCCACGGCCTCAAAACAGCCGTACATATAGATGGAGAGATCAACAAGCCGGGTTCTGCGAACCGTAAATGGTCCCTTGAAGTAGCGATGCCATGGAGCGCTTTGAAAGAGTGCGCCAAAAACGGACGCCCGCCGGAAGCCGGGGAATATTGGAGAGTTAACTTCTCCCGCGTAGAATGGCATACAGATATTGTAGATGGGCAGTACGTGAAGCGTAAAAATGAAGCAACAGGGAAATCGCTGCCTGAAGAAAACTGGGTATGGTCTCCTATGGGCATTATTAATATGCATTATCCGGAACTATGGGGGTTAGTGTGGTTCGCGGAAGGCGATCAGCCGATGGACACTAAACTCCCGCAGGTGGAGATTGCAAAATGGGAGCTGCGTAAGCTGTACTACCGGCAACGGAAGCACTATGCGGAGCATGGACAGTTTTGCGATAATCTTTCTGCATTGATGAGCGATGATAGCTGGACCATTGAGCCTCATCTGGAGGCTGCCAAAGAAATGTTCCACATTTCCGCTAGGTTGGCATCTGGTGAACAGGTTCATATACGCGAAGATAGCAGAGTGTGGGTATCATAATTCTAAGCGAATAGACCGTCTGAAATGGATGGAAAATAAATAGACAGCTCCGGGAATTACTCCGAAGCTGTCTATTTATTTTCTAAGAAGCTTTGAAACGATATGTATCTGGTGGATATATACGGTATGTAACATTAATATGCAGCGAGGAACAACTGATCGGCTTGAACTCATTTGTAAGGCATGCTTCTAGGGGGAAAGAGGCCTTAAGAAGGGCAAAGGTTTACGACATCAAATCCGTTTGGGGGAGTCGCGGTCATCCTGTACTTCACTCGATTGGTTCCGGTTTCCGAAGATTTCTTTAATAGCTGCTGTCGGATCAAAACCGAGCTGCTCTAGCACTTGTCGTACATCCAATACCTTCACAGGAGTTTTCTCGTTTTTCTCTTGATGCTTGTTATCCATGTCCTGTATTCCACTCCCGTTTCCTATATTTTTTCTCTACGTATTGGGAACATAGGATAAAGTATATCTGACCAAGGACGCAAAGACTGTCGGAATGTGAGATTATATTGACAGAATAAAACAGGAAGATTTGTCGAATTGGGACTGAGGAATCAGTAAAATGTCTAAAGTGATTCAAATTATCTATATATAATAAGAGGAAGGGGAATTAAAAAAAACCTGCATATAAGCAGGTTTTTTGAAAAGTTATTCCATATTATTTCATTGAACGGTTAGCCCGAATAAAAGCAATAAACATCTTGGACTCCTCCGTCGTAAGTGGGCTGCCGTCGATGGAGAATGCGAACTTCTCCAATATCTCCCCATCGGACAGCTCGATGCTGCCGGCAAAGTCCCTCACATCCGCATCAAGCGTTGACTCCGGATTGTCAGTTCTTCCCACCAAATAGTCGATGGACACTTGATAAATATCGGCAAATTTAGCGAGCGTATCTGTATCCGGCTCACGTCGGTTTTTTTCGTAGTGACTCAAGGCTGCGCGGGATATTCCAAGCGACTGGGAAGTCTGTTCCTGAGTCCATCCGCGCTGTTCCCTCAGACTTGCAAGCCGAGATCCAATGTCCACTTACGTACCTCCTAACTCTCTATATATTCAAGTTTAATACGGAAATGCTCAACCTCAAAGGAATGATACAAAAAGACGCAATTTTTGAAAACGAACGTGAAAACCCCTTGACATGTTACGTATTGTATCGTAAAGTTGGAGATGTTAAAGATACAAAATGTATCATTTGAATATCATTCTAGCCCGCTGGCCTCCGTTTTATACCTTAGCCCGGCGGTATTTGTCGGAGGTGAATCATGGTTGAGCGTCGGAATATGGAGAATCGCGCTGACGCAATTCCCCGATTGCGGTTGAATCATCAGTTGCTTGCTGATCTTCACATCTCGCAGGTTAGGGGAGAGGCAGTCGAATCCGGCTCAAGGAAAGTCCTCTTACAGCATATGAGCACGGATGAACTGGAATTCTCCACAACACTCCGTTTCCCGGTCCATGACCAATACCGGCTCGACTTCAACCTGCGATTAGGCCGCAAGTATGTTCAGTTGTCCGGTATCGTTACCTCACGAACGAAGCAAAATTACCTCTATGTGTATGAACTTAGGATTATCGAGTTATCGATTCCCCGAACGGAATGGATGAAGGAGCTGAATGAGTGGACTTTACGCCATCAGCCAACTCTTCCCACACATAAAGTCCACTATCTTTATCGGAACTGACAAATTTACATAATGGAGGCCCTAACGTGGAACTGAAAGAGTATCTAAGCATATTGGCCAAGCGCAAATGGCTCATCGTCACCATCGTGTTACTGGCATGCGTGGCGACAGGAGTGAAAAGCTTTCTCTATACCACGCCGGTCTATCAGGCTTCAGCCAAGCTCATCGTTAATCAGGCGTTCGAGTTTCAGGGTACATCAATGCTGGATTTAAGCACGATGCAAACCAATATCACGGTAATCAACTCGTATAAAGAAATTATACAATCTTTTGCGATTCTGAACAAAGTTGCTAACAACTTCCCCGATCTCAAGCTGAGCGCGGATCAGCTGCGCGGCGGACTTGGCATCGGTTCCTCCGCTGAATCCCAGGTCATGGATCTAACCTTCGTTAGTACCTCCTATGAGCAAGCGGCCAAGGCGGTTAATGCCATTGCCGAAACCTTCCGCACCACAAACCCGGAAATCATGAAGGTCGATAATGTGACCATTCTTAATAAAGCAGATGTTAATGCGCCTGCTATGAGTATTAATACTAGCCCGATTGTGCTTATTTTCATTGCGTTTGTCGTTTCGTTCATGCTCTCGGTAGGTCTTGTATTCTTGCTTCATTATATGGATGACACGATCAAGACAGAGAGAGATGTAGAGAAAGAGCTGGAGCTCCCCATGCTGGCACTTATTACGAAGATAGACAAATACGGTACACGGTCTCACAAGACATCTGCTTCAACGCCAAAAAAGGTAGGGGAGGGCTCCTATGCCACGCTCAACCAATAATTCCGGTCTTGTTACCTTCTATGAGCCCAAGTCGCCGATATCGGAAGCCTATCGTTCGCTGCGGACAAATATTCAGTTCTCTTCTTTTGACGAGCCGATCAAGATCATGATGGTCGCCTCGGCCAATCCCGGGGAAGGGAAAAGCACAACCGCCTCTAATCTGGCTGTTACTTATGCCCAGGAAGGCAAAAAGGTTTTGCTGATTGATGCCGATCTGCGCAAACCATCTGTGTTCAAAGTATTCAACGTCTCCAACAGAGTAGGGTTATCGACCGTCGTTTCCGGTCAATGCCACGTGCAGGATGCCGTTCAAGACACGATGGTCGAGAATCTGTTTGTCTTGACCTCGGGCCCGGTACCGCCGAATCCTTCTGAACTGCTCGCTTCTCAGAGCATGAAGACTATTCTTGAAGAGTTCAAAGCTGACTACGACGTTGTAATCTTCGATACGCCGCCGGTTCTGGCGGTGACGGATTCGCTTATCGTGTCCGCGATGTGCCAGGGAGTGCTGTTAGTCGTGCAAGCCGGCAAGGTCAAAAGTGAGCTGGTTCGAAAAGCAAAGGCAAATTTGGAGCATGTGCATGCCCGGATTCTGGGTGTCGTGCTCAATAATACGAAGAGCCGCAAGGGTGATAAGTACAACTATTACTATTACGGCGCCGAAGCCAAATAAGTTTTCAAAAGTTAGTTGAAGTTAATTTCACGGTCACAGGTAATGCCTACCGCACCTCTATCACTGTAGGCACTCGGTTATACTGTGGGTTCGACAGCGGACCTTAGACGTAAATCGTCGATGGTATAGTGTGAGGCGGGGTTTAATGCCCTATTTTTTTATCCTACAAAAAATTGATTATTGGAATAAATCAATAAAAACGGGTTATGTTTCAAATCGAAACGTAGCTCGTTTTTTTTGCATTTCTTCCCTATGGGAATAGAAGAAAAAATAGAGAAAAAGACAAGGATAGGTGAGTGATATGAAAAAAGTCCGTAAGGCTATTATCCCGGCAGCAGGCCTTGGAACCCGCTTCCTGCCAGCGACTAAAGCGATGCCAAAGGAAATGCTGCCGATCGTTGACAAGCCGACTATTCAATACATCGTAGAAGAGGCTATCCTTTCGGGAATTGAGGATATTATCATCGTGACAGGTAAGGGGAAAAGGGCGATCGAGGATCATTTTGATATTGCCTTTGAGCTGGAGCACAGCCTGCTAGAGAAAGGCAAGCTTCACCTGTTGAGCGAGGTCCAAAAATCTTCCAATGTAGAAATTCATTACATACGTCAAAAAGAAGCCAAAGGGCTGGGGCATGCCGTATGGTGCGCTCGGAATTTTATCGGGGATGAGCCGTTCGCTGTATTGCTCGGAGATGATATTGTGCAGGGCGAGGTGCCGTGTACCCGTCAACTGATTGAGCAGTACGAAGAAACGGGACGTTCCGTCATTGGGGTACAGACGGTCGGCATCGAGCAGACTGACCGCTACGGCATTGTTGATCCTGTCGAAACTATGGGGCGGCTCGCTCAGGTGAGAAGATTTGTTGAGAAGCCGCCGAAAGGTCAGGCACCATCCAATCTGGCTATCATGGGCCGGTATGTGTTTACCCCGGAGATTTTTGACTATCTTAGCGAGCAAACAATTGGCGCCGGAGGGGAAATTCAGCTGACCGACGCGATTCAGAAGTTGAACGAGGCACAAGGCGTGTACGCCTATGACTTTGAAGGCAAACGTTATGATGTCGGGGAGAAGCTTGGCTTCATCCTGACCACAATTGATTTTGCGCTGCGCAAGGAAGAGTTGAAACATCCTCTGCTAACCGCACTAGAAGAGCTGCTGAAAGAACATACCACTACTAATTCCAAATCGAACTAGCGGGGTGATAATCGTTGAGCCTGAACCCGAATGGCAAGGAAGCCGAAGCGGTGCTTGATTCGAACACCTATTATTCCTCTTACGCAATAGAAGGAAAAAAGAGCATTCGAAGCTATTTAATGATGAAACGCGCGATTGATATTATTGCGGCAACGATAGGCCTTGTTCTTCTGTTGCCTTTATTTGTTCTACTGGCCGTATTAATCAAGCTAGAGGATCGGCGTGGGCCTGTGTTCTTCTCACAGGAGCGGGTAGGCAAGGGTGAAAAAGCGTTTCGCATGTATAAGTTCCGTTCAATGGTCTCCAATGCCGAAGAGCTGCTGCCGCAGTTGCTGGAACAGAACGAGATCCAGGGCGCCATGTTCAAAATGAAGGACGATCCGCGCATAACGCGTGTTGGCCGCTTCATTCGCAAAACGAGCATTGACGAGCTTCCGCAGCTGTGGAACGTCATTATCGGTAATATGTCCTTGGTCGGGCCGCGTCCTCCCCTTCCTCGTGAGGTTGTAGAATACACTTTGTTTGATAAGCAGCGGCTCAAGGTGACGCCGGGATGCACAGGACTTTGGCAGGTGAGCGGTAGGAACAGCTTGAGCTTTCAGGAGATGGTGGAGCTGGATGTTCGATACATACAACAACGAAGCGTTCGATTTGACATAAAGATTCTGATCCGCACGGTTGGCGTTCTCTTCGGATCGAAAGACGCCTTTTAGCTTTTCGCAGCGCAGATAAAGGAGAGATAGAGAGATGAGGATAGGTGTAGATGCGCATGTTCTAGCGGGGAAGTTTCAGGGAAGCCGTACTTATCTGCTAAATCTATATAATGAAGTCGTCAAGCAAAGTAACCCGGATGATTATGTATTCTTTGGCCACTGGGGAGAGCAGGAGGCCAAGCCTTATGGCTCGAACTCGAAATATATCAACTTCCAGTCGGAATCCAAGCTTAAACGGCTGACTTATCAAACCAGCCCTATGTTGAAAAAAAATGAGATCAAGCTCTATCATACCCAGTACATTTCACCTTTGATGGTCCCATGTGACACCATCTGTACCATCCACGATGTTCTATTTGAAACACATCCCCAGTTCTTCTCCAAGAAGGAAGTTCTGCGCAATAAGATTTTAGTCCGGTACTCCGCTCAAAGGGCAAAGCAAGTGCATACAGTATCTCAATATTCTAAGAACAAAATCATCGAGCTCTATGGAATACCGGAGCATAAAGTGAAGGTAGTACCTAATGGAGTGGATCTTAGCCGGTTCACACCTGAAAACAAGGAAGAATCAAAGGCTCTGATCGAACAGAAATACGGTGTCAGGGATTTTATTCTCACTGTAGGCCGGATCGAGCCTAGAAAAAACCATATCGCCTTGCTGAATGCCTACAAGATTCTACTTGAGAAGAACATACCGATAGGGAAGCTGGTTATTGTCGGAAAACCAGACTTTGGATTCCAAAGCTTCTTCAATCGAATTGAAGAGTTGAATTTGAAGCCTTACGTCCAAATCATAGATTCTGTTGATGATGAGATGCTCCCGCATATTTACAGGGCAGCATCTGTTTTTGTTTATCCAACTTTTGCAGAAGGTTTTGGAATTCCTCCTATTGAGGCCATGGCATGTGGAGTGCCAGTTGTTTCATCCAATTCGACTGCTATACCGGATGTAATTGGGAATGCAGGATTACTGATCGATCCGAATGACTTCATTCAAATTTCAGATTCAATATTTAAGATTATTCAATTAGACGATAAGAGGAAAATAGTCAATGAAGGATATAGACAAGCAAAAAAATGGACCTGGCAATCGGCAGCAAGTTCTTATATATGCTCTATCAAAGAAATTAAATAGACTATTGTTTAGCGATTAAGTAGCATCTTGGAATTAAAGGGCAGTTGAAAGTATAAAAACTACTGTAATAGACAATTGGAGCTGGAAAACATGCGAAATGAAAACCAGTTTAAAAAGGAAGACTCCGCCATTTTTAAACTGGTTTTCAAAAAAAATAGGATATTGAGGGGCGAACGGTCCATTTAAGTTTGTCCCAGTCGTCTTACTGACTCACGTACTAGGTATCCACGTGCTGGCAGATCATAATGCCGTATATACGCAAGTACCACATCATGATGGAGCGGTGTCGAGCAGTATCGTGGTTTGAATTCGACCGCGTTCAAGAGCAGACTAAGAGCGTCATGCCGCGAGGCTATTTAAATATGTGGAGGAAAAAAAGATGGAAAATATAAAAATTGCTTTCTGTGGTACTCGTGGAATTCCTGCAGCATATGGTGGGTTTGAGACCGCAGTTGATGAAATTACAAAAAAAATAATAGTTCAGAACCAAGGAACTGATTGTTATATTTTTTGTAGAAGTCATAGTGGGAAAATTATTGAAGATGATTTTGAAGGTAGAAAGAGAATTTTTATTAAGGGGAGCGATAATCGCAAATTAGATACCTTTCTCTCTTCAATAAACACAGGTTTATATTTATTGAAAAATAGAAAAAAATTTGATTATGTTTTTTGGTTTAATAATGCTAATTTTTTTGGAATACTTCTAACAAAAATTGCTGGGATACCGATGGCGATTAATACAGATGGTCTTGAATGGAGACGAGCAAAATGGTCACTTCCTTTCAAGGCTTTTTATTTTCTTTCTTCATTTTTAATTTGTCTGATTTGTAGAAATCTAATATCAGATTCTATTTCAATTCAAACTTACTATAAGAAAAGGTTTTTTAAAAAGACTAAATTTATTCCATATGGATCAGTTAATATTCCAAACGAGTTTGATTTATCTGATCAAATGAGTATATTAGCCAAGCACGGTGTAGAGTATGGGAAATTTTACTTACAAATAACAAGATTTGAACCGGATAATTTACCTTTGGCAATTGTTAAGGCTTTTTCTGAAACAAACCTCTACAAGGAAGGATACAAATTTATTCTTATTGGATATAAAGATTCCACAAAATATTCTCAAGAAATAATGAAACTACACAATCAAAGTGGAGTCTATATTTTTCCTGCGAATTATAATATTAAAGAACTCCATATTCTAAGGAAATCAGCATATTGTTATGTACATGGCAATTCAGTAGGTGGAACTAATCCAGCTTTGTTAGAGGCAATGATTTCTTGCAAAAGAGTTATGGCAATTGATGGGCCCTTCAGCAAGGAAGTACTAGGACCACAGTTAGGAAACTATTTTAAAGAAACTACTCTTAAAGAGGATTTCTTAAAATCGCAATTAATGAATGATCAATCATTAGGTATGAGTATAAGAATTAAGGAAAAGTATAATTGGGATGAAGTAAGCTTAGCTTATCTATCTCTTGCTGAAAGAAGTAAAGTACAAAATAATTACAGCAAAAATATTAAAGGTGATTTTTTGGAACTAGATTGAACTTACAGAGGTGTGATATGTCAGAATCCAAACCAACATTACTTATTATATTTGCAGCATTATTGATGGCTTCAATAATTTGCTTGATACCTGATAGTAGATCAACAAACTTTTTTCAGTTTGATACACAGCTAGGATCAATTTCTCCAGACAAGATAGTTATGGTTATTATTGGGTTTTTAACAATAATAATTGTGAAAAAGGAAAAAAACAAATTTAACATTGGCTCAAATCCGTTTCGTATTTTTTATTTTATTGTAATGTCAACTTTTATCACTTCGTTGATCTCTTTAATCTTTAGAGTGGGTTTTTTTGGAGTCAACACATTTTTTTATCAAATGCTTATGAATTATTTCTCATTCTTTTGTGTATATTCGATTTGTACAAATTTCTCGAACTTCAAAAAATACTTAATCAACTTTATTATTCTTTTTAGTTCATTTAGTGCTTTGGTTGCAGTATTTCAATACATATATAAAAGTCCTCTGTTTATGTCTAAATATATCTATCAAATGAGAGGATTTTATATTAATGGAGGAGAGGATTATCTTTATAGGGTCTGGGGATTCCAGGGAGAACCACAGGCAATAGGAACATTATGCGCTCTTGGCTTCCTTATGTCTGTATGTAAAATAATAGAGAATAAAAGAATGTCAGCTAATTACATTCCTTTTATTTTAAGTTCGCTGGTTTTAGTAAGCGGAATGGTTGTTAGTTTCTCGCGAGGAGGAATATTTTCAACGATTTTAGCTCTCTTCTTAATTATAAAGTTGTATAAAATTAGAATTTCGCTAAAATTTATTATTGGTTTGATATTTTCGTTATTCTTTATTTCATTGATTTTAATTAATACGGGTATTTTAGAATTATTAAGTACTCGAATTATAAGGCCGCCATCAGGTGATAACTCATATGTAATGAGATGGGCAATTTGGACAGATCCCAATAAAGGTGTCCTGAAAGTATTTGATCTTTTTGGAATCCAAATGTTATTTGGACTCTCACCAGGTGCTAGTTTAGGAATAAGAACATTTACTGGAGTTTTAGATAATAATTATTTGAATATATTTTATGAACACGGAATTATTGGTTTTATTTTACACACTTCATTAGTTATTTTTGCATTGAGGAGTAAAGCTGAATCACCGATGTTAAAAATAATTATAATTGCTTTTGTTCTTAATATGTTTACCTACGAAATTACCGCGTATAGCAGTGTGGGCACCTTTTTCTGGATTGCTTTAGCAATATTATGTGCAGATCATTTCAGAAAAGATGTTAATTTTCTGAAAAACAAGTTAGTTTTACCTAAGCAGTCAACATTGAGTTCCAAAGGATTATTAATGAGTGAAATAGATAAAAGTATGATGAAGGTCAGATAAAACAATAAACAATTGTTTTTAAAAGAGTGAAATATATTTAGAACCGGCTTTCTTCATGAATAAAACGGAATTATAAAAAGCGTTTTTTTTACGCACTTTCTCTTAGATATCTCCAATTAATCTTTAAAAACCATGCGATTTTTCAAATTAAATTTTTTTTTGACAACTCTACGTCTCTGAGAGGTTCAATCGGGCATCTACGTATTGTTCACGCTTCTGATTACAGACCAAATGAGATCACTTACTTGTTGGTCATGAGATTTTGCTCTCATCAGAGCCCAAACGTGTTGAGAAACAGAAAAAGTGCCGTCCTTTGAGCTGAATTTGAATATCTATAGCGATTTAATTCGATATTGGAAAATTATCTCATGCGGAAAGCCGGTTAGAATAAAAAATGGGGATGGATACTCTTAAATGAAACCTTCAATAATAATTGCTTCAAGTCTTTATGAACCCATGGTTGTTGGCGGTGCAGAAATATCAACTAAAATCCTGGCAGAATCTTTATGTAAATATCTCGATGTACATGTAGTTACTGTAGGACTTCAAAAAAACGGTATAGAATTTGAAGAGGTAAACGGAATTAAGATTTATCGAATTCCTTGTCATAATATTTTTCATTATATTGATAAAAAAGATAAAAGAACTTTTGAAAAAATTGTTTGGCAAACAATAGATATTTTTAATCCTGAAATCAAAAAAGAAATTATAAAACTTATCAAAGAAATAAAACCTCAGATTATGCATACTCAAAATATGTCTGGTCTTAGTTTATCTGTCTGGAAAGCTGCGTCTGATTTAAAAATTCCGATAGTGCATACTCTCAGAGACTATACGTTATTGAAACCAGTTAGATTTAATTCTTATTCGAAAATTTATAGGAGTGTGGCAAGAAAAATTAGTAGTCGTGTAAATGCTGTTATAGGAATATCTGAATTTATACTCGACAAATATGTTAATCATAAATACTTTAATAATTCGTCAAAGTTTATTGTCTATAATGCTGTAGAATTAAACAAAAAATTTATTGGAACTAAGAAGAATAATGATAGCACATTGGTAATTGGATGTATTGGTCAATTAGAAGATAACAAAGGTGTAGAATTTCTTGTGAAAGCATTTAAGGATATACCACATACTGTTTCAAATAAACTTGTTATTGTTGGAAGTGGAAGTAGGAAGCAGGAACTTGAAAATCTTGCTGCTGGAGATAATAGAATTGAATTTACTGGTCATGTGAAATCAGTTGATGTTTATAAGCTTCTGGAACAATTCGATCTAGTAGTTGTTCCATCTATATGGGAAGAACCATTTGGTCGAGTTATTATAGAGTCTTATTCGATGAGTGTTCCAGTAATAGGATCAGATATTGGTGGAATTCCTGAAGTTATTATTAAAAATGAAGACTTTTTATTTAAACCGCGCGATATAGATAGTATAAAAAAATCTATAAATAACTATTTTGAAATGAGTCAAATTGAAAGGGAGAGTATTCGTCAAGCATGTTATATTCATTCTCAAACATTTACTATTCAAAAAAATGTAAATGAACACTTGAATTTATATCGTTCATTGATAACAATTACTTAGAGCCTATCCTAAAATAATTGGGTAATAAAGGGTACGAGGTGATGAGTGATGCGAATCAAAACCTGGACTCTATCCGATGAATTTTGGGAAATGATCAAAGATGAACTTCCTAAACCTACCAAACGAGATCCCAACCGAACTTATAAGCGAAAGCCTGGCGGTGGTCGAAAGCCAACCGACTTAAAGAAAGTGTTGGAAGGCATCCTGTTCGTGCTCCGTACCGGCTGCCAATGGAACGCTGTTCCTCGTGAATACGGCAGTTCAAGTACCCTTCATCGCTATTTTCAACGTTGGACCGAGTAAGGTTTCTTTGAGCGGATTTGGCTGCTCGGTCTGCAGACGTACGAGGAATGGGAGGGCATCGGCTGGGAATGGACGAGTGTAGATGGCAGCTTGGTCAAAGCACCGCTCGCCCTTGAAGCGGTTGGGAAAAACCCAACGGATCGGGGAAAAAAAGGAACCAAGAGAAGCGCACTGGTTGACCAAAACGGACTTCCGCTGGCGATCGTCATCGATGGAGCGAACCGACATGATGTCAAACTTCTTGAAGAAACCTTAGATCATCTAATTCTTGAGCCCCGAACAACGACGCCACAACCTCACTTATGTGCGGATGCAGGATATCAGGGGCAAATGGCCTGTCAGCAGGTCATCGACCACGGATTTATCCCTCACATTCGCTCACGAGGCGATGAAAAGAAAGAGAAACAAGAAGGCAAATGCCCGCGTCGTTGGGTGGTAGAAGTGTTATTTTCATGGCTCAATCGCTTCCGTAAAATACTTGTTCGTTTTGAAAAGAAGGCTCGAAACTATTTAGGGCTGCTTCACTTCGCCTGCGCTCTCATTGTCTGGAGAAAAATAATCCCTGTTCATGCTCTCTGATTTTATTTTGGGATAGGCTCTTAATATCTATTTTCTAATAAATAAAGCTACTAGACATCATATTTATAGCAGAGGATGTTATTCATGGTAGTTCAAATTGGACTTGTTATGTTTTTAACAGCTTGCATTCATGCAACTGATACATTTAATTACGCAATGCGCTTAGCGGGGGTGCGCATCTCCAAATATGCAATTGCAATATCACTAACTACGATTATCGCGCTGGTATCGCGAACATCTAATTTAATTCAAGGGCCACTTACAGGTAGCATGATTGACAAGGCTAAGATGCATCAAAATGGAAATTTATTTTTTCAACTTCAACTTGTTTTGAGTGGGGCTATCATTGGCACCCTTATCGCTGTTTTTCTTTTTCCTACATTGATATCACTTGGAATTCGAATGATTGGAGTGTTTGAGAAGTCTGGATCAATACTTCGTATTCCCATAAAAAATTGGCTTGAAGTAGTAAAACAAACTCGATTGAAATTGCCAAGAATTAAACAATTGAGTTTCGAGAAGATCAAGAAATATAAAAATCTATTAATTATTAATACCCTTATTACTGGGATTTTCACTGTAGGAGTTCTTTCTGCTCAATATGCTTCTTATCTTATTCCCGAATACAGCACAATGGCCGCATCAAGTGCTGGACTAATAAATGGCATCGCCTTAATCCTTATTGCTGTGTTCTTCGATCCAAAAATTGCCTTTATTTCGGATAGTGTTATGTCAGGCAAAACTGATATGTCGGAGATAAACGATGTATATGCGCTAGTTGCGATAGGGCGACTGCTTGGTACCGTACTTGCTCAGTTTCTTCTCTTTCCTGCTGCAAGTTTTATCGCTCTAGTTTGCTCATTGATTCCATAAAAAGGAAACTGAGTCTGAGTTCTAAAAGTGACGAACATATTTGGGTGGTGAAATTATGAAAATTGCTTTTATTGTAGGTGAATTCCCTGCAATTTCGGAGACTTTTATTATCAATCAAATAACTGGATTAATAGACCGAGGAAACAATGTGAAA
Organism: Paenibacillaceae bacterium GAS479; assembly: GCA_900105225.1. Classification (NCBI taxonomy): domain Bacteria; kingdom Bacillati; phylum Bacillota; class Bacilli; order Caryophanales; family Paenibacillaceae; species Paenibacillaceae bacterium GAS479. The sequence goes on along the minus strand of LT629764.1, from coordinate 1,241,498 downwards.
ATATTTGCATATAAAAAAAGGAATGAAAGTAAAGTACACCCTGATGTTAAAAAATACGATCTCGAAAAGTATTGTCATTACCATAATATGTCTGAAAATAAACTACGGCGTCTTTTAAAAGCTGGTCTGAAGATTATTAAAAATCCATCTCTCATCAAAACTTTAAATTTTTTTAAATATGGTACTTCAATCTTCAATTTACAAGCACTATACACCGCCGATTTGTTTGCTAAGAGAAATGAGGTTAATTTCGATGTGGTATATTGTCATTTCGGTACCCTGGGTAATATCGGTGCAATTGTTAAAGATACCGGTTTTGTACAAGGTAAACTAATCACAACGTTCCATGGAAACGATATTACCGCATATTTAAAAAGACGTGGTAATAATGCCTATGATTTTCTATTTAACACAGGGGACTTATTTTTACCTATTAGCGATAATTGGAAAAATAAGCTTTTAGAATTAGGATGTAATCAATCGAAAATTCTTGTGCACCGAATGGGAATAGATACATCGAAATTTACCTTTGAGTTAAGAAATTTGCAGGATAATGAAACTGTGAAATGTACGACAATAGCAAGGTTGGTAGAGAAAAAAGGAATTGAATTTGGCATCAGAGCAATTGCTTCTTTAGTTAGAGATTTCCCTAGCATTCATTATAACATTATTGGTGATGGACCACTAAAAAATGAACTCTCTAACCTGATTAACGATTTAGGAGTTTCAGATCACGTTCATTTATTAGGTTGGCGAGAACAAGATGAAGTTATTAAGATACTAAAAGATACGCACATTTTTTTGGCTCCAAGTGTTACCGCTCAAGATGGTGATCAAGAAGGGATACCAGTTGTCTTAATGGAAGCACTCTCGATGGGAATACCAGTAATTTCAACTATACATAGTGGAATTCCGGAGTTAATACTGGACAATGAATTTGGTTATTTAGTTCCTGAAAAAGATGTTCAAGCATTAGCTGAACGCATATTATATTTATGCTTAAATAGCCATAAGTGGTCTGTTATGGGTATTAAGGGGAGGGACTTTGTTGAAAATCATTATGATATTAACCGATTAAATGAAAAACTAGTATTGTTGTTTAAAGGCCCTGGTGCAAGTGAAAGGATGCTAGATGTCTGAGATTTATCAATAAATAAAATTAATTATTTTTAGATCATTCATCAATCAATTAGGAGATGTTAATATGAAAGGCATTATCCTCGCAGGCGGTACAGGTTCACGGCTTTATCCTTTAACCAAGGTGACCAACAAGCACTTACTCCCGGTAGGTCAGTATCCGATGATTTACCATTCCATTTATAAATTAAAAGCAGCAGGAATTGACGACATCCTCATTGTCACGGGACGTGACCATATGGGCGATGTCGTTAATCTTTTGGGCAGTGGTTATGAATTCGGCGTCAGCTTTACCTATAAGGTACAGGATCAAGCCGGCGGTATTGCACAGGCGCTTGGTCTAGCACGTGGTTTCATTGGGAATGAGTCGATGGCTGTCATTCTCGGTGACAACGTGTTCCAGGATGACATGAAGCCATTCGTGGATAACTTCAAGCAACAAGGCAGCGGAGCAAAAATTCTGCTCAAGGAAGTTCATGATCCAGAAAGATATGGAGTAGCAGAGCTGAGTGGTTCGTTGATCGTCTCCATTGAAGAGAAGCCGAAGCAGCCGAAAAGCACGATGGCGGTAACTGGTATTTATATGTACGACAATAATGTATTCGAGATCGTCAAGGAGCTTAAACCTTCCGGCCGGGGCGAACTGGAGATTACGGATGTTAACAATGCCTATATTCAAAAAGGCTTGCTGACCTATGATGTGCTTAGTGGCTGGTGGACGGATGCAGGTACGCATGAATCATGGGCGCATGCCAATGAACTTGTTCGCCACGATACGTTCGACTTGAATTTCGGCCGCCAAATGGCCAAAGTCTAAGGAGCCTGAGCCGACATGAATATTGTTACTAGCAAGCTTAACGGAGTCCTGATTGTAGAGACCGATGTATTCGGCGACAATCGGGGCTTTTTTACGGAAAGTTATAATGAGCAGAAATTTCGGCAGGCTGGAATCGAGCATAATTTTATTCAGGATAACCACTCGCTGTCACAAGAGCCTGGTACGCTGCGGGGGCTTCATTACCAGTTGAGTCCGAAAGCTCAGACGAAGCTTGTACGCTGTATAAGTGGTGCAATCTACGATGTGGTAGTCGATCTGCGCAAGCAATCCTCCACTTTTGGCCAGTGGCAAGGTTTTATCTTAAGTGAAGCTAACAAGCGCCAGTTGCTTGTACCAAAAGGATTCGCTCATGGGTTCTGCACGCTCACTGCCAATACTCAGGTAATGTACAAGGTGGATGAGTATTATTCCAAGGAGCATGATCGTGGGATTCGCTGGGATGACCCCGAGCTTGGTATCGATTGGCCGACGACGAAGGTTATGCTTTCGGACAAGGACAAGATTCATCCGGGCATTCATGAGGCTGAGCATAATTTTTAGATCAAAGGGAGATGTAGAGAGATGAACCTACTGGTTACAGGTGGAGCAGGCTTTATTGGCAGCAACTTTATTCGTCATATGAGCGAAATTCATCCCGACTATACGATAGTTAACCTGGATAAGCTCACCTATGCGGGCAATCTGGATAACTTGATGGATCTGGAGAACGACGATAACTATCATTTTGTCAAAGGCGATATTTGCAATGAAGCGCTTGTACGGCATCTGTTGCGCAGTCATTCGATTACAGCCATTATTAATTTTGCGGCTGAATCTCATGTGGATCGCAGCATTAGTGATCCAGGCATTTTCGTCACGACGAATATTTCTGGTACTCAAGTGTTGCTGGAAGCGGCTCGTACATATGGGATCAAAAAATACATCCAAATCTCTACGGATGAGGTTTACGGTTCTCTTGGGGCAACGGGCTTTTTCACAGAGGAAACGCCGCTTGCGCCAAACAGTCCTTATTCCGCAAGCAAGGCTGCCGGTGATCTGCTCGTTCGAGCCTACCATGAAACCTATGGCTTGAACGTAAACATTACTCGTTGCTCCAATAACTATGGTCCCTATCATTTCCCGGAAAAGCTTATTCCGCTCATGATTACTCATGCGTTGGACGGCAAGCCGCTGCCAATCTACGGAGATGGCTTGAATGTCCGCGACTGGCTGCATGTGCGCGATCATGCTGCTGCGATCGATCTGGTGCTTCATCAAGGCCAGCCGGGTGAAGTATACAACATCGGCGGGCATAATGAACGGACAAATATCCAGATTGTGGAGCTTATCCTTGAGCGCCTCGGGAAATCCAAGGATCTGATTCGTTATGTAGAGGACCGGCTTGGACACGATCGCCGTTATGCGATCGATCCCGCTAAGCTAGAGTCGGAGCTCGGCTGGAAGCCTAAGTATACGTTTGAGACCGGGATCGTGGAAACTATTGACTGGTATTTGGCGAATGAAGTTTGGTGGCGAGATATTCAATCCGGCCAATATTTGAATGGGTATGACTTCCTCTACGGTCAGACGGCAAATGGTTAAACAGCGCGTTATCGTGACAGGTGCAGGAGGCCAGCTCGGAACCGATCTGGTCTCTTTGCTGTTGTCTGAAGGTTATGAGGTATTCGGTCTGACCCGTAAGGAGCTAGATTTTTCTAACCCGTCCGAGGTGTATAGGGTTGTGGACGAAATTGGTCCGGATATCATCATTCATAGCGGTGCCTATACCAAGGTTGATCAGGCTGAGGCGGAACCGGAAATCGCTCATAAGGTTAACGGTGATGGAGCAGGGTATATTGCCCAGGCTGCGGAAAGAGCCGGAGCCAAGCTTGTTTATGTCAGTACGGACTACGTATTTGACGGAACGGCTAGCGAACCCATTTCGGAGTCAGAAGCTACAAATCCTGTCAATGTATATGGGGCATCCAAGCTGGACGGGGAGCGGCAAGCCTTGGCTCATTCAGGGAAAACGTTCATTGTTCGCACCTCTTGGGTGTATGGCTTGCATGGGAACAATTTCGTCCGTACCATGCTGAATCTTGCCCGGCAAGGGAAGCCTCTGTCTGTGGTGGATGACCAGTTTGGAAGCCCAACTTTTACCCAAGACTTAGCTGGTTGCATTGCAAAACTGATCCGAACTGATCGGTATGGGATTTATCATGTTTCCAACTCGGATTGTTGCTCCTGGCATGAGTTCGCGGAAGCGATTTTTCAAGAAGCAGATCTTTCCGTTGATCTCAAAGCTGTCTCCAGCGACCAGTTCGTCCGGCCTGCTAAGCGTCCCGGTTATTCGGTCTTTGCTCATCATGCGCTAGAGGAGAATGGATTCCCGGCTATGCGTCACTGGAGAGAAGCGCTTAAGCAGCTTTTGGCACTGGAATCAAAGGAGGAAAATCATGAAAACGGTACTTCTATCGGGCGGCTCCGGTAAACGCCTGTGGCCGCTGTCCAACGATCTGCGATCCAAGCAGTTTCTACCGCTGCTTACGGGTCCAGACGGTTCGAGCGAGTCTATGGTGCAGCGGGTGTGGAGACAACTCGGGCAAGCGGGGCTGGCACAGGGAAGCTACATCGCTACTAGCCGCTCGCAGGTCGAGGTGCTGCAAAGCCAGCTCGGCCATGAGGTACCTATCATCGTGGAGCCAGAGCGTAGGGATACATTCCCGGCAATAGCGCTTGCAGCTACTTATCTGTATTCCATTGCTGGAGTGCCGCTGAACGAGGTCGTGGCGATTATGCCGGTTGACCCCTATGTAGATGATTCCTTTTATGACGCGATCAAGTCTCTGGAAGGGGCCGTCCTGGAATCGGAAGCGGAGCTGGCTCTGATTGGAGTGGTGCCGGAGCATCCATCGGAAAGTTTCGGTTACATCGTTCCTTCTTCTGATGGAGGCAACAGTCGTTTTCAACAAGTAAATAGCTTTAAGGAAAAGCCCCGAAGGGAAGAAGCGGCTGCTCTAATCGAGCAGGGAGCGCTTTGGAACTGCGGGGTTTTTGCGTTCCGACTAGACCGCATCATTAATCTGTTGATCTCGATGAATCTCCCCATCCAATACGAAGAGATGGTGAAGCAGTACCGCAAGCTGCCCAAAAACAGCTTTGATTACGAGGTAGTTGAGAAGCTGAAGCATGTGGCGGTCGCTTCCTACAGCGGAGTATGGCGCGATCTAGGAACCTGGGACACGCTGACCGGAGAGATGAAAGAGCGTGTTGTCGGTAAAGGCATCGTCACGGAGGATTGCGTGGATACACATCTCATTAATGAGCTGGATATTCCCATTACCGTGATGGGTGTATCTGGAATCGTTGTAGCGGCGAGCCCGGACGGCATTCTCGTATCCGAGAAGTCGGTCAGCTCTCGGATCAAGGATGTGAACGGGAGCCAGGAGCTGCGTCCGATGTTCGAGGAACGCCGCTGGGGTACTTACAAAGTTGTGGACTATGTGAAATACGATGACGGCCGCGAGGTTCTAACGAAACGGATCTGCATCGCAGCCGGCAAAAATCTCAGCTATCAGTACCATAATCGGCGGAGCGAGGTATGGACGGTTACGGCGGGAAGAGGCGAGCTGATTCTGGACGGCAAACATCGGGAGCTGCTGCCCGGGGATGTCGTTCTGGTGCCAGCCGGGATGCTGCATAGCGTCAAGGCAGTGGCCGACCTGGAGATTATTGAAGTACAGAGCGGCCACGAACTGGTTGAGGATGATATTGTCCGGCTGTTTATGAACTGGGAAGAGATTTTGCATTACGTTCAGCCTATCGGATAAGGAGCGAATAGAGAGATGAAACTTGCTGTGATTGGAACTGGTTATGTCGGACTGGTGTCGGGAGTATGTTTTGCTGAGCTGGGCAATGAGGTTATCTGTGTGGACAAAATGGAGGATAAAATCGGGAAGCTGCAAAGCGGAGAGGTCCCGATCTACGAGCCAGGCCTCAAAGAGCTGATTGCTTCCAATGTTTCGGCAGGCAGGCTCAGCTTCACGACGGATCTACCTGAAGCGGTGCGCGCGGCGGATGTCGTCATCCTCGCAGTCGGCACACCATCCCTGCCAAGTGGCGAGGCCAATCTCTCCTATATTCGGCAGGCGGCCAAGGAAATTGGTGAGTCGATCAACGGCTACAAAGTTATCGTGACGAAAAGCACGGTGCCCGTCGGCACGAACGAAAAGATTGGCAGCATTTTGTCCGAGAATACGATTCATCCCTTTGACATTGCCTCGGTGCCGGAGTTCCTGCGGGAAGGGTCGGCTATCCGCGATACGTTGAATCCAGACCGCATTGTCATTGGAGCGGACAGTCCGACAGCCAGAGAACGGCTATCGGCGCTGCATCGGCCACTCACAGATAACATCCTGCTCACGGATATTCGCAGCGCCGAGATGATCAAGTACGCTTCCAATGCCTTCCTCGCTACGAAAATATCGTTCATCAACGAAATCGCCAACATTTGCGAGAAGGTCGGAGCGGATGTGACCCAAGTCGCAGAGGGTATGGGCTACGACCAGCGCATCGGCTCCTCATTCCTGAAAGCCGGCATCGGTTATGGCGGCTCTTGTTTCCCGAAGGATACGGAAGCGCTCATTCAGATCGCCGGCCACGTGGACTATGAATTTAAGCTGCTGAAGTCTGTCGTTGAGGTCAACAAGGATCAGCGCTTCAATGTCATCCGCAAGCTGGAGACGACGCTCGGCGAGCTTGCAGGCAAGACGGTGGCGATATGGGGGCTTGCCTTCAAGCCTGAAACGGATGATGTGCGGGATGCCCCGGCATTCGAGATCATTCAGACGTTATTGGATCTCGGAGCGAAGGTGCGGGCTTACGATCCGGTTGCACAAGAGAACTTCAGCCGTGGGATGCAGCATGGAAATGTAGCCTATTGTAGCAGTGCGGAGGAGGCGGCAACGGGAGCCGATGCGCTTTGTTTGCTGACGGAGTGGCGGGAGTTCCGCGAATATCCGCTGACCCGTCTGGAGACGCTGCTGCGCCGTCCCGTGCTCATTGACGGGCGCAACCAGTTTACAGAGGAAGAACTGGCCGGGACTTCATTTATCTATTACTCGGTGGGCCGTCCTAATCTGAACAAAGGCGTCAAGGAGCAAAGCCCTGCCCTGCTATTCTAATTCAACTTATGTTATGACGAGGGCCCGGAAAGGAAGAACGCGATGAAAACGAGCGAAGCGATCCGCTTGCTGAATCAGATATATGGAAAGGAAAAGACGCTGTGGCGAAGCGACTTGAACTGGGAAAAGGCTTGGGAGGATATCCGAGACTCTTTCACCGGCAGTCAATTCTACCATCTGCTACAAAGCCGGAACCTGCTGGAGCAAATACCCGCATGGCTCCATGGGGAGTTGAAGGCGGAATCGGAGCGCGTCCTGTTCCAGAATATGCTGATTCGGGCAGAGCAGAGGAAGCTTTTGCGGGCATTTGAGAAAGAGGGCATTCCGCTCATCACTCTCAAAGGCATCCGCATGGCGGAGCGTTTCTTCGGCCACTTCGCGGCAAGACCAACGACCGATATGGATGTGCTCGTTCGGCCGGCGGATCTGGAACGGGCGTCTGCGCTGTTGCAGAAGCTGAGTTTCGTGGAAAGCGAGCAGCCCGATGAAGATCACTTTCACCTGCTGTTCAACAAATTTTATGATAATCCGATGTTCCCTTTCCTGGCGGTGGAGCTTCACTGGAGCATTTTACGCTCGCATGGCCATGAGACGGATATGGAGTCGTTATGGAGCCGAACGATGCCGTTATCCGGCTACAACCATATCTTCGAGCTGAATGATGAAGACTGTCTCTACCATACTGCCCTGCATGGCTTCAATCACCAAATGCTCTCTATGAAGTACATCGTCGACGTTGCTCAGATCCTCGACCGCACCTGGGATACTTTCTCGTATGAGTCGCTATGGGATAAGGCGCGCCAAGACGGCAATCTTGCCAAGTTGACAGCCGTGCTATCGCTCGTATATCGGCTTTGTCCGGCTTTGCAATGGATCAAACCGATGGATCGCAAGAGGCGCTGGCCCCTCTGGAGCGAGCGTCTTATGCGCGAGGCCGGAATTGGTGTCAAAAGCCGCCGGTACTATCTGTTCCGTTTTTTCTCCGTCTTTGTGACCTATGACAAGCCGGCAGCCATGCTCAGTCACTTCAAGTATTTATTTTTGCCGCCAGCGGATTATGCGCGCTCCCAGTTCAGGGAAGATAAAAGCGGTTCTTTGTTGTCCCTGTATTTTCGAATCTATCGGCTCCGGCTGAAGCATTTGCTGGGTAAGCGCGCTCGAGCCGGCACAAAGGAGCTTGATACCCCATGAGCCTGAAACGGAGACGAGTTTTGATTGGCGTCCTTTCGGTTTTTCTTGTTGCTGGGGCGGCAGCATTCGGTTTTGGTTTGTACTTTTACAATTCCATTAAAAGCACCGCCAACAAGGTGTATGAACCGACGAAACGTCCGGTTTATGTGAGCAAGGATAATGGAATTCAGCCTGCAGCTGAATCGGTTCCCTCTGACAATCTTCCATTCACCGTTTTGGTAATGGGAGTTGACGAGCGGAAAAATGATGTGGGACGGGCCGATACGATGATGGTGCTCGCCGTCAATCCAGAGAAAAACGATGTAATCATGCTGAGTATCCCACGAGATACAAGGACGACGATTGTCGGCCGAGACATGGAAGATAAGATTAACCACGCTTACGCCTTTGGAGGCGTAACGATGGCAGTACAGACAGTAGAGAGCTTCCTCGACTATCCGGTGGACTACTACGTGAAGGTCAATATGGAAGGTTTTGAGAAAGTGGTTGATCTGCTTGGCGGCGTGAAAGTAGACAATTCGTTCACCTTTACTTATGAGGGTCAAACGTTCGAAAAGGGTGAATTGTTGCTAAGCGGCGAGCAGGCGTTACTCTACTCCCGTATGCGCTACGACGATCCACGGGGCGACTTTGGGCGGCAGAACCGTCAACGCGACATTATCCAGCAAGTAATGAAAAATGCGCTCACTGTCAGTAGCTTGACCAAGGCCAGCGGCATGCTGGAGCAGATCGGAAGCAATGTGAAAACGGATATCTCGTTTGACAGGATGAAGGATCTGCTCATGAACTACCGCCCGAAAATCGAAGGGATCTCTCAGCAGGAAATCACGGGCCGAGGTACAAGAATCGGCGGCATCTATTACTACATGGTTGATCAGGCAGAGCGAAACCGCGTACACGACTTGATCAAAGAGCATCAGCAGCAAGGAAAGGCAGCGCTGCAGTAAGCTGGATAGTGCTAATAACTCGAATGGGATGTGAAAACGCCATGAACAGAGGCTTCCGGAATCCCGGCAAGCAAGCCCGCTCTGGACGGCTTAAAGCACTGTTATGGGGCTGCCTGCTGTCATGGATTGTAATCATTTTTGTTTTATCGAACCAGTCGTATCAGACTCAAAGCATCAAACCAGCGTTGGAGCGCAAGTTTGATGCTGAGACGGTGACCAAGATTCTGCCACCGATGTCTTTCCATTACAACGGCCAGTTTTTTATGACAAAGTTCAATCCCTATGATCTGGTGGAATTCCTTTTCCGAAAGGCGGCTCATCTGTTCATATACGCCGTGCTTGCAGCGATTGCTTGGCTGCTGTTACGCCAATACAGGGTCAACAGTGGCCTTTCTGCATTCATCGCGCTGTCATTGACGGCGCTGATTGCCTGCTTGGACGAGTACAACCAGCAATTTTCCCTATCGCGCACCCCCAACCCCGAGGACGTCCTGATCGATATGATCGGCGGCAGCCTCGGGGTGGTTGTTCTATATATGATCTCGAAGGCGATCCGCAGGTCTAAACCCTTACTCCGCCTCATATCTTAAGGCATTTTGTGGGACAGGGGTGAGGAGATGTTCCGTAGAAAAAGGCGGCTTCCGCTCGGCGGACTACTGCTCTTGGTTATTGTAGCCGGGTTGCTGTGGCTGTTGATCCGATCCGTTGCGGGACTGTTCGGGGGCGCTGATTCGGGGGGCGCCCGTGAAGTCGTGCAGGAGTTCTACACGATGGAGCGGGAGGGCAACTTCGGAGGGTCCTGGGAGCTGTTTCATTCCCAAATGAAACAGCATTTTACCAAGGACAGCTACATCCAGAAGCGAGCCCATGTATTCATGCAGGACTTCGGCGTCGAGACGTTCGGCATCAAGCTCGGAGAGCTTAAAGCTGTCGGATCTTGGCAGATTGGTAAGGACCAGCCTCCGCTGGAGGGGGTGTTCACGGTACCGATTGTCATGGAGTACAACAGCAGCTTCGGTGTATTCGAAATTGAGCAGAACGTATACGTCGCCGAGGAAGCTGGTGAGTGGAAGGTCCTCTGGTCATATCAGGGTAATTCCGATGAGGAATAATCTTGACATGATACAAAATGTATCGTAAATTAAAGAAAGCGAGGTGGTTTCCGGATAGGCTTGCGCCCCGCCCAAAGTCATGATGCAAAATAGGTCGAATCCGGCATCAGGAAGACCGGTAGGCGGTTTCTTCTATCGTTGATGCAAGCATACAATTTCTAGTCATTTAATATCAGGCAGGTACGAGGTGAAAAAGCAATGTCGATGAAATCCTATTCGTCACCAAAGGTTATTTCGCATCAGGCGGTTGAATTCGGCACCGTCAACATCAGCAATAATTTCTTCTATCAATGGTGCAAGTGCTACAACTTTAAGCCGTTTATTTGCAAGCTGTTCTACGGTGACGGCAACTTCAAAGGCGGTTCCGGCGTATCGACGCCGCTTGGCCATTTGGATGGCTGGACGCCAAAGAAATAGGATTTACAGCTCTTTAGATGAGGTGGGTATCGGATGATGAAGCCGTATCGTGCACCAGCCGTAATCAGTCATCAGGCGGTCGAATTCGGGACCGTCAACATCAGCAACAACTTTTTTTACAAATGGTGCAAAAGCCAGGGTTTTAAGCCGTTTATTTGCAAGCTGTTCTACGGAGATCCAGGAGGTCCGCCTTGCGGATGTGGACCGAAGCCGCTTGGCTATTTGGACCGCTATGACGGCACTAGCTAAAAACCGTAACCGTGTCGAAGAGGGGGAACTGGCAGACGCCGTTCCCCTCTCTCGGGCCATCGTTGCGGCGAATTGTCACATATGGGGTGATACGTAATGTATCTATATCAATCTAAAATTGGCGATCATCGGATTCGCTTCGAAGTGCAAACCGAACATTTGAGGGACTGGCTGGTCTCTCGTTTTCCTGAGGATTTCAGTGTTAATAACGGCGTGTCAGACGGAGAATCGGTTGAGGAAGCAGTGCTTTACATAAAGGATTTTTACGGCTCCATGTATGATGACGGGCCAGTGGATATTGAAGCTGGAGACGATGAAGTCACTTACACACGTAAGGATTATCGGATGGTGACATCGGTCGACTATAGCCGTGTTGAGCTGCAGGTATATGATGATCTTGCACTCAAGCATGCTCTGTTTAATTGGTACAGCGCTTGGTTGATTCACCGTCGCAAAGGGCTGCTGATTCATAGCTCTTGCGTTGTAGAGAACGGAAAAGCATGGCTGTTTGTCGGGCATAGCGGAGCGGGAAAATCGACGGTAGCCGAGTTGTCCGCGCCCCGCCCGATTCTTTCGGATGAAGCGACGCTTCTGTTGCTCGATCCGAACGGTAAGGTGACCATTCAGGACTCGCCGCTGCGCAGTGAGAATGAGGAGCGGGGAGACGTTAGCGTCTGCGAGCTTGGCGGCATTCATTTTTTGATCCAATCTCCTGAAGTTAGGCGCGACCCGATGGGTAAGGTAGAAACGTTGATCGGGCTGATGGATAAGGTGTTCTACTGGAAGCATAGCAAGCTGGAGACGGCCAAGATGATCGCGGTATGTCGCGAAGTGGTGCAGAAGACGCCAGCTTACAACTTGTATTTTCAGAAAAATGATACCTTCTGGGGGCAAATATCATGACTGTACTGACGAATCAGCTTCTGCAGAGGCAGGAATTTATTGAAACGGCGGAGCTTGACGGGGAGTGGGTGCTGCTTGATCTGGACAGCCACTCCATTACGAAAGTGAATGAGATGGGCGGTTACATCTGGGAGCTGCTCGAAAACTCTCAAACAATCTCTCAGTTGACGGATCGTATCGCTTCTGAATATGATGCGGATCGCGCACAGGTTCAATCGGATGTGGAGGCATACGTAGCGGAGCTGATCCGTGTTGGACTGATTACACATGAAAATGAATAACCTGGATGGCAATCTCGCCCCAATGGTCGCCGCACTTCTCGATAAGCGCGGCTCCATGGAGCTGACCTCCTTCGGTATGAGCATGTATCCCTTAATCCAGGAAGGCGATGTCAGCCGTTTTGTGCGAGTTCGCGCGCAGGATCTGGAGGTAGGGGATATATGCTTGTTTGTAAGCAGCAGCGGGATTCTGACCGGGCATCGTCTGGTCGAGATTCGGGATGAGGAGAGCCGCAGGCAGTATGTGTTTCGCGGGGATACGAGTTATATCGCAGACGAGCCCGTAGCGGGCGAAGCGATTCTTGGATTGTGGACCGGTGTGAAGCGTAAGCGATCTGGTAGTGAGAAAATGACTAACGGTAAGCGAGGTTCTACTGGACTCGGAGAGCTGGCGGCGGGCAGCGAGAAAATAGCTAGCGGTAAGCGAGATGTTTCTACAGGAATCGGTGTACAAGCAGCGGGCAGCGGAAAAAAGGCTACTAGGGGAGGCTCTGGAGCAATTGGAGAGTTAGCGGCGGACGGAGCAGGCGCGAGGAGCATCGAACCTGAACGAGATCATTGGTTAACCCCCAAGCACTGGAGAGCTAGGCTGATTCGCTTGCTTATGCTGCATCTGCCGATTGCGAGGAAGTTCACCCGCAAGCTCGGTAACTGGAGCATGTCTCGTAAGCCGATGTACCGCGCTCAATCGCGGTGAATTGATAGAAGCTGGTGAATCTAGTGGATCAGCGAGTGGAGGTACTCTCGGCGGAGAGGAAGGAGCGGCACGATGGCAAGAACAAAGGTGAAGGGAAAGAGCCGCTTTTTGGAACATAGAGGTGTCGATGGAGCGGGCGATGTACCGAAGCAGCGTTTGACCGGAGCCTGGCTCAGGCTGAAGGCGGACATTAACGAAGCTCGTCAGTTCCAGAGCTATGAGCTCGTATTCACCGACCGCGAAGTAGTGGTGGTCGATGAGCAGGAGCGGCTGCAAAGACGTTTCCCCAAAGGCACGATCGATGAGATCGAGCTTAGGGAAGGCGTTGCAGGCGGCTCGCTCAATTTGCTGACTCGCGACGGTATGCGCGAGGCAGCCAGGTTCACGCTTCCGCATATGGAAGCGTACCGCGAAGCCATGCCGCGAATAACGGCATGGCTGGATGAGCCACTCCCCGTACCGGGAGTGGCCGCTGGGGTTGCCGTGCCCGGCGGCGCAGCCGGCACGGATGATGCTTGGCCGGCGTTGCACGGCCAAGAGCGCGCCGGCGAAGCCGGGCGCGCAGCTGCGGCGCCGCCGGAGGCGGGCGCGCCAAAGCTGCCGCCGCGCGTGCAACGCGGCGCGGGCAGTGCCGGTGCCGCCGACGTGCGTAGCACCGTCGGCGGGGCCGATGCGGCCGAGCCTTCGGGCGCGGCCGCAGGGCATCACGCCTGCCGCATATGCGGCAGGCGGCTCTGGCATCGGCGGACCAAATGCCTCCGCTGCAGCAACAAGTACATGATGGTCCGCCGCATAATGGCTTATGCGCGTCCGCATCGCAAGCTTATGATCGCAAGCGGCGTGCTGTTGCTCGTCAGCATCGTTTTCGAGCTGCTGCCGACGTACCTCATGAAGCTGCTGATCGACAACTTCACTAGCGGCAGCGGCAGCCCATCGGTGTTGATGGGAATTATCATCGCGATGGCTGCCATCCATTTGGTCGGCACCGGGGTATCGATGGCGCGCAGCTTTATCGGCCTGCGCTTCGGCGGCAAGCTGATGGGCGATATCCGCAAGCATGCCTTTGAAGCGATTATGCGGCTTTCGATGAGTTATTTTGACCGGAGACAGGTTTCACAGTTCATCAGCCGCGTCCAAAATGACACCGAAGAACTAAAGCAGTTCCTCACCGATGGCTTCATTCAATTCCTCTCACAAGTGCTCATGGCCGTAGGCGTGTTAGGGCTATTATTCTACCTGAACGCTCCGCTGACATGGATGATTCTTATCCCTGTACCGTTTCTTGCCGGAGGATTCCTCTGGCTGTGGCCGCGTATTCGCATCATGTGGTACTCGCAATGGATGAGCATCATGAACGTGAACAACGTCATCGGCGAGGCGCTGCAAGGAATTCGTGTTATCAAAGCATTCGCACAGGAAAAGCGTGAGAAGGAACGATTCGCCAAGGCCAATGACACCTTGGTTAAACGTATGATTTCCATGGGTAATCTTTGGATGAGCGTGTCTCCGCTATTCTCGCTTGTCATCGCGGCTTTTGGCCTGCTTGTATGGTATAGCGGTGGCAAGTCTGTGCTGCAGGGCGGCATGTCACTAGGCACGTTGACCGCTTATGCCTCTTATTTGGTTATGTTTTTCGGTCCCTTACAGTACTTCGGAGCTTCACTGAATATGATCAACCGAGTTATGGGCTCTGCTGAGCGAATTTTCGAGCTGATGGATGCAGCAAGCGACACGCCAGATCGGGGGGATGCGGTACAGCTGACGGCGGTTCGCGGTGAGATCCGGTTCAATGGCGTACGTTATGGTTATGACAAAAGCCGTGCCGTTCTCAAGGACATGGACTTGACGATCAAGCCTGGCGAAATGGTCGGTTTGGTCGGCCCTTCCGGTGCAGGCAAGTCCACGCTCATTAATCTGGTTTGCCGCTTTTATGACCCGGATGGCGGTAGCATAACGCTGGATGGCATCGACCTGCGGGATATTGCTCAGGAGAGTCTTCGCTCTCGCATTGGCGTTGTGCTGCAAGAAACTTTTCTTTTTGACGGAACTATTGCGCAAAATATCGCCTACGGCAAAAAAGACGCCTCGCCGGAGGAAATCATCGAGGCTGCGCGTCTGGCCAACGCCCATGGCTTCATCTGCGGGCTGCCGGAAGGGTACGAGACACAGGTTGGTGAGCGTGGTCACCGCCTGTCAGGCGGGGAAAAACAGCGCATCGCCATCGCTCGCGCCGTACTGCTCGATCCGGAAATTCTCATCCTCGATGAGGCGACTGCTTCGGTGGATACGGAGACCGAGCGAGCGATCCAGGAGGCTCTGGCCCGCCTCGTGCGCGGCCGCACGACAATTGCTATTGCACATCGGCTGTCAACGCTGCGTGACGCTGATAGGCTCATTGTGTTGGAGCAGGGGCGTATCGTCGAAACTGGCACACACGAGGAACTATACAAGAGCAAAAGAACCTATTATCGTCTCGTGGAATCACAGAAGCAAATGACGGATACTCCTTCGGAGGTAGGTATATGAGCCACAACAGTAATCTTGTTTTTATGAACCGGACCCAAATGTATGATGTTTTGCTCTATCATAGTCGCGAGGGTTATCTTAAGGCAGTCCTTGACGGTGAGCAGATGGGCAGGGTGAAGCTGGTGCGTTGTTTCCCCTATTCCATGCCAGATCGGCTAATTTCCATCCGTACTGCGGACACGGGCAAAGAACTGCTGCTACTACCGAGTCTTGATCATCTGCAGGAGGAAAGCCGCAGCGCGGCGATGCTGGAGCTAGAACGTGAATATATGATCCCACGTATCGAGCGCATCCTGTCCATTCGCAAAAAGGGACCAGAATGGATCTGGTCCGTTGATACCGATTATGGTCCAAGCACATTACATATGAGTATTCTGCATGAAGGAATTCATGAACTGGCCGATGGCCGCTGGATTGTTACTGACGATGACGGGAGACGCTTTGAGCTGTCTAATGTCGACCGTATGGATAAGCAAAGTCGTGAGCAATGGGGTAAAATCGGCTAAAACACATACAAAAGTCGGACCGATTTCAACGGATCCGGCTTTTTAGATTTATCGCTAAATAAAGAAGGAATTCTCGTTGATTAGTCGAAAATGTAAGCGTGTACATAATTTGATGGATTTACTCGACAAATTTCTAGGTCTTTTCTCAGGTTTAAGCTTGACGAATAGCGATATTTGTCATAAATTAAGTCTATGCACGATACAAATTGTAACAAGTAGATAGGGATCCCATTACCGGAGTGATGATAATAGCCAAGATAATTGATCTTATTCATAGATGATCCAAGGGGGAATCCTTTATGCGATATAGCGAGCAATTCCACTGTTTAGGCTGTCAGAAGCTGCTGCCTGAAAATGAAGCCTCGGTCCTTTTCCGTACAGGTTATTACCGGGTTTCTCATCCGCTCGGCTGTTGCAAGCTCTGCGATGGAGCCGGTTCCGGCGAGTCTGCCGGTAAGGAACATTCTATTTCGTCTGCGAAAGACATTTCGCAATCACGTTTTGCCTATTATTCTATTTCTGCCTAGCATTGGGTCAATAATTAACCGCTCGGAATATTGTCTGCACGTAAGAGAGTCATAATTTCGATATAGATACGTTTCGTATCTATTGAGTTCGGATAGGCGCGCGAGTATGGGATGCCATAATTCAAGTCTGAGGAGTGTTGGAGTTGGCAGCAACAGGTCAGTTATTTCATTGCGTACGCTGCGAGCAGATGCTGGGTTTGCAAGCGGCGGCAAAGTTGTTCCAGACCGGCTTCTACAGAAGTTCCCAGCTGATGGGCTGCTGCAGTTCCTGCAGTGGGATCGGTAGAGGGAACGTGTCTGCCTCTTTTTCTGCTGAGCCGGATGTAAATCCTCTTATCGCTGATGCGTCCTCCAAGGACAATAGTCGCTTTGTAGATTCCGCGTGTACGACTTGGTTTAGCAATCGGGGCAACGGCCTTACGATGAGTTTTGCAATAACACCAAGCATTTAGCTGGAAAATGCGAACTGTTCGATCCGCCCGATGCACCCCAGCCTTTGTTAAGGTTGGGGTGTTTTTTTGGTTAAGCGGTTTCTAATATTTTCAAGCTTGTATATCTACTCCAAGGTTTCCTTAGGGGCTTCAAATAGGCTATAATGATTTGGATATGAATGGGAAATTGTGAGGTGAAGCAAGCTGAGTCAGCCTATTGTGCAACTGAAACAAGTAACCAAACGAATTGGTGGCAAAACCATCATCGACAACCTGACTCTTGATCTTCCTCAAGGTGAGGTGTTCGGCTTCCTCGGGCCTAACGGCTCGGGCAAAACAACGACGATCCGCATGATGGTTGGCTTAATGAAACTGACTGAGGGGGATATTGTCATCGGCGGATCGAGTATCCGCACGGATTTCGAGAAAGCGATCCGCAATGTGGGAGCTATCGTAGAAAACCCGGAGATGTACAAATATCTGAGTGGTTATCGTAACCTGTTGCACTATGCACGTATGGTGCCGGGCATCAGCCGCAACCGGATTGACGAGGTCATCCGGCTAACGGGTCTGGAAAAGCGAATCGAGGATAAGGTTAAGACCTACTCGCTTGGCATGAGGCAGAGGCTGGGGGTTGCCCAGGCGTTGCTGCATAAACCTTCCCTGCTTATTCTTGACGAGCCGACCAACGGTCTCGACCCGGCAGGTATTCGTGAGCTTCGGGATTATTTGCGGAGGTTAGCGGTGGAAGAAGGGACCACGGTATTCGTATCTAGCCATCTATTGTCCGAAATGGAACTGATGTGCGACCAGGCAGCGATCATCCAAGCTGGCAAGCTTATCGACATTCGTTCGCTGCGCCCTGGAGGCGTGGACAGTAATGGCATGGGTGTAAGTGTTCCTGGGCAGGTTCTCTTCGAGGTGGACCGTCCGGACGAAGCTGCTCGCCTGCTTCAGGAGGAGATCCGCACAGCGGACGGCGTGCCTGCCAAGCTCCATATCCGCAGCGCAGAAGGAGCAATCCTGCTGGACGCGATGCGAGAGGACATTGCTGAGCTCAATGGGCTGCTTGTCCGCGGAGGCATCCGAGTGTATAGCATCCGCTCCGTGAGCAAGTCACTCGAAGATCAATTCCTGGAAGTAACAGGAGGTGAGTCGGTTGTTTGATTTTGCTGCCCTTGTGGCTAATGAGAATATGAAAATCTATCGGCGGGCTCGCGTCTGGATTATGCTTGGACTTTTGGTTCTGCTATCGGCAGCGATTTCGATTATCGCTTCGATAACGTCAAACTCCCCGCTTACTATGTGGGGCATGATCCCGATTATTCTAATGATTATGATGCCTCTGGCTAATATCTTTTGCATCATCATCGCGGCTGACAGTGTAGCTGGAGAGTTCACGCAAGGTACGATTAAGCTGCTGCTTATCCGCCCTTGGTCTCGCTCCAAGGTGCTTTTATCCAAGTATGTGTCGGTGCTGCTGTTTGTTCTGTTTAGTCTGGTCGTTGTCTATATATCGGCTTTTCTGACCAATATGCTTGTGTTCGGTTATGAAAGTAATGCGTTGGCACATCAGTCATTTGGGACGTTGAACGAGAAAATGTCGGCCTGGTCGTACATGAACCAGTTTTTCCTTATGGAGTTCATTTCCTCCACGGTTACGGTGACTCTTGCCTTCATGATATCCGCAGCATTCCGCAGCAGCGGTTTGGCGATCGGACTTTCTCTGTTCATCGTCTTGATGGGAAGCTCGCTTTCGCAGCTTCTTGGTCTTGTAAATAAACCATGGGTAGACTATGTGTTATTCTTGCATCTCGACCTGGCCCGCTATATCGGCGGAGCAAATCCAGACAGAGGTTTGACGTTTGCTGGTACTCAGGATCCGATGACACTCGGCTTCTCGCTCGCCGTGCTTGCTGGTTACTACATTATCTTCATGGCGCTCTCCTGGTTTGTATTTACCAAACGGGATGTAGCGGCTTAGAGGAGAATACTAATATCGTCATCGCCGACTCCGTTGTGGAGTCGGCTCTTTTTTTTTATTTTTTGTTCACAAAATGTACACATTTAGTGCAGAGATAATTAATCTCGATATTTTTATATATTTTTTTTCAAACTGTTGAATAGATATTGGCATTTATATTCTTTTTTTAAAAAGAGGATAATTGAATTGAATATACTATGTACATACATTTTATTCATAAAAAAACATCAAATATCATTATGAGAATTCTAAGATAAATGGAATTGCGAATCGACAATATAGGTGTCTAAAGTCTTAGGTTTAACGAGAAATCGTGGGAGGAAAAGGGATATTTTGAATTAATATTATTGAAATTTAGATATGAAGAGACTGGTATATTACTTATTTTAGGCTTAAAGGAGTATCTAAATTGGAAAATTTTATTGACGTTTTTTAAATTTAGGTGCTATTATACTCGAAGTTTATATCTCTGTATCTACATAACTTAAGAGGTGAGTAGGATTAAAGTCGCACAGAAAGTAGTCAAATATTCCGTTGCGGTAAGTTTGGTAGCGGGGAGTTTTGTTGGTATTCCGTTGTCGACCTCTGGAGTTTGGGGGATTTTGGGGATTGAAAAAGTGTCCGCATCGGAATCGGACCAGGGCATGAACGAAGCCATGAAAAGACTAGAAACTCTTAGAAATGCTCTGGACGAGCAGGGGAAAGCAAATTTAAAGACCGCCCTGAAAAATCTTCAAGATATTTCTAATAGCTACAAGTATGATTTAATCAGTCCAGTATTCGGAAAGCTTAATCTGACAGTGGATCAGAGAAATGTACTGGCTGATTTGGCGATGGAGCTTCTATATGCTCAATATGACGTAGAAGGTAAATTCCTAGAAAATATTAGGAACAATGAGAGCTACCGCAAGGTGTTAGTAGAACTGTCCCAAAAAGCGGGTCTGGACACTTCGCTTACTCTTAAAGAGGCTATTGCATACGGAAGTCAAGTTGAAGAAGCTATGAAAAAGAAGCTTCTTGCCTTGAGCGCATCTGAGTTAGCTGCTTTAAAATCGGATGGGGCTAAACAGGATGAATTTGCATCTCAAGTTCTTGAAACTCTTGTGAGTGACCAGAATAGCCCTGTCAACCAATTTTTCGCAGCTTACAATATCGGCGCGAAAGATCTGATAGCGGTCAAAACCAATGTTCGCGTGGCCATCACTACAACTGTTTTTGATGCTGCTACCAGTTCGTTGATCAAGGCTTACTTTAAGATTCTAGATTTGGATGACACACCTGATACAAATGTTCCGCCGCCGATTTATGTTCCACCGTATTTTGGCGATAACAGCATTTCGGTCCTTGAAAACAAATTGAATGCTCTGCTTACCAAATTGGATAATGCAACCAGTAAGGAAAAAGAAGAGCTCGTTAAAGAAGCGATTAAGCTTGCCCTCGACGAAATTAAAAAATACCAATCATTTGATGCTTCCAAAGCTATTAAAGTTGATGGAAATACAGCTACTGTCAATCTTGGAGCTGAACTCATCGATGCGCTGGATAAAGCTAAAAAGGTTGCAGATAGTTTGAATAGCTTCCTGCAAGCAGCCAAATCTTCGGAGAAGCTCCCAAGCATCCCGTTCACGATTGAACTCGGAAAAATCGCTCAAGAAAAAATTAATGTGGATGTATCAGAAGCTGCAATGCAAAAATGGGGTCAATCGCCATTTACAGCCCTGGAAATTTCACTAAACGGAATGAAAGTTGCTTTCTCCAATGTAGATGAATTCAGAAAAGCGTTCTCGTTTACGATTGGACAATACAGTCCGGCAAAATACCCGGAATTGCAGCAGGTTAAAACGGTTTCCTCTGTATATGATTTTGATCTTTCCCTCGGAGGAAACACCGTAACCAGCTTTGTTTACCCGGTCAGCCTGTCCATCCCAGTGAGTCAGGTTTCCGGAGTAGATCCGGAGCTGCTGAGCCTTGCCCTCCTTGACAATGGAACGTTGAAATTCCAGGGTGGTGACATTAAGGACGGCTATCTGGTCGAATCGCGCAGTCATTTCTCCTCTTATGTAGTTGTCGAGAATAAAGTTGCATTTAACGACATTGCTTCTGTCAAACCATGGGCGGGAAGACAGATTGAAGTTCTGGCTGCAAAAGGAGCCATCGAAGGCCGCGGCAATGGAGCTTTTGTTCCAAAAGGAACGGTAACTCGCGCTGAGTTTGCAAAAATGCTCATTCATGCATTCAATCTTGATGTCCAAGCTCCGTCAGGTGGTTTTAAGGATGTATCCGCAAATGCTTGGTATGCGGATTATGTTGATGCAGCAGTATCTAAAGGTATTATTTACGGACGTACATCTTCGACATTCGCGCCAAACGCTCCGATTACGCGTGCAGAAATGGCTACTATGGTCTCTCGTGCGCTAAAAGCAGCAGGTAAAGTGAAGAAAGAAGCGTCCGAAGAAAGCCTCGCTGAATTCAAGGATGCTTCGAGCATCAGCCCTTCGCTCAAACAAGGCGCAGCGCTTGCAGCAAGTCTTAATATCGTTATTGGTGATAACGACTTCTTCAAACCTAATGCCAACGCATCCCGCGCTGAAGCGGCTGTAATGATCTACCGTGCACTGAACGTTTAACTAATATGAATGTTAAACAGTTATCTTCCTCTTATGAAAGAATCATAGGAGGAAGATTTTCAACTGCTTAAGCCAGAAGGGAGAGTGGCCATTATGCGTAAAAGAACAAAAATATTGCTCTGGAGCAGCTCTGCTGTTCTCATACTAGGGACTGCAGGTGTGATAGGAACAAATTACGCTATTGATAAGTTCATGCGGTCTATGTCATTGGAAACTGTAGAAACTAGTCAAAACAGCGATGTGAAGCAGCAGGTTAAGTCTGGCGATAAGCCGCTGGATGCAAATAACGCAGAAACTGAGAAAAAGGGATCCGAAGGAGTGAATCAGCAGAACGGAAAATCTTTCTCAAATGCAAATTCCGGGACCGGAGAGGTGGAAAATAAAACATCAGCAGGCAAAGAAAACACAACTGAAGTTACAAAAGAAAAAATAAAGGAAATTGAATCCGAGGTAACCGGTTCGGAGAAAAGGACAGTTATATCAATTCTAATGAAAGAGCTAAGTGTAAGTGATATTCGGAGGCTAAAAGAGCTTTCTACGGGGACTTTAACCGCTGAAAAGAAACAGGAAGCAAAACGGATCATTCACGCAAAAGTTAGCTCGGAGCAATATAACGAATTAGTCTCTATTGCTAAGAAATATGGTGTCAGTCAAGGGAAAAATTATGAAGAAGTAGCCAAGCAGAAATAACTCATCATGAAAACACAGTGTGAACATGGGTTGAAACGGTTTGAAAACCTTTTGGATGATACTTATTGTATCGTAAAATTCCAAAAGATACAATAAGTATTTTTATCATGCGGTCTTGCTATAGAATGATCCAATTCACACATTGCATTATGGAGGCTTTAACGTGGAACTGAAAGAGTATTTAAGCATTTTGGCCAAACAAAAGTGGCTCATCGCCGCCATTGTGCTACTGGCCTGCATCGCGACAGGAGTGAAGAGCTTCTTTTTTACAACGCCCCTTTATGAAGCATCGGCCAAGCTGGTCGTCAACCAAGCTTTTGAGTTCGAAGGGACGGGAAGGCTCGATTATAATTCGATGCAGACGAATGTCAAAATCATCAATTCCTACAAAGAAATCATACAATCTTATGCCATTCTGAATAAAGTAGCAAGCAATTTCTCTGATCTGAAACTTGATGCAGATGAGCTGCGCAGCGGACTCAGTGTCAGCTCCCCTGCGGATTCCCAAGTCATGGATTTGACATTTGTCAGCAACTCCTACGAGCAAGCGGCCAAGGCCGTCAATGCCATCGCTGAAACATTCCGTACCACCAACCCGGAAATCATGAAGGTTGACAATGTGAGCATTCTTAATAAAGCCAATACCGCGGCACCGACTGACAGCATCAATACAAGCCCGATTGTGCTTATTTTTATTACGTTTGTCGTGTCGTTCATGCTCGCCGTCGGTCTTGTATTCTTGCTGCATTATTTGGACGACACGATCAAATCCGAGAAGGACGTGGAGAAGGAACTGGAGCTGCCGATGCTTGCGTTCATTACAAAAATCGAAAACTACGGCACACAGTCCCGCAAAACACCCGCTTCGACAACGAAAAAGGTAGGGGAGGGTTCCTATGCCACGCTCAACCAACAATAACAGTCTCGTGACTCACAACGATCCGAAGTCTCCCATCTCGGAAGCATACCGTACGCTTCGAACGAACATTCAGTTCTCATCCTTCGACGAGCCGATCCAGGTCATCATGGTGGCCTCGGCCAGCCCGGGCGAGGGCAAAAGTACAACCGCCTCCAACCTGGCCGTCACTTACGCCCAGGAGGGGAAAAAAGTTCTTTTGATCGACGCCGACTTGCGCAAGCCGACCGTGTTTAAGGTGTTCAACGTGACCAACAGGGTGGGGCTGTCCACAGTTATATCCGGCCAGTGCCGCGCGGAGGATGCGATTCAACATACGTTCGTCGACAGTCTGTTCGTCCTGCCGTCCGGACCAGTTCCTCCCAATCCGTCTGAACTGCTTGCATCCAAGAGTATGAAGGCAGCGCTGGAGGAGTTTAAAGCTTCCTATGACGTTATTATCTTCGACACTGCACCGGTACTGGCGGTGACCGATTCGCTGATCGTATCAGCGATGTGCCAGGGCGTGCTGCTCGTTGTGCACGCCGGCAAGCTGAAAAGCGAATTGGTGCGCAAGGCGAAAACGAATCTGGAGCATGTGCATGCCCGTATCCTGGGCGTTGTGCTTAACAGTACGAAAAGCAGCAAAGGCGACAAATATAACTACTACTATTATGGCGCAGAAGCCAAATAAGCTTTTCTGGAAATACGGCACTGATTTGCGAATTCTAAGGTAATGCCTGCTGCACCTTTATCACCGTAGGCACTCGGTTGTATTGTGGGTTCGTAAGGGACCTTAGACGTGAATCGTCGATGATGCAGCGTGAGGTGGGGTTGGATGCCCTATATTTTCATTAACTAACTTTAAGAATGCCATAAAAACGAATTATGTTTCGGAGTAAACGTAACTCGTTTTTTTTGCGTTCGAGAAATGAGAGAAGAAGGGGATTGTATGAAAAAGGTACGCAAGGCGATTATTCCGGCCGCTGGACTTGGAACCCGCTTCCTGCCGGCGACAAAGGCGATGCCGAAGGAAATGCTGCCGATTGTCGATAAACCGACGATTCAATACATAGTGGAAGAGGCGATACGCTCGGGGATCGAGGATATTATCATCGTGACAGGCAAAGGAAAACGGGCGATCGAGGATCATTTCGATATCGCGTTTGAGCTGGAGCACAATCTAATGGAGAAGGGTAAGTTCGGACTACTGAGCGAAGTTCAGAAATCGTCAAATGTGGACATCCATTACATACGCCAGAAGGAAGCGAAGGGGCTGGGCCACGCCGTATGGTGCGCCCGCAACTTTATCGGAGACGAGCCGTTTGCGGTGTTGCTTGGAGACGACATCGTCCAGAGCGAAGTGCCATGTACACGGCAGCTCATCGGGCAGTATGAAAAGACGGGGCATTCGGTCATTGGAGTACAGACGGTAAGCATCGAGCAGACGGACCGTTATGGCATCGTTGATCCGATTGAGGCAATGGGCAGACTTGTGCAGGTAAAGCGGTTTGTCGAAAAGCCGCCCAAAGGGCAGGCGCCTTCTAATCTGGCGATTATGGGGCGGTATGTGTTTACGCCGGAAATTTTTGAGTATTTGAGCGAGCATACGATTGGAGCCGGCGGAGAGATTCAGCTGACGGATGCGATTCAGAAACTGAACGAGGCGCAGGGTGTGTACGCTTACAACTTTGAAGGCAAGCGATATGACGTCGGCGAGAAGCTCGGTTTTATTTTGACGACGATAGATTTTGCGCTGCGCAACGAGGAACTGAAGCTCCCCTTGCTGACCGCGCTTGAGGAGCTATTGAAAGAATATACCGCAATCAATACTAAACTGATTTAGCTGAGGTGAAGATCGATGAGCTTGAACCCTAGTAACAAGGAAGCCAAAGCGCTGCTCGAATCCAACACCTATTACTCGACATACGCCGTTGAGGGTAGAAAAAGCATCCGAGGCTATTTAATGATGAAACGCGCCATGGACATCGCAGGGGCAATAATCGGGCTAATTATGCTGTCGCCGTTATTCCTGCTGCTGGCGATTCTGATTAAAGCTGAGGACCGCCGTGGGCCGGTCTTTTTCTCTCAGGTGCGAGTAGGCAAAGGAGAAAAGACATTCCGCATGTATAAGTTTCGATCAATGGTGTCCAACGCCGAAGAACTGCTGCCGCAACTGCTCACCCAGAACGAAATCGAAGGCGCTATGTTCAAAATGAAGGAAGATCCGCGTATTACGCGCATCGGCCGCTTCATCCGCAGGACGAGCATCGACGAGCTGCCGCAGTTGTGGAACGTGGTTAAAGGGGAGATGTCGCTTGTCGGACCGAGGCCACCGCTGCCTCGCGAGGTCGAAGAGTATACGGCTTATGACAAGCAAAGGCTACGAGTAACGCCGGGTTGTACGGGGCTTTGGCAGGTGAGCGGACGGAACGGATTAAGTTTCAAGAACATGGTTGAGTTGGATCTACGGTATATCCACCAAAGGAGTATAAGATTCGATCTTGGGATTTTATTTCGTACCGTGAAGGTATTGCTGGGAGATCGGAATGCATTTTAACAAGGAGGATCTTAGATGGAACAGAATTCAAAAGTATACATTGCAGGACATAGAGGACTAGTCGGATCTGCCATTCTTAGAGCTCTAGAGCGAGAGGGGTATACTAATCTTCTTTATCGAACATCTTCCGAGCTTAATCTCACTGATCGGAAAGCGGTTGATGAGTTTTTTGCTGCAGAAAGACCGGAGTATGTGTTTCTGGCTGCAGCGAAGGTTGGGGGTATTATAGCAAACAATGAGTATCCGGCTGATTTCATTCGAGACAACCTCCAAATTCAAACGAACGTGATCGATGTTTCTTACAAAAATGGAGTAAAGAAGCTTTTGTTCCTTGGATCTACATGTATCTATCCAAAGCTTGCTCCTCAGCCTCTTAAAGAGGAGTATCTTCTAACTGGATTATTAGAACCAACCAATGAGCCTTATGCTGTTGCAAAAATTGCAGGTATCGTCATGTGTCAATCCTACAATCGGCAGCATGGTACACGTTATATAAGTGCTATGCCGACTAACCTGTATGGTCCAAACGACAATTTTGATCTAACCTCCTCCCATGTCTTACCCGCTCTTATTCGGAAATTCCATGAAGCCAAGCTTAGAAAAGCTGAAACTGTGGAGGTATGGGGTTCTGGATTACCGTGCAGAGAATTCCTTTACTCTGATGACCTAGCAGCGGCTTGTCTTTTTCTTATGAACCACTACGAAGGGCAAGAAATTGTTAATGTAGGTGTTGGAGAAGATATTTCAATTAAAGAACTCGCTAATAAAATCAAAGAGATCGTAGGTTACGACGGAGAGATTAGATTTGATACATCTAAACCGGACGGAACACCGCGCAAGCTTGTTGATGTCGAACGCATTACTTCAATGGGATGGAAAGCCCAGGTTGGTTTGGACGAAGGTATCAGAGCTGTATATGAGGCTTTTAAAGATAGCCAGCTCGTTAAAAATTAACAAGAAAATTTTGGGGGAAGCCTTTATGAAAAAAGTATTAATAACGGGAATCACTGGCCAAGACGGATCTTATCTGGCAGAGTTTCTATTGGATAAAGGATATGAGGTATATGGGCTCCGCCGTAGAACCAGTATGCCAAACTACGAAAATGTTGAAGCTATCAAGAATCGCATCAATTGGATTTCTGGCGACTTGACGGATCTAGCTTCCCTTATTGAAGCGGTACGTATTGCAGATCCAGATGAGGTTTACAATCTTGCTGCTCAATCGTTTGTGGCTGCCTCCTGGCCTCAGCCTCTGGTAACTGGCCAGATTACGGCATTATCGGTAACGAATATGTTGGAAGCCGTTCGGATTGTTAAGCCAGACGCTCGTTTCTACCAAGCTTCAAGCAGCGAAATGTTTGGAAAGGTTATAGAAACCCCTCAAAAGGAAACAACGCCGTTCTATCCTCGCAGTCCCTATGGTGTAGCTAAAGTATATGGTCATTGGATTACGGTGAACTACAGAGAGAGCTTCAACATGTTTGCTTGCTCCGGTATTTTATTTAACCATGAATCGCCTAGAAGAGGCGTAGAATTCGTTACTCGAAAAGTGACTGATGCTGTAGCCCGCATCAAATTGGGAGTTCAATCGGAGCTACGAATGGGAAATCTTGATTCACTTAGGGATTGGGGATTTGCTGGCGATTATGTCAAAGCAATGTGGCTTATGCTGCAACAAGAAGAGCCAGATGATTATGTCATTTCAACAGGTGAAATGCATTCGGTACGGGAGTTGCTCGAAGTTGCTTTCTCGTATGTTGGTTTAAACTACCAGGATTATGTTGTGATTGATAAAGAATTCGTTCGTCCGGCAGAAGTAGATCTACTTTTAGGAGATTGCTCTAAGGCGAAAGAAAAGCTGGGATGGACGCTTGATGTTGACTTCAAGGAATTAGTTCACATGATGGTGGATGTAGATATGAGGCGGGTCAGCAAAGAGCAACTAAAGGCAGTGTCGGTATAATTTATTCATCTAAAGGCTATCTTGAAATCCAGGGTAGCCATTTAAATAAATGGGGTTGAAGAGACGACAATGGCTTTGAATGAAACTGCTGTGAGAATGAAAAAAAAGCTGATTGTGAATAGTTCATGGCTGTTTAGCGATAAGCTGATTCGGATGGCTCTTGGGTTGGTAGTCAGTATTTTAATGGCACGTCTTTTAGGTCCCGAGAATTTTGGTAAGTGGAATTATGCGGAGTCGTTTTTTGGTATGTTTCTTATATTCACCACAATGGGGCTCGATTCAATAGTTGTTCGTGATTTAGTGAATAATAAGTCTAATCACAATGAGTTACTAGGTTCAGCTATAGTATTAAAAGTATTGGGTACAATTTTTTCCATATTTTGCTCTTCTCTATTCATACTTTTATTGAAACCTGATGATAGTTTGGTCATTATGATTACAACAATCCTTAGTTTAGCTTCTCTATTTCAGGTATTTGATGTTATTGATTATTGGTTCCGAGCAGGAATGATGAGCAAATATACTGTAATATCGAAAAATATGGCATTTGTCATTTCTTCATTACTGAAAATCACTCTTTTGCTCTTGGAAGTTCCTATGGTTTATATCGCTGTTTGTGCAAATATAGAATTTTTACTTGGCAGTGCGTTACTCATACTTTTCTACTATAAGCAAAATGGAGCAGTTCTAAAATGGAAAGTCAGTTGGGTCAGAGTTAAAGAATTACTTAGTGATTGCTGGCCTATTATTATATCTTCATTGGCTATTTCTATTCAGTCGAGAATTGACCAAGTCATGATCGGGGAGATGCTAGGTGATGAAGCAGTGGGACAATATTCAGTAGCTCTTAGATTGATTGAAGTTCTTGGTTTTATTCCTGTAGTAATCGCTACAGCCTTTTCCCCAGTTGTCACAAGAGCCAAACTTAAATCCAATTCGGATTATCATTCTACTTTACGTATGGTATATAGGCTTATGTTCATAGTGTTTTTAATAACTGCTATTCCAGTATTCTTTTTTGCTAACTTAATTGTAGTAATTTTATATGGTGAAGAATTTTCTCCCGCAGGAACACTGCTTTCTTTATTTTCAATTCGCCTTTTCTTCACTAATTTTGGTGTAGCGAAAAATCTTTACATAACTAATGAAAATCTTTTTAGATATAGGGTGATTACCTCTATAATCGGGGTTATTTCAAATATCGCATTGAACTATGTGTTAATTCCTGTAATGGGAGTTAAGGGCTCTCTTGTAGCCTCTATTATTTCTTTCAGTATATCTATTTTTGTAATAGATATCTTTTTTAAGCGAGCGGTAGGTAATCTTAAAAACATGGTTATATCCATTTCTACTTTTTGGGAAATAAATAAAACTAAATAAGTATGTTATATAAAACTCATTTCGGCTGTTATTCAGCTGCGAAAATTGTGAGATAGAAGTTAGATACAAAAGATTGTTATGGATGGTGAAAATAAGCTTTTTGTTGGAGCACATGATTCTAAACATATTGCTTCCTTCCACGCTTGCTAATATGACGATTGATCTTATACCACAGGATCGCTGGGGAAACTTCGATTAATTCCTGTTTAGGCAAATTTGAAAATTTTAATTACAATAAATGAGTGAGGACCAATTCAATAAAGTCCTCTACGTTTAAGGGGTATGAAGATGGATGGAGCTTTGTTAAAATACAAAAAAAATGCTGGAATTATTTCTTTCGTTGAAATTAATTTTATTGAGAAATCATTTATAATTTTTTTATTTGTGTTTTTCGCATTGCCTCAGCTGACAGTTGATAATTCTGAAATTCAAATTACAGCACATATCTTTATTTTATCTCTATTAATTATTTTTGTGTTGAGAGATGCCGGAGCAATAATCAAAACAATTAGTAGTGATAAAATACTTGTTTTTTTTATTTTATACATTGCCGCAACTTCTTTTTGGTCAGTAAATTACTACGTATCACTAATAGCACTCTTAAAATTCCTATCAGCTACATTATTTTCTTATTATGTTGTATCTCGATGTTCAGTCAAAATACTTTTCGATATTCTTGTTTCTTTTTTTAAGTTGTCAGCTATTTTGAGTATGGGGGCGTCAGTGCTTTTTCCGCAATTCTTTGTCCATTCAGAAATTTATCATTTGGGCCTGTGGAAAGGAATATTTGGCCATAAAAACGCACTTGGGACGATATGTGTTCTTGGAATAGCTGCTTTACAGGTCAAGCTTCTAGTTATGAAAAAAAGTAAAATAGACTTTTTGTTTCTATTTTTGATGATTTTTTTACTTGTGAAATCCGGATC
The DNA here is from genome assembly GCA_900105225.1 of Paenibacillaceae bacterium GAS479. Classification (NCBI taxonomy): domain Bacteria; kingdom Bacillati; phylum Bacillota; class Bacilli; order Caryophanales; family Paenibacillaceae; species Paenibacillaceae bacterium GAS479. The sequence continues at coordinate 1,211,552 of LT629764.1, read as the reverse complement.
TCGAACAGCATTTATTATATCAGTAACATGTGTGATTATTGTTTATTTAATTATTTTTATGAAAAAGATATTAAAGATTAGTCCCTCTTTGTTCGTGTCGTTTATTTTTTTTGGGACAATAATTTTAGCTGGAGTAGTTTTTTTTGTGAGAATTAAAATGGATGTAATTTTTGCTCTGATGGGTCGATCTGCAGATTTAACAGGGAGAACCGACATTTGGTTTGTGACTAAAGAATTTATTTGGGACAAGCTTTGGTTCGGTTATGGGTATGGTTCTTTTTGGCATAGTAAATATGTTGATGAATTACGGGGAATTTTAAATTACCCACTGTTAGCTAGTAGTCATAGTGGATTATATGATTTGCTTCTAGATATCGGTATGATTGGTCTTGTATTGTTTATTATTCATTATTTTTCATTGTTAAAAAGGGTCGTCTCCCAGTTGTTTAATTCTTCTAATAGAGGAGTCGCGATTTGGTTTCTGATTTTAGTGATTTTTATTGTATTGAACAATTATTCCGATAGTAGGTTCTTGAATACAACAAGTATTTTTTGGGTGCTGTACATGACTGTTTCCTTAATGAGTAGAAAGAATACATACTTTAACTAGGTGAGTGAAGATGGGGAAAATACTATACATTAGAAACTTTGCCTCCAGAGTTAATCCCAAGATGTACAATCTTCAAGAAATAGGTTTATGCAAGTCTCTGGTCAAAAAAGGATATAATTGCGATATTGTTTATTACAACCAAGGAAATAGTTTGCGAGTGGAAAGCATTTATACAAAAGGATCCAATCAACTTCGTATTTTTTGGATGCCTGCCCATAAATTTATGAGTAATAGTATCTTTCCTAAAGTGTTCGAAAAGAGTTTTCTAAACCAGTATGATCTAGTAATCACAACCGAATACAATCAAATAATGACGTATTTATTATCGTGGAGAAAAGACATAAGATTGGCTCTTTATCATGGTCCCTATCAGGATAATAATAAAATTATTATTCAGAAAGTATATGACTTCATCTGTTTGCCAAAAATCAGAAAAAGTTTGGGAATTATTTTTACAAAATCAATTCTTTCCGAAACATATCTTCGAAAAAAAGGATTTCGACATATTCATACAATAGGTGTAGGACTTGATGTAGAGAATATTATTTCAAATGATATACAAATGACTACTGAAGTGCAGGATCTGGCACATAAGCTTAAAGGTAAAAAAGCCTTGCTGTATATTGGAGTTTTGGAAGACCGGAGAAATATAATGTTTCTGTTAGAAGTTTTCAATCGTTTATGTGTTAAACGGAAAGATATTGTTCTTGTTATTGTGGGGGACGGCAGTAAACAAGACAAAGATCGCTATTGGGAATACGCTCGAGAGTTAGGTCTGCTGGATAAAATCATTTATTTCGAAAATATTCAGCAAAAGGAAATTAGTCAAATATATGCACTATGCGATGTCTTTATCTTCCCCACTCGTTATGATATTTTCGGTATGGTTCTACTTGAGTGTATGTATTTGGGTCTTCCTATCGTATCTTCTGTAAATGGAGGATCTAGAACGCTTATTGAGAATCAGGTAACCGGAATAATTGTTGATGAATTTGAACCCAATTATTGGTCTGACGCCATAGAGCTGTTATTAAATAATGATGAACTGCGAGAATCAATTGTGCATCAAGCTTTCTTAAGAGTCCAAGATAATTACACTTGGGATTCGGTTGGTGAGCAATTACTTCAAAAAATAAAGCTTCCTAAAATGGAGAGGTAACATGAAAATACTACTTGTTCATAACTATTATCAATTCAAAGGCGGAGAAGATAAAGTTGTACAACAGGAGATGAGCTTGCTTCAGGAGCAGGGACATGATGTGTACTTATATTCCGTTCACAATGATCAAATCAAAGAGCAAGGAAAACTGAAGAAAGTAAGGACGGCTTTAGAATCAACTTGGTCCCTAACGGAATACCGTACAATAAAAAAACTGCTTATGGACATGAAACCAGATTTGGTTCATGTCCATAATTTTTTCCCCCTTATATCTCCGTCCATTTTTTATGCCTGTAATAAAGTTGGGATTCCAGTGGTACAAACATTGCATAATTACCGATTATTATGCCCGACAGCTACTTTCTTAAAAGACAATAAAGTTTGTGAGGAATGTTTGACAGAATCCCTACTTCGTTCCGTCAAGCATGGATGTTATCGGAACTCCCAACTTCAGAGCTTAGCGGTTGCATCTATGATTAAAGTGAACCAGATTATTGGAACCTGGAATTACAAGGTAGATAAATACATTGTTCTAACCGAATTTGCAAAAAAAAAATTTCAACAAGGTGGTTTACCTGTTAGATCACTTGCAGTCAAACCGAATTTTTTAAAGAAAAACCGTGAATTCAACTATGAGATGATAAAAAGTGATCGACCAATCCCAGAGGATTACATTCTATTCGTCGGAAGATTTTCTGTTGAAAAAGGAGTAGCTAACTTAATTGCTGCATGGAACATGCTCGACCGTAATCATAAGCTAAAGTTACTCCTGATTGGTGAAGGGCCCGAAGAAGATAACATAAAAAAAATTGCTGACCCTCAAAGTGTCCTTTTTTTGGGAACAAAAAGTACAAAAGATGTATTGAGCTACATGAAGCATGCCAAGTATTTAAGCGTTCCTTCAACTTGCTATGAGGGTTGCCCCCTGACAATTATTGAGGCCCTTTCAGTCGGAACCCCTGTTATATGCAGCCAGATCGGAGCACTCGCTGAAATTATTGAGCCCGGTGTGACGGGATTTCATCATTGTTACAATGATCCAACTGAGCTAAAAAAAGTTTTGGAAGAAGCCATTAAGTATCCTTTTTATATGAAATTGAGAGAAAATGCTCAAAACCAGTTCACTGCTCATTATACGGAAGATGTGAACTACGACCAATTAATCAAGATCTATCATGATGTTCTTAAGGAGAATGAGTATGAGAAATTACTCAAGGTATAAGTTTGGCAAAATTATCGATACCCATATAACAGCGTTAAGCTTTGATGAAACGGTTGCGGAACTTGAACAATGGGTAGAAAAAAAAGAAAAACAGTATGTATGTATATGCAATACGCATTCTCTTGTAACAGCTAGTAATGATGGTTATTTTCAAGAAGTTTTGAATCATGCAGGTATATGTACACCAGATGGAATGCCGCTTGTATGGGGTCTACGCGCATATGGATATTCGCAGCAAAACCGGGTCGATGGTCCCAATTTAATGCTTCGAATGTGTCAATTATCGGAGCAAAAAAAGTATGGAATCTTCTTATATGGAGGTTCAGAACAAACTTTGAATGAATTGAAGGAGCAATTGCATCGGCTCTATCCTTCTGTAAATATCGTTGGAGCATATTCTCCCCCATTTCGGACCTTGACGCAAGAAGAGGACGAGAGAGTAGTTGAAATGCTTAATCAATCGCAAGCTGATTTTATTTTTGTTGGACTTGGTTGTCCAAAACAAGAAATCTGGATGTATGAGCATCGTAATCGAATAAATAGCGTGATGATCGGCGTCGGGGCGGCATTTGATTTTGTGGCAGGCAAAATCAAAAGGCCGCCTCTTTTTGTTCAAAAATCTGGATTTGAATGGCTGTTTCGTCTCATCAGTGAGCCGAGAAGATTATGGAAGAGATATGCCTACAACAATCCACTTTATATTTATCGTTTTTTTAAAAGCTATCGAAGGAACAAAAAATACACCAATGTCAGCAATGGATTCGCGGTAGGAGGAATGCCTGTGCCAGCAATGGATTCGAGGCAGGAGGGGTTTAATTGAAACTTGTCCTTTTATCCGGTGGCTCGGGTAAGCGGCTATGGCCACTTTCAAATGATGCGCGATCCAAGCAGTTTTTGAAAATCCTTGAAAATGAAAAGAATGAGCGAGTATCTATGGTTCAACGGGTATGGGGACAACTGGAGAAAAGTGGGCTGAGCCAAAACAGTTACATTGCAACAAGCTCGTCACAGATTGAAATCATGCAGAGTCAAGTTGGTGCTGACGTGCCACTAATTGTTGAACCTGAACGCAGAGATACATTTCCCGCAATTGCACTCGCTGCAAGCTATCTTTACTCAACTGAGAAGGTTGATTCAGACGAAATTGTATGCATTCTCCCAGTTGATCCGTATGTAGAGGATCACTTTTTTAATACGATTAATTCTCTGGGGGCTGTATTGGAGCGGTCTAAGGCGGAAATTGCTTTGATTGGTGTGAGTCCCGTCTATCCTTCTTCAAAATACGGGTACATCATTCCGCTTCCAGATGGGAATTCACCTGAAGTCTATCGCCGAGTCAGTCATTTTCAGGAAAAACCATCAGAAGCGCAGGCATCCGAGCTGATTGCAAATAAGGCCTTATGGAATTGCGGTGTCTTTGCGTTTAAGCTGGCTCATCTTCTACATCTTATTGAAAGCAAAGGTTTTCCTACCGACTATGAGGCTTTGACAGCACGCTATAATGAACTACCCAAAATCAGCTTTGACTATGAAGTTATTGAAAAGAGCAGTAATATCGTGGTTGTTCCTTACGATGGATACTGGAAGGATCTTGGAACTTGGAACACTTTAACCGAAGAAATGAAGCAAAACCAGATTGGAAAAGGAATCATTAGTGAAGATTGCATCAATACCCACTTAATTAATGAAATTGATTTACCTATTTCCATTATTGGTCTTTCCGATGTTGTGGTCGCGGTGAGTCCAGATGGAATTCTAGTAACAGATAAAAGCGCAAGTCCTCGTGTAAAGGACTTCGTTGACTATAGTCAAGGTCCTATGTATGAGGAACGGCAATGGGGCTGGCTCCGAGTTCTGGATGATCAATCATATGAAGATGGACGTACAGTAGCGACGAAAAGGGTCGGGATTTCAGCAGGAAAAAATCCTGGTTACCGTATGCATCTATATCGGGAAGAGGTTTGGACTGTTGTCAAAGGGTCGGGAGAGTTTATACAAAACGGAAACTACATGAAGGTGGGACCTGGAAATACGCTTCATATTCCGATGAAAACTCTTCACAGTATTCGGGCTTTAAGTGATGTGGAAATAATTGTAGTGCAAAGCGGACATTCTCAGAATGAAAATCAGATCATTGAGATATTCAAATCTTGGGATGAGATCATTCAGAATTGCTTAAATGCCCAATTGGATTGATAACGATCGGGCTATTGTGTTTCGATTTGCGGCTATGGCCGTGCAGTGCGTTCTATAACAGGAAACCGATGGAAAAAGACTGTCTACAGGTTTTTTAGCTGTCGGTTTTTTTGTATTCCATACGTAAAGCCTATCGGATAAGGAGCGGATAGAGAGATGAAACTTGCTGTAATCGGAACCGGCTATGTCGGTCTGGTGTCTGGGGTATGTTTTGCGGAGCTCGGTAACGAGGTCATCTGCGTGGATAAAATGGAGCCCAAAATTCAGCTGCTGCAACACGGCGAGGTTCCGATTTACGAACCCGGCCTCAAGGAACTGATCGCATCCAATACAGATGCAGGTCGGCTGAGCTTTACGACGGATTTGTCGAGCGCGGTCCGCGAGTCGGATATTGTGATCCTTGCGGTCGGCACGCCTTCGCTTCCGAACGGCGAAGCCAATCTGTCCTTTATCAAACAGGCGGCGAAGCAGATCGGCGAGTCGCTTAACGGTTACAAGGTGATCGTCACCAAAAGTACCGTTCCGGTCGGTACGAATGAAAAGGTCGGCGCCATTGTGTCCGCAAACACGACCCACCCCTTTGACATCGCTTCGGTGCCGGAGTTTCTGCGGGAAGGCTCGGCGATTCACGACACATTGAATCCGGATCGCATCGTCATCGGCGCGGAGAGCCAAGAGGCCAGTGACCGGTTGTCGGCTCTGCACCGTCCGCTGACGGATCAGATTCTGCTCACGGACATCCGCAGCGCCGAGATGATCAAATACGCCTCCAACGCTTTTCTAGCGACAAAGATTTCGTTCATTAACGAGATCGCCAACATTTGCGAGAAGGTTGGGGCGGATGTCACGCAGGTGGCGGAAGGCATGGGCTACGACAAACGAATCGGAGCGTCTTTTCTTAAGGCGGGCATCGGGTATGGCGGCTCCTGTTTCCCTAAGGATACGGAAGCGCTCATCCAGATCGCCGGACACGTAGACTACGAGTTCAAGCTGCTGAAATCGGTTGTAGAGGTCAACAAGGATCAGCGCTTCAACGTCATTCGCAAACTGGAGACGACGCTGGGCGATCTTTTGGGCAAAACGGTGGCGGTATGGGGGCTTGCTTTTAAGCCGGAAACCGACGATGTGCGGGACGCCCCGGCATTCGAGATCATCGGTACGCTGCTGGAGCGCGGTGCCAAGGTGCGAGCCTACGACCCTATCGCTCAGAGTAACTTCAGCCGCCAACTACAGCATGGAAATGTGCTTTACTGCACGAGCGCGGAGGAAGCGGCGGCGGGAGCCGATGCGTTATGCCTGCTGACGGAGTGGAAGGAATTCCGCGAATTTCCGCTTGCACGGCTGGAAACGCTGCTGCGCCGTCCTGTGCTAATCGACGGACGCAACCAGTTTTCGGAGGAGGAGCTTGCCGGAACCTCCTTTGTTTATTATTCCGTGGGCCGTCCGGACCTAAACAAGGGTGTGAAGGTGGAAAGCCCTGTGCTGCTGTATTAGAGCTGAGTCGTCGATTGTGTCTGAGTTGCATTGGAGTATTAGGCGTTGCCGTAATTACGAGTTACCAGTTAAATAACAGAGAGCGGCCGCCCGGTTGCAAGGCTGACTTGTTCTGTGCCAACGCTTCTAAACGATGAAGAGTAACATTAACGGGGGTGCGATGATAGTGAAAAAAAACCTTATTATTTTTTGTGTAATTTTTGCGGTTTCATTTGCGTTGACACCAATATCTAAAGAAGCAGAGGCAGCGTCAAACCGCACAAAATCCCTATCTTACGAAACGGTTTTCGACGGGAAAAAGCTTGATTTACCATTTAAGCAGTACATTTTTTCCTATAATAACGTTTCTTACGTACCAATTCGGTTTGTTTCGTACGGCTTGCTGCAGTCGGTGCAATGGGATGAGAAACAAAAATCGATTCTTGTTACTAAACCGACTAGCAAAGAGCTAACATTGCTCAGAGAATTTTTTATTAATGCGATCGGGCCGTCCGGTGAACCTTCCTCGGTTAGCAATGTTGCATTGGAGGTTACGCCGGTACAAACATCGTTTTCCTTCTATGGAACTCAAAAGAAGCTGCCGAAGGGACAAAGCGCATATCGTGTGAACGGAGTCATCTATGTGCCTATTCGCTTCATGAGTGAAAACATGGGGATGAAAGTTGCATGGGACAATAAAAGCCACAAGATCACGATTACATCTCCGGTTAATGAAGAAGATAAAAAGCCGGATGTTCCAGACTCCTCGACAAATCCTAAACCAGATGGTTCTGATTCTTCAACCGGCGCTGGCACTGGCACTAATCCAGGAGGCATTAACGGAGGAGGTACAGGAGTCCCTCCGATGCCTGTAACCCCGACCTACGATGAGGTTCGATTCAATGCGGAGTCGCAGCTACAGACACTTTACATGGATGCTAAAAATACTTTCCTGCGGCTTGGACAGAAATATGCGAATACAAATGATAAGGATCTGAAGAGAAGGTTGAAGCAAGAGGGGGATTCTTCCCTAGTTAGCTTCACTTCCCAGTTTGATGCCGTTTTGAAAAGAACAAAAGCAGAGCTATTAAAATATAATTACAGTATAGCAGTTCTAAGTGACTATCAGGCCAAATTCGATGAAGAATTGGAAGCTGGAAAAGAGCTTATGAAAGATATGATGAATTAAATATAACAGCGGCCCCCGCTACGTACTCGCACCATACGAGTTCGTAGAGAGGGCCGCTGTTTTTGCGTTTAAAAAGTTTTAGTGCAGTGGGCTCATCCCGCCTGCCGACGATCCTTTGAGCCGCTCTCGCGAAATTCGCGAGACGCAGAGGATTCAGCTGACTGACCTGCCCGCAGTGGGGGCTGCACAGTCCCGGCAGTGTGGCCGGATTCTGCCTGAGAGGATGGTGCGGAATGTTGAGCAGAGCGAGCGGGCTGAGCCGCCTCGCCCCCATGAACAGCTGCGGAGTGCGCTGCCAGTGCCGAAGCGGCAGATGCGGCCGGAGCGTGCGAAACACTGCTAGCCTGCGCGCCATTAGGAGCAGCGCTTACCGATTGTGATTGTACCTCGCTGCCCATATGCGACACAGACGGAGCGCCTCCCGCTTGCTCCGAAGCGGATGTAGCTTCCTTGTCAGCCTGCTCCATCCGACAGGTACCGCTAAGTATTCCGCCATCTTGAACGAGCAGAGACGCCGTTCTAGCGCTGCCGTGAAGTTGACCAGCACTCAAAATCGTGAGACGTCCGGTCGTCACAACATCCCCGTACACTTTGCCGGAGATAGTGATGTCACGCGCGGAAATGTTGGAGCGAACTACGCCGCTTTCACCAATGATGACATCTGCCTTGCACTCGATATCGCCTCGGTATTCACCTTCGATGCGAAGGCTCGCTTCGCAGATCAGCGTGCCTTCGGCGCGCGTTCCTTGTCCGATCAGCGTATCGGCAACTGACCAGCGTTTGTTTTCCTTGAACATGCTCCATCCCCCCTGGTGTAGGCTCGTGTTAAGTAGTATGTATTCGACGGATAACCGGTTCATGACTGAGAGACAAGCAATTGGACTATAATATGTTCTCTCACCTGCTTGAAATCATAATTCCTCGTTGATACTAAAGTAATGAAGCTTTTTCTACATATGCTCGAATCCAACCTAAGTAGGTGCCACATGTTCTGGCTGCTTATCGCACTCTTGATTTTCCTGTTCCAAATTATGACGATTCTCATTTTGGAGTACCGTAAGCCAGGGAAAACCGTTGCCTGGCTGCTTATTCTGTTTGTGCTGCCGGTCATCGGCTTCGTTATGTATTACTTTCTCGCTCGGGAGTTTCAGACTCGCAGGACGGTGCGTCGGCGCGGGATGATCGCCCGCGAGGTACAGCTTAAGGCGCTGCGCCAAAGCTCGCTTGTTCACCGGCCCGGCGATATGGAAGGCTCGGAATTCGTGCATGAAGAGCGGCTGTTCAATCTGCTGAGCAGCTTCTCGATGCTGCCGATTACAGGCTGTAATGAGACCGAGGTGCTGACAAATGGAGAAGCAACTTACGCGTCGATTTTGGCTGCGCTGGAAGAAGCGAAACATCATATCCACCTTGACTACTACACAATTCGCCACGATGAGATCGGTTGCCGCTTCAAGGAAGTTCTGATCCGCAAAGCAAAAGAAGGAGTGGAGATCAGGCTCATTTATGACGGCATCGGAAGCCTCGAGCTCAAGAACGGATACGTTGAGGAGTTGAAGCAGGCAGGTGTGGAGGCGCATTGTTTCTTGACTCCGCGCATTGCCTTTTTCGATAAACGAGTGAATTACCGCAATCACCGGAAAATTGTTGTTGTGGACGGAACGGTCGGCTTCGTCGGCGGCATCAACATCGGGGACGAGTATTTAGGTAAAAATCCGAAGCTTGGCTTTTGGCGTGATACACACATCAGGCTGAAGGGGGATTCGGTGTATTTTCTCCAGTTGGTGTTCATGCGGGATTGGTGGTTTACAGCTAGCAAAAGGCTGGATAAACGGGAGTATTTGCCCGAACACGGATGCCTTGGTGCGGAGCAGGTTCAGATTGTAGCAAGTGGACCGGATTCAAGCTCAGAATCGATCCTTGAAGGTGTCTTTTCGGCAATCAGCGCGGCTAAAAAGAAAGTATATATCGCTACGCCGTATTTCATTCCCGACCCGAGTGTGTTGATGAGCCTGAGGACGGCGGCGCTGAGCGGGGTTGATGTCAGAATTATTTTGCCCTATAACTCGGATTCCAGGCTTGTGCTCTACTCCTCGCTATCCTATGTTCAAGACCTATTGGAGGCGGGAGTGCGAATTTACCGCTATCGAAAAGGCTTCATTCATGCGAAAGTCATGATTGTGGATCGCCTGATGGCATCGGTGGGAACGGCCAACATGGATATGCGCAGCTTTTTCAGCAACTTCGAGATCAATGCGCATCTGTTTAGCGCCAAGGCGATCCAGCGGCTGGAAGAGGACTATATGGCTGATCTGGATGAGTGTTTTGAGCTGAGCTTGCATGAATTTGAGAAACGTCCTCTCCGGCAAAAGGCAGGGGAAGTCATCGCACATATGCTGTCTCCGTTGCTTTGAGAAAAATGAAATGAGAAAAGCGCCCGATGGGGCGCTTTTTTGGGCTTTCAAGAAGCTTCTGGACGTTTGCGGCCGAATTTACTATTTGCGTCGAAGAAATTCTAGAATCGGCCGCAGCCGCTGCTTGGGCGCTTTCAACAATAGATCTCCATGCTTCTGTAGCCGCTCCGCAATGTTAAGCAGATGGAAATCTCGAGGCTGAGCGCCCGCACGAATCTCGTCCCAGGTAAGGGGCGTGGATACAGTTGCAGCAGGCTTTGCGCGGGGCGTATAGGGAGCGGCGATTGTTTTGCCCTGGTAATGCTGGAGGTAGTCGAAGTAAATCAAATCGCCCCGGTTCTTCTTAAGCCGCTCCACGGTAAATAAATGAGGCAGCTTTTGCGTCATGTATTCCCCGATGAATTGCCCAATAGAGCGCAACTCGTCGAAGCTAAGCTGATCCTCCAGCGGCACGATGATCTGCACGCCGGTGGCGCCGCTTGTTTTGGGGATGGATTGAATGCCGAGCCCGGCGAGCTGCTCTCCGACATGGGCGGCTGCCTCCATAATGCGGGGCTCCTCCTCAAGCGATGGGTCGAGGTCGATGACCCATTCGGTCGGATGCTGCGGATCAGCAGCTAGCTCAAAGGACGCATGGAACTCCAGGCAAGCCAAATTGCCAAGCCAGATTAGTGTTGGAAGCGAGTCCAGCACAACGTAGTCGATGCTCCCATCGCTGCGAGTGCGGACGAAGGGCGGATGGGGTTCAGGGCAATTTTTTTGATAAAAAGATTTATCGTGAACACCATGCGGGTACCGAATAGTAGTCAGATGCCGGTCACGGCAATGATGAATCAAGTATGGGGAGAGCCCAATCAGCTTCTCCAGGTACATTAGCTTAGTAATGCCCACCTCAGGCCATAACGGCTTGGAGGGGTTCGTAATGATCAGCGTCTCGCCCCCGATGGTTAGGCTGCCCCTTTCCTGCTTGCTCGCCAAACGATTTCCCCCTCTCTAGCCCCTACGGCCAAAAGAGGCCAATTTGGGATGTCGCAGCTGCCCGGCCTCAGTAATCTCCAGTCCTGTAACCGTACACGGAATGGGCTGCTCCAGCCAAACGATCTTCTCCCCTTTCAGGTCGGGATGGAGGGTAGGAAAGGGCAGGTTGCCATACTGGCTGCGCCTATCTGCAAAAGCATTCCCAGGAACGAGCTGGGAAGTGAGAAGCGCCCTCATTTCACCCGTCAATCCAAGGGAGACACTGCCGAAATATTGGCCATCCAAGCTCATAATCAGACTTACTGCCTGTCCCTCGCGAACCTTCAGTCCGACGATGTTGACGTCAATCAGCAAAGCGGTTTTTGTTTTGAGCCAATCGCGATGCTTCTTGGCTTCTCGATAGGGTGCTGTTAGTCGTTTGCTGACAACACCTTCCCAGCCAGCATTGCTAACCCAGCGCCAGAGAGCTTCACCATCGGAGTACAGCTCGGTAATGAGCAGACCGCTCGGGAGCAGTGGTGCGAGCTGTAACAATGTTTCATGCCGCTCCCGATAAGGGAGCTGTCGCAGGTCGCGCCCCCCGACTTCTAACAGATCAAACAGCACAAAGACAAGCCCTGGCGGTGATGGGAAAATGCCATCCACTGCTTGAGGCAGAGGGTTGGCGTCTGCTGAGCGATCAGGTAGTCTAGAGGTGTCGTCAGAAGCTGATGCTAAAGCGCGACTCCTCTGGGTCGCGTCAGCGCCAAGGCTCCGCAGGCTTGCGCCAGCGCCAGCGCTCCGCAGGCTTGCTGCAACGCCAGTGCTCCGCAGGCTTGCTGCAACGCCAGTACTCCGCAGGCTTGCGCCATCGCCAGCGCTCCGCAGGCTTGCGTCAGCGCCAGTGCTCCGCAGGCTTGCGTCAGCGCCAGTGCTCTCCTGGCTCACAGTTGTTGCCGCACTAGTGCTGCGCAAGCTCTCAGCAACTCCAGAACTCCGCCAAGGCGCGATGCCGGGGTCCGGATGGCTTAGCTCCGTCATGGAGGAGCTACCCCCATATCCCCGCGTCCTCTCGCGCTGCAGCACACGCTGAAAGCTGGGCCGCTCGCCGGTCCAACTGATTAATTCGCCGTCGAGCACACATGGACCAAGTAATGAGGCGCAGCCTTGAAGCAATGAGACCAACTCGGGATAGATGGTATTTTTGAGCAGGCCTTGCCGCGAGATCAACTGTACGCTCTTGTCCACTCCGATTTGCGCCAGCAGCCGCACACCGTCCCATTTGATCTGGTAACCCCATTCTTCTCCGGATGGCAGCTTGGCGGCGCTGATTGGAGCCATCGGTGCGACCATTCCTTCGGGCATAAATAAGGTTTTGATGCCCATTTAGGAAGCGCCTGCTCCTGTGTCCTTTTTCTTTTTGGCACGAGGTTTGACGGCCTTTGCAGACGTTTTTTCTCCAACCTCGGCTTCGGCGGTTGCAGTATCTGCCGTTTTTTTGCGTTTCCGAGCAGGCGGAGAGGCATCTGTCACCGGAATGGCCATAGGAGTTTTGACCGATTCCAGGCTGGCCTGGAGGGCGGCCATCAGATCGAGCACATGGCCCGGCTCCTGACGCGGCGCGACAGTCACGTCTTCCCCGGCGATTTTGCCCTGAATCAGGTCATGCATGGCTGTACGGTAATCATCGGTATATTTCTCCGGCTGGAATGGCGTCGTTAACTGATCAATCAGCAGCTTGGCCATCGTCAATTCCTTATCATTCAGCTGTACGGCACCAGGCAAATTCGGAACCTGTTGTACGGAGCGAATTTCGTCCGGGTAATAGATCGTTTCCATAGCTAAACAGCCGCTGTCTAACACACGAATCGCCGCAAGACTACTTTTGGAGCGGATAGAAATTTTGGCGATGCCGATTTTTCCGGACTGCTTCATCGCCTCCATCAGCAAGGAATAGGCACTGCCACCCGCTTGGTCCGGAGACAGATAGTAGGCTTTCTGGAAATAAATCGGGTCAATTTCCTCCAACGCCACAAAATCGAGAATCTGGATCGTTTTCGACTTTTCGCCGGCGGCCTGTTCCAGTTCTTCCTTTTCAAAGGTAACAAAGCGGCCTTTTTCATATTCATAACCCTTGATAATTTCGTTCCACTCCACCTTCTTGTCGCAAACGGGACACTCTCTAACGTAGGCAATCGGACTGCCACATACGGAATGCAGCATGCGCAAGGAAATATCTTTGTCTTCTGTAGCGGAAAACATTTTGACGGGGACGTGGACGAGTCCGAAGCTAATCGCGCCTTTCCATACGGTATGCACGGTAGGGTCATGCCTCCTTAGCGCCGGTTCGCCGGCTAATATTACTCTAAGTGTTCCTTTGCGCAGCCGATCCCATGCATGAATGCGCCGGGCGCCGGGCATATTGGTTTTAGGGCTGGAGGCAGCCGCTGATGCATGGCGCGGAGCTGAAGCGAAGGGAGGCTGAACTATAATGAAAGAAGAAGAGATTCGCCGCAAGCTGGAGCAGGAGCTGGACAATCGGCATATGCTCGCTAACAGTCGGGATGAACAGAGCCTGGAATCCTTGGATGTAGAAATGAGCACCGAGCTGGATGGCTCGCTGCAGCAAGGGGACGCGCAAAGGGGCACCGACGCCGGTGTTGGACATACGAATGATCATGGCGGACGTGTGGATTATGAAATGGATATCGACCGGATGGTCGGTGAGGGGCTTGGCGGCGGCCAGGTGACTATTCACAATGGTCATATTGGTGAGTCGACGACCGACACGATGATGCTAGAGGAAGACATTGGCTTGCCAGCCGTACCGGAGAAGGATCCCTCGAAGGAACTGGGACGAATCAAAGGTCAATTGATGGCGGACTGAAGCTGTTGGCTCAATAGAGAAATTGGTTGGTGACTGAATAGAGAACTTGGAATGGAGGTTGTTTGAATGGACGTGAAACGCGCGATGGAAATTTATGATTCTTCGGAAATGGTAGCGGTACATCTGGGTGGGCATTCGGTTTGGATCGAAAATGTAGACGAGGCAAACGGCATGGCTACTGTACAAGTCGGTACAACGCCTCAAAACACGCAGACCGTATCCGTCGACCAGTTACACGAGGGCAAGCCGGAGCGGGAGAACTAAGGACTCGTCGTTACAGCTTATGCAAGCAACAAAAAAGCGCCGTCGTCCTTTGCCTTACGGCACCAGGAGCGGCGCTCTTCTTGTTTGTGATTAGGCTTGATCTGAGTCTGAGGTTTGCGCATCCAGGTCAGTCTTGTTGAATCCAGTTCATACTGTTGCTGTGAAGCTTTTGGCTTTCCGGAAGCTTTTTTTCTATTACGGGACATATCTATTCCTCCTATGAATGCTGCCTTAGTAAAAAGCAATCGAATACGATCACTTTATGCGAAATCCGGTCTATGGCGCAATCCCCAAAATAAATATAAAGAAGGTAAAGACAAGTCATCAATCAAAATTAATTCAAAAACCGAGATAACAAGAGAGAAATGAATATAACGAGCAATAAATACAGATAAAGTAGCAGAATAGGAGTTTTTTTGCCTAAAATGAGCTAAAATCCTTTAATTTCACGGTAAGATACTTTATAATTGAATTATAGACAACTAGAGGGGGAGTGGGGGTTATGGCTACGGTGAAGGGACAGCATTTGAAGCTGCCTTTGTACGAAGTGATCAAGAGAGGAATCTTTCTGACAATCGGCGCGGTACTGATGGCGGTTGGATTGGAAATTTTTCTCGTTCCGAACAACATCATTGATGGCGGTATTACCGGCATATCAATTATGCTTTCTTACATTACAGATATGCTTTCTTACATTCCAGACGTTCCACTCGGCCTTTTTCTCTTTGTGCTCAACCTGCCGTTTCTGTTTCTAGGCTACAAGCAGATCGGCAAAACATTCGCGTTCTCCACATTATACGGAATCGCGGTCATGTCGCTGACGACGTTTTTGCTGCATAATGTTGATCCGGTTACAATCGATGAATTCCTTGCTTCGATCTTCGGCGGGATCGTGCTTGGCGCCGGCGTAGGCTTGGTTATTCGGTTCGGCGGGTCGCTGGACGGGACGGAGATTGTTGCGATTTTATTTTCCAAGAAAATGCCGTTTTCCGTTGGTGAGATCGTCATGTTCGTCAATCTGTTCATTTTATCCGGCGCTGGATTTCTGTTCTCGTGGGATCGGGCCATGTACTCGCTGATCGCGTATTACATAGCCTACAAGGTGATCGACATCGTTATTGAGGGCTTTGATGAGTCCAAGGCAGCTTGGATCATTAGTGACGAGTATCGGGATATCGGTGAGGCGATTATGAGCCGTCTCGGTCGCGGCGTTACCTATCTTAATGGAGAGGGCGGCTTTACAGGCGGCGACAAAAAGGTCATTTTTGTTGTCATCACTAGACTTGAGGAAGCCAAGCTCAAATCAATCGTATCCGACATGGACTCGGCGGCGTTTCTGGCCGTTGGCAACATCCATGACGTGAAGGGCGGCCGCTTCAAAAAGCGGGACATCCATTAACGAAGAATATATGCTGAGAAGCTTATATAGCTCCGGTCCGGGGAAGTCCCTGGGGCGGAGCTTTTTTTGTGCTCCCCGAATACCAGTCGGTCCAGCTTTGGTTGCGGCAGGGAGGGTCGGCCGATATAATGGGAACAAGATTCCGTGATCGGATGCAGCATGTCAGAGGGCAGGGTGAAATAGATGATGGATGGAACAGCCGAGACGCAGTGGAGCGCTCGCAGTGAAGCGGATACGGTAAGACTTGCCGGTCTGCTGGCCTCGCGTGCGGAGCCGGGTACTGTGATTGCGCTGGACGGCGATCTGGGAGCGGGCAAGACCCGATTCTCGCAGGCGTTTGCCGCCGGGCTTGGTGTGCAGGGAGTGGTTAACAGCCCTACCTTTACGATTATAAAAGAATATGAAAGCGGCAGGCTGCCGCTTTATCATATGGATGTATACAGATTATCTCTGCCAGAAGCAGATGAACTCGGACTGGACGATTATTTCTATGGTCCTGGAGTGTCGCTGGTGGAATGGGCAAGCCTCATTCCCGAGCTGCTGCCGGAGGAGCGACTGGAGATTCATTTGACGCATCTGGGCGATGAGGGGCGCCTCATTGCGATTCGCGGCAAGGGGCCACGTTATGCGGCTTGGTGCGGGGAGCTTTCCTTGCTGGTGGAAGGAGGCGGTGAAGCATGAGCGCTAACATCGAGAAGGAAGTACCTGCTTCCGTGTTAAGTGATGCCTCTTCTGCTGATTTAAGCTTAGCTGGACAGCCTGTGCAAAAGGGAGCTGTGTCAGCCCAATCGGGCAGCGATGAGCTTGTAATGCTGCAAAATGGAGCCATCCGGCCCGATTCAGAGGCATTGGTTCTGGCCATCGACTCGTCTACGCCGATGCTGGCGGCTGCGCTTGTGCGTGGGAATGAACTGCTCGGCAGCATTCAGTCGCTGGCAGAGCGCAACCATTCCGCGCATGCTGTGCCGGCGGTGCAGCGATTGCTGAAGGCTGCCGGCATTGACGGCTCGCAATTGGCGGGTATCGCCGCAGGACGAGGCCCCGGTTCGTATACCGGGGTGCGAATTGCCGCATCCATCGCCAAAACTCTCGCCTGGACATGGGTCGTGCCGCTGCTTGGCGTCTCCTCGCTGGAAAGCCTGGCCGTCGGCGCATGGTGGGCCGCCAGCTCGGCAAACGCCGATGGCGCTGGAGCTCCGGTTGTTGAGCAAGCCGGAGCCGGAGATAAGCATATGGGGGAAGAGCGCATTGTACCCACAGGTTCCGGCTGGATCGTACCGCTGCTTGACGCCCGCCGCGGCCAGGTGTATACGGCTCTGTTTGTCGCGGGGGCCGTAGAATTGCCCACAGCTCACGGTTACGCCGTTGAGGGTGGGGCTGCCGCTGATAGCCATACCGCATCCGTTTCAGCTGAGCAAGCCAAGTATGCCGTATTGGCGGCTGCTCCAGCAGGCGATGCTTCCGCTGGGCATGCTACCGGAGCCTCACCTGCCGCATCGGTAGCTGCTCCAGCAGCCGAAGCCTCCGCCGCAAGCGGCGAATGGCTGCCGCTGGACGCCTCATGGAGCCGACTGGACACCGATGGGCTGCGTCTAATGGAGTCATGGGCCGCCCAGTTGGCGGACAGGCTGAATGCGATGGATACGGCCCAGCGGCCAGCGTTCATTCTTTTCACAGGAGATCTGGACAAGCATGAGCAAGGAATCCAACTGTTGGAGTCATTGGCACAGGATGGGCTGCAAGGGACGGCTGTCCTCAGGGTGCCCCATACGATAGACGGGCGTTCCGTCGCTTGGCTAGGGAGACGGCGCCTTGCCGGAGGTGAAACAGATGATCCGCACGGATTTGTTCCTAACTACACGCAGTTGGCTGAAGCGGAAGTTAAACTACTGGAAAAACCCGGGGAGGCGAAGAACGATGGCGGACTTTGACCGTTTGCAGGAGCAGGCGGACGATCGTGGAGACGGTGGTCTCGTATTCCGATCCATGAGGCTGGATGACATCCCCTCTATCATCGCCATTGAGCATGAAGCTTTCACCTCTCCCTGGACTTCGGACGCTTTTGTCAACGAGCTGACTCATAATCATTTTGCGCGGTACATGGTGATGGAGCTTCACGGTGAAATTATCGGTTATGGCGGAATGTGGCTCATTATGGATGAGGCACATGTGACCAATATCGCTGTTAACAGCGCATTCCGGGGCCGCAAGCTCGGTACGCGGCTGCTCTCGGAGCTGCAAAAGCTCGCCCAATTCCTGGGTGCATCACGGATGACGCTTGAGGTGCGCGTGACCAATGAGGTAGCGCAGTCGCTATACCGCAAATTCGGATTTGAGCCGTCCGGCATCCGTCCTGGGTACTATTCGGACAACAACGAAGATGCACTGATCATGTGGGCAGAGCTGGATCGCAGCGGAGCGAAGGGAAGGGCGCAATGAAGGTAGATGAAAGCGCGGCTTTGATTCTCGCAATCGAGACGAGCTGCGATGAGACGTCCGCTGCGGTTATCCGTGGCGGCAAGGAAATTTTGAGCAATATTGTATCCAGTCAGATTGAGACGCATCGCCTGTTCGGCGGTGTCGTGCCGGAGATAGCCTCCCGCAAGCATGTGGAAGTCATTACGCTCATCATCGAACAGGCGCTCCAGGAAGCCGGCGTGCAGCCGCGCGATCTGTCCGCTGTGGCGGTTACGCAAGGGCCAGGGCTTGTTGGTGCGCTGCTGGTCGGCATTGTATCAGGCATGAGTCTGGCAATGGCGCTAAATATTCCGCTGATCGGGACGCATCATATAGCGGGACATATTTACGCCAATGCGCTAGTGAATGAGATCGAGTACCCTTGTCTTGCGCTAGTCGTGTCCGGCGGTCACACAGAGCTGGTGCTGCTTGAGGAAGAGGGCGTATTCCGCATCATCGGGCGCACAAGGGATGACGCGGTTGGCGAAGCCTATGACAAAGTTGCGAGGGCGCTCCATTTCCCTTATCCTGGCGGTCCCCATGTGGACCGGACGGCTGCGGAGGCAGAATCGGCGGTGGAGTTGCCGCGTTCCTGGCTGGAGCCGGATTCATACGACTTCAGCTTCAGCGGTCTTAAGTCCGCGGTGCTTTCGGCCATTAACCAATCCCGGATGAAAAATCAGCCGCTGGACGTGCCGGCACTTGCCCGCGGCTTCCAGGAGTCGGTTATCGACGTCGTCACTGGCAAAGCAATGCGCGCTGCGCGCCAATACGGCGTCCGCCAGCTGCTATTATGCGGCGGTGTGGCGGCTAACCGCGGGCTGCGCGCGCGGCTCACAGAGCTATGCAAGGCCGAGCGGCTGCCGCTGCTCATCCCGCCGCATTCGCTCTGCACGGACAACGCCGCGATGATCGGCGCGGCCGCTCATCTCAAGTGGAAACATGGCCAATTCGACGAATTGGACTTGAAGGCCGACCCTGGCCTGTCTTTGGAGGCCTGGTCTGTTAAGCCGGTTCCGGCAGGGGGCAATTAGCTTAGCCGCACACTCCAAATAAATAAAGTCCCGCAAGCAGTCTCATCCGAGGATGAGATGCTTGCGGGACTTTTTGATTTTGAAATCAATCAAGAGAAGAACAAGAAGTTCGTCGCAACCGGACGAAGCCGATTGTCGGAAGGTTTATTGACGACGCGGCCGTCAAAAACGAGCGTTGAAGAGCCGCCACCATCGAGATTGTAGCCATCAACCGCTTTGAAGCGGGACAGCAGAATCTGCATTTCTGCGAGCGTTGCGCCGGAGCTGCCGCTCTCATTATAACCATCGGCAACGATGAAAAGTAGCTGATCATCCTTGTAATTGGCAACGACGGTACGCGGCGCGCGAGCCGGGCTGATTTGCCACTTGGGCGGGATCGGCTGTGCAATGCCGTCCTGCATCAGGACAGG
This sequence comes from Paenibacillaceae bacterium GAS479, assembly GCA_900105225.1. Lineage (NCBI taxonomy): Bacteria > Bacillati > Bacillota > Bacilli > Caryophanales > Paenibacillaceae > Paenibacillaceae bacterium GAS479. Next base: position 1,191,881 of record LT629764.1, on the reverse strand, counting down.
CACGAAGGAGACGCCGAATTTCGGCTGCTCCCGGTCGAGTTGATCTCGGCTTGTGTATTTGCCCCCGATCAGCGCTCCCTCCTCATTCAATCCGACGAAAAACAGATCTTTATAAGAAGGCTCGAAGCCGTTCACGTATTCGCCGCCCATAACGGTTGTGCTAAGCGGATACCGGCGGCCGTTGCCGTCATCCGCAAAGCCCCCGGCATTTACTCCGACGACCGCATCATAGCGCTTAACAGCTGCTAATGTCGTTTCGGCTTTGCCAGGTTTGTCGCCCCCGATAACAAGCTTCATGGCTTCCTTGTCCTTGAGGCGGATCTTCAGCGCGTAGGCGGTGAAGTTCTGGGCCTTAATCGGGAAAAGCTGCGCCGTCAGACGATCCGACTGGATCGTACGGGACGGACTGCCGAGCGGCATCATGATGCGTCGGTCATAAATCATCAGCGGGCGCTGGCTTTGCGTCCGAGCCGTTTGCACAATGGAACTCATGCGCTGGCCGGTCTGGTTATACAGCTCTGCCGCACGTTTGATGGAGTCTGCCGTTTGGCCGGCGACAACCGTCGCCTGGTCCAAAGAACCGCTAATTGCAGTCGCGGGCGAAGGAGCGGGGGCATCTCCAGGTTGTGTCGTCGAATCTGTTCCCGTAGCAGCTCCGTTTCCGCCGGGCTGTGTAGCTGGGTCCGTGCCCGTAGCAGCTTCATGGCCTATGCTCGCGGAGTCGCCTCCAAGAAGTCGGACTTCCGGCGTGCTTAACATGAGAAACATGAGCGCTCCGAGAAATGGAGCGGTGGCCATCAACATCCAACGATTGAGGATGCGCACATCGAAGGGGCGTTTAGACCTAGGGCGGGCTTGTCCATCCGTTTGATGCTGCTCCCCGCCCTGTGGGTTCTTATTCCCGGAAGGGAAGAGGCTTAATTCTTGGTTCATTTAAGCACTTCCAGATTCTTTTTCAGCGCGTCCAACTGCTTCTGGACATCATTCAGCTGCGTAAACAGCTTATTGCTGTTATCCGTTTTACTGCTGGCATTGTCACGGTTGAAGGCTAACAGCTCGTTAAGGCTGTCGACCTTGCCTTGAAGCTCAGTCATATCGCTCGAGTAGCCGCTCTCTAACTTCTGGAGCTTGGCGTCGTACACAGACTGCATTTGCGCAATCTGCTCCTTCGTCTGCTGCTGAATCTGAAGGGCAAGCTGCTGCTGGATATGCTGCGTATAAAACCATGCTCCGGCGACGCCGGCAGCGATAATGATGACCCAGGCGATAAGAAACGGCAGAGGAGAACGTTTGACGGCGCGGCGTGGTACTGATGAATCCGCGGATGACGGATAGACGGCGTGGGAATCGGTATTCATGTTGATTTTTCACCTCTCTATTACGGTGTTTCGGCTCTAGCTTAGACGATGAAATGCTGGAATAAGTTGCGTTAGCTTCCTGTGAAGCCCCTATTCTACCATAACGTTACCGTAGAATCATCTCTGCTGGAAGACTTGACAGGGGTAAAGGGATTGGCGTATAGTCTTTTTCAACAGTTGGATGGATCAGTGGATCTCGCAAAACGCAAGGAACAGGAACAGTAGGCAAATCTGGGTATTTGGCTCTATGGGGCCAGTAGAGAGCTGCGGGGTGGTGCAACGCAGCCGAAGGATTGCTGAAGCTCGCCTGGGAGCGGATCGCTTGAACCGTTGCCGTGCAGTAGGATGCCCGACCGAAGCGTCGGAGCCTGTATGCAAGCGCAGCAACGGATTAGAGCGGTACGGATGGCCCCGTTACGGTCGCACAGCTTGTTGCTGCAATTCGTATTGCGCTCAGCGGCTGTGGTTAAGGGGGCGCTTCTTTGCAGGGGCGCCAACGAGAGTGGTACCGCGCGGGCAACAGCCTGTCGTCTCTTGATTGAGACGGCAGGCTGTTTTTTTGTTGCTATTATTCCGCTCCGGACGGAATGACGCAAGCCGGCTCGCATGAAAAATCCATCCGCTGAGACTTGAAGCACATCACAAGAACGACTGAATATATATAAATAACACGCTAGGATCAGGAGTAGTAGAGCCCGTCTGGTAACCAGAGAGCTGCGGGAAGGTGCAACGCAGTCAAGGACGAACTCGAACTCGCCTGGGAGCGGAGTGGGGGAAAGCAGGTGTCGTCCTGCAAGTACTCCGCTACGGTTGTCCGCCGTCATCGGGATTTCTACCTGTATTTTGCCCTCATTCAGACGCAGAGGCAGGGAGATAAAGCGGGTCCGGCGTCGCACGGAGTCTGGCAGCGGCTGATCAACCGTTTGCTGGAATCGGTACGGCTATTGGGCAACAAGAGTGGTACCGCGGCAAGCGCAAGCCTGTCGTCTCTTGCAGAGGAGAATTCCAATTCCTTTGTGAGCAGACGGCAGGCTTTTTGTTTGGCCGTTAAAGTCAATCGAAACCAATTGAAATCACGTTAACAACTAATCCATTTGGAGGAAACTATGATGACTCAATCGAATCAGCCGCAGCAATATACATCCAACGAGGCGCATTCCGTCAGCGAATCACAAACATTAGGCAGTTTTCAGTCCAGCCCGGTTGGGTCGATCGAAACGAAGCCGCGGACAATTCAGATTTTCGACACGACGCTGCGTGACGGAGAGCAGTCTCCTGGAGCGGCCATCGCGCCAGAGCGCAAAATCATCATCGCCAGGCAGCTGGCCCGGCTGGGCATCGATGTCATTGAACCGGGCTTTGCGGTATCGAGCCCAGGCGAGTTCGCCGCAATCGAGCAGATCTCCCGCGAGCTGCAGGGGGTAGAAATCGTCGGCTTCGCCCGCGCGGTGAAAGGCGACATTGACGCGGCTGTAAAAGCTACACAAGATGCGGCGCGGCGCCGATTGCATATTTTTATCAGCTCCTCGGATATTCATCTGCAGTATCAGCTCCGTATGAGCCGAGCTGAGGTCATCGCACGTACCCGTGAAGTTCTTGCTTACGGTAAACAGTTTGTGCAAGAAATCGAGTTCTCGGCGATGGATGCAACCCGTTCTGATCTGGATTTTCTGACAGAGCTGACTGAGGTGGCGATTGCTGAGGGGGCGACAATCATCAATTTGCCGGATACTCTCGGTTATGCGCTGCCTGAGGAAATTTCGCATATGTTTACTTCGGTGCGTCGTGGGGCGCGAGGCGGAGACACGGTCCGCTACAGCGCCCACTGCCATGACGATCTTGGCTTGGCTGCAGCGAACAGTTTGGCGGCGGTTCGCGCCGGTGCATCGCAAGTTGAGGTCACGGTCAATGGCATTGGAGAGAGGGCCGGCAACTGCTCGCTTGAGGAGTTGGTGATGATTTTGGATACTCGCGCCTCGGCCATCGGTGTAAAAACGAACATCAATCAGTCGGAAATTTTCGAGACATCCCGATTGGTCAGCCGTATGATGCATTTTCCCGTCGCGTTCAACAAGCCGATTGTCGGCCGTAATGCGTTCCAGCATGAGTCTGGCATTCATCAGGATGGGTTGCTCAAAAACCGCAGCACATATGAAATTATGGACCCTGAAGCGATGGGCATTCCCCGCAGCATGATCGTACTTGGCAAGCATTCTGGTCGTCATGCCATCAAGCATCGTTTGGCGGAGTTCGGAATCGAGCTGGAAGGGGAGCAACTGGACGCGGTGTATGCAGCATTCAAGGTCAAGGCCGATTCGCAGAAAATGGTAACTGACGAGCAATTGATCCGCATCGCCGGTGAGCAGACGGAAACCCAGCCCGATCCTTATGTGCTGACGGATCTGCAGGTGATGTCGGGCAGCCGCAGCGTGCGCTCGGCAACGGTGACGCTGCGCGATTGGTCCGGCAGGGAGGCGGTTTATGCAGCGGCAGGTGCAGGTCCGCTCGAAGCAGTCATCAGCTGTATCCGCCAAGGAATTCCGGATGCTTCGGAGCTTGAGGACCTGGAACTGCACTCGTTGTCCACTGGTGAGGATGCACATGGCGAGGCGGTTGTATCGGTATTAATGAACGGTGAACGTTATCGTGGAACGTCTGTTCACGCCGATATTGTATTCGCCGCCGCGGAGGCTTATGTAGCCGCATGTAATGCGGCGATTTTAAGCAGTCGTGTGCATAAATCGAATAAAAAATCTGTGGATAATGTGGATAACATCCAGGGATAACATTCGTTCCCAGTTTCAGAAGCTGAAAAGGTTGCTCTTACAAGGTCGTTTAATATCGTTAATCTTTTGAAAAAACTGAAAATTATGCACCGCTTGTTGATAACCCTGTGGAAAACTAAAGGAGTATAAAATGGACGAAGGCCCTCTGTCGGCTGTTAACAGCTGCGACGGAAGGCCTTCTTTTGTGTGTTTGACTTCGCTAACATGCGATGTCTCTGAGATGAGGCTGGTTTGCTCTTGCTCTAAGCTTTGAGGTTGAGCGCAGTTGACGCGCTTTAGAGTTTGGCGGGAGATCAGCCTTATATGATTGACCCTTGCTTGATTGGACGGCGAGTTCAGGTCGCTATCGTCAAGCAGGATATTCCTGCTTCTTTTCCATAACCTACAGACTTAACATGTCCTGCTGGGTGTTGCCCTGCATGTGTCTTGCTCTTGCGCATCCAGCGCGGCAAGACGGCATTCTAAAACAACGGAAGCCCTACCTCTCTTCCGTCCTTACGGCTCCGAAGACCGCGCCAGTGTGAATCAGAATCTCTCCAGGCTAATCAATTGGAATCAAGTAACGGCGGAACCGGGGGGAAAAGCTCGGTTCCTAAAGAAGGGGAATAGGTGGGTTAATCAATAACGAATAGTATAGCTTAATTTTATGGTATATGTCAAGTTATCTCCTGCACGGATGTTCAATAAAAAAGCATTTGAACAAAAAAGTAACGCAGAAAGGGCGTCCTACTCGTCATCATTATTGATGATAAGTAGGACGCCCTCTTAAACTGACGTATTCGTGGACTTGAGAATTGGCCTCGTGCGCGGTCAGCCCAGCAGCCCTTCCCACTCCGAATAAACAGCTTCAAGCTGGCCCTTCACCGCTGTGAGCTCCTCTTGCACGGTCTGTACCTGGACGTAATCCTGATACACTTCTGGATCGGCAAGCCGCAGCTCCAGCTCGCTCGCCTGAGCTTCCAGCCGGGCAATATCCGACTCCAGCTGTTCTACTCGGCGCTGGCGCGCGCGTTCATCCCGCCTGGCTTGCTTATCGGCCTCATAGGAGCTTGCTCCTCCTGTTGGCTTGTCGGCAGCAGCTTGTCGGTCGGATGAAAGTGCTGAACCTGACGGGCCAGCACCTGGCTTGGCCGCCGTTGCGCCGCGCGACGCTTCGCGAGCCTCGAGGCGCAACTCCTCGAGCTCTTTCTTTTTCTCGATCATATCATCGTAGTTACCCAAATAATCGACCGTGCCCACTGGCGTCAACTCGATCATCCGCTCGGCGATCTTGTTAAGGAAGTAACGGTCATGAGAGATGAACAACAGTGTGCCTTCGTAATCCAGCAGCGCCGACTCCAGCACTTCTTTGCTGTACAAATCCAGATGGTTGGTAGGCTCGTCGAGAATCAGGACATTGGCTTGCAGCAGCATGAGCTTGGCCAGGGCAACCCGGGCTTTTTCGCCGCCGCTTAGCGAACTGACGCGCTTCTTGACGTCATCTCCACTGAATAGGAAATTGCCAAGCACGGTACGGATACGAGCTTCCTCCACTCCCGGAAAAGCTCCCCAAACTTCCTCCAGCACCGTATTGTTGCCAGTCAGCTCGCTCTGCTCTTGATCGTAATAACCAAGCTTGACATGCGTTCCCCAGCGAATCGTGCCGGAAAGAGTCTCTTGCTTGCCGATCAGCGCCTTGAGCAACGTAGATTTGCCAATTCCGTTCGGCCCGATAAGTGCAGCCGTATCACCTCGCTCCAGTCGCAGCGCTGTTTCTCTGAAAACTGGCTCTGGATTGTCGCTGTAACCGACGGACAGATTGCTTACATCCAGCACATCGCGGCCGGTCGTACGCTCAATCTCAAAGCGAAAATGAGCCCGTTTTAGATCCCCTTGCGGACGATCCATTCGATCCATCCGGTCAAGCGCTTTGCGACGGCTCTGCGCACGCTTCGTCGTCGAGGCGCGAACGATGTTGCGGCGGACGAACTCCTCCATACGGGTAATTTCGTCCTGCTGCTTTTCGAATTGTTTCATCGCGGACTCGAACTCGGCTTCCTTCAGCTCCACGAACCGACTGTAATTGCCGGCATATCGCTTTGCCTGATGACGTTCGATCTCGATGATCGTGCCAACGGTCGCATCCAAAAAATAACGGTCATGGGAAACGACCAAAATCGCGCCGGAGTAGCTGCGGAGATAATCCTCCAGCCAAGTCAGCGTGGCGATGTCCAGATGGTTGGTCGGCTCATCAAGCATGAGCAAATCGGGTGCTTGAAGCAGGATACGAGCCAGTGCCAATCGGGTTTTTTGGCCGCCGCTCAGCGTGCTGACCGAGGTATTGGGATCCGTCTCACCGAAGCCCATACCGTGCAGGACGCTTTTGATTCGAGTATTGATCTCGAAGCCGCCTTGGTCGCGGAACCAGTCTGAACGCCGGGCATAACGCTCTAACGTATCCCCATAGCGCTTCTCGTCCTTATGCAGAGCCGGATCAGCGATCTCATGCTCCAAGCGCCGGAGCTCCTGTTCGGTCTCAATTAGCGCGGAGAAGACCGCCCTCATTTCCTCAATGATGCTGCGGTCGGACTGCAATCCGCTGTTCTGCGCGAGGTAGCCTATTTTTGTTTCTTTGGAACGATGGATGATTCCGCCGTCATGCGACATGAGGCCCGCAAGGATCTGCAAAAGCGTGGACTTGCCAGCGCCATTAACGCCGACCAGTCCAACCCGCTCACGCTCTTGAATTTGGAAGCTTATGTTAGAGAGTATAGTTGTAATTCCATAGTTTTTAGAAAGATCATTAACTTGAAGCAGCATAAAATTCGAATTTTCCTTTCAATAAAACTTCTATATAGATGTAGAATACCTTAAACCGCAGCTATTATCGACCCTTATTGGCGAAACAAACCGCTCAGTGGTAAACTATAGACAATTATGGCAGGATTGGTGACACTTATGAACGAATCAAGTCCAGCAGGCCAAAAGAAAATGCTACGGCAAAGGCTGCTTGGGGAGCGAGACGCCATGCCTCCCGAGCTACGAAACCGCGCTTCATTAGAAGCTTGCCGCCATGCATCCCAGTGGATCACCGCCCAGGGCATCGATTGCCTAATGGCGTATGTCTCTTTCCGCTCGGAGCTGGATACCTCGCAGCTTCTGATTCAATGCTGGTCCGAAGGACGGACAGTGCTGCTACCGCGTGTGCGCAGGGAGGACGGTTCTATGGAGCTTTACTCGGTCCGTTCACGCGAGGAGCTGGTATCGGGAGCTTATGGCATTCTAGAACCTGATCCTGTGTTAGCGGAACCGGTGGAGAACTCCATGCCGCAGGTGGTTTTTGTGCCAGGTGCAGCCTTCGATCGCAGGGGCGGCCGACTTGGCTACGGCGGCGGTTATTATGACCGTTTCCGTGAGGCGTCAATGATTCGTTCCCGTCCAGGAGATACACCACTTTGGATCGGCCTCGGCTTCAGCTCACAGCTCGTCCCTGAAGTTCCGATGGAGCCTCATGATGCTGCGCTGGACGGGATGGTGACCGAGTTTGGTCTGAACTGGACGCAATCGCATGTTTAGGAGGAATCGGGATGCCAGAGCGCAGATTAGCTACTGGGCAGCAATCAACGGAGCTGCTAGGAACGGATAGGCAAGCTGCGGCTGAACTCCAACGGGAAGAGCAAGGACTGGGAAAACAGGCCGAAGCAGGGAATGGGGGCGTCAGTGAGGATTCACTCAGCCATTTTAATGAGCAGGGACGCGCTCGCATGGTTGATATTTCGGCTAAGGAAGCGTCGGCGCGCACCGCAGTCGCCCGCACAAAAATTGTGATGGCGGAAGGTACACTGCAGCGCATCAAGTCCGGTGGCGTCGCCAAAGGCGATGTGCTTGCCGTTTCCCAGGTTGCGGGCATTATGGCGGCGAAAAATACATCGGCTTGGATTCCAATGTGCCATCCGTTGCCGCTGACAGGAGTGAATATCTCCTTTGCAGACAATGGCAGGGACGAGCTTTACATAGAGGCTGAGGTTAAGACAAAGGGGCTGACTGGCGTCGAGATGGAGGCGCTCACAGCAGTTTCAGCGGCGGCTCTAACGGTATACGACATGTGCAAGGCCATGCAGAAGGATATGATTATCGGGCCGACCGAGCTTGTATCTAAGACAGGCGGCAAAAATGGGGACTATAGCCGGACATAGAGGGGCACAGGGACGGGAGGAACGCGAGATGCGTTGGAAAGTAGCGATTCTCACAGCGAGTGACAAGGGCTCGAGAGGCGAGCGGGAGGATACGAGCGCTCAGGTGATCCGGGAGCTCGTCGAGGAGGAGCTTGGCGGCAATATCGTCGATTATCGCATTGTGCCGGACGAGCAAGATGAGATCATGGCGGCTTTGATCGAAATGACGGATTATTATCAGGCCGATCTTGTGTTGACGACAGGCGGAACGGGGCTTGGACCCCGCGATATTACGCCAGAAGCTACACTTAAGGTTATCGAGCGGCAGGTGCCTGGAATCTCCGAAATCATGCGCAGCGCCACGATGTCTCGTACTCGGCGTGCTATGCTCTCGCGCGGTGTCAGCGGGATTAGGGGCCATACGCTCATCATTAATCTGCCTGGCAATCCCAAGGGCGTGCACGAATGTTTGATGGCCGTCATCGACCAACTGCCTCATGCGCTCTCCATCGTGTCCGGGAGGGAAGGGGAGCATGGCTCATGACCATGCGTACCCAACTGAAGGAAGTCCCCGTGCAAGAGGCGCTAGGCATGAGGCTTGCGCATGATCTGACGCGGATCGTACCAGGAAGCTTCAAGGGCCGTTTGTTCACTAAAGGACATATCGTAGGCCAAGAGGATATTCCGGCGCTGCTGGATATCGGTAAAGCTCATATCTATGTGATGGAGCTTGCGGAGGGCGAACTGCATGAGGATGATGCTGCACTTCGCATGGCGTCTGCCCATAGAGGCGACAATGTAACTATGGGGCAGCCGCATGAGGGCAAGGTTGCGCTTAAGGCTTCCATACAGGGGCTCGCCAAAATCGACCCGTTGTATGTGGAAGAGGTTAATCGGCTTGGGGAGATTGCCTTGGCAACGATCCGGGGCGATCGGCTTGTGGAAGCGGGCGGCCAACTGGCCGCTACCCGCGTCATCCCGCTCGTTGTGCCGGAGGAGAAAGTGGTCCGTGTCGAGCAGATTGCCGCTCAGTTCAGGGAGCGTTATGGCCGGGCACCGATTGAGGTGAAACCGCTTAAGCCGATGCGAGCCGGGTTGATTACAACCGGCAGCGAAGTTTTCAGCGGACGCATCGAGGATCGCTTCGGGCCCGCGGTGCGCTCCAAGCTGGAGGCGCTGGGATCATCCGTAGCGGAGCAGGCGCTCGTGCCGGATGATCGAGACGAGATCGTCCGCAAGATGCTTGAGTATAAGGCAAAGGAATATGATATGATAATGCTTACAGGAGGTATGTCCGTAGATCCTGACGATCGGACACCGGGTGCAATTCGCGCTGCGGGAACGGATATCGTCAGTTATGGGACGCCTATGCTTCCGGGCTCGATGCTTCTGGTCGGCTATCTGGACGGAACGCCCGTATTCGGACTTCCCGGCTGTGTCATGCATGATCCCTTTACTTCCTTTGATGTTCTGCTTCCTCGCGTTCTTGCGGGGGAGACCGTTCACAAGGAAGATATAACCGCTATGGGCTACGGCGGCCTGCACGGCTGCTGACTAGGTCGAGGCGGATCAACTGAGGAATAGGCCAAGGCCGATTCTCGAGGAGGAAACAAATTTATGGGTGGAATTGGTGCAACTGGATTTTTGCTGCTTGCTGTCATCGCGCTACTGTTGTTCGGACCGAACAAACTGCCTGAGCTTGGACGTGCTTTTGGCCGTACCCTCAAGGAGTTCAAGGCCGGCGCCCGCGATTTGATGGACGATGATGATAACCAGAAGCGCGCAGGCTCCGCTTCCCGGATCGAAGTGTCCGGCGACAATAACGCTCAGCCAGAAGCGAGCCGCGCTGAAGCTCGCCGGTTGCCGGAGTAATGAGCAGCCAGCGTGTCGGCATCTTGTACTTCGTCCTATAAGGAGGATCACGTATGGCCAGCCGTCCCGGGGATGAGGCATCCCGCCAGCACAAGCTGCTGAGCGAGGAGGGCCTCATGTCCCTCGTAGAGCATTTGGGAGAGCTGCGCAAGCGGATTTTCATCGTATTGCTGGTACTGATCGCAGGCCTTGCGCTCGGTCTTTTTTTTGCCAAGCCGATGTATGGGTATTTGACCAACACGGAACAGGCCAGAGAGATCGGGGGGTTCCATACCTTCTCGCTCTGGGACGGCATCGGCATTTACATGAAGTTCGCTTTTATTATCGCGCTTATTCCCGTTGTCCCTCTCGCTTTTTACCAGCTGTGGGCATTCGTGAAGCCTGCTCTGCGTACACATGAGCAGAAGGCGGCTTTACGCTATGTTCCTTACGCGCTGCTAATGCTGCTTCTCGGCATTTCGTTTTCCTATTTCATCGTGTTCCCGATGGCATTCTCATTCACATCGGAAATCTCGCGTAGCCTTGGACTAGAGGAAACCTACGGAATCGTGCAGTATCTCACCTTCCTTGTGAATATCGTCGTTCCGATTTCCTTGCTGTTTGAGATGCCGCTTCTGTTGATGTTTTTGACAGCGATTCGCATCATTACGCCAGTGGGACTTCGCAAAATGAGGCGTGTCGCCTATTTTGTCATGGTGTGCATCGGTGTAACGGTCACTCCGCCGGATGTTGTCTCTGACATTCTGGTGGCGATTCCGCTCATATTGCTTTATGAGCTCGGCATCATTATGTGTGCGCGCATTCATCGCAAGCAATTGCAAAGGGATGCCGAATTCGAACGTCAGTATGAAGCAGCAGTCTTGAGCGATTAAGAGTATGAAGAGCCCCGCCGGCCAGCGGGGCTTTTGTTTAGGTCAGCCAGTCTTTTAGGCTGGCTTTTTTATTTGTCCTGTCTTTTATTCGCATTTGTAGGAGTTAAATTCACGTTCGAAAACTTTTCATAAAGTTGACGAAATTGAGGTATCATAAAGCTTGAAGAAGCCCTTGTCAAGACGAGTGAATGTCATTGTTTTAGGGATTTAGATGCATTCGTGACATAAATTTGTTTAAAATGTGAAAAAAGTTTGAACATACAATTCAGGATGTGGTATACTATAAGTATGAAACCACTTACAATATTGAACGGGATGTGACAAGCATGGCGAAAATGATGTCCGTAAAACCGGTACAACAAACGAAAAATGCAGTCGACCGTCTCTTCCAATTCATGAATATGATGGCCTGGGCTTGTTTAATTATCGGAGTTGTAGCTTCCCTTTGGAATATTACTCATTTCAGTGATACGAACCTGACGCTTATGGTCGGAATGGGATTCCTAATTGGTAGCGTGTTTATTTACACCTCTGGTGCAGCTCTGCACCTTGTTTCTCAGAAATTGGAGCATATGGACGAGGATTGAGAAGTCGTAAGGTCTAGTTTGAGAAGCTGCAGCCTCGTCTGCAGCTTCTTTTTTTTGCCTCCAATGACTATAACTATTTAGATGAAGATATTCCAAACGTCTTAGCTCCTACTTGAAATTCGCTTCAAGTTTGAGTATGATGAAAAAGGTTATTAGCACTAACGAGTCACGAGTGCTAATAAAATGACAAATTTCGATTAAGGAGGCTATTTTTTCATGATCAGACCTTTGGGTGAACGCGTATTGATCGAACCGATCGCGAAAGAAGAAACAACTGCCAGCGGTATCGTTCTGCCAGATACGGCAAAAGAAAAGCCGCAGGAAGGCAAAGTGGTAGCGGTAGGTAGCGGAGCGCTGAAGGACGGCGTACGCGTCGAGCTGGAAGTGAAAGTCGGCGACCGTGTTCTCTTCTCCAAATATGCGGGAACTGAGATCAAGTATGAAGGCAAAGAGTACTTGATTATGAAAGAAAGCGACATCCACGCGATCTTCGGCTAAGCTGCAACAGCTTGCCAGCGCTTATACATCGGCTTTCATACTTAGACAAATAAACCATATCGGGAGGTAACGAACGATGGCTAAAGAAATCAAGTTCAGCGAAGACGCGCGCCGCGGCATGCTGCGCGGTGTTGACGCGCTTGCCAACGCAGTTAAAGTAACGCTCGGACCAAAGGGCCGCAACGTGGTACTGGAGAAAAAATTCGGTAGCCCGCTCATCACTAATGACGGCGTGTCCATCGCTAAGGAAATCGAGCTTGAAGACCCGTTCGAAAATGCCGGCGCACAGCTGGTTAAAGAAGTAGCAACAAAAACGAACGACGTAGCCGGTGACGGCACGACGACCGCTACGGTTCTGGCACAAGCGATCATCCGCGAAGGCCTCAAAAACGTAACGGCGGGTGCAAACCCGATCGTTCTTCGCAAAGGCATCGAGAAAGCTGTCCGCGCTGCTGTGGAAGAGCTGAAAAACATCTCCAAGCCAATCGAAGGCAAACATTCCATTGCTCAAGTTGCAGCTATTTCCTCCGGCGACGACGAAGTAGGCCAACTGATCGCTGAAGCTATGGAAAAAGTCGGCAACGACGGCGTTATCACGGTTGAAGAGTCCAAAGGCTTCTACACGGAGCTTGAAGTGGTTGAAGGCATGCAGTTCGACCGCGGTTATGTATCTCCTTACATGATCACGGACACGGACAAAATGGAAGCTGTCCTGGACAGCCCATACATCCTGATCACGGACAAAAAAATCTCCAACATTCAGGAGATCCTGCCTGTTCTGGAGAAAGTTGTTCAATCCGGCAAACAACTGCTGATCATCGCTGAAGACGTTGAAGGCGAAGCTCAAGCTACGCTGATCGTTAACCGTCTGCGCGGCACGTTCACTTGCGTAGCTGTCAAAGCTCCTGGCTTCGGCGACCGTCGTAAAGCTATGCTCGGCGACATCGCTGCTCTGACTGGCGGCCAAGTGATCACCGAAGAGCTCGGTCTGGACCTTAAGTCCACGACGATTGAGCAACTCGGCTCTGCACGTCAAATCCGCGTTACCAAAGAAAACACGATTATCGTTGACGGCGCTGGCGACAAAACCGACATCGAAGTTCGTGTTAAGCAAATCCGCACGCAGTTGGAAGACACTACTTCTGACTTCGACCGCGAGAAGCTGCAAGAGCGCCTGGCTAAGCTGTCCGGCGGCGTAGCCGTTATCAAGGTGGGCGCTGCTACTGAAACGGAACTCAAAGAGCGCAAACTGCGCATTGAGGACGCCCTGAACTCCACGCGTGCTGCTGTGGAAGAAGGCATCGTTTCCGGCGGCGGTACGGCACTCGTGAACGTTTACGGTGCTGTAGCGGCTCTGGACGTTACTGGCGAAGAAAAAACTGGCGTGAACATCATCCTGCGTGCTCTGGAAGAGCCAGTTCGCACTATCGCGACTAACGCAGGTGTTGAAGGCTCCGTTATCGTTGAGCGTCTCAAAAAAGAAGAGATCGGCATCGGCTACAACGCTGCTACTGGCGACTGGGTGAACATGTTTGAAGCTGGAATCGTTGACCCTACCAAGGTTACTCGTTCCGCGCTGCAAAACGCTGCATCCGTTGCGGCAGTCGTTCTGACGACCGAAGCGGTTGTTGTCGACAAACCAGAAAAAGACAAACCAGCTATGCCTGACATGGGTGGCATGGGCGGAATGGGCGGCATGATGTAATTGCCGGGCCAAAAAGCCTGATATAACAAGGAAAACGGGACCTTTCGGGGTCCCGTTTTTGCGTTAAGGTCACAATCCTTGTGGAGAGGGGCTGTACTGCTCAGCTGCTGGAGCTTGCTCCAAAGCTCTGCATACTAACCCAATACCTATACAAAGTTGTATACTGTAGCTAAAAGTTTTGTATAATAAAGGTAACTTTAATAGTAAAAGAGGAAGCGCGCCAACGCTCCCTCCCTGTACGGCCTTTTTGTAGGTGGTACCCTCCCAATGTGATCTCTTCAGAGAGAAACCCGTCAGGCGCTCAACCTGTGGCGGGTTACTTTCGTTTATCGATGTAGGTCAAGAGCGCCAGCAGAAAACCGCTGAATGCGATCAAGATATAATCGATTGGAAAGTATCCATAGGCATCCCTCCTTTCTGGAGGGCCTACAACCACAAGCTGTGCTGGACAACTATACCAACTCTACGAGTCTTCGTATACGGGGGCTCGTTTTATTTTGGCATTTGTCGCCAGCGCCGGAACAGGTGGGACGGTGACCGGAACTGGCGAGGAGTTGAGGCGCAAGCTGCCCGCATTAAAAATTGTCGTTGTGGAGCCGGATGGTTCTCCGGTGCTGTCCGGCGGCCAGCCTGGGCCTAATAAGCTCGTCGGAACGAGTCCTGAGTTAGTTCCCGCTATTTTGAAGACTGAGGTCTATGATGAAATTAGAAGAGTCAGAGATGATGACGCGCTGGAGACATGTAGGCTATTAGCCTGTCAGGAAGATTTCCATCACAAAAGCCTGGCTCTCCATAAGGAGGCCAGGCTTTTATTGATGTCAGCAGTATGAAGCGGCAGGCGTTGATTTAAGATCCTGTTCGCACTTCTTCCATTGAGGCGGCCGGACGAACACGGCGCATTGGAGAGCGACTGTAACGGAACTCTCCCGCCCCGAGCACAGTAAGAGCTTCGCCGCTACCTTCAATGGTAGAGCCGTCCGCAACGTACGCACCTTCCCCGACGATTGCGCGATGAATGTGCACATTACGTCCGATACGGGCGCCTGGCATGATAATGCTGTCTGTTATGGTGCTGTCTTCTCCAACATGAACGCTATGGAAGAGAATTGAACTTTCTACGGCACCTTGAATTCGGCATCCGCGCTGTACGATGGAATTGCTCACTTCACCGCGTCCTTCAACGTGGATGGCTGGACTCATTGGCAGGGATGGCGTAAACAATGGCCACTCTGGACGGTTCAGGTCAATAACTCCGTTCAGGAGATCCATATTAGCCTCCCACAAACTATCCGGGGTGCCGACATCTTTCCAGTAGCCTTGGAATGGGAATGCGACAACGTTTTGCCCTAAATCTAGCAGTTGCGGAATAATGTCTTTGCCGAAATCATGCGAAGAATGAGCGAGCTGAGCATCCTGTTGCAGGGCTGCCCTCAGATCTGCCCAGCGGAAAATATATACTCCCATCGAAGCGAGATTACTTTTTGGTTCAGCAGGTTTTTCAACGAATTCGGTCACTTGATAGCGCTCGTCTGTATTCATGAGGCCAAAGCGGGAAGCTTCGGCCCAAGGAACCTCTTTCACTGCAATTGTAGCAGCAGCGCCGCGTTGTTTATGGAAGGTGAGCATTTCTGTATAGTCCATTTGATAAATATGGTCGCCGGATACGATCAGAACATGCTCCGGGTTATGCTCATCGATGAAGTCAATATGTTGGTAGATGGCGTCGGCTGTACCGACATAACCGTTCTTTTCGTCCTCGGAAGAGAGAAGGGAAATTTCAGCGTTATCCCAAGCTTTTCCGTCTCCAATATGCTGTGTAATCGAATGTTTCATATATTGGCTGAGCACGCCGATTTTCGAAATTCCAGAATTGACGCAATTGCTCAGTGGAAAATCAATGATGCGATAGCGGCCACCGAAGTGAACTGCTGGTTTGGCGAGTCGATTGGTTAGTGGGGCAAGGCGTTTGCCTTCTCCTCCTGCAAGTAGCATTGCCAGACAGTTGTTTGAATGAATCATAATTGGTGTAACCTCCATTTTTCGCTCGGAATGTCGGAATATCGTGTCTAGAAATAACTAAACGTATGGACAAGCTTTGAAACCGAGGGTGAAAAGAGCAGGCTTACCTGCCGAGCGTTTCAAGGATGAATGATCGGGTTGCAGAATCTTCAAAGCGGCAAGGCTTGTTTCAGGAGCAGGAAGACAAGGGTAGAGTTAGGTATGCTACGAACACAAACTGGAGGGATGAACAATGAAACCGAGTATTCAAGTTTTGGAAAATGGTACGGACGCTATGTCTGCAGTCAGAGAGCTGAGCCGTCGCGGATACAATAAGGATGAAATCTTTGTGCTGGCGCATGACAAGGACCAAACGGATCGGCTCGCGGAAAACTCGGAGGCCAATAAGATTGGGATGTCCGAAGAGGGTATGTTCGATTCCATGGCTAATATGTTCCGATCGAGGGGCGACGAGCTGCGCTCGAAGCTGGAATCCGTCGGTTTAACAGACCTTGAAGCGGAACGTTATGAAGAAGTTCTCGACCAAGGTAAAATTCTTGTAATTGCCAAAACCCACTGACTTGCTTTCATTTAAAGTTCCCGGAGCGTCCTACCAGGATGCCTCCGGGAATTTTTTTGTGGCGGCTGCCCGCGCGAGCAGACTTTCATGTTATATATTTTTGTAAGAAAAAGGCTTCTTATCCTAGTTAAAGTTAAATCCATCGCTAACGCTCCTTTCTTTGCCGATTAGGGAATTAGAGTTATTCTTATGTCGGTTGTCCCCTCCCTTATGAAGAATAGTTCCCTATCGAGGATATATTTCCCTTTTTCTGTTAGCACTTTTTTAGAGGCTGATTGTTCTTCAGGTATACGGAAGCTACGTCTAAAGGTATACTTGACGGTGCATCATTCCAACAACGTCGCTAGAAGGCACAGGAGGAAATTAATATGGTTCAGAGAGAAGCCAATCATTCTATTCCAGTCGTTGTACTGGGAGGCTTTTTGGGGAGCGGTAAAACAACGCTTCTGGCAAGTCTGCTAACCTTTTATAAGAAAAATGGAATAAAACCAGCAGTCATTATGAACGAACTCGGAGATATCGGACTGGATGAAATACCGTCCGAGTTGGACGTACCGGTCAGAGAACTGCTCAGTGGTTGCATCTGCTGTACGATGAAGGCGGATCTGGCCGGGGAGCTGATGATGCTAACTAGCCAGCGTCCCGATGTTATTCTGGTGGAAGCAACTGGTGCGGCCAATCCGCTTGAGCTAATCGAGAACGTCATGGAAGCATCTATGCTTAGCCCGGTTCATCTCGGTGCAGCCATTACGGTTGTTGACGGTTCTGGATTGTTGCAGCTGCGCAAAGGAAGCCGACGCACGTATCGTTTGCTTGAAGACGGCATTCGTTGCGCTACGCATCTAGTGCTGAACAAACGTGATCGGCTTTATCCCGAGGAAATGGTGGAGCTGCAGCAGCTTTTGCGGGAGCTCAATCCCCACGCCTCGCTGATCAGCACAGAACGATCCTCGGTGGAGGATGTCTGGATTAGCAGCCTAACTAGCGGCAGCGGTAAAGCGGTGACTCCGGAGGAAGTAAGCGCACAGAACCGTATGGTGCCAAACCAGGCCTGCGATTGCGGTTTGGATCATAGTCATGATGATGATGCTCATGATCATGAGCACAGTCATAGGCATCATGAACATCTGATGGCAGTGTCTTATTACCCGGATCAACCGTTTGATAGCGACTCATTCGAGCGGATGCTTCGTTCTTTGCCAGACCCTATTTACCGTGTCAAAGGACTTGTTACCTTCTCGGATACGTCCAGCCGATACCAGGTTCAATACGCATTCAAAGAAACGGATTTTATGCCGGTGATGGCTGCCCCCGAAGTGCCGGATGTGCTGATTTTTATCGGAGAGCATTTCTCTCGTGAGGAGCTGCTGAGGTCCTTGGCCGGGTTGGGCGGAAACCTTAAGTAATATTCTCCTTCCCCGTTTTTTGTTTCGTCGCCGGGTGCAAGTGGTAATTGAGGACATAGAAGAGCCTCATGATCGGACGGACAAAAAGGAGGAAGGCGTATGAAGAAGGTTATTGGACTGGCTGTTTCTGCTTGTTTGCTCATGGTTGTTGTGATGATTGGTATTCTGCACCCGGCATATGCTCCGTCACCTGCCCTTGTCTTGGGCAATGAGGAAACCCAAGGGTCTGCCGTCCAGCCAGTGCCTTTTGCAGAAATCGCCTATATAGATGAAGCTCCTCCTGCTGAAGCTGCTGGAAATCCTGTTGCGATGGATTTCAGCAAAGTTAATGGCGTAAGCCTCGATGATGCCAAAGAGCAGGTCGTTACGAATATCGGTATTCCCGATTCATCCAGCAAGGATGAGTTATTTGAAGAACAGACGGTATGGAGCTACACCGATATGAAGGTAGGCTTCCTTGAAAATAGGGTTGATTATGTGAGTATTCCTAAGCATGCCAAAGTGGTTGAGCTTGATGGAACGAAGCTGCCGATTACAGTTGAGGGCTGGACCGAGAAATTCGGCGAGCCGATGTTTAAGGCTGAAGATGGAGTTGGGTATGTCGATCCCCGCGGCTTTGCAGCCAAGCTTTTCTTTAAGGAAGGAACGAATCAAGTCGTCTCCGTCGATTTCTTCTGGGCTGATCAGCAATGATTGTTAAACTTTTTTTCTCTAACCTGTTTCAGGGTTCAACTATAAGTTTAATCAAACAGAGTAGTATATAAGTCGGTCGCAGTCCTGAGGGACGGCGGCCACTTCGTGCGTGTGCGGAATCTACATCCCATATATTGAGCAGTGCAAAAGAGTGACTCTACTGGCCGTCCTATGTACAATAATAGAGATACCATCATAGAGGGGATACGGTGAAGGGCTCAATGAAAATACGGACAAAAGTTCAAATCGGCTTTGCCTTGCTTCTAGCTATCATCATTTTCCTTAGCGTAGCAGGTATACGTAACCTTTTTAATATGAGCGATCAGCTCAATGCTATCTATGAAGACCGGTATACAAAGGTTTCCTTAGTAACGGATATGAGGGGAAATTCAAATAATGTAGCCAAATTCATGGTTAATGTCCTGACGGTGCCAACTGCGGCAACGGTCGAAAAAAACCGGGAAAATATCAATAGAAGCCGACAAGCGGTACTCAATGGGATAAGAGATCTTGAAGCTATTTCCTCGAGTGATGTGGAAGTTCAGTTGGTGAATGAAATTAACAGCGATGCTGCAGCCTTCTTCGCTTATGTTGATCAAGCGCTCGTTCTCGTCAGCTCGGGCAAGGGCAATGAGGCCGTTGCGCTCCGCGAGGCTGAAGGACTCGGTTTTCAGGAAGCTCTTGTCAGCAAGGCGGATCAGCTATCAGCTTATCATAAGCGAGTGTTGACCGAACTCGTTGATCAGACCCGTACAGACAATGAAGCAACGACGAATATTATGATCGCTCTCACACTTGCCGGCGTTCTTGCGGGTGCTATTATTATGGCCTGGAATACAAAGGGCTTGAATCGCGGCTTCAGCGGGTTATCTCAAATGATAGCGGGCTTTGCTCAAGGCTCGTCGACGACGGAATCAAGGCGGATGACAGAAGCTCAGGAAGGTGAGTTCAAGGAAGTTGCAGATGCTTTTTTGGCACTGGCGGATGATCTAGACGAAAAGACGCAAGCTGAGCAAGTTTATAACCTGAATATGCAGGAACAAACTTGGCTTAAAACCAATCTGGCCAATGTTACGGTAGAGGTGCAGGGTATTACGGAGCTGGACGGACTCGCTGGCAAGCTTGCCGAGTTGATCGCACCACTTACCGGCTCTACTTATGCAGCGCTCTATATTAGGGATCATATGGGCGAAGGGCGTACATTGACTCTGCGAGGCACTTACGCCGGCATGGAAGAAACTCGTATGCGCTCCGTTATTCGGTTGAACGAAGGTCTGGCGGGTCAAGCTGCTGCGGATGGTCACCCCCTGTATATAACTCAGGTGCCAAACGATTATTTGCAGGTATCCTCCGGTATCGGGGAAGCCTCTGTAAACGAACTATACATTATGCCGCTTCACTATCAGCACAAAGTTGTTGGGGTACTTGAGCTTGGTACGCTGCAAAAGTTCACGGATATTCATAAGGAACTGCTCCAGCAAGTCGGCGAGTCTGTGGGCATGGTGCTGCATAATCTCTTTGGCCGAATTCGCATCGAAGAGCTGCTGCGCGAATCCCAGACGATGAGCGAGGAGTTGCAGTCCCAGTCCGAGGAGCTGATTAGCCAGCAGGAAGAGCTTCGCAGCTCCAACGAACGGTTGGAGGAGCAGACCCGTGCGCTCAAGTCTTCGGAGGAGATGCTGCAGTCCCAACAGGAGGAACTGGAGCAGACCAACGAGGAGCTATTGCAGAAGACGCATATGCTGGAACTGCAGATGAAAGAGACTCAAAAACGCAGCCAGCAAATCGAACAGACACGAGACGCGCTGGAGAAACAGGCCGTACAGCTCGGTCTTGCTTCCAAGTACAAGTCAGAGTTTTTGGCGAATATGTCGCATGAGCTGAGGACGCCGCTTAACAGCTTACTTATTCTGTCCCAAATGCTTTCCGACAATAAGGAAGGTAATCTGACCAAGAAGCAGGTTGAGTTTTCCACAACGATCCATACGTCTGGCTCAGATTTGCTCAAGCTGATCGATGAGATTCTGGATCTGTCCAAAATCGGCGCGGGCAAAATGGATGTTGTGACCGAGCATGTCCCACTGCGCGATCTGGAGCAATATGCACAGCGCAGCTTCCAGCCGCTCAGCATGCAGAAGAACCTCAGCTTCGAAACGAAAGTGGATGAAGATGTCCCATCGGAGATGTTCACGGACAGTCATCGCGTCAAACAAATTTTGCAAAATCTGTTGTCCAATGCATTCAAGTTCACTACTCAAGGATCTGTAAATCTTCATATTCGTAAAGCTTCAGAGGCAGAGGTTCCTGAGAATGCAGAAGGAGAATGGGTCTCGTTCGAGGTTCGTGATACGGGCATCGGCATTCCTGATGATAAACAGGCCATTATTTTTGAAGCTTTCCAGCAAGTAGATGGCACGACCAGTCGCAAATATGGCGGAACCGGTCTTGGCTTAGCTATTAGCCGTGATTTGGCGAAGCTGCTTGGCGGCAATGTGCGGTTGAAAAGCAAGGTGGGCGAGGGAAGCTCGTTTGTCCTTACGCTTCCGGAATTCCATATTTTGAAGGGAACTACGGAAGCGACTGAGTTCGACGCTAAAAATGGATTCAGCAGTATGAACGAGGCTGCAGCGGCACTATCCCAGAACCAGCAATCTGCAGCTGTTACCTATGCTGAAGTTTTGCGCAAGCCAACAACGGAAACGGGTTATCCATTTTTCGATGTAGAGGATGATATCAAAAATCTTGAAGAGGGCGACAAAGTCGTGCTTATTATCGAGGACGATGTGGCCTTTGCCAAGGTTCTGGTTGATATAGCGCGTGCTCGCGGTTTCAAAGCGATTGTGGCCGGTCAGGGCGATAAAGGTCTATCTTTTGCCCGCACTTATATGCCAGACGCAATTTTACTGGATATACAACTTCCGGTAATGGATGGATGGTCGGTGCTTCATTATCTCAAAAATGATTCCAATACCCGCCACATCCCGGTGCATTTGATTTCGGTTATTGATGAGATACAGCAGGGGCTGTCGCTTGGTGCGATCGCGTACCTTAAAAAACCGGTTTCCAAGGAGCATTTGGATAATCTTTTCTCACAGATCGGAGTGTTCCTGGAACGTAATCTTAAACGGCTGCTGATCGTAGAGGATGACGAAGCGCAAAGGCTGGCGATTGAGGAGCTGATCGGTCATGATGATCTAGTCATTACCGGCGTATCTTCAGGTAAGGAAGCGCTGCGCGAGTTGTCTGAGCATCACTATGACTGCATGGTGCTTGATCTTGGCCTTCCGGACATCACCGGGTTTGACTTGCTCGACCAGATCCGCCGCAATGAAGAGCTCCATGATCTGCCGATTATTATTTATACCGGACGTGAGCTTGAAAAGCGTGAGGAAATGATGCTCAAGAAGTACGCTGAGACGATCATCGTTAAGGATGTCAAATCTCCAGAGAGACTGCTCGACGAGACGACGCTGTTCCTTCACCGGGTGGAAGCCGACCTGCCTGAGGACAAACGGAATGTGCTGCGTAAGCTGCACAGCGTCGAGACGATTTTTGAGAACCGTAACGTCCTGATCGTTGATGACGATATTCGCAACGTGTTTGCCCTGTCTAATGTACTTGAAGGATATAAAATGAACATTATATATGCCGAGAATGGCCGCGAAGCCATTGAGCAGATCGAGAAAAATCCCGATCTTGATCTAGTGCTGATGGACATTATGATGCCGGAAATGGATGGTTTTGAAGCGATGCGGTTAATCCGGGGAGATACCCGATATGATAAACTACCGATTATCGCGGTAACTGCCAAAGCTATGAAGGGTGATCGTGATAAATGCATTGAGGCAGGTGCCAGCGACTATATCGCCAAGCCGGTAAATGTCGACCAACTGCTTTCATTAATGAGGGTGTGGTTGTATAAATAGCAATTTGCTTCAAACGAGTGAAGCTGACGAGAGGGAAAAAGTTGAAATCGAGCTCCTGCTTGAGGCGATGTACAGACTGTATGGTTATGATTTTCGCAACTATGCGTATGCTTCAATACGTCGGCGCATTTGGCATCGCGTGCATGCAGAGCGACTTGGAACGGTAACCGCACTAGCGGACAAAATGATTCATGATCGAAGCTGCATGGAAAGGCTGCTGTCGGATCTTACCATCCATGTGACGGAGATGTTCCGCGATCCGGAGGTATTCCGTTCCTTCCGCCAGAATGTCGTTCCATTGCTAAAAACTTTTCCATTCATCCGAATCTGGCATGCCGGCTGCTCTACAGGAGAAGAGGTTTACTCCATGGCTATCCTGCTTCATGAAGAGGGGCTGCTGGAGCGCACGCGCATCTACGCAACCGATATGAGCGCAACTGTGCTGGATGTAGCGAGACAAGGCGTTTTCCCAATTGAGCGGATGCAGCAGTATACACGCAACTATCAAGAGGGCGGCGGGACAGAATCTTTTTCGGATTATTATATGGCTCGGTACGAGTCAGTTATTTTTCAAAGCTTCCTGAAGAAAAATATCGTGTTCGCCCAGCATAACCTAGTAACAGACGGATCGTTTAACGAGTTCCATGTTATCCTGTGCCGTAACGTCATGATCTACTTCAATAAGGATCTGCAGAACCATGTGCATGGGTTGCTATACGATAGTCTCAGCAATTTTGGCGTGTTGATGCTCGGTACGAAAGAATCGATCAACTTTACTCGGCATTCCAGTCAGTTCGATGAGCTTGATCTCGTCAACCGAATTTATAGGAAAATCAAATAGCCGATAAACGGAGAGGAGGGAATACTATGATCTCTTACGACGGACCGATCAATATTTTGCTCGTGGATGATTATCCGGAAAACCTCCTGGCCATTGAGGCGGTTTTGGGTGATTTGAATTACAATCTGGTCAAATGCCTTTCTGGAGAAGAGGCTTTACGGGCTCTCCTCAAGGATGATTTTGCTGTTATTGTAATGGATGTTCAAATGCCGGGAATGGATGGATTTGAGACGGCTCGCATGATCAAGTCGCGTGAAAAAACGAAAGAGATTCCGATTATCTTCGTTTCGGCGACCAGTAAAGAATCCCAGCATCTGTTCACAGGTTACGCTGTTGGCGCCATCGATTACATGCTCAAGCCATTCGTTCCGCAGATTTTCCGTTCCAAAATCGAAGGTTTTGTTGGCATGTTCATCAACAACAAAAAGCTTCAGCTCCAGAAGGTGCTTCTGCAACAGCAGACGCAGGAGCTTGAGCGCATGAACAAGGAGCTTATGCGCACCGCTTATCAGCTTACCAAGGCTGAAGCGATCAAAAGCGTCATTAGCAGTACCTCCATGGATACGATGATCACCTTCGACGAGAAGGGCATTATTCTTACCGTCAATCCTTCGGTGTTTCAGATGTTCAATTATGAGGAGAGAGAGGTCATCGGCAAGCATATCCAGGATCTCATGCCTGACTTGTGCTTGAAGATGCTAGAGGGTATGACAGAACAGACGGCCGAGGGCTTATCCTCTGGGCGTTTGATCGAAGTGATGCCACTGCGAAATGATGGCAGCCGGTTCAATGCCGAGATCAAGGTGGGCAGCACTCATGTTGATGACGAGCTCATATATGCTTGTACCGTCAGCGATATCACAGATCGTAAAAAGGCGGAACGCGAGCTGCTCGCTGCAAAGGAAGCTGCCGAAATCGCCGATCGCGCCAAAACCGAGTTCCTCGCTATGGTCAGTCATGAAATCCGCACACCGATGAATGGTATTCTCGGCATGACCAGTTTGCTTACGGAAACAGATCTGAATGAGGAGCAGCGTGACTTCACGGAGATCATTCTCAAAAGCGGAGATTCCCTGCTTGGCGTCATTAACGATATTTTGGACTATGCCAAAATTGAGGCCGGTAAACTTGAACTGGAGAGAATTCCTTTCTCACTCAAAAGCTGCCTGGATGATTCCTTGGATTTGTTCATCGCTAAAGCGAGAGAAAACAATCTTGATCTTATTTGCACCATCGAGGACGGTGTTCCGGAATGCCTCTATGGAGATGTCACTAAGCTCCGTCAGATTTTGATGAACCTAGTGAGCAATGCGATCAAGTTTACTCCTGCGGGTAGGATAGAAGTCTCGACGCGTCTGAGCAGCCAAAAGTTTACCGGTAAGACGGGACGGGAAATACTGGTGGAGTTCGAAGTTCGTGATACAGGCGTCGGAATTCCTGAGGAGAAGCGGGCCGAGTTGTTCCAACCCTTTTCCCAACTGGACTCATCGATGACTCGCAAATATGGTGGAACCGGCCTAGGGCTCGCAATCTGCAAAAATTTGGTGGAGCTTATGGATGGAACGATTGACTGCCAGCCTAACCTTCCTACAGGTGCGACGTTCACCTTTACGATCCTTCTGGAGCGGGTTGAAGAGCAGTTGACCTACGGCGCCGGAGAATTCACAGCAGCTTCGCAGCCAGAGCCGTTCCCACGTTGGGAGGCTTCTCAACCCTTCTCCTTCTCAGCTATGCTGAATGATTCTCTCGCGGAGATTAGCGCCACCTCCCTACCGTCAGCTTTTATGGATACGGTTGGACAGCGGAAAGAGCTGCTGTCTTTCTCATCCACGGTTCATGAGATAGGATCTGCTCCGGGTATGTCCCGCCAGCCAAGGGTGCTTGTCGCTGAGGATAACGATGTCAATCAGAAGCTGATTCTTAAGCTGTTGTACCGACTGGGAGTATCAGCGGATGTGGCTGAAAATGGGGAGTTTGCGGTCAAAATGGCTCTCAGTCAGGACTATGACCTTATTTTCATGGATATGAAGATGCCGATTATGGATGGCCTCGAAGCGACTCGCCTCATAACTAGTCAGGGGGGCGCTCGACATCCAATTATCATTGCAATGACGGCCAATGTGCTGCCAGGTGACAAACAAAAATGCCTTGAGGCCGGCATGACGGATTACATTAGCAAGCCGATTC
Organism: Paenibacillaceae bacterium GAS479; assembly: GCA_900105225.1. Lineage (NCBI taxonomy): Bacteria > Bacillati > Bacillota > Bacilli > Caryophanales > Paenibacillaceae > Paenibacillaceae bacterium GAS479. The sequence goes on along the minus strand of LT629764.1, from coordinate 1,166,418 downwards.
GAACGGATATTTTAGAGCGGATGTTAAACCGCTACCTTATTACGGATTTAGCGACAGAGAAGCAGTCCACACATTAGAGTGGGCTGCTTTTTTTCGTTATTTTGCTGGTGTAGTCGGCTGGAATGGACTTATTCGTTGAAATGAAGCTTTTTTGCCCGTGCGGTTTCGGATATAGTATAGAATGATGCGTGAAACGCTGCATCTTGACAGAAGAAAGGAGCTTCACGGGGTGCTTTCCAATCGATTCGTTAAACCACATTATCTAACACCGCCACGGGTGCTTACAGTTGGCTTCTTCCTGCTTATTGCGATTGGCACAGCATTGCTCAGCTTACCCATCGCGTCTGCAAGCGGTGAGAGGATCAAGTTTCTGGATGCTTTGTTCACAGCGACGTCCGCGACCTGTGTAACGGGGCTGACAATTATGGATACAGGTGCCGACTACTCCAGATTCGGACAGATTGTCCTGTTATGTCTATTCCAGCTTGGCGGGGTAGGCTTTATGACAGCGGCGACCTGGTTCGCACTGGCGTTGGGACGCAAAATTTCGCTGAGGGACAGGCTAGTGCTCAAGGAAGCGCTGAATCAAACCGAAATGAGCGGTATCGTTCAGTTAGTCATTCGGATCTTTCTATTTTCCGTTGCTATTGAGGGCTTAGGAGCCATAATGCTGGCGTGGACCTGGATGGACCGCATGACTTTCGGAGATGCTGTCTACAATGGAATTTTCCATGCGGTTTCCATTTTTAATAATGCAGGGTTTGAGCTTTTAGGCGGCTGGAGTCAGTTTGTGGACGATCCGGCTGTTAATCTCATTTCCATGTCGCTTATCTTTTTCGGCAGCATAGGTTTCATCGTCATGGCCGACTTGATCCGCTGGCCGGAGAAGCGTAAAATTTCGCTGCATAGCAAGGTGGTACTATGGGCTTCGTTTATATTGACGGTAGGCGGGGCAATTTTGTTCTTTATTTTTGAATACACCAATCCGCGTACATTCGGTGCGCTGAGTCTGGACGGCAAACTGTGGGCCTCGGCTTTCCAGTCGTTCAGTCTCCGTTCTGCAGGGCTGAATACGGTGCCTATCGCCGACCTGCGTCAGGCAACACAGCTGCTTATGGTCATTCTGATGTTCATAGGCGCTGCTCCTGGCTCTACGGGGGGCGGAATCAAGATTACTACCTTTGTGGTGCTGCTTGCCGGCATACAAGCTATTATTCAAGGTCGTGAGGATGCAGTCATCTTCCGCCACCGGATTGCATCGCGAGAGCTGTACCGAGCTATTACCGTTACGCTGATGGGCGTCATTGTCATTGTGGCAGCAACGATGATCTTAACAACGGTGGAGGACGGTCCGTTTCTTGTGCTGCTTTTCGAGGCCGTATCCGCCTTCGGAACCGTCGGCTTCAGCTTAGGTGCAACGCTCGAGCTTTCCGATCCTGGAAAGGGAGTAATTATCGTGCTCATGTTCATGGGTAGATTAGGTTTACTGACACTCGCCTTCGCGTTCCGCTCCAAACCTAAAAAGGAACCTTTCCGTCACCCGGAAGGTCAAATTATTATTGGTTGATTCGTAAGCAGCCTCCAGAGCTACCGCCCTGGGGGCTGTTGGTTTGAATTTCCAGGACTTGCTTTGGCGTTTGGTTGTTTATCCGGGAAGTCGAATTGGGTATGGGTAATTAGAGTTTTGGAAGGGCGAAGGTGGGATACAGATGAAAGGCCAAATATTTGGAAATGATCAAGTAAAAGCGATGGAATATGACCAAGCTAAGGATCAGGATCGAGATGGGGGAGAACTGACGGTGAAAGGCCGAGCGGATTGGAAGTGGCATGCCTTTTCTGATTATGATGAGGCCACTGAGGCATTGAAAGAAAATCATCACTTTCTCAAATGGGCGAAAGAAAGCCGAGGGAGAGATAGCAACTATTTATCGGCCATTTCTTTTCAGAGAGAAAATAATGCCGTATTCGGAACGCTCATTATAGGAAATGCGAAAAATGATCGGGATAAATCCACCTTTTTTCATTTTTTGCTGACGGATAAAGCGCTATATACGATACAGTTCCAGCAGCAGGCAATTACGGATGCATGTGAGAGGTCTGCCCTGTTTTTTGAGCACGCAGAGGAAGCGGATACGGCTTTGGACGGTTTTGTCCATCTGCTGGCAGGAGTTATGGAACCCTTTTTTGAAGGAATGGATCGTTTCGAGACGAAGCTGAGGGATACAGAAGAAAGCCTTCGCAACCATAATGGCGGTTATATGTTTCGCCAGATTGTGGATTTGCGCTACCGACTCCTACACTGGTCGGGGCTGACCAGGCCAATCCGTGAAATTAAATATGCGCTCGAAGAGGCTTTTCCGGACCAGATGGAGAAAAGCAAAATTCATAACGCGCTTCAGTCCCGGTTGGAGCGCATGATCATGCTTCAATCCGAGTACAACCAGGAGCTTGAATCGCTCCTTCTTCTCGAGGAGAATATCTCCAACTATCGAGGGAATGAGATTATGAAGACGCTCACCGTATTTACGATTCTGTGCACTCCTATGATGGCTATCGGCGCCGTTTGGGGAATGAATTTTGAGAACATGCCGGAGCTCAAATGGAAGGCGGGGTATTGGATCGCTTTAGGAATCATAGGCTCCACGACCGTAGGCGTGTATATTTGGATGCGCTCAAAAGGCTGGATGGGAGATCTGCTCCGAGATGACAATCGCCGGGAGGAAATGTAGCTATTTTGTTTAACTGTACGGGGAGTGGTGTAATAGCTATTACGGCAGCGCTAATCGCACTGACCGAATCTGCCTCACATTGAGGTTCCCATAGGCGGTGTTGATGATGTCTATTAAATATCGTAATACTTGTTCCGACATCGAGATTCTGGTCAAATTTGAGGAGTCGGATGCTGCAGCTCCATTTCGCGTCAACATTCAGAGCTCCAAAAATCCGCTCAGCTTCGGGAATAATCTGGCGAGCTACGATACAGAGGAACAGGCTGTAAAAACGGCTGATCAGCTGTGCAGCTTTTACTCGATCGCCAAGACGAACGGTTACTACATGAAGGGCAAAAGCCTAACAAAGCCGGATTGCGAGGATATTCCGGTATCTGATGTGTTGGAGCGAAATCTGACGGATGAACAATTTACACAACTACTAAACAAGCAATCTATATAATGGAATCGATTTAATCGAAATAAGACGCCCCCTCAGGGCGTCTTATTTGGTTATTCTAGAATTTGGAATAATGGAACAGCAATGGGGAAAAGTAAGAAAAGAAATAACCCTACCGAAAAGGAGAGTCATCCAATATGAAACTTGGAAATAAAGCTGCGGCTGCATTGCTAATCGCAGCCCTTGCCTTGCCAGCCGGAGCTGTTTCGGCTGCATTGCCGCAACAATCGGAAAAAAAGGAGTCCGCTATTTATCCTGAGGATGCGGGTAAACATCATGGTGAGTTCCGTCATCGGCAAGGGGATGAGGGGCATAAACGCCTTCGCGAAGCTCATAAGCGGCAAATGATGAATGAGGCAGCAGCTTATTTCGGGATTTCGACCAAAGGAAAGAGCGAGGAGCAGTTGATTGGGGAAATTCGCTCGATGAAAACGAAGCAGCCTGAGAAATGGGCGCTCTTTAAAAAAGATATGCGGGCGAAAAGATTGGCTAAGCTGAAGGCATTCGCAGCGGCACAAGGGATCAAAACCGAAGGAATGGACGAGAGGCAGCTGCGCGAGGAGCTGAGAAAGCTGCATCGCGAAGGCAAGCTGAAGCAGCCTGTTCATCCGACAGCACCGGCCGCTTCTATGGCTCCTGCTGCGTCAACTGTGCCAGAGGCGAATTCTCAGCCTTAACAGGATAAAGATAATAAAACGAGCCTTCCTCCCAGGAAGGCTTTTTCATGGAAGATCCCTTTTCATCGAGAAATTTACTTTCAAATTGATGCTTCCATAGTTCCCAAATTAAAGAAAAAGTGATATCATATATATATCAAAAAGATATGGGGAGATGATGGGATGCGGGAGCGTAAGGCGTGGCATACAAATGGATTTTTGGCAGCCTTAATCGCAGTCATTGCTTTAGCTGCAGCGGTTTATCTGTTCATTTCGAGTGATAGTCTTGGATGGGGATCTGCCGGATATGTGTTTGCGGCAATTTTGACTCTCTTATCCATGGTGTTGTTCAGCGCCCTGACGATTGTGCAGCCTAATCAGGCGAAGGTCATTACCTTTTTTGGAAATTACAAGGGCACGATAACGGACAGCGGACTTTGGTTGGTTATGCCTTTCAGTTCTAAATCCCAAGTGTCGCTTAAGGTTCGGAACTTCAACAGTCAGAAGCTTAAGGTCAATGATGCTTCCGGCAATCCGGTTGAGATCGCGGCTGTTGTTGTTTTCAAGGTTACCGAAACAGCTCGCGCAAGCTTTGAAGTAGATGATTACGAGACGTTCGTGGAAATTCAGAGTGAGACGGCAATTCGTCATTTGGCGGCGCAATATCCATATGACACCTACGAGGATGCCTCAGCAATCTCCTTGCGGGGCAATGCGGATGAAGTAAGCCATCTTTTGCTCACTGAGCTGCAAGACCGCCTTATGGTGGCCGGAGTAGAAGTCATGGAGACGCGTCTTTCGCATCTTGCCTATGCCCCTGAGATTGCAGGAGCGATGCTGCAACGGCAGCAGGCGGAAGCGATCGTTGCGGCCAGACAGAAGATTGTGGATGGGGCTGTTGGCATGGTGGAATCGGCTCTGCAGCAGCTGGAAAATCGCGGCATCATTCTAGATGATGAGCGTCGTGCGGCAATGATTAATAATTTGATGGTAGCGATTGTTTCCGAGCGGGGAACTACGCCTATCATAAATGCTGGCACTTTGTACAATTAGGAACGCATAAGATGGCTAAGGAACGAAAGTCCTTCCCGCTCAGATTGGACCCCGAAATTTACCAGGCTATTGAACAATGGGCAGGAGACGAGTTCCGCAGCGTCAACGCCCATATCGAGTTTCTGCTGCGAGACTCGCTCCGCAAGTCGGGCCGTTTGAAACGCGGCCCTGCCCCATCACAGGGAGCAGACGGTGATGACGGGAGTAAGGATTGACATTGAATTATAGCTTGCTATATCAAATAGTAAAGCTGTCCGCGCTATAACTAGCGAGACAGCTTTTTTGTTGATACCGATGGGAAATAGAGTTCAACCATTGGCATGGCTATAGCTGTACGAGCTGGACTAATAAACGTAAACGGCGACATACGCTTTTGTTTGTACACTAAGCGCTCCTGAAGCATCCGCTCTCCTAATTCCATAATTAAAACATATAAACCCGGCGAAAAATTCAATGATAACATTGCCCCAATAACGATTATCCTCAGAGAATGCATAGTATTCCAATGAAATTGAGCTATCGCATGGCAATTCATAGTGATGAAATCCTCCCCGAGGTATGGTTAAGGAGGGAGGATTTCTATCGGGCCTGCTGCTTGCAATTAGGTCCAATCTGTATGGGCTGTTGTTGAATACGTTGAAGCCTTTTGTACCGGTAATAGAGGACACATCGTCAGCAGGAGAGCCGCCCCCGCAACAAGGAGGCTTCGCTGAAAAGGTTTGAACGACAATAACAAGCAGAATAAACAGAATGAGTATAACCGCCGTGCTGGAATTGGATTTGTTGTTCGAATGTGCCAACGAATCTCCAGTGTTCATCTTTCTTTTCCTCCTGTGAGTCTACGGATTGTTTTGATATCTTATGCAAGAGGAGAGAACAGGAAATAGGTATTAATCTGTTTATAGAAAATAAAAGTCTATTGAAGAGTAGGGAGATAATCTTTCTTCCGGCAAGTTATCTGCAAGCTCGTCATTCTCGTCCGCATAAAAGGCCAAGTCCCCTCATAGACATGTTATCAGCTTAGGAAAACTCAACGAGCAGAGGGGATGAGTACATGCGTCGCATGGGAACGATTGCGGCTTTGATGGCCTGCTTTATTCTGTTGCTGGCTGGCTGTGGAAAAAAGGACGCGGGGTCGGTTGTGAAAGATCTCGGTAAGCTGCAAGACAAGACGGAGACTTATCAAGGTACGGGCATCATGACGCTGCACACTGCAACACAGCCGCTTCAATACAAGGTCGATGTGAAGTTTCAGAAGCCGAATTATTACCGCATCGCTCTGACGAATGAGAAGAAGGACTTAACGCAAATCGTTCTGCGGAACGACGAAGGTGTGTTCGTACTGACGCCGAGCCTCAACAAGGTATTCCGCTTCCAAAGCAATTGGCCGGAGGAGCAAGGTCAAGTCTATCTGTATCAGACGCTGGTCCAAAGCATCCTGAAAGACAACTCCCGTCAGTTCGCGGATGACAAGGACAGCTATGTGTTTGATGTCATGGCGAACTATCAGAATGCTTCCCTGGCCCGCCAAAAAATTTGGCTGAACAAATCAGACTACTCTCCAAAACAGGTCGAGGTGCTGGATTCCAACGCCGCTGTCCTGGTCGACGTTAAGTTTGATACGTTCAAATTCAATGAAAAGCTTGATAAGAGCGTCTTTGATACAAAAGTAAATCTGCAAAGCTCTCCGGCGTCAGGCTCGGAGCCGACCACAGCCGTCCCTGAAGGACAGGATGGCGGTGCGGCTACCGGCACTGAAGCAGAGGGTGGCGGCAAGGATGGAGCTTCTGCACCTGAGGGAAGCGGCAGTGAAGCGGCTGCTGACCCTACCAGCTCTTCATTCATCCCTATGGAGCCATCCTATTTGGGACCGGAAGGAATCGCGCTTAAGGACTCCAATGACATCGAATTTGGCGGCAATCCTGGTGTGATGTTCCGATATGACGGCACCTACAGCTACACTTTGATCGAAACGCAGCCGGAGGACTACTCAGTAGCGACGGGAACTGGCGAGATGGTCAATCTTGGCTTTACGGTCGGACAGCTGAGCATAGGCCAGGAGCAGCAGACGCTTGCCTGGACCTATATGGGTACGGAATTCCGCCTTACATCCGATAACCTCCCAGAAGACGAGTTGATTAAGGTTGCACAGTCTGTTGTGGATGAAATGACCAAATAAATTTTGCAAGGCGCCGCGGCCGGGATAGGCAGCGGCGTCTTTTTAGTTACTATCAGCGTCTCGCTATTTTAGTGTCGTTGGAAATAGGTGCCAGCTCTTAGTATCACTCGATTCATTGACACTAAAGGGACTCGGGGGGTAACATTATAGGGATTGTGTTTTCTGAGGAAGTGGGATGAATAGGATGTATAATTACTACCGTCCGACTCGTGCCGAAATTTCACTGGATGCTCTGCGAAGCAATATTGGGACATTCAGAAGTTCTGTGCCGGATGGAATGAAGCTGCTGGCATCGGTTAAGGCCAATGCCTACGGACATGGACTTGTCCAGATTTCCCAGGAGGCGGAAGCCTGCGGAGTGGATTATCTGGGAGTTGCTTTTCTTGATGAGGCGGTACAGATCAGGCGTTCTGGTGTAATGATGCCGATTCTTGTGCTTGGCTATGTGCCTCCGAATGGGCTAGAGATTGCCCGTTCCCTTGATATTACGATTGCTCTGTTCCGGGACGATGTGCTGGAGACTGCAAGGTCTTTACCCGAGGACAGCTCTAAAAAACTAAAAGTGCATATCAAGCTCGACACAGGCATGGGTAGGCTTGGCAAGCTGGCAGATGGCTCCGCCGATGCCATGCGTTTTATTGAAGCCGCTCTGCGTGTTCCGCAGCTTCAGGTTGAAGGGCTGTTTACGCATTTTGCGAAGTCCGATGAGACCGATAAATACTACACAAAGCTGCAATACGAGCGCTTCGCGGCGGTCGTACATGAAGTCCGCAGCCGTTCTCTGCCGATTGAGATCATACACAGCGCCAATACGGCCGCTGGCATTGATACACCTGAGCTCGGAGGAGATATGCTCCGTCTTGGCATTGGCATGTACGGGCTGTATCCATCCCATGAGGTGGATCATTCCAAGGTACGGTTGAAGCCGGTATTATCGCTCAAAACGGAAGTGGTCATGGTCAAAGAGCTTCAGGAGTCTTGGGGTATCAGCTACGGAACCCGCTACTTCGCGGAAGCGGGAGAACGAATCGGTACGATCCCGATCGGTTACGCAGATGGCTTCAGCCGATTGCTCACTGGCAAGGCTCATGTGCTGCTCCGCGGGCAGCGAGTGCCGGTTCTCGGCACGATCTGTATGGATCAGTGCATGATCTCGCTTGGTGCTGCGGAGGCTTCAGGCGAAGGGCCGGTAGCTACTGGAGAGGAAGCGGTGCTGATTGGCTCCCAGCTCGGCGCTGAAATAACAGCCGAGGAGGTCGCGGACCAGCTCGGCACGATCAACTATGAGTTGATTTGTATGCTGGCTGCCCGCGTACCTAGAGTTTATATGCGTGATGGCAAAGTTGTAGCCGTCTCAAACGCGTTGGATGTGCAGTAGGGCGATGTTCTGACAGCATTCGCAAATGTTCTTGTTCGTTCGCTGTCATTTTTGCGAAGGTCAAGCAGGAATTTCGTCAGCATGCGGCGAATTGTCAAGTCTTAGACGCTGCAGCTCCTCTCGGTTCTAAGAGATACAGGCATCTCATAGGTATGGTGGAGTATAGGCTATTGGCAACGGTGACATAATGGTAATGGGCTTTGACAAGTTTTGGAGGTGCGAGTTGGTGGCCAATTTACAGAATACCAAACGAATCATGATCAGTATCCCGGATCATCTGCTGGAAGAAGTAGACGGGATCGTCGCCAAGGAAAATTCCAACCGCAGTGAATTTATCCGCCAGGCGATGAAACTTTATCTGGTGGAACGCAAAAAACGTCAAATCCGTGAATTGATGCAACGCGGTTATCTGGAGATGGCAAAAATCAACCTGAATATGGCCTCGGAAGCTTTCCAAGCGGAGGAAGATGCAGACCGTGCACTCGGCCGTCTCGTTAGCGGGGTGTAGCGATTGATCGTCAAACGCGGAGATGTGTTTTTCGCTGACCTATCGCCCGTTGTGGGCTCCGAGCAAGGTGGTGTCCGCCCCGTACTCGTTCTACAGAATGACATCGGCAACCGGTTCAGCCCGACCGTTATCGTTGCTGCCATCACGGCCCAAATCCAAAAGGCCAAGTTGCCTACTCATGTGGAGATTGACGCCAAGGCCCACGGCTTCGATCGTGATTCCGTTATTCTTCTCGAGCAGATCCGAACGATCGACAAACAACGGCTCACGGACAAAATTACCCATCTCGATGACGAGATGATGCGTCATGTCGATGACGCGCTTCAAATCAGCGTGGGCTTGATTGATTTTTAAACCAGGCAGAGTCTTGAAGAGGACTTCTGCCTGAATCAATCATAACTGGAAAAAAAAGCTGGACAGCTATTTATTCTATTGTTACTATGAACTCAATCAAATATCACAGGCAATGTATGTACATTGCCTAGGCTCGCGAAGAACGCAAGCGGTTGAACCTTTCCAAGGTTCCTGCTTGCGTTTTTTTATTTTCATTACGCTTGAGGGGAGGGAGACAGATGAGCAAAGGAAAGGGCAGAATGATTATGTTTACAGCTATTTTACTGTCGGCGTTTTTAGTTTACGGACTGTACCTCGTTCAACTGCGAATGCTTGAAAAGCAGCACTCGGTTCAGGTAGTCGTACCCAAACGTTTTATTGCAGCGGGTGAGCGTATGGAGGTCAATGACCTTCAGTATCAGACCATCGTGTCATCCGCTTATGTGGAGGATATGATCACTGATTTTGAGGAGGCAGCGGGCAAGGAAGCCGTTGTGCCGCTTGGACAAGGCGAGCCGCTGCGGGGCTGGAAGATGGACCTCTACCGGCTTTTGCCATCCCGCGATCAGTCAACATTCCAGTTGCCCCGGGAGTATGTGCTGTCGGTATCGAGCGGCATCCGTGCCGGCGACCGAGTTGTGTTGTACGTATCCGGAGCGGGAGCGTCATCCCAGCGGCTTTTTGCAGAACCGATTACGGTAGCGTCAGTTAAGACGAGCAGCAATCAAGAAATCGATGACATGGATAATCCTAATCTGCTGTCACTTGCTGAAGGAGATAGGCAGAAGATGTACGCCTCCAGGAGAGACGCCAACGGATTAATAGAGTTTATTAATCTCAATCTGACCGAGGCACAGTGGCTGAGAATTGATGCCCTTTGCAAAAGTGGGGAAAACCGGCTAGTGATTGCCTTCAGCCCGGAATCACTGAATATAATGGTCGCTCAGCCAACCATGGAGAACTCGCCATGAGTGCGCCGCTGCTTGCATTTGTCGGGACGACTCCCAATATTGGCACGACGGCTGCAGCTTTCGCCGCGGCATGCCGCCTGGCTGAGCGTACGGGGAAGGATGTTGGATTCCTATGCATGAACCTGAAGAGCGCCAAAATTCACCGTTACCTTGGTCAAGACTTACCTGCTGCAACACTAGACAGTATACGGCCTGAGCTTACCTCCGCTTCTCTGGCACCGCAACAGCTTCGAAGGGCCTGTCTCACGATTCCGGACGAGCCGTATGTTCATGTGCTCCCCGGCAATCTGATGCGAGATCAGGCAGAATACTACACCCAGGAAGAAACGGAGCATTTGCTTGAAACGGCGCGTCAAAGCTTCGATCTCGTTGTCGCCGATGCTGGCAGTTACTGGGATAATGCAGCGACAATTTGCGCGATGAGGGCGGCAGATTCACGTGTTTTATGCACGACTGGTGCATTATCTCATTTTCAGGAAGATGGTAATCGCTGGATTCGCCAAGTTTCACCACTCTTCGGTGTTCAGCCAGAGGAATATGAACTACTCACCATACAATCCCCTTGGACAAATGGAGGCTACCGTATGAAAGAGATCGAGAAGGAAACCAATCTGTCTGCTATTGGAGAATTCAGAACGAATGAAGCCTTTTATCAATCGCTGGACCGTGGTCAGTATCATCGTTGGCTCAAGCATGATGCTTCCGGGCGAATTGCTATGGACATAGTTTCGGGCAAGCTGGCGGAGCGTAACGGAGTGCGCTGCCGACCTGCTAAGGAAGCGCAACCGTGGTATCGCAAGCTGAGAGCCCATCGTGGAGAGCTGGGATTATGAGTGAGCCCAGCCGTTTCTCGCCCTCTAGATATTCAGCTCGAATCCGTGCGGGCATGCGTGACAGAGCAGAAGAGGAAACTGCGGAAGGCTCGTCTCTCCCCGCGGGGCACATTAGCGAAGCTGGGAGGCGCCTTCCGGATGATTTTTCGAAGGCAGCAGAAGATATGCGTTCTTATCTCTCTTCTCCCCGAGGCATGACTGAGGAGGAGCGGCGCGAATATGGGGAGCGGCTAAACCGTGCTGTTCTCGGATACGCTCAAGAGCGCAAGGAGATTATGGCATTGGTCAAGGACAGGCTGCTGAAGTTGAGGCTGCATGAGCTACCGGGTATGAGCGGTCAGTATCATTCCCTGGCAGATGCGCTGTTTGCAGAAGTGATTGGCCTTGGTGTTCTGGAGTTAGCTCTGCAGGATCGGAGCGGCTTGGAGGAAATACAGGTTGTTGGGACCCGGATTTATCTTATGCGAGGGGGCAACACGGAGCGCTCGTCCTACAGCTTCCAGAACTTGAGGGAAGTGCAGCGGATTCAGCAGAACCTGGTTTTGTACAACAATGACCGAATCAATCCGCGCAAGCGGTGGGCGGAAGTTATGCTGCGCGATGGCACTCGGGTTACGATGACGGCGTTTGGTTTTACTTCGTTGCCTACACTGACGCTCCGCTTCTACAACGCCCGTGCATTTCGGCTAAAGGAGCTGACGGAGCAGCATTACAGCACGCTTACGCCAGAGATGGTTCTCATGCTGCAAGCCGTGTTAACCTGCCGCTACAATCTTGTACTCATCGGGCCTACGGGCTCGGGGAAGACTCATCTGCTCAAGGCGCTAATTGCCGAGCTGCCGGACGAGGAGCGGCTCGTAACGCTGGAGTCCCGGTTAGAGATGATGTTGGGGAGGGATTTCCCGGATAAAAATGTCGTGGAGTACGAGACGGATGAGGAGGATGTACTGCATCGACCGGCTCAAGCGTTTAAGCTGGCTCTGCGGCAATCTCCGCAGCGTATCGTGCATGCTGAAATTCGAGATGAGGATGCCAATATTTATGTCCGGGCTTGTACCAGGGGACATGCTGGCAGCATGACAACAGTGCATGCCAGCAAGCTGGAGGATGTTCCGGAAGCAATCACCGATATGTGTATGCTTGATGGCAGGGCGATGAATCCGGAGCGTCTATGCAAGCGGATTGCTCGTTATGTGACTCAGATCGGAATCGAGATGAGACTGGTCGATGGCAAGCGCAGAATTATCCGCATGGGGGAGATTCTCTGGAAGGAAGGAGAGGCTGAGCTGGATGAATGGGCAGTTTACCACAGCGGTGTGGGCTGGAAGTTTATATCTGCTCCCAGAGCTGAAACTTGCCGAAGGCTCGCGGCTGCTGGTTATTCGCTGACAGAGGCAGGCTTCGGAGGGCTGCCTCCGTCAGTGACAACGGAGGTGATCGAGCGACAGTATGCCGGTGGAGGAGAAAGCATATGTTGATTTCACCATGGATGATTCCGGTAATAGCGATTCTGCTAGCCGTTGCTCTAAGCCCATTGATAGCAGGGCTGCTCCGCTATGGCGAAGATTCAATCCAGGCCTCTTCCAGGCTGGAGTATCGTCGCAGTCGTACTTTCAGAGCGCGTTTGATATTGCGGCTCGAGAGGTCGGGCAAGCCTTATCAGGAGCTGAATGAAACATTGGAGTCGCTTCAGACTGGAATCAAGCCGGAAGGATTTGTCCTGCTGTCTGCTTTTCTGCTGGTCATGGGAACAGGGGCTGGGGTGGTTTTGTTCGAAAGTTTGAAGGGAGCTGTGTTGCTTGGACTGATGCTGAGCCTAATCCCCTATCTTGTGCTGAAGATGGTGCTTGTCCATCGCCAGATGCAAACCAGGCTTGATTTTTTGCCTGCGGTAGAGCTCTTTTATCAATGTTATTTGATTGCAGGCCAGAGACAGGTTCGAGGGGCACTTAAACGGATGGTAGAAGAGAATCGGCTCCAAGGACATTTGAAGGCTTCCTTCGAGCAGTTGTACCGAAATCTCAGCGTGAGGGGGGATGATGAGGTCAGTCTTCGGCTGTTTGCAGCTTCTCTTGGGCATGTCTGGGGAGAATATTTTGTCCAGATTATCCGGGTAGCTCTGCACGAAGGGCATTCCGTTGCAGACAATCTGCATGAGTTAATCGGGGATATGCGCAGATCGCGACGAGCCAATGAGCAGGAGCGCCACAAGCTACTGGAAATTCGGGTAGCCAATTTCACTCCGATTTTCTTTTTGGCCCTGTTTCTAGGCATTAACTTTCGTTATAACCCGGATAATTCCTATCGTTACTACGTGAATGATGCAGCTGGCAGGGATATGTTGCTTAATTCTCTGCTGTTGATCTTTGCTTCTTTTTTAATGGGCTTATGGCTGTCACGCAAAAAAATGTAAAGGAGCCGGTAAATGCAGGTTTACGAAACCTGGGCCGAGACGGCCTATGCGGCTGCGTCTATCGGACAGGCATTGATTATAGCCGGAATGTTATTCCTGCTCCTGAAACGACTAGCGAGAACTAGGCCGCGCTGGCTTCATCTACAGGTGCCACAATGGAGAAAGGCTAAGCTCTCAGAGCGTCATCTCAAGCTCTTAGGACTCAGTAGATCGAGCACGGTGCTCATGGAGAGGGAGAGGTTGTTTGCAGGCTGCGGCTGGACGTTGGACGCCGGTTATTATGTAACCGCTCGTAGGCTGTGGTTGATCGCAGTACCCCTAGCTGTTGTACTAACTTCTACGGCCAATACTCTAAGCCTACTTAATGGCATCTTGATTCCTGCTTCGGCCTGGATCTTATTGATTGGCGTGACAGGCCTGTTATTGGTTGACAAGGCGATGCTCGAGGCGATGCGCAGAGCGCGTACGGCCAGAGTTATCCGGGAGATTCATACCGTCAGTACGCAACTGCTGTATTTGCAAGGATCTTCGCTGCATGTTCATGCCAAGCTAATGCGTTGTGTCCCATATACCCGCACCATACGAAGGGAATTACAGCATCTCCTAGGTGAGTGGTATCACGATGCTGGGGAGGCAATTCGAGGTTTCAAAGAGCGAGTTGGCTCGGAGGAGGCGATGAGCTTCGCTGAAACGATTGATTCTCTGAGGCTCCATGAGGATGAGGCTTACTATGAGCTTCTCCGCGAGCGAATCAGAGATTATAAGGAGAAGCTTGAGATTTTGAAGGAGAGCCGTAAAGAATCAAGCTCTTATATGTTATTCGTCCTTGCCGGCATACCGATCCTGTATACATTCCAAGTTTTCATTTATCCATGGGTAAGGGAGAGCCAGAAGCTGTTTGATTCACTTAACTAAAAAGGAGGTGAAAGCATGCGCAACATATTGGTGACAGTTATGATGATCGTCGTAATGCTGGTGCTTTTTAATACGATCGTTGCTGACAACGCGACCGGCACTCGGTCCCGAATTCAAGGTCAAGGCAACACGGCGAATACACAGATCGGAAACTTAGTCCCCTAAACGGGTCAAAGGAAGGAGTAGTGATCAAGTGAAGGAGATATTGGCTTCGCTGCTGCTGCTCATAGCTGTTGTAGTCCTTTATTTGTCAGTTGCCGAAGGGCCGGAAGGTACAATGGTTGGGCTTCAAGGATATGGGAGCGCCCTATCCGACAATATAAGGGGAACGGATCCTTGAAACAGATTCTCGTGTTCGTGTTGTTTGCATCTATGTTCTGCTGGATGATGTTCTCCCCGGTGTATAAACATGTTCTCATCATGCGCGAAGCTATGCTGCAGAAGGAAGTAGATTATTTGCTTGAGGTCGGGGCAAGTGCCAGTCGAGGATACATCGACGAGGTAATGCTCCAGCAGTCTCGGGAGCGGCTTGCGAGCATTGGTATGAGGCGAGAGTCTATCCAATTCACGGTTAGTTCTACGAGTGGACTTCCAGCAGGTAATTCCAGTGCGCCGCTACTTCGTGGTACTGGCCTCAGACTGACGGCAAGTTACCCGTATGAAGGACTGTTTCAGATCGACCGTCTGATCGGCATTCCAGTTCCGGATGCGGCTCAGCTCATAACGGTTGGTGGTCTCAAGATGAGTGAATATGTTCCTTGAAAATACGGGCGGAAGTAATACAACAGCGATCAGAAGTAGGATTGGTTCATGCAGCAAACATCGCTGTTAAATTTCTAAGTTCACTTATGTGAAAGGGGGCCGCACAATGTACAAGCTGCTCTGGGGCTTGCTTATGTGCGGCCTTTGGTTGTTTGCTCAAGCAGCGCAGACGGATGAGGAACGAGCGATACGCATCCTGTTCGAGGCGAAACATGCCGTCAATCGTGCCGCGCATGCTGCTGCTCAGCAGCTTGATGAACGCGAGCTGGCAGATGGGAGGTTCGTGCTCGACGAGCGCAGAGCATTGGAGAAAGCAACAGCTTACTTGCGGGATAATTTGCGGCTGGATGAGCAGGGCAATCCACTCCCCGGTTCGCGACTGAGGCAGCAGGTAACGGTTGATGCTTGGCATGTGGTGGGCAGAAACGAAAGTTTTCCATATACGTACCAGAACAGTGAATTCAATTATGAGGTGACGCTGGATCGCCCCGGCGTCATTCTTATTATCCATGTTGTTCATCCTCGTGCTTTCTCCGTCATGGAACCAATTGAATGGCATATCAAGGGAGCGGCGCAGCTTGTGCTTCCAAGCTGATAATGCCAAGATAGAATGGAGGCATCATGGCAAGAATATACTTAAAAGAGAGTATTACTTCCTTATAAGAAGGTGATTTTTCATGATTATCCATAAGCTTAGCATTATTCAACAAATGGTCGAGGGAAATGGACTATCAGCTGATGCTGCAGCACTTAGCATTCAAGGAGTTTCCATTGATTCCAAAACAAAGACGAATGTGTTTTGTTAAAGGGTTCCAGAGGGATGCAATTGGAGTCAATACTTCCAATTTTATTGTGAAGGCTATGAGTGGAATGAAGTCTTCGATGGTCGAGGGCTTCTATTAATTTGAGCGTTGAGATCCTCCTAATCCATCTGAATAGAAAGAGCCTAACCTAAAGTTTGCTATGCAGACTATCATCTAGTACAATTTTTACTAGAGCTGTTAGGGGAGGGCGATTGACGATGTTGAAGCTCGGAGATAAAGTCATGATTGTGTCCGATCAGTATGAGCAGAATCTTCCTGTTGGGGAGTATGGATATATAATTGCGTATGATCGCAATGCGGATAATGTGTTTGACTATGTTGTGCGAGTACCGTCTGAGAACCGGAATTTTCTTGTGCCGGGTGATGACGTCGAGCTGGAAGAGATTTTGCTGCGGCTTGAAGTTGATCGGATTGAACGTGAGGCGCTTATTGATTTTGCCTTGGCGACCCGCAACGAGGAACTGTTCTACCGGATTATGAAAGGAGATGCCGCTGAACCGCAGGAGGAAGAGCTTGCCTCCAAGGAGGTTCAGAGCCGGGAGGATTTTATCCGGCAGGTTAATCTCAAGGCTTGGATCTGATTTAATCTCAGTCGGATGGAGCATTGTAAAGACGAGACTTATCATCGATGAGAAAGGGTGTGGCATGATGGAAGTTGTTTTTCATGGTCAATCCTGTGTTGGTATTACGCTTGATAATGGCAAGTCTTTACTGATAGATCCGTTCCTTAGCGGCAATCCGCTTGCCAAGACGAGTGCTGAAGAGGTTTCTGCAGATTATATTCTGCTGACTCATGCCCATCAGGACCACATCCTTGATGCGGCAGCGATATCGAAGCGTACAGGAGCACCGATTGTAGCTATTCCGGAGCTGGCTGCCTATATGTCCTGGCAGGGAGCCAAGACGCTTGAAATGAATATGGGAGGCACGGTGGATCTTGGCTTTGCCAAGGCAACGATGATTCCGGCCTTCCATAGCTCGGGCATTGTAATTGCCGAAGAACAGCGGATTATTTATGGCGGCATGCCGGCTGGATTTGTGATTGAAGTCGAGGGAGTTAAGTTTCTGCATGCTGGAGACACATGTTTGTTCTCAGACATGGCTTTGATCGGACGCAGGCACAAGCTGGACGTAGCTTTCATTCCTATTGGCGATCATTATACGATGGGTCCTGAAGATGCTCTTCAAGCTGCTGAATGGTACGGTGCAGGGCTAGTTGTGCCGATTCATTATGATACATTCCCGCCGATTCAGCAGGACGCTGGAGCATTTGTGGCCAAGCTCCAGGAGCTCGGCATCCGCGGTCAGGTTGTCGAGCCGGGCAGCAAGGTAAACCTTTCCTTGTTGGAACGATAGGTAACGATAGGAAATTACGTCTTTATTTCATCTATTTCAGCCTGTTAAGCAGTTATTACAGCATCGCCGCCAGCAGGTGGCATGGTCGCCGGACCTCGCTCCGGCGGCTTTTTTATTTTTGTGCCAAATTAGTTTACTTGTTTAGCGCTGTGCATTGAGAATGTTGTTCAACTCAAGGTATAATACATGGAATGACTGTTATCTATAGAGAAAACGCATCAACAGTGAATCGACTTTAGGCAAGGGGGAATAGAGCAATGAGCATCGGCATGAAGGATGTCGAGCATGTAGCCAATCTGGCGCGTCTTGAACTGAGCGCGGATGAGAAGGAACAGTTCGTCGGCCAACTGAACGCGATTCTCAAATATGCGGAGAAGCTGGGTGAGTTGGATACGGATGGCGTAGAGCCTACCAGCCATGTGCTTCCGGTGACAAACGTAATGCGGGAGGATGTCGTCAAGGAATCCTTATCCAATGAGACTGCCTTGTTGAACGCCCCGGATGACGAGGATGGACAGTTCAAGGTACCGGCTGTACTTGAATAGCGCACAAGAATGAAAGGAGGAACTGCGGTTGGCTTTATTTGATATGCGGTTGCAGGATTTACATAACGAGCTCGCTTCCGGCAAGCTGTCGGCGGCTGAGCTGACCGAGGCGTCCTACAAGCGGATTGCTGAGACGGATGAGCGTATCGGAGCTTTTCTGACCTTGAACGAGGAAGGGGCGCGAGCGAGAGCGGCTGAGCTTGATCGCTCCGGCGGGGAGAAGGGACTTCTTCACGCTCTGCCTGCGGGAATCAAGGACAATATTGTTACTAAAGGCTTGCGCACGACATGTGCCAGTCAGTTTCTATCTAATTACAATCCGATTTACGACGCGACTGCGGCCGGCAAGCTGAATGCCGCTGGCGCCGTAACGATCGGCAAGCTTAACATGGATGAATTCGCGATGGGCGGCTCCAACGAGAACTCCAGCTTCAAACCGGTTCGTAATCCATGGAACACGGATTATGTACCTGGTGGCTCAAGCGGTGGATCAGCCGCTGCTGTTGCGGCAGGGCAGGTCTATTTTGCTCTAGGATCCGACACTGGCGGTTCGATTCGTCAGCCCGCATCTTATTGCGGTGTTGTCGGTTTAAAGCCGACTTACGGCCTCGTATCCCGCTTCGGGCTCGTGGCGTTTGCATCCTCGCTTGATGCGATTGGCCCGCTCACCAAAAATGTCGAAGATTCCGCCTATGTGCTGCAGGCAATTGCCGGCCATGACGGGATGGATTCCACCTCTGCAGAGGTAGCCATTCCGGATTATGTCAGCTCGCTGACTGGCGATGTCGCTGGAATGCACATCGGTGTTCCGAAGGAATATATGGGTCAAGGAATTGATCCTAAGGTTAAGGAATCTGTATTGGCAGCGCTAAAGGTGTTCGAGAGCCTCGGCGCGACTTGGGAGGAAGTATCCCTGCCGCATACAGAATACGCGGTGGCGGCGTACTACCTGCTAGCCTCTTCGGAAGCCTCCTCCAACCTTGCTCGCTTTGATGGTGTACGTTATGGCGTGAGAGCAGACAATCCGGATAATTTGCTGGATCTGTATCGCAAATCTCGCAGTCAGGGCTTTGGCCAGGAGGTCAAGCGTCGCATTATGCTAGGGACCTATGCTTTGAGTTCCGGCTACTATGATGCTTATTATCTTAAAGCCCAGAAGGTTCGCACGCTGATCAAGCGCGACTTCGACCAAGCATTTGAGAAGTTTGATCTGCTGCTCGGGCCAACTGCCCCGACGCCTGCCTTCCGTATCGGAGAGCAGATCGGCGATCCGCTAACGATGTATCTGAACGATATCGTGACGATTCCGGTCAGTCTTGCCGGCGTTCCGGCGATCAGCGTCCCTTGCGGCTTCGTAGACGGCCTACCGGTCGGTCTGCAGCTGATTGGCAAAGCTTTTGATGAAGCAACAGTGCTGCGCGCGGCGCATGCCTATGAACAGAACACGGATCACCATAAGGCGCGCCCGCAGCTGTAGAGCGCCCGTATCACGCAAGCAGGAGGAGCTTAAGCCATGACGCAATTCAATACCTACGAGACGGTCATCGGGCTTGAAGTGCACGTAGAGCTTCACACGGCCAGCAAAATCTTCTGCGGCTGCTCGACGTCCTTCGGCGCCCCGCCGAATACTCATACTTGCCCCATCTGTCTGGGACATCCCGGCGTGCTGCCGGTGCTCAACCGACAGGCGGTCGACTATGCCATGAAAGCAGCGATGGCACTAAACTGTACTGTTGCTGATGTGAGCAAGTTTGACCGTAAAAACTATTTTTATCCGGATTCACCAAAAGCGTACCAAATTTCGCAATTCGATCAGCCGATCGGTGAAAACGGCTGGATCGACATTGAGGTGAACGGTGAGACGAAGCGGATCGGCATTACCCGCCTCCATCTGGAGGAAGATGCCGGCAAACTGACACATGTCGAGGGTGGCTTTGCCTCTCTCGTTGATTTCAATCGTGTTGGCACTCCTCTCATCGAAATCGTATCCGAGCCGGATTTGCGCTCCCCGGAGGAGGCTAAGGCCTATCTGGAGAAGCTGCGTGCTATTATGCAGTATTGCGATGTGTCCGATGTGAAGATGGAGGAAGGCAGCCTGCGCTGTGACGCTAACGTCAGCTTGCGTCCATGGGGACAGGAGAAATTCGGCACTCGTGCAGAGCTCAAGAACATGAACTCCTTCCGTGGTGTACAGCGTGGACTTGAGTACGAACAAATTCGCCAGGCTGACATCCTTGATGCTAACGGCACAGTTGTACAGGAAACTCGTCGCTGGGACGACGCACAAGGCAAAACCTTTGCTATGCGCGGCAAGGAAGAATCGCATGACTATCGCTACTTCCCCGATCCAGACCTTGTTCGGCTGTTTATTGACAGCGAGTGGAAAGAGCGCGTTCGTGCTTCTATTCCGGAGCTTCCGGATGCACGTCAAGCTCGCTATTCGGCGGAATATGGTTTGCCGGCTTATGATGCCGCAGTAATCACTTCCTCCAAAAAGCTTGCGGATTTCTTTGAGGAGAGTCTGGGCTACACCAAGGATGCCAAGGCGGTTGCCAACTGGATCATGGGTGATTTGCTCGCTTATTTGAATCAAAACAACAAGGAAATCGACGCTGTTAGCATTACCGGCCAAGGGCTTGGGGAGATGATCGGTCTGCTGGAAAAAGGCACGATCAGTGGCAAAATCGCCAAAACCGTCTTTAAGGAGATGCTGGAGAGCGGCAAGCTACCACAGCAGATCGTTGAGGAGCAGGGTCTGGTACAAATCAGCGATGAAGGTGCCATCAAGGGCATCGTTGAGAAAGTTGTTGCCGCCAACCCGCAATCGGTTGAGGATTACAAAGCGGGCAAGGAGAAAGCAATTGGCTTCCTTGTCGGCCAAGTGATGAAGGAGTCCCGTGGCAAAGCCAATCCGGGTCTCGCCAACAAGCTGTTAGTCGATTATTTGAACGCTTGATCGGCCGATTAGTAATAAGCTGCCGCCCTCTCGGCCAGGGAGGGCGGCTTTTTACTTATTCATTATCCATTTATTAATATTATCTATCGTTTATCCGGAGAGCTGCCTACATACATTGGGATATCGGGCATACAGAGGTGCAGCCACATCATACATCGTGAGGGGACGGAATCATTCCATGAACAACGCGTTGAGCACTATCGCCCATGACAGTCCGTGGTACATCAATGAATGGGAATTGTTATTGAGACTCTTTTTGGCTGTACTGTTAGGTGGTTTAGTCGGATTTGAAAGAGAGCAATCCAATCATGCCGCCGGCCTTCGGACAAATATTCTTGTATGCCTAGGTTCTTGCCTGCTGATGCTTCTGTCAATTTATGGATTCGCTCAGTTTGTCAATGAAACAAATGTGCGTTTAGACCCTGCTCGTCTTGCTGCTCAAGTCATAACTGGTATCGGTTTCTTAGGAGCAGGTACTATTCTATTTACGGGCAAATCGATTACTGGTCTTACCACTGCAGCCTCTTTATGGGTTGTGTCGGCGATTGGTTTATCGGTCGGTGCAGGCTTCCTTCTCCCGGCAATAGCGGTTACGGTGCTAGTGCTACTAGTATTGGTCGTGCTCAATAAGCTGGAGAAGAAGTTCAGCAACGGTAAAAAAGAGCATTTCATCAAAGTGCTGGCCGATGAAAAAGAAACGTTGCTTTTAGCCGTAAGTGCGCTGCTTACGGAGCAAGGAATTATAATGCGCAAATTGTCGCTGCAGGAATACGGTGATCGGGAGCTAGAGCGCTCCAGAGTGATGCTGCTCTTGTATCTCAGTTTTCCCAAACAGGATAAGCTGATTCCATTGCTAGAAAAAATCAAATCACTGGAGGGCGTACATGCTGTGAGTGTTGAATGAGCGAGAGAACACAACTGAAAAGCCGCAAGCTGTCAGCTCTGTTTGCCGCTCTGTTACCGGGTGGTGGACATCTTTATCTGGGCTGGTATGGCCGCGGATTGATGATTCTGCTGCTGGTGCTGCTGGATTTAGCCGCGCTCGTCCGCTTCTCGGATTCTACGAGCGGCAGCCGGGCGCTGCTCCTCCTGTACTTGGGCTATGCGCTGCCTGCGATGTATTTTTTCAGCGTGTTCGATGCTTTGGAAATTTCTACTCGCAACAAACTTGCCGGTTCCAATAGAGATTCGGCCGGACAGTTCACGCCAACGCATAGTATTTTGCTCGTTGCAGGTGGCATCCTGCTATTCTTTCTCATCCGTCCAACTGCTGCCGTACAGCCTCGTCTCGACTGGATCGGTGACATGGCTTCCGGAGTTGTATTACTTGTTTTTGCGTTATGGTTCGGAATTAAGAGGAAGGCTGGCCTATTTCGACTTGGTCGCTTCAGCGCAGCCGTTATTCTGGCGGTCTGCGGAACGCTTTTACTATGGGATCAGGTCAAAGAGCGCAATGATATCGGACTCCTGCTGGATTGGTGGCCGCTTTTGTTCGTGTTGGCGGGGCTCGAGATGCTGCTTTTTCAGCTACTAGAGAAAAAGAATCCCGGTCGACGCCTGCTTGCGGGTATTGGATCTCTTCTTACGGCTTTTATTTTCGTGAGCTCTGCTTATTTGGTTACACAGTATGGTGGACTTCCGTTTCGCTGGCTGGATCAGTATGCTGGTCGAACGAATCTTGAGAATCTTTCTGAAGAAAAAGGTTTTCAGTTTGCTCAGGAGCCGCTTGAGCTCCCCCTTGAAGAGCCGATTACGAGTGTTGTCATCGACAATCCGAACGGTGACGTGACGGTGCAAGCCTCGTCCGATCCCGACTTCAAGAGTGTTATCGTGGAGTCTGAGTTATGGGTCGATACGGAGTTGCAATCGGAAGCGGACACCGTAAAGGAAAAATCCAAGCTTAAGCTCAGTTCCGACGGCAAGCTTGAGCTTACAGCTCAAGGTATGCCTTATGGGGCCAACGGATCGCGTTTACCGAGGTACAATCTGGTTGTCACTTTGCCAGCCGATTTGGCAGCTGTGCTTCGAGAGCCTCTTCCGTCTTCCTTGCGAACAGCACCTCTATCGCTCTATCCTGGAATGCCGCCAGCTACTATGTCTCAAATTGACGTGGCTCCTGATTCCACGCCTGCTCCGCGAGACATACAGCAGTCTGCGCTATCAGCCGCTAATGCTGCCGATTCGGAAAACCTGACCACAAATGCTACTACAAGTCCGCTGCCTAGCTCATCCTTGTCTCCCGAACCATCAGCGACTCCAGGCCCAGAGGCGGTTAAACTGCTGCTTAATGCCGGCAACGGAAGAGTGATTTTGTCGGGGCTGATTGCGCAGGGTGGTATGACCCTGAAAAATATGAATGGCTCCATTGAGCTGCGTAATCTGAAGGGGAATGTGGAAGCCGACACGAGTAGCGGTAATATTTCTGCTGAACGTCTTGAAGGCGATGTACAGCTGTCTGCTCGAGACGGAGGCATCAATGTTTCACGGATTGAAGGCGGGCTCAGCGCGTATACTAGCAATGGAAACTTGGATATAGCGGACATTGTCGGTGAAGCGATTTTGGAAACAAAGAATGGCTATATTCATGTGGAGCAGGTTACAAAAAGTCTTCAGGCGGATACGCTCAATGGAGAAATTCGTATTCGCAGCTCTAAGGTGGGAGGTAACTGGAATATTGACAGTTCCATCGGAGAAGTGAGTCTCTCGCTTCCGACGATAGCCTCATTTGAAATGGACGGCGCTGTCACCTTCGGTACTATTACTTCAGAGCTTCCGCTTAAAGTGACCAAAAAAACCATTGAAGGTATTATCGGCCTTGGCACACATCAGATCCGTGTTGATGCTAACAGCGATATATCGATCTTTGCTTTTCCTTCGCTGCAAAATTAATCCCATGCTTTGGTTCGCCTTTTTCGTTGACAAAACGTAAAGGTCGTGAGTACAATAGAACTATTACAAAGTAATTAATACTATAAGGAAGGCGTGATTCGGGAATGGGAGCCAGCGTAGAACAGGCTTTAGAGCAGCTGAAATCAAGCGGCGTCCGCATGACCCCGCAGCGTCACGCGATTCTTGGATTTCTGATGAACTCAATGACTCATCCAACGGCGGATGAGATCTATAAAGCGTTGTCACCCGATTTCCCAAGCATGAGCGTCGCAACGATCTACAATAATCTTCGACTCTTCGTAGAAGCCGGGTTAGTGCGTGAGCTGACTTATGGGGATGATTCCAGTCGGTTTGACGCGAATCTGTCGGACCATTATCATGCTATTTGCAAAACATGCGGGGAGATTGTGGACTTTGATTATCCGCCTCTTATGGAAGTTGAGCGGGCTGCTTCCAAGGTAACAGGGTTCCGGGTTGAAGGTCATCGGATGGAAATTTATGGTGTATGTACAAAGTGCGGAGTTAACTCGCATTACAATTAAACCTGAGGAAGCGAAGCTTCCCCAGGTTTTTTTGCATTTTTTTGCTGATAGATTAATTGAATGCTAGAAGGAAACTTTATCAAGCGCTGACTCGTCTTAACAGTGACAATAAAAGGAGCGTGACTCATGAACAGGGGGAACTCCTACGGTGGCCGGCGCCGTAGAAGCGGATTGGGACGACTGCTGGGAATTTGCGTCATCATTGGAATTATTGCCGGTGCATGGGCGGCTTACACGAAGCTTATGCCAAGTAAAGAATACGCAAAGCCTGAGTATGGGACAGAAAATCCCATTTTTTATAATGGTAAGTATTTGAATTCTGGTGCATTGCTTGCGGAGAAGGAGATGCTTCTGCCTTTAGAAGCCGTTACCGAGGTGCTCGGAAGTAAGCTTCCTGTCCGGTATGAAGAGCAGACGCAATCGATTATCCTCACCAACAGTTCCAAAGTATTGCGCATGAAGCAGGACGAACTGCAGGCCAAGCTTGGCAACAAGCCGGTCCAATTAACAGCCGCACCAAAAGAGTTCAACGGCCGGGTTTACATCCCGCTTGCGTCGCTCTCTTCGCTTTTTGGAATTCAGGCATCGGTGGCAGAGGCTTCCGGCAATGTGACTCTTATCAAGGCAGGAGACAAGCTGAAGAAGGCCGAGCCGGCAGAGAGGGAAGTCTACATCCGTTCCGAGCCGTCGATTCGTAGACCCTATGTCGAGCTTGCTGGGACGGGTGGCAAGTTAACGGTGTGGGAAGAGCTTGATGGCTGGTACAGGGTACAGGGGCCGTCAGGCAACAGTGGTTATGTGCGCAAGGATGAATTGCGACTGACGGGCGATGAAACGATCGAGCCTATGAAGGAAGAGAAGCCTAAACTTCCCTGGAAAGCAGGCCGGAAAGTCAATATGACTTGGGATGCAGTGTACAGCAAGCGGCTTGATCCATCCCAATATTCCGCCATGGAAGGCGTAAATGTCGTAAGTCCGACATGGTTCGAGCTTAGTGATGGCAGCGGGCAGATTCACAGCAAGGCGGATGCCAATTACGCCGCTTGGGCTCGCGGAAAAGGCATTCAGATCTGGGCATTGTTCAGCAATGGATTTGATCCTGATCGTACTACTAAGGCGCTTGCGAATGTCGAGACGCGGTTCTCTATGATCCAGCAGTTACTCGATTTTGCGAAGCTGTACAAGCTGCAAGGAATCAACATCGATTTTGAAAATGTCCGGACAGCCGACAAGGAAAATCTAGTACAGTTTGTTCGCGAGCTGTCGCCTCTGCTACACGATGCGGGGCTGATTGTATCCATCGATGTGACGCCCAAATCCAACAGTGAGCTTTGGTCGCTCTTTTTGGATCGTGAAGCTCTCATACAGAGCGTGGATTACATGATGTTGATGGCTTATGACGAGCATTGGGCATCGAGTCCTAAAGCCGGTTCCGTGGCATCCTTGCCTTGGGTGGAGAAATCTCTCGTTCGACTGCTAGAGGAAGATAATGTTCCTGCCTCCAAACTCGTCCTGAGTATGCCTTTGTACACTAGAATATGGAGTGAAAAGGCTGTAGAGGACCAGAGTATCAAGGTTAGTTCTAAGTCAGTTGGCATGAACCGGGTTCGGGAGATTATCTCCAACCGTAAGCTGAAGCCGGTTTATGATGAGGCGACCAAACAGAACTATGTGGAATATGTGGAGGGTGAGGGCATCACGAACCGGATCTGGATCGAGGATGCTGTCTCCATCAAGTCCCGGGTCGATCTTGTTCATAAATACGACTTGGCTGGCGTGGCAACTTGGGCGCGCTCCTTCCAAACGGATAGTATATGGCCAGTAATCCATAAACAGTTGAATCCTGCTACTTAGAATTTTCGAACAAAAAAGCCGCTCCACCAGCTTCAGGAAACTGAAGTTGGTGGAGCGGCTTTTGGCATTCAATGGAGAAGGAATCGGCGAAACATCGTTTCTGACAACATCTCAGACTTGAGAAGAAGGCGCTTCCGGTTTGGCTGGCGTAGCAGTGATCGCATCGGAATCTCCAGTACCTTCGGTGGCCTGGTCGGCATCAAGTGTTAAAATCGTCCGGCAATACATACAGCGATCGGTACGTCCAAGAATTTTAGTCTGACGTCCGCAATCTGGGCAAATCAACATAACGGCGCTGGTTGAGAGCATGCCGGCCCAGAAGTAAATGCCGACGCTGATTAGCAGCGCAATCATACCGATAACCATAAATATCCCAGCAAATATTTTGCCGGTCTGGCCCCAGAAAACGATTCCCGCTGTGCCTAGAATCATAACGCCCATTCCTACCAGGATCAGAACTAGGCCCCACAATCGAAATTCGTTAATTTTACTGGACTTTAGTAGCATTTTTTGCAACAATCCCTTCACGAATATAGGACCCAGTCCCGATTTCTTGTAGCCTAGGAAGGAAACGGCCTGCATTTGTCGAAATAAAACCTATAGAATAATATTATAGCGGAAACATCCAGTGGAAGCTATATGGGGGATAACGTTGTGGAAATTTTGAACAAACAGGTTTCCAGCTTGATGCAGCATAAAGAAGGCGTAATCGGCCTTTTGGCCGTAAAGGATCCTTATCCTTTTCAGCGGCAGCTGGACGGTCTGGACATGCTTCTTCTGGTGATCAGCGATGAAGCCTGCGATCCCTCCATTGAGCATCGGCGTATGGATGGCCAGCATGTCATGATTCAGCGTGTTACCCGTGACCTTCTTTTACATTGGATATCGAACAGTCGGCATAAGGATGTCATGGAATGGATTTTGCGCGGTGATATCGTTTACGATCCAGAGGAAATGATCGAACGGTTGAAGGCGGATCTACGCATCTACTCCGACGAGCTTATGAAGCGCAAGCTGCTGGTAGAGTATAGCCAATTCCTCCATTCCTACTTGCTAGCCAAGCAGAATCTGGAAGATGGTTTCTTGCTGGATGCCCATAACCATATTGTTCGAACGCTTAATCATTACGCTCATTTGGAGCTTATTGAGGCGGGACAGCATCCAGAACCATTAGTGTGGCGTCAGATGAGACGATTCCATCCCGGCATTTATAAGCTCTATGAGGAATTGTCTGCGAGTCCAGAAACGCTGGAACAGCGGATTAAGCTAGTTCTTTTGGCTTGCGAATTTTCGATGATGAGCAAGATGAAATCTAGCTGCGGGCTTATTTTCCAAATAATGGAGTCTCGTGATGAGCCATGGAGCATTTCCGAGCTTTCTCGCCATTGTACACTAGCGGATTTGCCGATAGACTTGTCTTTGCTCCTGCAAAAGATCGTCCAGCGTGGTTATCTTCGTGAGGTCGCTGTAATGTCTCGCTCAATCGAAGCGGAAGCTCTCGAACTTCGCTACAAGCTTCCTCGGTAATCGTCCTTCCTGCCGTTCCACTTTAACTCCAGCAACCGGAAAGCATCGGCTCGCAGATCTCCCTGCGGTGGATGCTTTTTTTACATTTCGCAGGTTCATCGATATACTTGTGTTTATACATTCCACCGAACAATTGGAAAACAAAGTAAGTAAATTCGATAAACAGAAGAGATTCATAGAGAATTAGATTAATTGAACGGTAAGATAACCTCAAAATGAATTTGTTAATCGATTATGATCCGGATTGAGTTATTAATCACTTCATATTTTTGATAAGATAAGAACAGTAGTGAACAGGTTGAGCGTGTCGTTAGAGTCGCGCCCAAAGCATCAGTGGTTCTCGCTTATTTATTTCAGTAGTAAATTAAATCGAATTGTTCTATTAAATTCTAGATTAATTTAAGTATAATTATTGATTTATAAACCTGAAATAAAGTAAAGTGAATGAATGAACGATTCTGCGGTAGACAGGTTGAATCGAGGAGGATAAGTATGGTCACGTTGAAAGATATCGCTAACAAAACAAATTTATCGGTTACAACCGTATCCCGCGTAGTTAACTTTAACGATACGAACGTTTGCAGCGAAGAAACTCAGAAATTGATCTGGTCGCTTGTTGAAAGTATGAATTATAAAGTTAAGAGTAAAAAAAGCGTTGCAGCGGAAAAGCCGCAAACCGCTTATAAGCTTGCCTACGTACTTGGGCTTTCATCCTATGCTTCTCAAGGCTCTTATGGCTACCATATCATAAAAGGGATTGAGTCGGAGGCCGTGAAAAAAGGCATTCCTATCGCATTCAATTGCCTAGATCTGGATCTTTATAAACCCTCCGAATTATGCGACAAGCTGGAGGAGTTGGGCGTTGATGCGATTATTTGGGTGGCTGGCACCGACCCCGACTATTTCAATAAGCTTAAAAGCAAGAACATACAGGTGACGATTGCTGGAATCGAGCCCAAGTTCATTCCCGATTACGTCGACTACGTCGGCATCGATTTTTACTCCGATACGTTAGGCTGGCTGAAAACGAAGCTGGTGAATCGTTTTGAAAAAACGGCATTTATCGGATCTAAGACCAGTTCTAGATTCGAGGCTTTTGTCGATGCGCACAAGCTGCTCGGTAGAGAGCCGCAGCCGGAATTTATTATTGAACATGAGGATTGGGAAATTGAATCGGCAAAATCCGCCATGACGGCGTTTTTGGAACGCTCGGAGCAGCTGCCAGAGGCTGTGTTTGCAGCAAGCGACCTTATCGCCATTGGCTCGATGCACGCTTTCCGGGAAAAGGGAATTCAACTACCGGAGCAGGTTAAAATACTTGGCTTTGACAACAATGAAATGGGAGGCTATTTGTCGCCGGGGCTGACGACAATCAGTGTGCCAACCTTTGAAATCGGCGTCATGGCGGTTCAAGCCGCAATTTCCAAGCTGCGAGAAGAACGAGAGTTCCCTATTCGCTATATTTTGCCGACGAATTACGTAGAACGGCAATCGTTATAAGCTGCATACTGAAGAAGGGCGCTGCTGACCTATGTCGGCGTTTTGGCCATCGGTTCGAGGAACGTTGTTCCTGGAGCAGATGGCCTTTTTATTTTGAGGAAGGATTTAACCAGTATGATTTCTCGTCCAGAAAAATTACTAGTTGACGTTTAAATTAAACTAAATTACACTAGAAACAATTCGAGGTAATAAATATAATTTATACGTTAATATCAGTATGGTGATTGAATTATATGAGACAGAAAGCTTCCGAACACATCGGATGAAGAGAGATTTTGCGATCGGAGAGATGATTGTGTCTATTGTCAACATACAGGACTTTGGCGTAAAGCCGGATCAAGAAAGGGATGCAACCGTCGCTGTATTCAGGGCGATTGAGAGCTGCAGAGAGCTGGAAAGACCTACGCTGCTGTTTCCAAAGGGACGTTATCATTTCTGGCCGAATAAAGCAGTAGAGAGACAGTACTTTATTCCGAACCATGATCAGGACAAAAACCGCAGGATCGCTTTTCCATTGTTTGAAATGAAAGGGCTTACGATTGATGGCCAAGGCTCAGAATTCATCTTTCATGGCTTGACGGTACCATTTGTACTGGACGGCTGCGACGACATTACAGTAAAAAATGCCAGCATCGACTGGGAGCGACCGATTCTTTCTCAAGGAGAAGTAATTGCGCTAGGGGATGGGACATTTGATGTCGAAATACCAAATGAATACCCATATGAAGTTGTCGACGGCAATCTGATTTTTCTAGGTGAGGGTTGGACGGAGCCATGTAAAGGCATCATCGAAATGGATTCATCGACGAAAAGCCCTGCTTATGGAACTGGAGATTACTTGAATTACGGCAGCTACCTGAAGTTACGAGTGGAAGAACTGGCCCCCGGCAAAATTCGTTACCATGGAGCTGGCGAGCAAATGCCGCGAGTTGGCAATGCGCTTATTTTCCAGTGCGGCTACAGGGATTGTCCGGGAGTATTCATAAACAACAGCACCGAGGTTGAGCTAGCTTCCATCAATATGTATCATACAATCGGCATGGGAGTTATCGCGCAGCGCAGCGAAAACATTACGTTGAACGCGTTTAACGTAATGATCAAGCCGGGCTCGGGACGGCTGTTCTCCACAGCAGCTGATGCAACCCACTTTGTATATTGCCGGGGGACGATCTTACTGGAAGGCTGCCTGTTCGAGAATCAGATGGATGATCCACTCAATGTTCACGGCATTTATACTCCGATTGCGGAACGCGTGAACGAGAATACGATTATGATCCAACTGGTGCATTCACAGCAAAGAGGTGCTATGATCGCAAGTCCTGGTGAAACCGTAAGGTTCTTGGATCGGACATCGCTGCTGCCCTATGAGCTAGGGGTAGTGAAGGAAGTGAAAATGCTTAACCCGGAATACAGCCTGGTCACTTTCACCCAGAAGCTTCCGGAGTCTGTAGGAGCCGAGGATTTGATCGAGAACATATCTTGGAAGGCCGATCTTACCGTCCGCAAATGCATAGCCAGAGCAAACCGGGCGAGAGGTTTTCTGATTACGACTGCAGGGAAAGTGCTAGTGGAGCAAAATATTTTCAGTTCGGCGGGAGCCGGTATCAAAATATCGGGAGACGGCAACCATTGGTACGAATCCGGCGCTGTTCAAGACATCATGATTCGCAACAATACGTTCCAGGATTGCAATTACTGCTATCCGCAATGGGGGCAAGCGGCGATAGACATCGATCCGGAGATCAAGCCTGATCCTCCGCATAAGGACTGTTATCACGCCAACATTCGCATCGAGGACAACCGTTTCATCACTTTTCATCCGACGCTTGTCAACGCAAATTCGGTGGACGGCATCGTTTTCTCGGGCAATACAGTGGAGCGCTCGGAGCGCTATCCGGCTACCGTCTCATCGATGAGCACACTATCGTTCCGCAACTGTAAAAATATTATTATTGAAAACAACGATTTCTTGGAGGATCAACAGCAAGGGACGATCGGATCGGAGACGATTGATCTGAGCAACAATTATGCGTCGTTAATGTTAGATGAGCTGTGGAAAGAAAAAGGAATAGCTTTCTAATAAGGGACAAAATGAAAGCGCATTCTAATGGATGACTTAACAGGAAAGCGAAGGTGAGTCATAATGGCGAGTGTTTCATTTCGTAACGTCTACAAATATTACAAGTCCGAAAAGGAACCTTCCGTAAAGGACTTCCAGCTCGAGATCGCAGACGGGGAATTCCTGGTTTTGGTCGGCCCTTCCGGCTGCGGAAAAACGACTACGCTGCGTATGCTTTCGGGGCTGGAGGAAGTTTCGAAAGGTGATATTTATATCGGCAGCCGCTTCATTAACTATGTATCTCCGAAAGACCGGGATATAGCCATGGTATTCCAGAATTATGCCTTGTACCCGAACCTTTCCGTCTACGAAAATATGGCGCTTGGCTTGAAGCTCCGCAAGGTGGCGAAGCATGAAATCGAGCTGAGAGTCAAGCGGGCGGCGCGCATCCTGGAAATTACGAATCATTTGGAGAAAAAGCCAAGCCAGCTGTCCGGCGGACAAAAGCAGCGCGTCGCTCTGGGCAGGGCAATCGTAAGGGAACCGGCGGTGTTTCTGATGGATGAACCGCTCTCCAATCTGGATGCTAAGCTTAGAGCCCAGACGCGTGCGGAGCTGATCAAGATGCACGGGACGCTGAAAACGACAACCGTTTACGTTACGCATGATCAGACGGAAGCTTTGACAATGGGAACTCGGATAGTCGTTATGAAGGACGGACTCATCCAACAGGTGGATACGCCTGCGGTCGTCTATTCCAACCCAAGTAATATGTTCGTAGCTGGATTTATCGGTTCACCTGCCATGAACTTCATTAAAGGTGCCATTACAGAAAGCTCGGACGGATTCTTCTTTGAGAACAAGCGGATGCGCATGAGAATTCCGGAGTCCTACTATCCTTACATCCGCAAATTAAATCCAAACAATCTGCGTTCCATCGTGCTTGGTCTGCGCCCGGAGCATGTCATCAGCGAAAGAGCGGAGGTTAATAACTTCCCGGAATGGAAAGTAAACGCTCTAATCGAGATTAAAGAGCTGATGGGTGCGGATACGTTCCTGTATTTGAAATTAGGCGACGAGCAGGTCATTTCCCGAATCGTTGAAGCCAGCGAAGAATATATGCCGGAAGAAAAGTTGGAAATCGCGCTGCAAATGGATAAAGCGCATTTCTTTGACGAGACGACCGGAAATTCGATCTGCCGCTAGATGGAACGGAGGCATTCTCATGAAATATCGCAAGCCCCTAATATATTTAGCGATTGTTGCCGTCATCGCAGGGTACTATGGCTTTAAAGCTGTTAACGATAAAAACTCCTTTACGGCAGTTTCAGCGGATAACCTGAAGATGCCCCAGAAGAACGAGCAGGGCATTCCGTACTATCAGTCCCTGCTGCGCGAAAATGCGGCATCCGGCAAAAAAAGTTATGCTGGCCAGCCGATCGAGATCCCCGCAACGGCCTATACGCTAGTTACCGATGATGCAAAAATCGAGAAATTCAAGGACGCGGAGTCTGGAGCGGAAGTTCTGGATTGGAAAAATGCAAGCGGCGCCGTAGAATGGGAGGTCGATATTCCGGAGGATGGCCTTTACAATCTTGAGGTGCTGTACCAATCGGGGAGCGAAAGCAGCGTATCGATCAACTATGGGCTGAAAATAGACGGGAAAGCCCCGTTTTTTGAAACCGGTATCATAGAATTTGTGAAGTATTGGCGGGATAAAACCGTTCCTTATAACAAAGATGTGCTCGGAAATGAAATCCGTTCCCAACAAGAGCAGATTCCAGGTTGGAAGTCGATGGTCTATTCCGACTTCAATATTTCTTCCAAACCGCTGGAGTTTTTCATGACAAAAGGCAAACATACCGTCCGTTTCGAGGCTCAAAACGAGCCAATGCTCTGGAAAACAATTCGATTTATTGCTCCTGCTCAAATTCCAACGTACGAAGATTATTTGAAAAACACCGAGGCAAAAGATTCAGGGAAATCCTGGTTCACTAAAATCGAGGCAGAGCGCTACTTACAGAAATCACATACCTCCGTCCAGACAGGCAGCCGTAATGAGGCCTATGTGTCTCCAGACCCTGCTGGAAAAGTAAAGTACAACGTTATAGACGGGGAGCGCTGGAAAAAGCCCGGCGAGTGGATTGAATGGGAGTATGAAGTGCCGGAGACTGGCATGTATGAGATTGACGTGAAATATTTCCAGCGTTACCAAGGTAATACCAACGTATACCGTACGATTATGATTGACGGCAAAGTTCCATTCAGCGACTTGCTTCACTACACCTTCCCCTACAACAAGAGACTGGACATATACACCCTTCAAGATGCGGAAGGAAAGCCATACCAGTTCCATCTGGAAAAAGGCAAACACGTTATACGTATGACTGCGGATGCATCGGGGGTCAACAGTCCTTACCTTTCCCTTAGCGCTACGATTGACGATATTTACGAGCTTGAGAGAGAAGTCCGGAAAGTTACCGGTGATTACGGTGCTAATAGCGGTGACAGCACCCGCACCTGGGATCTGGAAAACTATATCCCGGACATTCAGCCACGGCTGCAATCGATCAGAGATAGGCTCGAAACAATCACTAAATATTTGACTGGATTGAATCAGAACACGTCGACAGCTACGAATACGATTAAAACCGGCATTTCCATTGTTGACGAAATGTTAGCTGACGTTGATAAAATTCCGAATTCGCTGAGATCTTTCCCGGATTTGGAGTCCAAACTTGGGGCATGGTTCGAATCCTACAACCTGCAAAGCATGACCGTTGATTTTCTGGTCGTGCGCGAGCCGAGCGCAAAGGCTAAGTTTAAAGAGTCCAGCGCAGTTGTCCAGGTTCCGTATATGGCGAACAATTTCCTTCGCACTTTTTATCAAAAATACGATACTCGTGAGTTCAGCGAGAAAGACAGTCTGGAAGTTTGGATCGGCCGCAGCAGGGACTACGCCAATCTGCTTCAGGAGATGATTAACCAGGACTTTACAGAGAAATATGGAATCAAGGTGAACGTCAATTTGATGCCTGATCCGAACGCTCTGTTGCTGAGTAATGCAGGCGGCGACCAGCCGGATGTTGCGCTTGGAGTTGTGCAGGATACTCCTGTCGAATATGGGATGCGTAAAGCAGCGGCGGACTTAAAGCAGTTCAGCGATTATGACGAAATTGCAAAGCGTTTTCATCCAGGCGGAATGCGTTCCTTCCAATATGATCAGGGCGTATACGCGCTGCCGGAGACGCAGGTTTTCCATCTGATGTTTTATCGGAAGAGCGTTATGGAACGGCTTGGGGTTGAAGTGCCGCAAACTTGGGATGATGTGAAAAAGCTGCTTCCATCGCTGCAAGAGGCTGGCATGACCTTCTATTATCCGAATAAAGATTACACGCCGTTTTTCTATATGTATGGGACAGAGTTCTATAAGAAGAACGGTCTTAGTCCCGGGTTTGATACCGATGCATCCTATGAAGCTTTCAAGCTGTGGACGGAACTGTTTAGCAAGTACGGTCTTCCGAAAGACGTACCTTCCTTCTTTAATCACTTCAAGCAGGGAGATATGCCGATTGGGGTAGCCGATTTCACCACCTACCTGCAGCTGCTGTCCTCGGCGCCGGAAATTCGCGGAGACTGGGCAATTGCGCCGATCCCGGGCATTGAGAAGAACGGCCAAATCGAAAGATGGGCGCAAAACGTACAGATGTCCTCAATGATTATGGAGAAAAGCAATAAAAAAGACGACGCCTGGACTTTCCTCAAATGGTGGACATCGGATGAGGTTCAGCGTCAATACGGCAGTAATATCGAATCCTATTTCGGAGTGGAGTTCCGCTGGAATACGGCAAATATGAACGCGCTGGCAAGTATGCCTTGGTCGCCGGATCATTTGACTCCTATTCTGGAACAGAATCGCTGGGTTAAAAATATACCAATCGTGCCGGGCGGTTACTTCCTTACCCGTGAGATGGACTTTGCTTGGAATCGAGTTGTCGTGAAAAAGGTTCCTCCTAAGGACTCGTTGGACACATCGATTAATTCGCTCCAGCGAGAAATGGTTAGAAAGCAGCAAAATCTTGGAATCAAATCGGATGAGAATTTACATATCGAATCCGACATTCAGCCATACGATTGGGGGGCCTCTCGTTAATGAAACCGAATCTAACGACTAATCCCACGCGCATGGCGCCAGGATTTCCGCTGCAAAAAATGCTGTCGTCACTATGGAAGCAACGTCTTTCTTTCATCTTTCTGGCGCCGTTTCTAATCTGTTTCGCCCTGTTCATCCTTGTTCCGGTGTTTATGGCGATGTTTATGAGCTTCACTTCATACGACGGATTTCATACGCCCAAGTTTGTCGGGTTTGATAATTTTATTACGCTGATTACACAAGATCAGATTTTCATGAAATACGCTTTGCCCAACACAATCAAGTTTGCCTTTTTTGTCGGGCCGGTTGGATACGCACTGACGTTTTTCCTGGCATGGCTTATTTATCAGCTGCCCAAGAGTATCCGAGACATTGTTGCGCTGGCGATTTACGCGCCTTCCATGGTCGGGGGAATCGCACTCACTGTTGTGTGGCAAGCGGCGTTCAGTGGAGATTATGTCGGTTATCTCAACAATTTTTTAATGAAGTTCGGCTTCATAAATGCACCGATTTTGTGGTTGCAGTCGCCGGATTACTTCCTGAACATCATGATTGTAGTTACCGTATGGATGGGCTTCAACGTCGGATTTCTGGCCATGCTGGCCGGCTTTGATACGGTCAACCGCGAGCTGTACGAGGCGGGCCGCATCGATGGAATAGCCAACCGCCTGCAGGAGATTTACTATATCACCGTTCCTTCAATGAAGCCGCAGATGTTGTTCAGCTCGGTCATGGCGATTGTCGGAACGCTGAAGGCTGGCGCGATTTCATCACAGCTGGCGGGCGGCCCGGTCAGCCCGCAGTATTCCGGACATCTCATCCTAAACCATGTTGATGACTACGCGTTCCAAAGGTATGAGCTAGGTTATGCTTCCATGGTATCTATCGTCCTGCTCGTCATCTCTTATTTTGCCATGAGACTCAGCTACCGCCTGTTTGGTCCGAAGGAAGGTGAATAGCGGTGGGAGCTATTATTTATCAGTTTAAGAAAATGAGCTGGTCGGAGATCGTGCTGCTGATCTCGCTGATGCTCCTGGCGGCGTTTCTGTTTCTCCCCATCCTCTTTATTTTCAATCATGCTTTCAAGCCGTTCAGCGAATTGTTTAATTACCCGCCGACGTTTATCGTGCGGCAGCCGACGTTTCAGAACTTCAACGATCTTATTATGAAAACGTCGGCCGGCGCCGTGCCGTTCACCCGCTATGTGTTCAACAGCCTGATAGTCGTTGTATGTACGCTGTTTGCGGTTATTTTCACCAGCTTATTGGCCGCATACGTACTGTCGAAGCACAAGTTTTATTTCAAGTCGCTGGTAATGGGCGTTATTATGCTGTCTCTTATGTATGCGCCCGAGACGGTAGGCATTCCGCGCTACCTTATCATCAGCTGGCTGGATATCAATAATACGTATTTTGGGCATATCCTGCCGTTCGTTGCCTCACCGGTAGCTGTGTTTCTAATGAAACAGTTCATTGACCAGATTCCGAACGATTTAATCGAGGCGGCCAAAATCGACGGCGCAACCGAGCTGCGGATTTTCGTAAAGCTCATTCTACCGCTGGCATTCCCGGCGGTCGCGACGATTGCGATCATTACGATTCAGGCCGTCTGGGGCGACACGCAGGCATCCACTCTATTCATGCAGGACGAAACGATGAAAACGCTACCGTATTACATTTCGACTTTGGCTTCTGCTGGAACGGGCGGTAACACGATTGCCGGACAGGGAATTGCGGCGGCTGCCGGACTGCTCATGTTTTTGCCAAACTTGATTATTTTTCTTTTGTTCCAAAAAAGGATGATGGAAACGATGGTCCATTCCGGCGTGAAATGATGGCGGAGCGCAGCAAAACGCAAGTGGATCGGGAAGGAGGGGCTTGCATGCTTAAAAGCAGGAAAATCGTTTGGATCGCACTTATCTTCATCATGCTTTTTCCCGCCTCCGCCAACGCATCGGAGCCTTACGATACGTTTTACGTAAATCATGGCACGGGTTCGGAATGGATCTCCTATATGCAGGATGTCTATATGACTGGAGATATGATCGCCGGCTCAGGCGACACCGCTCTTAATCGGCCGTCGGATTTGTTCGTGGCCGACAACGACGACATATATGTGGCGGATACGGGAAACAACCGCATCGTGCATTTGGATGGGCGTGGCAAATGGATTCGCACCATCGGCACAGAGGAAGGAAAGGGAAAACTCAGCGAGCCTGAAGGGGTGTTCGTCACACATGACGGAATGATCTATGTGGCGGACACAGGCAACCAACGCGTTGCCATTTACAACAGTGAAGGTGTTTTTAAGAAAGAGTTGAAAAAACCGGATTCGCAGTTTTTACCGGAAAGCTATTATTTTGTCCCGACCAAAATTGTCGTGGATGACCGCAACATGTTGTACGCAGTATCCCGCGGCTCCTATCAAGGCCTGATGCGGATTAACAAAGAGGATGAATTTACAGGCTTCTTCGGCGGAAACAAATCGCAAGCTACGCTGATGGACCGGATCAAGCGGCTCATTTTTACAAAGGAGCAGTTGGACAAGGAAACGGCGATTCGCCCGCAAGAAGTCAGCAACGTGACGCTTAGCGATGAAGGATTTATTTTTACAACGACCACTGGAGTAGAAAAAGACCAGGTCAAACAGCTTAACGCTGGCGGAACCAGCAATCTTAAAGGGCTTATGCATGATTCCGCACAGATTGTCGATATCGCCCTTGATGACAAGCAGTTCATCTATGTGCTGGATCAGCGACTGGTGAGCCGGGACACGCGCGGCAAAGGCACGATTACGATCTATAGCCCAAGCGGCGAGGAGCTATTCCGTTTCGGAAAAGTGCTGCAGGAGCCGGATCAGAAGGGCATTCTTTCCAATCCGGTGAGCATCGATATCAACTCTCGCAACGATTTGATCGTGCTGGACAGCAATCTTAATCTAATTCAAATCTTTAATCGAGCAAGCTTCGGCGATACATTTTTCCAGGCGGCTACGGATTATTACGATGGAGATTACGAGAAGAGCAAGGCGAGCTGGGAAGAGGTTATTAGGCAGAACGAGCTAATCAGCCTAATTTATAGCGGCCTCGCTGAGGTAGCGAATAAAGAAGGAAATATCGAGGCGGCGATGTCGTACTTCAAAATTACCTATGATGCGGAAGGGTATTCGGAAGCGTTCTGGACGTACCGGATGCGCTGGATCGAAAAATACTTCATTCACACGCTCGTATCGCTGATCGCTTTATGGCTTCTGTACCGTTTTGCCGTGAAGCCTTATGCCGGTGCGCTCAAGCGACGCCTGCCAAAGGTCATACAAACGGTATTGGATGACTTGCGAACTGCTCTTTATACGATGCTGCACCCCTTTGAAGGCTTTTACCGCCTGAAAGGGAGGAATGTCTCGTACTTATCGCTCTTTATTGTTGCGCTTCTGGTCATTTTAGCGAAAATCGCCAGAGATTATTGGACCGGATTCATCTTCTTCCCGGTGAATCTGAACACCATCATATGGTGGAAGAGTTTGCTTCCGTTCCTAGCTCCAATTATAACTTGGATCGTCGCGAACTATTTGGTCAGCACGATCAAAGATGGAGAAGGACGTTTCCGCGAAGTGCTTCAGGGATCGATATTTGCGATGATGCCATTTGTCGTATTTACGATACCAATTCTGATATTGTCCAACATTTTGGTGCTTGAGGAGAAAGTATTGATTTCGTCCTTATCTATTGTGATGTGGTTATGGATCTTTACTCTCTTTATCGTGAAGGCTCAAGTTACCCACAACTTCGAATTCATTGAGAATATTCGGAATTCGATCACGACCGCCGTTACGGTCGGCGTAATCTGGATTTTCGTCGCCGTCACCGCCGGTCTTACCTTCAACCTATGGGACTTTGGCTATCAGCTGTATAAGGAGGTGACGTTCCTTGGATAAACCGATCTGGAGAAATCGGAAAGTAATTATTACGGCCGCGATTGCAGTCGTGCTGTTGGCGGTGTGGCTCTATTCGGTCTTATCCGCTCCAGCCTTATCGGTGAAGGTGGATTTTGAGCCAAGGAAGTCCAACTTTATGCCTGTAGCTCAAGGGACTTCGTTGAACACCGGCGCAGCCGATGCAAAAGGCTGGACGATGATAAAAGAGAACGAGCGGTACGCTTTACTGCTTCATGAAGCAACGGGCAATGTCTCCGTGAGAGACTTGCAAACCGGCTTCCAGTGGAACGCTTTTGGAACTCCAGAGCAGCTTGCGAAGGAGAAAGTGTCTGGAATGCTGCGCACCAATCTGGAGTCTTCGTTTATTATGGAATATTTTGCGACTTCCAAAACTCAGCGGCAAATTAAAAATGCCAGGGATGAACAGCTGGAAGTCAAGTACAACCGAACCGAAACAGGCTTTGCTGCAAACTATCAGTTCAAAGACATCAAAATCGGTTTTCGTATGGAGTATGAGCTGAATGAGAACGGTTTGAAGGTATACATTCCCGTTGAAAGTATTACCGAAAAAGCTGAATTCCGACTCATTTCCATCGAATCACTGCCTTTCTTTGGAGCTGCGGCACTGGATTCGGAGCCAGGTTACATGTTCGTTCCTGACGGACCGGGCGGTCTGCTTCGTTTCCCACAGAAAAACATTTTGGTCGGAAAAGGGTACGAACAGCCCGTTTACGGGCCTGAATTTACGGGCAATTTATTCCCCGTGACGAACATGGTTCCGCTTGCACTACCGGTCTTCGGGATGAAGCAGGGAGACAATGCGTTTGTCGCAATGATCGATAAGGGTGAATATACGGCTTGGATCAAGGCGATTCCATCCGGTGTCGCTGGCAGCATGAACTCGGTCAGCGCCAAGTTTATTTACAGGCAGGAGTATGACCGTCGTTTGAGTCTTGGAGGAGCATCGATCCGGGCGTTTCAGGAAGAGATGACGAAGCAGGACAGGGCAGTAGAGTATCGATTTCTCGCTGGCGAAGATGCCAATTATGTAGGGATGGCTCAAGCCTACCGGAAATTCATGCTGGATTCTAAGCGAATCACATCCCAATTGGAACCCGTTCAGCATGTGCCTCTTGATCTGAATCTCGTTGCGGGAGACTCGGATTGGAACGGGAATGAGGGATATACTGCGGCAACGACGTTTCCCCAGGCCAAGTTTATTCAGGAGGATCTGAAAAAATCCGGTATTGAAGCGATGAACATAACCTACGAGGCGTGGCTGAAAGACGGGAGTCTCAGCGAGCAAAGTACCTTCTCGCTTGAAGGCAAGCTCGGCGGAGAGAAGGCATTAAAGTCGTTTGTAGAATCCGCGCACGGCAACGGCTACAAGGTCATGTTCCAGGCTAAAGTGACGGAAGTGGATTCGGAGTTCTCCAAGCACTCTCCGAAAACATATGGCATCCGCTC
The DNA here is from genome assembly GCA_900105225.1 of Paenibacillaceae bacterium GAS479. Taxonomy (NCBI): domain Bacteria; kingdom Bacillati; phylum Bacillota; class Bacilli; order Caryophanales; family Paenibacillaceae; species Paenibacillaceae bacterium GAS479. The sequence continues at coordinate 1,125,644 of LT629764.1, read as the reverse complement.
TATCGAGGGCAACGTGCTGATAGACGGCAGTTGGATCTGGTTTAATCCGAACGTTTCGTACAATTTGACGAAAAACCTTAGTCAAAACCTGAAAAAATTTGGAATTGACGGGATTCAATTCGCCGGGATTGGCTCCGGTATCTATCGCGATTATAACCCAAAGTATAATTATCAGCGCGAGGATACGGCCTATGTATTCCAGCAAATGCAGCAATATGCTACGGAGGAGCTGGGAACAAACGGCGTTTATTTCGGAAATGCATACTCCCTTAAGTACGCCAAGCACATTCAAGGACTCCCGAACGATGTGAACGATCATTACGGCATTGACGAAATGGTGCCTTTCATGCCAATCGTTCTGCATGGCAGCATCAGTTATAGCATGGGAGACGGAAATATTCGAAACGATTACGATAAGGAGTTTTTGAAGGCGATTGAGTATGGAGCGGTACCGTCCTTTATGCTTACTTATGAATCTACGCGCGCGCTGTTGGACACCTACTCCTGGGGCGTTTATAGCAGCCGATATGAGTTCTGGAAAGAAAAGCTGTTGAAAGAGTACAAGAACTTCGATCAGCTGGCCTCTACATTTGATCAGCCGATTACGGATCATCGGAAGCTGTCCGACAATGTGTTCGTGACGGAGTACGCCAATGGAGTCAGCGTAACGGTCGATTATAACAGCAAGTCTTTCCGCGTGGAGAAAGGGGGGAGCCGATGAATCCGGTCATTCAGAGCAATGAGAGCAGATCTGAAACCAATGCAAAGACGGAACTGCGGAGCCGCAAAAGGGCCAAACTCCGATTCAGATGGAATGAGTACGGCATGGGATATTTGTTCATGCTTCCGTGGATCATCGGCTTCCTCGTATTCATGGCGATTCCGATCTGCTGGTCGCTCTACTTGGCCTTCAATAAAGTGCGCTTTACCGGTGAAGGCTTCAAGTACGAGTGGATCGGACTCCAAAACTTTAAGGATGCGTTGCTAAAGGACAATGAGTACGGCGTGCAAATTATCGCCTTTTTCCAGCAAACGATTCTGATCCTGCCGATTATTATCATTTTCTCTCTGCTTGTCGCCATCCTGCTTAATCAGAACTTCCCGGGCCGATTCATTTATCGGGCTATATTTTTCCTCCCTGTTATTTTTTCGACCGGCCAGGTTCTGACGGAGCTGTTCCAGCAAGGCGCGGGAGATGTTCCTTTTATATCCCAATATGGCATCGACACCTTCGTGGAAGAGAACTTCAGCTCATCGCTTGCGGAACCAATTATTAGCCTGCTCAGCATGATCATTATCATCCTCTGGTCTTCCGGTGTGCAGATTCTCATCTTTATCGCCGGGTTCCAGACCGTGTCGCGGACGATCTATGAAGCGGTCCGAATCGACGGAGCTTCGCCTTGGGAAAGCTTCTGGAAAATTACGCTGCCCAGCATCGTTCCTTTCATTGCTCTCAATTTGCTGTATTCAACGGTTGATCTGTTTACTTCACCTATTAATCCGGTCATGGAGCAAATCCGCAAGCACATGTTCAACGTGTCGACCGGATACGGATATGCGAGCGCGCTGGCATGGTTCTACTTCCTGTTAATCATCGTCATCATTGCTCTCATGTTATGGTTCTTGAACAGCTCGAATCGGAAGAGGAGGTATACGGCATGAAGGCAGAATTGACTCCGAGCAAGAGGTCGGTTCGGTCCTTCCTAGACGGAAGAAAGGCCCAGAAGATCAAAATGCTCGTGTTAGGACAGCACATGAACGACGGCTGGCTGGCCAAATTAATCATCTACTATTTATTGTCGATCATAGCATTCCTGTACCTCCAGCCGTTCTTCTACATGATTTCGACGATGCTCAAAAATTTGACGGATTTGCTTGACCCCACTGTAAAGTGGATTCCGAGATCCATCGATTGGAGCAATCTGGAGCGTGCCTTCAAGGGTCTGAAATATCCTGAATCGATATTAAATACAACGACGATTGCACTTTTTGGCTCTTTGATTCAAGTGTTCATATGCGGTATGACAGGCTACGCCTTGGCGAGGCTGAAGTTTCCGGGAAAAAGCATTTTTTTCGGACTCGTCTTCCTGACCTTTCTGATCCCGCCGCAAATTATTATCATTCCGCTTTATGTCATCTACAGCAAGCTGGGATGGCTCAATACGCCATTTGTATTCCTCATTCCAGCATTGTTCGGCCAAGGCTTGAAAAGCGCGCTGTTCATTATCATCTTCCGGCAATTTTTCAGATCGCTGCCTAAAGCACTCGAAGAAGCGGCGCTGATCGATGGAGCTACGGTTTTCCGCATGTTCTTTCGCATCATTTTGCCGCTGTCGCTTCCCGCTTGCCTAGTCGTATTTTTGTTCTCCTTCGTTTGGTACTGGAACGAGTTTTACTTAACGTCCTTTTTCCTTGTCAACGATTTCACGCCTCTTTCCATCCGGCTAGGCTCTCTCGAAACCGTTATATACGGTCCTAATCCGGTTGCCGAAGCGAAGGTGCTGAACCCGGTAACAGAAGGCACCAAGATGGCAGGAGCTTTTCTGATTGTGTTCCCGCCACTTCTTCTATATATGGTAGCCCAGCGATGGTTTGTAGAAGGGATTGAACGGACAGGGGTGGTTGATTGATATTTAATAATTTAAATATCAATTCACAATAAAAAAATCAAAGCGGAGGCATGTACATGAACAAAAAAACTTAAGCATGATGCTCTTCAACTTGATGGTGGGGTCACACTTATTTTAAGTGACATAATTACGATGGAAAGCGAAGAAAACAAATCATGGGAGGAATAAACATGTTGAACAAAAAAATTAGCTTGTTGCTCTTAAGTGTATTAACGCTCAGCGCATGTTCCCAAAATGGCCCTACTTCCGCTACCAATGTGAAAACAAACGAGCCAAGTCCAACGACAGGAGCAGTAACGAGCACAGCGCCTACAGCATCTCCGGCCGGCGAACCGATTACGCTGCGTTATGTGCGCGGATCTGGCGTAAGCCCGAGCGAGCAAAAAATGCTGGATCTGTTCACGGAACAGAATCCGAACATTAAAATCCAGATCGAGCAAGCCAAAGGCGGCGGTTTGAGCGATGTGATGGAGAAAATTGCAGCCCTGCAAGCTGCTGGCACTCCCGCAGACATTACTTGGGTGCAGGACATTATTCCGTTTGGAAAAGACGATCTGCTGCTCGACCTGACCCCATACCTGCAATCCGATCCGGTTCTCAGTGCAGCAAAAATCCCCAAAAACTCGTTACCGGGCCTGCAGTACAAAGGGGTCCAGCTCGGTCTTCCGAGGGCGGAAAACCCGATGGTCATTTACGTGAACAAAGACCTTCTGGCCAAAAACGGCATTGATATGCCCAAAAATGACTGGACCTGGAACGATTACCGTGAAATCGCCAAAAAGGTAACCAAGCCAAGCGACAGCGAGTACGGAGTTGGCTACGGCCCCTTCAATATTAATACGATTGCAAGTGCACTGGGAGTATCCAACGGAAGCGCGGCCAATCTGAACTTTATGGATGCGGAGAATAAACTAAGCACGTTGACGACGCCGGAAGCGCGTAGGGATATTGAATGGCTCGCTGATTTTTCGCGGGTCGACGGTTCAAGAGCAACGTGGGAGAAGACCCAAAAGGAAGGAATTGAGTGGAACAGCGGAAAGATTGCCTTTGAAGTACACGGAGTATGGGAAGGCAAAAACATAAAGGAAAATGCTAAGTTTAACTGGGACGTCCTTCCGCTTCCAAAAGGCACAGTGAAGCAGGTTGGAATTAATGTCGCTACCGGCATTGGCGTATTGAAGGCTTCAAAAAATCCGGAAGGCGCAGTTAAGTTCCTGGCGTTTATGCACACGATGGAAGCCCAAAAATTAATGATGGAAAATGGCGACTTCCCGCTGACGGAAGACGAGGAACTGAAGCAGGCTTTGCTGGAAACTCCGATCTGGAAAGGTACAAATATTAATGCCGTAACGTCTGTTGAGATGATGGCAGGCGGACCGATTGTTGGATCGGATCAGAACGTTCAATGGTGGAATGGCGAAATTCTAGATGCGTTTAGGGAAGGCAAGGATTTAAACAAAGCGATATTTGATCAGGCGCAGCATTATAACGAAGTAGCACCGAAGCTGCGCGCAGAGTTGGGATTGGATTAAGAAATAGAGCGGTGAAAATGAGCGGGTCATTAGGCACATTTTCACCGGTCTTTTAAACCTTCACGTCTTTAAAGAATAAAGAGGAGTGAATTTTGAATGAGAGACGAAACGAAAGTACCGCAATATTCCACAGCCGGATTTTACGGAATTGAAGGTAGCCCAAGACAGGTGTTCAGCTTCAATCCGGGTTGGCGCTTTCGCAAAGGCGACGCAGTAGGGGCGCAAAACGAAAGTTTTGACGATAGCGACTGGGAGGCAGCGGCTCTTCCGCATGGTCTCGAAATTCTCGGTGAGAATGCAAGTGGGATGAGAAATTATCAGGGCGTGGCTTGGTATCGCAAGCGCTTCAATCTTCCGGAGTCGATGAAAGACAAACGTGTCGTCGTTTATTTTGAAGCGGTTATGGGTATAGCGGACGTTTGGATTAACGGGCAAAGCGTAGCTCAGCATCTTGGCGGATATTTGCCTTTTGCAGCCGATATTACGGAGCTGGTACGCCAAGATGGAAACAACATTATCGCTGTTCGCGCCGATAACTCCAACGATCCTCTTTATCCACCGGGCAAACCACAGGAGTACCTCGATTTCACATACCTGGGCGGCATTTACCGCGATGTGTATTTAATTGAAACAGAATCCCTCCATGTTACGCATGATCTTTTGAGCGGGACCGTTGCGGGCGGCGGCGTATTCGTAGCCGTTCAGGATGCGGAGGAGGACCGCGCCGAGCTTGCAGTGAGAACGGAAGTGATCAACGAGGGAACGGCTAACCGCCGCTTCACGCTGCGTACGATTTTGGAAAGTATGGAAGGAAGCGTACTGCTCGTTAAGGAGGAGTCGGCAGAACTGCAGCCGGGGGAATCCAAGCAATTTGAGCAGCAGCTTTCAGTAAAAAATGCTCATCTATGGCATCCGGACGATCCATACCTGCACTTCATCCGCACGGAAGTGCTCGAAGATGTGAAAATTGTGGACAGCTTCAGAACTCGCTTTGGTATCCGTCTCTTCGAAATGCGCGGTGATGACGGCTTCTTTGTAAACAAGGAGTACATTGGCTATAAGCTGAGCGGCGTGAACCGCCATCAGGATTATGCTTATGTTGGCAATGCGCTGCCGAACTCGGGCCAATGGCGTGATGCCGTTCTGCTTAGGGAAGGCGGCTCCAACGTTGTACGTGCCGCTCACTATCCGCTTGATCCAGCGTTCATGGATGCTTGCGACGAGCTCGGTCTGCTCGTTACGGTAGCTACTCCAGGCTGGCAGTTCTATAATCACGAGAATCCGATTTTTGAACAAAGAGTAATTGAAGATACTCGTGCTATGGTTCGCCGCGACCGCAATCGCCCAGCTGTATTGTTATGGGAAACCGCTCTGAACGAAACCGAAGATCAGCCAATCTCCATGCTGAAGGAGCTGCATCGGGTCGTTCATGAGGAATTCCCGTTCCCAGGCGCATTTTCTTGTGCCGATGTTGACGGAGCGAAGCTGGCTGGCTTCGACTTCTACTATCACGGAAGCATGGAAGATGAAAAATGCTCTCTCACTCGTGAATACGGCGACGGCGGAGAAGTAGACAACTTTGGTTCCCAGAACGCGATGACCCGTGTTAAGCGGGAGTGGGGCGAGCAGGCGATGCTGAACCAAGCTCATGTTCGTGCTTACGATTTGAAATACATCTACGATACCCCGCCGAAGCGGATCGGCGCTACGCTCTGGTGTGGCATTGACCATCAGCGCGGTTACCATCCAGATCCTTTCTACGGGGGCTTGCTGGATGTGTATCGGCTGCCGCGTTACTCCTTCTATCTTTTCAAAAGCCAGTATGCTCCGGACTACAAGTTGAACGGCATTAATACGGGGCCGATGGTGTATATTGCGCATGAGATTTCACAGGTGTCGGGAAGCGACGTTACCGTATTCACAAACTGTGAAGAAGTTCGTCTGACCTGGCTTGGCGAAGTTATCGATACTCTCAAACCGGAACAAGACACGGATGTTCCTCATCCGCCGATTGTATTCCCGAATGTGTTCGATTTCCATGTCATTTCGAGCAAATGGCGGAACAGAACGGCTGAGATCGAAATGGTTGCGGAAGGTCTTATCGGAGGAGAGGTTGTCTGCCGTGAGGTGAAAACCTACTCAGAGTGGCTGGCTGGCGTTAAGCTGGAAGTGGATGACGTTAACGTCGCTTTGACTGCGGACGGTTCAGACTTTGTACCGGTTCGCGCCGTGCTCGTCGATCATAAAGGCGTTCCAAAAGTACTTGCCGACGAGTTCGTTCATTTCGAGGTGGAAGGACCTGCCGAAATTATCGAAGGTCCGGTTCCCGGCATGAATCCGATGAAAACACAATTCGGCATCGCAACGGTCTTTATCCGCGCTACAACCGAACCGGGCGAGATCCGGGTTAAAGCGAGCATCCAAGGACTTAAGTCGGATGTTATTACATTGCGCTCTAAGGAGCCTGAGCTTCCGCTCGTGTTTGATGCTTCCTATGTTCCAGCGGCGGAAGAAGCTAAAGCTGTCGCTCCAAAACTGGATTCGGCGCCTGTTCCGTCCAGCGGCCCTGCCAAACCGGAGGAAATTGCCAAGCTGGAAGAGCAAATTCGCCGTCTGAATCTTGAGCTGACGAGCAAAGAGCAAGATATTATGGAGCTTAAAGGTTCCCGCAGATAATCCCGATGAGCCCAGTTGGTCTAAAAGGGGGTGGTTGGATTCCGAAACACTACCCATAATTTATGTTGAGATGGCTGCTTTCTGAGAAATCGGATTTGCAGCCTTCTTCTTCCCTGTGCCTAGAAAGCCACATTCAAATGAAGAAGGAAGGATGTTCAAGATTATGAAAGCGCTTCAACAAAATTAACAGGCGATGATCGCCGGATTGTCCGGGTGTCATAAGCTTGAAAGCGAGGGAAAGATAAATGAGTATAGGCAGTACCCGCAGACAATTGGCCTGCATTCTGGCAATTATGATGCTGCTGTTCAGTGTACGGCTTCCAATGGATACCGTCGTTTATGCCGAAGAGACCGCTCTGCCTTCGTTCAAAGCGTCAGAAGGATTTTCAAACCAGCAAGGCGCCAATCAATGGCGGTACCAATACCAGACTTTCAACACGCCTGACTTTAAAGATCTTCCTTCAAATGTCGGCAACATTTGGTGGAGAGCGAGCCAGAACTGGGACTGGGGCAAGGTAGCAGGCATCGAAATGACACCAGGCTCCCAAGCGGACACCTCACGTACGTTTGTGGCGCCGGAATCCGGGACCGTTAAATTAACGGCTTCCAAGCCGATTACAATTAATCCGGGTACGTACGGTGGTGCAAGACTGAAAATTTTGAAAAATGAGACTCAAGTTTGGCCGACTAGCGGTGAGTGGGAACCGATCAACGTCGAACAAACCATTGCTTTCCCTGAGCTGACGGCTGAGGTGACTAAAGGGGATCGCATTTATTTCATTGTGAATAGCGGTGCTGACCACGCTAATGGGCAGGATGATATTTATTGGGACCCTGTCGTGAGTTATAGCGCGGTTGCGGAATCCGTATCACCGACTTCCGTAACGCTGGACAAACATGAGCTGACAATGAACGTAGACGATACTGTCCAACTGAATGCTACAGTCGCTCCTGAAAATGCAACAAACAAAAATCTGATCTGGTCTTCCAGCAATCCGTCAGTTGCTACCGTCGTATACGGTTCTGTGACAACGATTTCAAGCGGGACTGCCGTCATTACGGCAACAACGATGGACGGTGGGCTTACGGACAGCGCAACGATCATATCTGCCGGGTTCCCTGCCTTCAAGGCGTCCGAAGGATTTTCGGGAACTCAAGGAACGGACAACTGGCGTTATCAGTACCGTCTTCAAAATTCTTCTGTTTATGTGGATCTTCCCGAATTCGTCGGCAACAGCTGGTGGAAAACTTCGGGCAACTGGGACTTTGGCCGGATTTCCGGCAGCGAGATGACCCCGGGAACGCAAGCGGACACATCCCGCACTTTCGTTTCTCCTGCAACGGGAACGATGGTGATCAAATCTCACCAGATTACCATTCATAAAAATACGTTTGACGGCGCTCAACTGAAAATTATGAAAAATGGCACGCAAATATGGCCGGCGCCTGCCGACGGCGAGTGGAAAGCCATTGCTTCCAAACAGACTGTTGAATTCCCCGACTTGAGCCTATCCGTTATTAAAGGCGACCGGATCTATTTCATTTCCAATAGCGGCAAGGACCGCTCCAATGGATATGACGACTTGATTTGGGACCCAGTCATTAAATTTACGGAGGTTGTAGATACGGTATCTCCTACATCTGTAACGTTGGATCAAGGGCAGCTTACTCCTGGCATTGGCGAAACGATAAAGCTCCATGCAACAATCGCTCCTGCCGATGCATTGAACAAAGATTTGTACTGGTCGACGAGCAGTCCGCAAGTTGCGACGGTTGACCAGAGCGGACTTGTTACGGTAAATGGCCCAGGAACAGCAGTCATTACCGTTGAGACGGCTGACGGAGCGCTGAAGGATCAAGCTCAGGTCATCGTTGATGGCGAAGGCCCACTCACCAGAGTGGAGCTGCTCTACATGGTGTCCCAGACTTTGAAGCTGCAAAGCGCGCCGTATGAAGGTATATTCAGCGATGTGCCTGCAGACAGCACTTCAGCTGACATGCTGCAAGGCGCCTATAACAACGATTTGATCGACAGCAATCTGATTGTTGGCGGCAAGTTGAATCCAAGCGCGCCATTGACGCGCGAAGAAGCGGCGTCAATTCTCATTAACGGTTATAACCGCGCGATGGAGCAGGATGCCAAGCTTGGCGACATCTCTTCTTTGACTGACCTGGCTTCAATAAGCGGGTGGGCAGTTGATTATGTAAAAGCTGATAGCAAGCTGGGCATTGTGGCGAAAAACGATCCATACCCGGCGCAATTTGAGCCAAAGGTTACTATTACGAGAATGGAAGCTTTTGAAATGGTGAAAAGGCTGGTTGGAGTTATGGATATTCAATCCATGATTAACGCTGCGATTGCGGCTGGAAAATCAAAAGTTGTCCTTCCTCCGAATACGTACCGCATTGGGGAAGAGGCTGGAAATGTCCTTATTTCCATCTCCAATGCAAACAATTTGGAAATCGTAGCTGATGGTGTAACGGTTATCGGAACTAAACTTACGAAAGCTCTTAATATTGAAAGCAGCAAAAACGTGAAAATCAGCGGAATGGTCATTAACTACGATCCGCTGCCGTTCACACAAGGTAAAGTAAAGGCTGTTGCTGCGGATCTCTCCTATGTTGATATTGAACTTGCCGAGGGTTATCCGCGCAAGCTGTACTCCAGGCTTACCATTTATGATCCTGAAACGAAGTTCCAAAAACACGGCATCAATCATCTTTGGGGAACGACTGCGGCGTGGAACGATGACGACACGGTCCGCATCACGCTGAACGGCGTAGGCCGTAACGTCGATGTAGGCGATCCGGTGACGCTCGCAGGCGGACCGGGACCAGGCGGAATTCCGCACGGCATTACAGTTGGAGACAGCAGCGGAATTGTATTCGAAGACTTCACAATTCATACCGCTCCTGGTTTTGGCTTCTTGGAGGCCGGCGGCGAAGGCGGTACGGTATTCAATGGCTTTAAGCTGATTCCAGGCCCTCCTCCTCCGGGAGCTACGGAAAAACCGCTGCTCACGGCAGTGTGGGACGGAGTTCAGTTTAAAACGACCAAAAAAGGCCCGATTGTTGAAAACTCCACTATTTACAGTGCAGGGGACGATTCTTTCAGCATTCAGTCCGGGGATTATGGAGTCGTAAAAGTTCAAGGCAATGAAATCGTCATTGTACTGCGTGACGGAAGCCAAGCCGGTAAAGCGGGCGACCGACTGAGAGACTTTAATAATTCCGGCAGTGAGGCGACTGTAGTTTCGGTTGAACATGTAGCTAGGAACACCGTTGGCATCGACCCGGCGCTGCTTGAAAAAATCAATTCGGCTGCGCAATGGACGCCTTGGAGATTTACGGAAGAAACCTATTATAAAATCAAGCTTGACCGTCAGTCTCCATTCCAAGTGGAACAATTTATTTTCAGCCCGGACCGTATGGGCAACGGATTTGTATTTAAAAACAACGATGTTTACAGCCCGGGACGCGGTATGCTGCTGAAAGCCGGCGACGGCTTGATTGAGGGCAATACCTTCCGTGGCGGCGACAAAGCCATCATCGTTTCACCGGAAGTTGTCACGGATAGTCATGCCGGTGCAGGAAGCAATCTAATTATCCGAAACAACAAGATTATCGGCACAGGGTATCATCATTATATGCCTTGGTCCGATCAATCCGGATCGATTGGATTTGCGGCTGGCAACATTAAGAGTGAACTGGCTTTTGACAACATTCTTATTGAGGGCAATACTTTTGACAATGTCAACGGACTTAATCTGAATTTGAACAACGTCAGCAATGTCACCGTTAAAAACAACAAGTTCCTGCGGACGCATTTGACAGAGCCGAACAATAACGGGGCCGATAAGGGCATCGATCCGACGTCTGTCATTGCGGTGGAAAATGCGAAAAATGTGACTTTCTCGGGCAACACGATTGACAGCATGGGCATCTATTCTACGCTGCCTGTGAATGTTAAGGTTCCGGCTAACGGAATAACGGGAGTGGACACAGGAGTTACACTTGTAAATCCTGCTCCGTTAAATACTTTGTCCGAGGTGAAGCTATCGGTTGAATCTCCGAAGCTGCAGCCGGAAAAAACGACGACCGCTCGTGTGTCCGGCAAGCTGAGCAGCGACGTTCCGACTGCACTGATCGGCGCGGTAGTAACGTACAGCTCCAGCAAACCGGAAGTAGCAACGATTGACGCTGGAGGCAAAATCACGGCTGTAACCGTTGGTACCACCGTCATCAAAGCTACGGTGAAATGGAACGGATTCACGGTTCAAGCGCAGGATGTGACCGTTAAAGTCGCCCTCCCGCTTTACACCGGAATACCAGGCAAACCGGTTCTTTCCAGCGACATCTCCCAAGCGAATGGCTTGAAAGACGGCAATTACACCGTCACGATGAATATGTGGTGGGGAAATAACGGAGATATTCTCAAAGTGTACGAAAACGGCGTTCTGATCAGCACGCAAGCGCTGGACGACGCTTCTCCGAATGCTCAAACCGCTAAGGTCGAATTGAAAGGAAACAAAAACGGAACTTACACGTACACGGCTGAACTGGTCAACGCTCTCGGCACGACGAAGAGCGATCCGCTGGTCGTAGCAGTTACGGATGCAGCTCCAGGCAAACCTGTTCTGGCCCACGACAACTGGGATGGCGACGGCAGCTTTAAGCTGACCATGAACATGTGGTGGGGCACCAACGGTACGGAGTATCGGCTCCATGAGAATGGAGTTCTGATCGAAACGAAAACGTTGACTGCTGCTTCGCCGAATGCACAGCAAGCGATAAAAGCGATTGCCGGTCGCGCAATTGGTACGTACGAATACCGCATTGAATTGGTTAATGCAGCTGGTATCACCTCTAGTGATGTTTTAACCGTGAAAGTAACGAAAGGCCAAAAGGCAAAATAGTAGCAAGCAGGAGCTTTAACGACCACCAAGTAATATTGATAGGTCGTTAAATAATTCTTGTATGTGCGAGCCTCGTATTTTCCTTTCCAAACATGAGGCTTGCTTTCTCCTAAATTTTAGTTATAATGATCTCAATTGAAGGTTTTCCATTCTATTGGAACCGGGAAGCACCCGTTTCGCAGTTTATTCTGCGACGGGTGCTTTTTTGTTTTATTAGTCCTTTTTTATGAGGATATGGAAGAAGTTTGCTTTTTGGTCGATATTAGATTTAATTGAGCGGAAAATTTGAACTAATAGCTCTAAATAAGAGGGCTACACAGAGAATAATAAAATGGAGGAATTTAAATGAGGAAAGTAATTAAAGGCATTACGGCTAGCATACTCCTGTTGCCAGTTCTTGCAAGTAGCCCTCAATGGGGCCATGCCGCTACAGCAGAGAAAATTGTTCCAACCACTCATCCGATTATCGTAACTTATAATGCTCGTCAAATGGATCTATTAGGAGCTAAAGCAGATTTAAAAGGTGGAAGTGTATATGTTCCGCTTAGAGGAGTTGCGCAAGCTATGGGAGCCTCTGTTCAGTATTCTGATGGTAATGTAACACTCTCGAAAGATGCAAACAGTGTTGAGCTTAAAGCAGGTTCCAAAGTCGCTACTATAAATGGGAATAATATAAATTTTGCTCAGCCTATGTATAGCCAAAACGGAAGAACAATGGTTCCTCTGAGACTTATCGCGGAGGCTTTTGAAGAAAAGGTCGAGTGGGATGGGGCTCTTGATTATGTATGGATTGGTAATAAGGAGGTTCCTGACATCGAGAGTGTTACTAAACCTGTTAGCTTAGAACCTTATAAGGATTATTACGAGGGTGCTATGGAGCGATTACTAATATCCTGGGGTAGTTTAGGCAAACTAAAGCAAACAAAAGGTTTGATTTTATCAAGAAAGAATTTTCCAATTTCCATAAAAGGTGTGAGCTATTTTAGAATAGATCTCGTTTCTTCGAACAAATCTAATCAGTTTTTGAGATTTACTTCGTCATCAAAAACACCGGCAATTGGTTTAGCATATCTAATAAAAGATGATATTGCTAGATTGAGAGGTGATATTGTCCCATTTAGAGAAAGAACGGCTGCTAGTAAAGCGAACTACTATCCCATTGCCTCTATTGCTGACCGAAACGATGGAATTGCTACCTGGGAATCTCTTACACTTAGCGAAATTAAATATATTCAACTTAGAATTGATTATGATTATACAATTTTATTTAAAGCAAACTGAGGTGTGGCTGACGTGAAGATGCTATTGAAAAAACAATTTATCGTCATCCCCTTGATCGTTTCCTTATTAATGTCGATTCTTCCAATGTACAGCACCATATCGGCAAATGCATCTGGTGGCGGGAACTCTCACATCGTGCCTGCAAGAGATATGGATGATTCTTCTAACAACAAAAGATATGCAGTTGGTTTTATGTATATTGACATATGGAGCAATTCAGTCGGAGAGTGGACAACATATAAAAAAGGGCAAAAAGGTGTCCCAATAACGAATACATATTCATTTACATTCCCTGGAAGAATGGTTAAAGGTGTTTCTGTTCAGCTCTTTAATGATAGTGAGAGAGATAAGAACTATTTTAATGCTTCACGTCCCAATGACAACTATGCCCGATATGCTGACTGGCGAGGTAACACTACCGTTACTCCTGATATACTCACAAAAGAAGGAATCGGAACAGAAACAGTCACATTCGACGTTAAGACTATTGGTGACTTGGATGCATTTGATCCTTACGACATCATTGCGGAAGAACAAGCGTGTACAGATTGTAGCCCAAACGTACAGGGATTAAGATATTATTTTCCCGTTGTATTTACATTTGAACTTAATGGCCAATTCCAAACGAGCTCATTTACGACCGATGGACAAAGTTTAAGCAGAGTATTTCAAACTGAAAGTATTAATATGACTGGGGGTAGAAGCTATTCTGGCAATCCCCCAAAAACAAATACCAATTATGAATATGTAGGCTATAAAAAATCAACAACATTAGATCCGCCATCAGGATCAATAATTTCCGGTAATCCCCCTGCATTCGTTTATGATGGGAATTATGATAAGTACACTTTATTCCTATACTATAAGCGGAGCAGTGGTAGTGGAGATCCCACAGCTGGCGAAGTGAATATCCGACACATGGTACGCATTGGCCCGAATGGCATCTATGAAAACCGTTATGAGGACAGTCAAGCAGTCGCTCCATTGCCCTACACCAAATCATATGCATCAGAACCTTCCTATGGCAAAATTCTAGGTTCCAGCCTTTCTTATTCGAGTTATGATAACTCGCCTACAAGTAATACAACTCAGCAAGTGAATCTCACCATCGCGCAATCGAAAGCATATATTACGTTCTTTTATGAAGAGCCTCCTAAATCTTTCACCGGCGACTTCGATGTCATCAAGCCGAAGATTGCTTACCGTGAAACATTCTCTCTCAAGCCCAAAAATATTATCCTTAATCAGTGTTTATACGTTTCTCATAAATGGCAGATCAAGCAAGGCATGTTTACATACACAAGTCCAGATCAGAATAATTACACAGAAGAGACAACTTATCCGTTTTCGAAGTGGCCCTCTGTATTGGGAATAGGAAGTTTTCAGGTGTTTATGATCTTAAAGACAAGCTGTGGTGAAATTACGGTAGGGCCTAAGCCACTTGAGATTAACGGTCCAAGCAGCAATAAACCTCCTATACTCCATATTGGATTTGTCGATCCGAACGGAGATCCAACCAAACCTCTATCACAAGCATATGAGGGTCAAGTGCTCAACCTGGTACTAATCAATAATCCAATGATTCCAACTCCTTCCGATCCGGATGGAGACAGCATCCAATTTCGAGGATTTGGATTTTCATCAGCGGATCAAGAGTTTATTCGAAGTATTCCTTCCAAATATGGAGGGGAGACCATGATGTGGGAGTACACCAACCTAACGATGGATAGCTTAGGATACTTCAAAGTAGAGGCATCACTGGCCGATCAATGGGGAGCGGTTACAACTGCGTCCACTTCAATTACTGTAGTTCCGCCGAATCCGGTAGCTAAGATCATTGGTCCCACACAGGTGAAGCAAAATCGGCCATTGAAGGAGCCATTCAGTTCTAAAAACAGCTATAGTCCCATCAAAGGGCGGGCGATTGACCATACTCGTGACGAATGGATAGGGGATATCCGCACGGTATATGTCAAGCCAGGCGAGATAGACATCAAACTGGACGTGTATGACACGCTTGGTCTTAAATCGCTCGAACCAGCTGTACATCAGTTGACGGTTTTGGAAGATATGCCGCCTGTGCCAAGACTGGAATTTTCCAAACCGACGTTGCGGAATAGGTTAGTTTCTTTCAAAAACACATCATATTCTCCCGACGGAGATACCATTGTTGAGAACAAAGTTACCTATCGCTACGACTCTAACAACAACGGAACTTTTGACGATGAAGCAATGCAAGCTATCACGATGCGTGGTGATAAAACCTTTGATTTCAAAGCACCGAATGTTGGTAAGTACCAGTTCATTGTTTATGTAAAAGAAGACTACGGTAAGGATGGGAGTAAAAGCTTCATTTTGGAAGCGATTAACGACTCGCCAACCGTTTCCTTTGATATAACATCGGAATCGATATCTCCTGAACCTGTTGTACCCGTGGCAATGCGGGGCAACATTGTAGCTAATTGGAACAACAGCGATTTCTACAAGGATAATAAAACTAGCAGCTGGGCCTATAACTCATCCAATGGCTCTTTATCCTTGTTATTTACCTCATTTAAGCGAAATTCATTATCCTTTGGTCCGAATCCGGGAAGTACATTCGTTTTTGACAGTGGAATGATTCCGAATGTAGACAGTGAATTTAGTGGGGCCAAAAGCTTAGGGAACGGATATTTTGCAGTAGAATCAGGCGATAACCAGAAGGGATACAACATTTACAAATTTGAAAATGGGGTCTTCAATAATCTTGGATTCAGAGCGTCATCGAGGATATATGGTGTTGATTATGGTAGAGGTATTGTTTACACGGCTGAAAACTGGGTTTGGGGCGATGGCGATCGAGGGTTCAAGTGGTATTACATGGATAGCTTTATCAATCCGGCCGGCCAGCCGTTTCGATACTCTGACTTTATTATCGTGGATGGAACTATAGTATTCCGCAGCTGGACTTCTAATGGAACCATTCTAGCAAATGGAATTGCGGGCAAGTTCGCCGATTTTTTTTATACTCACCGCTACGATGGTTACGATAACTATGATCATCAACGGATTTCCGTCAATTGGGACGGCTCAAGTTCAATCCAATACTATGATAGAGCACCAGGGGATGTAAATTCATTTTATGGGGAAGGATCGAAAACCGCACCGAATAACAAAATGCAGTATATTTTTAATAATAGTAGGTATTCTGATATTCCTTCTGGAGCCTACTCGGGAGTCTCGTTGTGGGATCCTGATACCGAACAGGTTTTAAGTGGATTCAATGCTTACAACGATACTTCAGCCGTTCAGACATTGGATGGTTTATGGGGGTTAACGAGCTCTGATATTTTAAATATGCAAAGTAATACAGCTTCTAGAAATGTGATGGGATACGATACCTCTAACCCTACATCTGTTATCACATGGGACAATATTGCACTAGGCTACAGCCCATTATTGAAAAAGCTCAATTCAAATGGCTCACTTAGCTCTTCTCCAGGAGCGTTCGGTTTTAGAGGTGCACTTGATAATAGCAACCACATGTACTTTATGTCTGGATCTTCGCTGAAAAAAGCAGATGTAAATACAGGGCAGCTGTGGGATTTAAGTAATGGGCGTGGTTTATCAGACGATACCTGGATAACTTTAAACGATGACGGGTCGGTAACGGCTTATGTAACTGATCGGGGCAATTATGGAGTTTATAGCGGAAGAACAATGATTTTCTATGATCCCAGTTCCTCTAATAGAAAGGAAACCAAATCGGTCTCAACACATAATCAACTGTTAGGAACAATTAAGCTAAAAAACGCTTCGTATAACTTTAAGTTGAAGATGAACATGTCCACGGGAAGTGCTGAAATATTTTCTGGATTCAGTTTTGCTGCTCAGGATCATCGAAATATGTATCGAGTGGAGATGAACCGAAAGAAGATTCAGCTAGTAAAAGTAGCAAGTGGTAATAGAACTGTCATTCAGATTGCAGATTACCCATTTACCCTAAACCAATCATACTCCATCAAGGTACAGTATTTGGACAATAAGATTAAAGTGTACGTAGACGGTACGCCCGTTATAGACCGAATGGACGACACATTCAACAATGGCGGGACATTTGGTCCATTTGCCGAGATTCCAAAAACCGAATTTTACAATATGAGCTATTCGGATCTCACGACACTCAGTTCCTCTACGATCCTAGATGGAGTAGCTATCGTCGATACGGATATCACTTACACCATTAGAAACGATGACACGGAGAAGGATCCATTCATCAATGCCAGAACGTCATGGAGATATGATCAGCTTAGCCAGAAATTTCTGGATGCCGGTGATGGCAAATCAGGGGCTTCTATTCATAGTGGGAAAAGTTACACGACTCCAATAACTAGATTGGATAAAGTCGGATTGTACAGGGTTACTTATAAAACGACAGATGACCCTAATTCAAATTTCCTGTATCCGCGAATGGAGTTCGAGGGCTATAGGAAAGAGTCCAACACATATGTGAGGAATGTAATTGTTCATCGAAAGCCGATCTCTGATTATGATCTTTCTATCGCCTCAAATGGAACCGTGCTCTGGACCGATCGAAGTAGAGACTTGGACCGCTATTTGAATGCAGGTCATTACTCGACGGAGAACACGGGGATTGATTATGTTCGTACAAAGGGAATATTGGAGAAAAAGTTCTATTATATTTCTCCGTCAGGGAAGTTTGTTAGGAGCAAGCTTGTTTCTCCAGACGAGATAGGAGAGTACACCATTGGGCTAGCCGTTAAAGACGAGTATGAGGCATGGAGTAATTACGTTGAAAAGACCATCTACATTGGCAGCGTACCGCAGCCAGACGAGCCGCCTCATGCTGGATTCAATCTCAGCGACACCGTTGCTTATCGAGGAGTTCCGGTCAGCATCGACTCCATAGCGTGGGATAAGGAGGATGGTGGTCGTACGAACTTGCCACATGACTACTTTATTCGTAATCTTGGTGGAGGTACGGAGATTATGGCTTCCCAGAATCGAGAGAGATGGACCAAAGAGTTCTCTTCTATTGGTACATTCCGAATCAGACAAGTAGTGGAAGACAGGCTGGGTCAAACAGATACGGTGTCTAGAAACGTGCAA